>CALCCA010000160.1 GCA_937899725.1 uncultured Halomicronema sp.
TGAACCTCTAGAGTGGCTCTAAATGGTAGCTTTATTTACGCCAAGTTCAACTAGTGCTCTACGGCGGAAGTAAGACAACCCTCCCGGTTTCTCTGGCCCCCTTGCCCCCATCGCTCCCTAAGCATCGGCAAGTGGTTGGGGAAATCACGCCGCAGTCTACTAGTGCCCTGCCCGTCGGATCCTCAGCCTCAAGACTCCTCGACCAACTCACTATTCACCTCGTTAATCGGGCGACGTTTTAGTTCTACTGACTCTGTCCGGGGCAACAGGTCAAAGACTTCGCGCATGACGTCATCGATCGCCTCGTAGCTGACAAAACCGGTCTCGTTCAGGCGCACCTCACCCGCTTGATCGAACACCAGGGTTTGAGGCACCGCGCCGTCGAAGTAATAACCGGCTTCGGTGGGCTCAAAGGCGTCTTTGAGGGGAATCGAGTCGGCCATGACCGGGATGAAGTTGGCCGCTCGTCCGTAGGGCTCCTGCAGTTGCGAAACGACGGATGTAAAGCGTTTGCAGTCAGAGCTGTCATCAACGTAGAACACTAACAAGGCCGGTTTCTCTTGCTTGAGCGACTGGGTCAAAGTCACCTTGGGCGGCACGAGCGAGCCGTTGCCGGCATAGAGGGCAAAAATATTGCCATCGTAGCGATCATCTTCTAGCCCGGCCCAGGCGCTGAGTGGATTTGCCAGCCAGCAGAGGGCTACCACGAGCCCCATCACTAACCACCGTCGCCCTGATAAAAATCGCCTTGCCATCATGGATACGTTTGCAAATAGTGTTTTCATCCTTTCTATTAGGCCATATCGCGAGGGCGAATTTGCATAGGAATTATCCGAGGCCGGCAATAGTTGTGGGCAGCTGCTGGATACGGACAACTTTCGCGAGTTCCAGAGGGTGGACGAAACTCTCTGCGGGATGCTTATATTCACACCTGGTACGCCCAACGGTGATGCCATCCAGCCCCCACTGTTCAACTCCCCAGCCTATGTCTGACGGGTTTGATGGCCATCCTAACCATTCTTTGGCAGTCGGTTGACGGGCTTGCTGTATGCGGGTGGAGTGGGGGCAGGCTAGGAAGCCTACCCAACGAGTTTCCCCTCACGGTTAGGCCATCTAAAAATTGAGATTGCCCTCTCCTTAGATCCCTCGCTTTGTTCGTCTATGTAGTTCCCGATCTCTCTAGCACTGTCGGCGAGCTGCCGGGTGTCCTTACCCCCGATCACAATGGCCGGGTCAAGATTCAGGATTACGAAACGTTTCAGTGATTTCCTGCAGCTCCGAACGATAGGCCTCGTACTGTTCGGGTGTCGTCCAGGCGACGACTTGGTAGTACGTACCTGCAGACAGCACCGTCGTATGCAGGTACACCACAGGGGTGTCGTTATCAACCCGGCCTCTGACTTCATACTGCTCAGCATAGTCATCGCCGATAAAGTCAATATTGGTCGGCGATTCGCTCTCGTAAGCAGCCATCTGGTCTTTTAATAACGCTCGGTACCTGGTGGCAATCGCTTCGAGAGCTAATGTTGATAGCGTCTCATCTTGCTCAGCAACGACCACCAAATAAAGCTGTCGTTCGAGATCAGCGGCTTCTAGCTCAGCCGAATCATGTAGTTCAGCTCTTGACCAGTTAGCCGACAAGGTGATTTCGATATCGGCGAGAGCATTCGACAAAATCTGACTCTCGCCCACTGTTCTCAATTCCTGGGCTTCAGCCGCTGCTTGAGCGTCCAATTCTGCAGCCTCGCTGGCTTGACCCTCTGCGGTTGTTTGACTGTCAACGACGACCGGTGCGGGCTCATCAGCCGGACCGTTTAGGAAGCGCGATACGCGACCGCAGCCAGTGGCACCGAGAATGAGCAAACCGAAGGGAGCCAGCACTGAAAGAGTCCAGAGGCGTTTCATAGCAGGGGGCGCTCGCAATTGCACACAAAGCATAACACCGCTATCTCAGCTTGATCAGCGGTCTGCACGGGGCGCTGGTGGAGACCGCACAGTTCACCACGAGAGGCCGACAAAACCTGTCGATCGGGTCACTTGGCCAGCTTGATGAGTGGTGCTATGAGCGAGCAAAACCGACCTCAGTCAACTCTGAGCAGCGTCATGACTGATGACAGGGGTGAGTGACGCAGGCCCGAATTGGGAACTCTTAAAACGTTTCTATCCGTTGAGCTAAGGGACTTAAAGCCCGGTTGCCGTGCCATGCCTGCTGTCAATTTTCGCGATCGCCGTTGGCTCGTGCCAGTCTCAACGGTTGCCTTCACGGCTGTTGCCGCAGCCGTGATTTTTAGCTTCCGTAGCCACGCAGAAAACGCGGTCAAAATCACCCTGACCCTCAGCCGCGCTGAGCAACTCATGGCGCAGCTGGATGGCATCGAAGAAAATGCGATACGCCACGGCTCGGTGCCTGAAGATCTGCAAGAAATCGAAGCGATTGATCAAAAACTAAAGCTGCTTTGGGACAATCTGTCGCAAAGCAGCTTTAGTGCCCAGCAGTTAGCCCAACTGCAAGCCGCCTCTGAACGATATGGCAATGCCCTGAGACAAGAAATCAGATTTCTGCAGCAGGGAGACTTGGAGGCTGCGGAAGAAATTGACGATGGCATTGTTGATCCCGAGTTTGCCCGCATTGCAGAGATGCTTCAAGCGGGGGGCAGCAGCGCGATTCAGCAGGCCAAAATTGCGAATCGAGAAGCTGATATTGGCACGATGTTGTCTCTCGTATTAGCCGCCCTCTGTGTCAGCATCGTGGTGCAAAGGCTAGAGCAGGCGCGGCGTAAATCTGAACTAGCGGCGACAGAGCAACTGCTCTCTCAAGAACGAGAAGCGGCCCTACGTCATGAGCGCGATCAATTAGAGCAGCGCGTTCAAGAGCGCACGCAAGAGCTAGAAGGAAAAAATCAGGCTTTAACCGATCTCTTAGCCCAACTACAAACAACCCAGCAAGAGCTGATTCAATCTGAAAAAATGGCTGCATTAGGCAACTTGATTGCCGGCATTGCCCACGAAATCAATACTCCACTCGGAGCGATCCAAGCGGCTTCCGGCAATCTCGAAAAAGCCTTAGCGATGGTGATGACTCAACTTCCTGAGTTGTCTTCGCGGTTAACCTCAGAGCAGCAGCAGGAGCTATTTGACTTGTTAGACCGTACGCTACATCATAAGCTGCTGCTGTCCTCTCGTGAAAAACGACCGTTGCGCAAGCAGCTTCAGAGCCAATTAGAGTCGGCCAATATTCCGTCACCGCGGCAACTGGCCGATCGCCTGATCGATTTAGGGGCCTATGATTCTATCGATCCTTTTCTGCCAATTTTGCAGGATGATAATCGAGAGTGGAGTTTACAGCTGATCTACAATCTCAACCGTTTATATGGCAATCGAAAAACCATGCAAAATGCGGTTGAACGTGCCAGTAAGATTGTTTTCTCCCTCAAAAACTACGCTCGGGTTGACCATCGTAAAGAACCCACCGTAGTTAATATTTTAGAAGGCATTGAAACCGTCCTTTCCTTGTATCACAACCAGCTCAAACGAGGTATGGAAATTGTCACCAACTATGGCTCTCTCCCAGATATTCAGGGCTATCCTGACGAGCTGATTCAGGTGTGGACCAATCTCATTCATAATGCCATTCACGCTATGACTGATACCGGCACCTTAACGCTATCAACTCAAGCAGCAGCCGATCAGGTCATTGTTCAGATCAGCGATACTGGTCATGGGATTGACCCAACAGTGCGCGATCGCATTTTTGAGCCCTTCTTTACCACCAAGCCTCAGGGAGAAGGCAGTGGTTTGGGCTTGCATATTGTCCAAAATATTATCGAGAAGCATCAGGGAGATATTCAAGTGACCAGTCAACCCGGAGCAACAGTCTTTACTGTTAAACTGCCGATTTCGTTTTCTCCTTGATTCGGTTTTTTACTTCCTGATCAGTCTTCCGTCGGACAATAGAGTGTGAGTACTCTAAAGCGATTCCTCTGTTGCTTCTACGCTTCCCCCTCCTCGCCAATCCATCGTATTAGCACTCATACAATTCCTGACGAAGCTGTTGAATTGAATGCCAGAAAAATCATCTTTGTTAACCTTGTCCCTAATGATCATGAATTGTAATTCTGCCTTTCTTTGTGTTGATGATGAAATCATGATTTTAGAGACGCTCAAAGAGCAGCTGCAGCGCAGCTTTGGCGAACAATATATCTATGAGATGGCGGAAAATGCGACGGAAGCTTGGGAAATTATTGATGAACTTTATGAGGCTGGCATCCGACTCTTAGTGGTGGTTTCTGATTGGCTCATGCCAGGCATTAAAGGCGATGAGTTTTTGATTCAAGTTCATCAAAAATTTCCCCACATTATGACCATTTTGCTGACGGGCCAGGCCGACGAAGCGGCGATCGAACGATCTAAACAACAGGCTGGGCTCCACGCCTATCTGCGTAAACCTTGGCAAGAAGCAGAACTCGTGGAGATGATTTCCCATGTTCTGCGATGATCATCCCCTGCATAAACCGGTCATCCTCTGTGTTGATGATGATCCCCTGATTTTAGCCAGCTTAGGGGAACAGCTACAGCGGCAGTTTGGGGCGGACTATGACGTTGAGCTGATGGACAGTAGCGCCGAGGCCCTGGTCTTATTAGCGGAACTGCAGAGTGAGCAGATTGCCGTACCCTTGATTTTGTCTGATCAACGCATGCCGACCCTGCCGGGCGATCGCTTTTTGATCGCCGCCCATCAGCGACTACCCGAAACCTTGACCATTTTGCTGACGGGAGAACAGCACTTAGAAGCCGTAAAAAATGCCTTGAACCATGCCAACCTTTATCGCTACATTGCTAAACCCTGGGATGAAACGGATTTTTTATTAACGGTTAAAGAAGCGCTGCGAAGTTATCAGCAGCGTTACCAACTGCGGAAACAGCAGGTTCATTTGGAGCAAACTAATCAACAATTGGCCCAGTCTCTAGCTACTTTGCAAGCGACTTTAGAGGCTACTGCCGACGGCATTTTAGTGCTCAATCAGGCTGGTGACATTGCTCACTTCAACCAAAAATTGCTCACGCTCTTAGAACTCACGTCGACACCAGGGGATAGTCTGCCGGAGCCCGCTCATACTGTTGAACTCTCAGCCGCCGCTGCCCTCGATCTCGATCCGCTGATCCCACTAGTCCAGCAGCAGCTGCAACAAATTCCCGCTCTGTGGACGTTGCTCCAGACTTCCTCCCCAGCTCCCGTTTGCCAAGAGTTTTCGCTCAAAACGACTCAGGGAGACCAAATTTTTGAATGCTACAGCCAACCACAATGGCTGGCGGGTGTTTTCAACGGTCAGGTTTGGAGCTTGCGAAACATCACGGCTCGCAAACAAGCGGAAGCGATCATTCAGCACCAGGCCAAGCACGACGCTTTAACGGGCCTCCCGAACCGGGTGCAGTTTGATCAGGCCCTCAACCAGCAACTGCAGAGTGCACAGCAGTCTGCGAGCCGGTTTGCTCTCTTGTTTGTCGATTTAGACAACTTTAAATCGGTCAATGATACGCTCGGGCATCAAGTGGGCGATCGCCTGCTTAAATATGTCGTGCAGCGACTGCAAGCCTGCTGTCGTCAAGGCGATTTGATTGCCCGGTGGGGCGGCGACGAATTTGTGCTTATTTCACCCAATTTGGTGCAAGAAGAGCAGGGTGCAGCCCTAGCCCAACGGATCTTAGACACCTTAACGCCCCCCTTTAAATTAGAAGTTCATCAAATGCAGATCAGCGTCAGTATCGGGGTGGCCATCTATCCTCAAGACGGCCTGACTGGCGACCAACTACTCTTTCATGCCGATACGGCGTTGTATCAGGCCAAAGCCCAGGGTCGCAATGGCTATGTCCGCTTTACTCAAGCACTACTGCCTATGACGTCATCATAATTGCCCTATTCCCCGCTTCATGGTGCTCGGAATCCGAGTGGATGGAGGGAGCCGGGGCAGTCTTCGCTAACCGCGAAGGTGTGGCCGTTAAGAGGGGATGCACCTTAGGGCGCGTCATCAATCAAACTCGAAAGCCTGACGGTATGGGCATTATCGCGCCCGCTTCGTAAGCCTATCTAGAAGCTGAACCGCTTTCAGCATCAGGACTCAGACGCTAAATAATGACAGCCTCTAGCGGTTGAGCAGTTCATCGTGGCGAAAGCAATCCACCGTGTGGTCATTGACCATGCCGATCGCCTGCATCAGGGCGTAGCAAATCACGGAGCCGACAAATTTGAATCCGCGCTTTTTGAGATCTTTGCTGAGAGCATCTGATCGCTCTGTACGAGCGGGAACGGCCTCTAAATTTGCCCAATGGTTCTGAATTGGGCTGCCGTCTACCCACTGCCAAAGATAGGCATCAAAGCTGCCAAATTCTTCCTGCACCTTGAGGAACGCTTGAGCGTTTTTAGTGGTTGCTTCAACCTTGAGGCGATTGCGAATGATGCCAGCATTGGTCAGCAGTTCTTGGTGTTTAGCGGTGTCGTAGCGGGCGATCACCTCGGGGTCAAACTGATCAAAGGCCGCCTGAAAGTTGTCGCGTTTACGCAGAATCGTGATCCAACTCAGGCCCGCTTGGAACCCTTCTAGCACTAAGAATTCGAACAGCGTTTGATCGTCGTGTTGGGGCACGCCCCATTCGCGATCGTGATAAGCAATCTCGATGGGATCGTCATGCACCCACCCACATCGCGTTGGCATTACCGTCATCCTCGCCAAAAAATTACCCTAACGACGGACTCGCCCGGTAAAACCCGAGGCCTTAAACTGCTTTAACTGCAAGGGTTCGGGCTGATTGGCGGCGACTGAAACCCGTAGCTCAAAAGGACTTTCGCCGGGAGGCACTTCATCAATGGCCCCCAGCCGCGTCCGATTCATCATGGCGGGGTTGTTATTGGCATCGTAGATGCGCCCAAACACGTCAGCGTTTAAGACAGGCTTACCAGAGCTGTTGACTGCTGTGCCTTGAATGAGGTAGCACTTCGCCGCTTGCAGCGAGCCTGAGGCCACAATGCCTTCCGAAAATTCAGCGGGGCAGGCGGCATAACTCAGATCCTTAAGCTCAATCTGGGTCATGGCCTGGGCCACTGGCGTGATGACAAACGTCAGCGCAAACAAGCAGGCCGTCAGCCCTAGGGTCAAAGCTGCCTTCAATCCAGTGCGCATCATAGAGCTTCCTTTACCTAAATCATCAGATTCTCTCAATCCAGCCTACCGTGAAATGCCAGCGTCAGCGGCGACTAGCGCTGTCCCAATTGTGCCTCAAGGGTCTGACGCATGGTGGCAATGGGCGGTGTTTGTTGAGTCCAAATTTCGAGGGCAGCGGCGCCCTGTTGCACCAGCATTTCGACCCCATCGATTGTCTGCAAGCCCCGCTGGGCGGCTAATTGGAGAAACTGCGTGGGGCTGGGCGTATAAATCAGGTCGTAGGCGATCGCGCTGGCAGGCAGCTGACTCAGTTGACTGGCTGTGACGGGACTCACGTTGATCGCCGGGTGCATGCCCACGGGGGTGGTATTGACCAGCAACGCGGTTTCTGGCAGCAGGGTATCAAGGTCTGAACTGAGGCCAGTTTGTAAGGTTGGCTGCAGGGGCGAATCTTGCCAACTCTGGACAAATTGCTGCAGCTTGTCGGCGCTACGTCCGATCACCCAAATATCTCGACAGCCGAGAGTGATGCAGCCCGCAACCACTGCCCGCGCCGCACCGCCATTGCCCAAAATCACCACTCGCGCGTCTGCCCAAGGGCGATCGCTGGACTTCAGAGGAGCGACAAACCCCGTCACGTCAGTATTGGTGCCCGCCCAGCCCTGATCCGTGCGCCAGACCGTATTCACTGCACCGACGGCTTGACCGATCTCCGTCACCGTGGCGAGCTGCGACATCACCGCCTGCTTGTGGGGAATCGTTACGTTGAATCCCTGCACGCCCACCGACCACAGCCCCGCGATCGCTGATTCGATGGCCGTTGGCTCCACCGCAAACGGCACATATACGCCGTTGATGCCCAATTCTGTCAGGGCCGCATTCTGCATGGGCGGCGACAGCGAATGTTCGATGGGGTGTCCGATGATGCCCCACACCTGAGTATCGCCGTTCAATCGGAGAAATGAGCTCGCAGCAACCATAAAAGCCTGTATCCATCAAAACACAACTTTTAAAAATCACATAACAGCCACCGAAAAGCAATTTCTATTTGTTCACATGTTCATCGAACACATCTTTTCTAAATAACATTAACCCGCTCAACCTTAATTATGCTCTTAGATCTTGCAAAATCTGAGCTGCTTACCTATAAACCAAAATCCTCTTTAATCATCCACAACGGACGTCTGTCTAACAGTGCCTTCGTTCTCAGAAATCGAGATTTGAGCGATAATCGTGGTTTTCTGTTCTTCTTACGATGTCCGTAGTAGAAGTTTTCGCCATTGTTAACGATATAAATTGCGCCAGCAAAGGGGAGAGGCTTCAAAAAATTTCCTTTCTTGCGAAGAGTCTCGATAATTTCTCGATGTTGGTATTTTTCGTAATACTCTTCAACCAACTCTTCTTCATTAAACTTGTCAACCTCAAACAGGTCGTACTTAATAATATTAGATGTTCCACAAGAGCGATCAAACGAATGTCTCATGATCTTTGCAAACGAGTTGCCGCTCTCATACATATAACCTCTCTTGATAAACCAGCCTTTGCACTTCACGTTTTTGTCAACAAATCCTGCTAAACGATGACTTACACAGTCATCAGCATCAACAACCATAACATGAGTTGGATTGAAGTTTTTCGCCGCAATCAATCCAGTGGCAACCTTTCGAGTTCTATCTAGCTCTTTTGAACTAATGTTATCCGTTGGCAAATCGAACGAAACTTCTACATAACTTACATATGGGTGATTGAATTTAATTTTTGGCTTTTCATGACAAACAACGATGACTCGAAAATTAAATGATTTCTGCCTGCAGATAGATTTTACGGATCTTTCAAATAAAGAACACACCTGCTGCCAAGACTTCGACACCTTAGGACTCTTTAGAGGCACTATGAATACAAGCATACTTAATGTTGATTTCCTTGAAGAAATATTTTTGTTAGCAGCTGAGTTAGAGAAATAAAATACATCTACCTTTTAGAGATTGAATTAATAGGTAGGGCAAGCGTAAGAATTAATAAAGAGTATTCTATTCCAAAAACCAAGCTTCCGTTCTTTATGGAGAAGTCTTATTTGATTTTTTCAACAGGGCAGGTCGTTTCTATGGCAGAACCTTCTCCATAGATTGCTCGATTTACACTTTGGAGTAGTTTCCCTTACGCTTGTCCTGGACTAATAAGGCTTTTGTTGACTACTCTTTGATAGCTACCCTGTAAACATCCTTAAACCAGTCGAAATGATCATAGTTTGTCTAAGCATACTTTATGGTATGCGATGCAAACTCCTTTATATAAACTTTATGAGAGTCAAAGTATTGTATTGATCTCGCTTGCAGGGGTCTATTCGTTATAGTGATCTCAAATAGAGTTGTTGTGAAACAGTGAGTAATCGCGCAGTTGTTGTGGGGAGCTGGCG
>CALCCA010000161.1 GCA_937899725.1 uncultured Halomicronema sp.
GGCTCTCTGCTTGGCGTTTGGCGTGGCGCTCTGCGGTGCTGCTGGCTTGGGGTGCGGCGTGGTGGTCGGCGTTGTGTTCGGCGTTGCGGTAGGCTTGGGGTTCGGCGTGGCGTTCGGCGTAGTGTTCGGTGTGGCAGAAGGCGTGGTGACAGGTGTGTTGACAGGCGTGGGGTTCGGCGGGGCGTTTCTCCGTCTAGACAGTTTCTTAATGGCTACGCTGACAGGATTTCCCAGAAAACAATCATTAAATTCTTTGGCTGCCACAACTCAACTACCCATTCCTTGGGTGAGGCCAAACTTAAAGAACTGGTTGAGAAACGACTGGGAAACTGGAATAAAAAATACCAACCAACTTCTTGCTTACTCCATGCAATTTGCACCCGTGGTGCAAGTGATTAATAGCTTGCTCATCACGATGTCTGATGATCAAATCATCTATCACGTTGCAAAGCTTGCTGAAAATCCTTTCGACTGGTCTCTAATCAAACTGGCTTCGGCTCGCTTCTACCCTTTTCCCTTTAAAGGCAGCTTGCAGACAGACACTCCGGCTCACGCAACAGCTGCCGGGTTTTGGCTCTTACACGATCAGTCCCCCGCTGCCGCCAGTCAGGCGTTTGAAGTTGTGCGTGACTGCCTTTACGGTCAAGAGATGCACACACTGGCCATCAGTCTCACCATGTTTCAGGCAGCCGAAACTGTTTCCAGCATTGCCACGATTGAGGTGCCTAACTATCCCCAAAACCCTTTACTGCGACCGATTACATGGAAGGCCATGCAGCGATTTTGCAATGTCGTGTCTGATGCTAAGTCAGTCGCCAATAGTGTGTCGCGCACATCCCGCGCCTTTGCCTCCAACCGTGCCCTCGGTGAACTCAAACACATCCTTGACTACGTAGACGAGGTGCCCGAAGCCGAGCGACAGCTGATTGAAAACATCGCTAAACAGTGGCGCAATGCCATCCTCGATGTCGCTACCGCCGTCGGCGAGCAGACAATTGAGCAACCGATTCAAAATCCCTACGTCGTCGGCGATCCGGTCGAAGGCAGCCTGTTTGTCGGGCGCGACGACATTCTGCGACAGCTAGAAGAGCTGTGGCTGATGGGACGACAGATGCAGTCGGTGGTGATCTACGGCCACCGTCGCATGGGCAAAACCTCCATCCTGCGCAATGCCGCCCAGACCGTGGGGGCCGGGTTGCAATTGGTGTATATCAATATGCTGCGGTCTGCCAGTGCCGATTCCCTCAGTGATGTGCTGATCGCCATGACGGATGAGATTGCCGCCGTGACCAGGGTGCCAGCCCCCAGCGACGATGAGCTGATGGCCCAGCCCAGCCGCACATTCGATCGCTATCTCAAGCGCGTGCTCAATCGCCTAGAGGACGATGAAACCCTGATCATCGCCATCGACGAGTTCGAAAAAATCGAGGAGCTGATTGACACCGGCAAGCTCTCTCCCGATTTCATTGCTTACCTGCGAGGCCTGGTGCAGATGAGTCCCAAACTTGGGTTTGCCTTCGCCGGACTCCACACCCTGGAGGAAATGACCCAAGACTATTTCCATCCCTTCTTTGCCAGCGTCATCCCCATTCGCGTCGGCTTCTTACAGCCCGGAGCGGTGCGGCAACTGCTCGCCAATCCCGATCCTGACTTTTTGCTCGACTATCAAACTGAGGCCCTTGATGTCATCTATCAACTCACCAGCGGCCAACCCTACCTGACCCAACTCGTCGGCTTTCAACTGGTGCGCCGCTACAACAATCTGGTGTTTGAGCAGGGCCGCCAGCGCGAGTCCACCTTCACCGTTGCCGATGTCGAAACCGTCACCCAAGACTCCGAATTCTTTAAGCGCGGTCGCTACTACTTCACGGGCGTTTGGGATCAAGCCGGTCGTGATGTCCCCGAGCAGCAAACCATCCTGCAAGCCCTGGCCCCCCAACCCGATGGTCTCAGTCTTAACGACCTGAAAAGCACCACTCAGCTGGATCAGGCCAATCTGAACGCCGCCCTCGACATGTTGCAACGCCATGATGTCGTCAGCGTTCAGGATCATCAGGCCCGCATTTTGGTCGAGCTATTTCGCCGCTGGCTCTTGCGACAGTCATAAGCATGCCACGCTCAATCAGCTAGCAGAAAACTCGCTATTGGGAGAGTTTCTTAGCCTGAGATCGCCCTGCCCATCGGTTTAGCCGACACCGTGAATTTCGGTAGCTTGCACCACAAAGCCAACCCAATTCCTCCTCTACTGTGCATCCAGAGTGGTTGTTAAAGCCCTGAACACACCGTCAGCTAAGGAAGAATTTGATGAGGAATTGGAAATCGGTCGCTCAAATTGCCGCCACCGCTACGACGGCCTTTGGGATAATGGCCGCTCCGGCACTGGCCGAGACGTTTGAGCTGCAGTCGGCCACGGTTCCCGAAATTCAGGCCGCGATGGAGGCAGGTGCCCTGACGGCGGAAGATCTCGTGCAGCTCTACCTCAACCGCATTGAAGCCTATGACGATCAAGGCCCGGCGATCAACGCCCTGATTACGATCAACCCCAATGCGTTAGCGGAGGCGATCGCCCTAGATGAAGCGCGAGCCGAGGGCAAAATTTTGGGGCCGCTCCACGGCATTCCCATCATTTTGAAAGACAATTACGACACTGCTGATATGCCAACTAGCGCCGGGTCAGACGTATTAGCAACCGCGATTCCGCCCGATGATGCCTTCGTCGTGCAGCAGTTTAGAGAAGCTGGGGCGATTATTCTCGGCAAGGCTAATATGAGCGAATTTGCCGCCTCCTATGGTCGATTGGGCTACAGCTCCCTGGGCGGACTGACCTTGAATCCCTACAATCTGGGTCGCGATGCCTCAGGGTCGAGCAGCGGCACCGCCGCCGCGATCGCCGCCAGCTTTGCAGTTTTAGGGACGGGTACCGATACCGCTGGCTCAGTGCGTGGGCCTGCTGCCGTGACCGGCTTGGTGGGGATCAAGCCAACGTTAGGACTGGTCAGTCGTGATGGTATTGTGCCGCTCAATTTGTCTTTTGATATGGCCGGCCCGATGGCCCGCACCGTCACCGACGCCGCGATCGCCCTCGAAGTGATGGCGGCCCCCGACCCAGCTGACTCGCGCACAGCAGAAAGTGCAGCTGTGGACGTGAAGTACAGCGAGTTTCTCGATGCGGATGCGCTCGCTGGAGCACAGATCGGCTTGGTGACCGATTTTTTGGGCGGCAATCCTGAGGTCGATGCCTTGACGGAGGCGGCGATCGCTCAGCTAGAAGCCCTAGGCGCCACCGTCATTTTGGTCGATCTGCCCGCAGCGCTTGAATCGCCCTGGAGCTACATGGGGCCAGTTTGGGAAAACGAGTTTAAGCCGCAGATCGAAGCTTACTTGAGTACCTTGCCCGAGCCCTTTCCCAAATCATTAGAGGCACTCGTCACCGCCAGTATGGCTCCTGACATTGCCGACTCCGATACGCCAGTGAATCCGGCTCGCTTAGAAAGTTTGCAGGACATGGTCGAGACGACGGGCCTCGCCGACATTGAGCTGCTATACACCCTGTCGAATCAGCTGCCGATGGTGCGCCAAATCTTGTTATCAGTGATGGCTGACGATGACCTGGACGCGCTTGTTTACCCCACAATGGCCTGTCCCGCCAGCCCGATCTACACCGTGGATGAAGACCCCACTTATGTCTGCGAGGCGGGCGACCCCTACAGTGCGGGCTATCTTGCTAACCTCTCTGGCTTTCCTGACATAACACTGCCGATGGGCTTCACCGAAGCGGGGCTGCCAGTGGGCTTGTCGTTTATGGCAGAAGCCTACAGTGAGCCCAAACTGATTGGGTTCGCCTACGCCTATGAACAAGCGATTCAAATCCGTCCGTCCCCAGCCCTCACTCCTCCGCTGCCGGGGGAAGAGATTACCTATTAATGGTGTGACCTGGATTTCTCATTCATTTTAGACCTGTTGTGAAACAGAGAAAAGTTAGCTATATCAAATGAGGATGTTGAGA
>CALCCA010000162.1 GCA_937899725.1 uncultured Halomicronema sp.
GTTCGGCCTTGGTTTTTTTCTGGGGGGTGGTCCTCTGCCCGCGCTGCGGGCGTTGCCTTCTTGCTGTTGGGTTCTGACAACGCCCGACTTATTTCAGAACCATCAAAAATGGGGGCTCGATCAAGGCAACCCGAAGCCGGTTCACCGCTTAGCATCAGGGTGATTGCCAAGGGGCGCACTGGCCTCGGGCGTTAATTGCAGGCTTAGCTCAAAGCATTGATGGCATAGTCAAGGTAAGAGTTGGCCTCAACTGCCGCATCGCCACTCAAGCCGTGGTTGGCTTTGATATGGCGCAGTGCTTCGACATACCAGCTGGGCGATAGCTCAAAGGTGCTATTGATTTCAGCGATGCCAGAAATCAGGTAGTCATCCATGGGGCCAGTGCCACCGGCAATCAGGCAATAGGTCACCATCCGCAGGTAATAGCCGATATCACGACTGCACTTGGCTTTGCCTTCTGCGGTCGAGGCATAGTTATTGCCTTGCATTTGAGTCGTGTAGGGAAATTTTTGGTAAACGGCTTGAGCCGCTCCGCTCACCAAACTGTCAGCGTTTTGGCTCAGGGATTTAGCGGCAGACAAGCCCGCTTCGGCCTGACGAAAACGACCAAAGGCCACCTGAAGTTCGGTGCTACTGAGGAAACGACCTTGGGAATCGGCGGCAGCAACCGCTTCAGTCATGGGGGTTTTCATGGGAATTAAATCTCTAAAGGGTTTACAAAAAGCACATCAACCAGCGCGAGACCTAGCTCACAGCCGCTGCCGCTCGATCAAAATAGCTGCCGAGTTCAGCCATGAGGGAACTACAGTCGCCTTGGGTAATGCCTTCTCGATTGTTGGCGATCGCAATGGCAGCATCTTTCATCTTGCTCACCCCTTCGGCGACGGAAGTCCCAGGAACGCCCAACGCCACATAGGTTTCGCGGAGGCCATTTAAACAGCGATCGTCCATTACACTGCCATCGCCGACAAATACGGCATAGGTGACGTAGCGCAAAATAATTTCCATATCGCGCAGGCAGGCCGCCATCCGTCGGCTCGTATAAGCGTTACCACCCGGCGCAATGAGTTGGGGTTGCTCGGCAAACAAAGCCCGAGCCGCATCCGCCACAATGGCAGAGGTGTTGCCCGTCAGTCGATTCACCACATCCACGCGCTTGTTACCCTCCGCAACAAACTGGGTTAAGGCACTAAGTTGGTCATCACTGACGTATTGTCCCCGCGCATCGGCTTGGGAAACGACTTTTGTAAAAGCGTCAAGCATGAAAAAATCTCCTATCTCTAAACACGCAATTAAACTAGATCCAAACGGCCAGCTTTGCTGCCAAGCAAGCCTCAACAGGTCATAAAAAACTTCTCTGAAGAGAGGGGAGAGCAATCCTCTCCTCAGAGAAAACTCGTTCTGTTGAGAACGTCAATTTTTCAACAAAGTTCAAATCTTGCAGGGCGGCCCATCATCGCTGATTAACCGGCCAGTTTATGAGATAACTGAGCCCCAGCAGTAAAACCGTAAACTGTCAGGACTCAGGCCTTTTGGACTTCTTCATTTAATCAATTCAGTTGTGCAGATCCTGTGCACAGGCTTGTATCTAACTAGTTACAATTGCCGAATCCTTTACAGAAAAAGCCTTCCGTAGATTTACGAAGGTTGCGGTGAACCTGAGAGGGCTTCATGTTTCGTTGCAAATCTTCGTTGGGCGTCTCTTTGACGTCATCAAGCAGCACATTTACCGGTGGCGATCAGCCCACTCTGACCCAAAAGCCTGTGCTCAAATGCATTGTTGCGATCGCCTCTGCTAATCGTCGAATAAGGGGATGTTGTTGTTCGCACAAGGTAGAGAAATCAGCTCGAACCATGATGCGTTAGAGTCCTTAAGATTTTAACTGTCACCTTGCCTGACCCTTGTGCAAATCCTGTGCAGGCAAAAGAAGGATAGGGAGCCTGAAGCCCACAATTCTCAGTCAAGCCGCCGCAGGGTGGGTCGAGACTCCACCAAAATCATCAAAACTCCCTGCCAGAAGATATCCTGACCCACCAAACACCACCTGCCACGCCCACCTCTTTTGCCTCGTTGAAAGTGGCTTGATCGCGCTAAGGGCTGTACCCCTGAAAATAACCCGTCAAGATCTCCGGTCTCTGTCGGCAGACCCACAGTGCTCATCACATCATCGAGAAACTGATGGCAGCAAGCGCTTTCCTAAATTCTGGGTGGTCTGGGCCCCGCAGCCTGAGACGTAGAACATTAGCCTACAGGTGCGATCGCCTGCTGCCAACGAAGAGCGGCGTGCGATCGCTGCAAACGATTCAGCACCCGTCGGGCCAAGTCCTGCCCTTGAATGGGTTTAGTCACGTAATCATCGGCCCCCAGCGCAAACGCCTGATGTTGCTTGGCCGGGTCGGCGTGAATGCTCAAAAAAATAATCGGTAAATGTTGCCATTGAGGATGGCTCCGGAGCACTTGACACAGTTCGAAGCCGTTAATGTGGGGCATTTCAATGTCGAGGATCACCATATCCGGCAGGATTTGATTAAAGAGCAGCCAAAATCGCTGAGGGTTGGCCAAGGGCGTAATTTGAAAGTTCCAGGGCTGCAACAGCTGCATCACCTGCTGCAAATGATGCGTATCATCATCGACAATCATGACTTTGCTGAGGCGATACCGGTGTTCGGTCGCTTGCACCACCATCTCCAAAACCTCTGCCGGCGCCACTGGATATTCCAGAATGACCGCACCGCCGCGCCGAATCAGATTGAGCCGATTGCCAAAGTCCGCTTGAGGAGTCACCACTAAAACTGGTAACTCGCACCACTGCTGAGTCAGCTCAGTGATGAATTGCAACAGCCTTTGCAAGATCGGTTCATCGAGCACTGCATCGGTTTTGCTGACGACCAGATTCACCAGCACTAAGTCGGGTAAATCAGTCGTTGGTGGTGGGGCTGGGGACGATGCCCCCAGTCCACAGCTTCGAGCAGCCGCTTCTACCGAAGCGACCGTCGTTGCTTCGAACCCTTGGGCGATCGCCAGCGCCATGAATTGCTGAATGTAGGGCACATTGTCTAAATCGATGATGAGCATGCGCGGCGACGCCGGGGCCTCCTCGACGGCATCGGTCAGCTTGGGGGACTCATCTAGTGCATGCCCCAAGGTAGTGACCAAGGTTTGCAGCTGTGAGCATTGAGTCGGCAATAATGCTGTCTCTTGTTGCAAGAGCTGCTCGATTTGCCGCGAGAGACGATAGCCTTCCATGAGGCCAAAGGTCCCCAAGGTGCCTGCTAGGCTATGGGCCATCTGCTGGGCCTGCAAACGTTGCTGTTCACCCAGCCTTTGAGTTGGCAACGTTCGCGTCATCTGCACGAGATAATTCCAGCGTGCTAAACTTTCCCCTTTATGGGCCTTCCAGGTTTGAATCAGGCCGTCTAAATAACGGGTCTGACGTTCGACGTGAGTCGGGAGCGCCGCTGGCTGGACGGCAGCAGGAATCAAGGCCCGAATCTTGAGGCGATACCCCAACCCATGTACAGTCTCGATTAAATCAGGGGGCGCGCCGGTCGCCTTGAGTTTGCGCCTTAACCCCCGAATATGCGATCGCACCGTGGCCTCGCTGGGAAATTCCTCCGATGACCAAATGCGATCGAGCAGGGTGGTGGCACTAAAGACTTGATAACTGTGCCTGAGGAATAGCTCGAGTAATGAATATTCCTTGGCGGTCAGGGCAACCGGCTGCCCGTGATACGTCACCTGGCAGCTCACCGAATCCAAACACAAATCGCCCCAGCTCAAAAGCGGTGCTGAGTCCGTGAGGGTGCGCCGCAACAGCACTCGAATGCGCACCATGAGTTCTGCCAGATCAAAGGGCTTCACGACGTAATCATCGGCCCCGGCTTCAAGGCCTTTGATTTTTTCAGTTTGTTTATCTCGGGCCGTCAGCAATAGAATTGGCACGCTAAAGCCTTCAGTTCTCAGGCGTTGGCAGAGTTGAATGCCATCTAGCTGTGGCAGCATCCAGTCCAAGATCACCAGGTCATAGTCAAAGGTCGAGCTGTAGGCCCAGCCCGTTTCACCATCGGCGACGCGGTCAACGACATAATTTTGGGCCGTGAGCTGCTGGGTAAGCAGCGCCACCAGCGCGTCATCATCTTCGACTAGTAAAACTCTCATCGGCTCCCCTCAAATCGACCAGTCCAGCAGCTTCGCGACTTGGCTGGCCAAAGTTAACGGATTGAAGGGTTTGGTAATGACCCCAGCGACGCCAATTTTTTGAAACAGCAGTTTTTCTGAGGTGTGATTTTTGGCCGTTAATAAAATGACGGGAATCGATTGAGTTTGGGGATTTTCATGCAGACTTTTGAACGTAGCGATACCGTCGATTTCAGGCATCATGACGTCTAATAAGATGGCATCTGGCTGACAGATGGTCGCCTGATAAATCCCTTCGGAGCCAGTGGAAACAGTGATCGTATCCCAACTGGCTTCCATCTTTAAACTGAGCCGGACAACTTTTTGGATCGATTCTTCATCGTCAATTACAAGAACACATTTGGGTGACATAGTCTTCTTTTAGACTCAATCTGACAATTTGAGCGCTGTCTGATGGCGTAACTCTATCGGCACATAGCTCGGTCTGCCGCACGGTGACAACGGGTGGGGTAATCACGTGCAATAACGGCAGATTGGCCCACTGGGCATGGTGAGCGATCGCCCGCAGCCGGTCTTGACGAGTAACGATGCCACCACCTGACGGCGCGATAGCACCAGTACACCAGCCGTGCCAGAAGAAGCAGACAGGTGATCGAGAATTTTGAGCAGCGGCGTCTGCTGTGAGGCGATTAAGGGCTGAGAGTTCATCACCTCATTCCCAAAAGACCGCTGGCAAACGGCAGAGTCAGGCAAAATTCTGAATTCAGAGAACATCCAAGACGGATTCTGAGTCGATGTACTGCCCCCTCAATCTATGAGACGACAAACAGAATTATTACGAGATTGTTTTGATTCTTTAACTTTCAGTCAATCACTGTAACGGAATTTTTCGCGGCTAGCGGATCTTGTCGTGAAGGTAGACGCCAGCAGAGGGGGCTTGCAGTTGATTTTTGGGGCAGCACCCTGCACGCTGCGGCAACCAGCACCTTAATCTCAAATCTTGGGGCCACGACGGCGACCATTTTAGAGAAGCAAGAATACAGTCTCTCAAGATGTCCATGGACATCCCGCAGGTGATTGACCGCAATGGGCAATCACGGTAATTGAGCACTTGGTCTAAGTGCAAAGCCCTGAGCGCCGAAAAGCAACGGAGAGGGAGGGATTCGAACCCTCGGAAGGTGTGACCCTTCAATAGATTTCGAGTCTACCGCATTCGACCACTCTGCCACCTCTCCAGGTGACTGTATTTTACCCCCTGTCGGAGCGATCGCTTAAGCCCAAGGCTGAGCATTCCGGTGTTTTGTTTCAAGATAGGCGTGAAATCCGTGCTGGTGATGCCAGGTAACGGCACCATCACGATGAGTCCAGAACACCTGGCGATCTGCCTGCCGCAGGCGGCGCTCGATGGCTTCTGACAAATTGCGGCCATAGCAAATCACCACTTTAGGGTTGACAGCAGCCAGCAGTTCGTCGCTGAGGGCTCCGCCCGACCAGACCAGGACATGGCTCTCTAGCACCGTGCTGGTTTGCGCCAGATAGGCCTGCAGTTCTGAAGACAGCGGCGGTAACAACAGCCAGCTTTGAGCCGCTGTGACCCGCAAGATCGGGTTTTCGATCCCCAAGAGTTGCATCGTGACCTGACCGATCACCTGACTGCGCCCAGGCTGTAGGGCCTGAAATCGCTGGGTTAAGTTCGTGAGAGCGGGCAGTTCACTAGCGCTATAGAGATGGCGACTGGGCGATCGCTGCAGCAAGCTGCGCCAACCGAAGACATGTTCGGAATCCGTGGACAGCGCGATCGCCTGGTCAATCTGGTTCACGCCTGCCTGTTTCAGAAAAGGCTCAACCGTATAAAAAGCCGTGTCTTGATCGCCACTATTAATCAGCATGGTTTGCCCCTTAACCTGCCTGAGCCAAATCAGTTCATCGTCAGCGGCCAGTACCGTAATTTGGTTTTGAGTGAGTGACTGCCATGCCATCGGCACTAGCAAAAATCCGACAAGCACAACGGGCAGCAACGGCTTGAGTCTTTTGATTTGAGACCGAAGCGGACAAAGACTGAGGCATAGAACGCCATAAAGTCCAGCTAGCTGCCATAGAGAAATTTGCCCGATCGCAACGGCACTGCCCGGCAGATGGCTACTCGTCTGCGCTAACCACACCAAGCCCTGAGTCGGGTAATACAGCAGTTGGGCCGTCAATTGACCCAGGGTAGGCAGCAATAAAGCGACGGCGCTGCTGGCAATTCCGCCCAGACTAATGACCGTGACGAGGGGCGTCGCGACGACGTTCAGCAGAATGCTGACGCCAGAAATGACATTGAAGTGATAGAGCATCAGCGGCAAAGTCCATAGCGTTGCCGCCACCGGCACGGCGACGAGTGACGCCACAGTCACGGGCATCCACTTCAGACGACGGACGATCGCGGGCACCGTGACGATGAGTCCCCAGGTCGCCATCACACTGAGCTGAAAGCCCACCTGCCAAAGCCATTGAGGATACACGAGCAGCATGGCGGTCGCTGCAAGCATTAAGGCACCGGTCGGCATCACCTGACGATTAGTCGCCAAGCCAGCCAAGGTGGCCATGCCCATAATTGCGGCCCGAATAACACTGGCTTGCCAGCCGGTTAGGGTCACGTAACTGATTAAGACAATGATGCCAACCACCACCTGTAAACGAGCCGTGCGCGATCGCAGCAGGGCCAGCACAGTACCCAACAGCAGAGACACATGAAACCCCGAGGCGGCGATGGTATGCGCTAAGCCGACTTGGGCAAATAACGCTTGCATGTTTGCCGGTAAGTCAACCGCTCTACGACCCAGCGCCATAGCACTTACTAACTGCCCCAAAGGACTGCCCAACGCTCGCAGATGCGACCGCACAATACGCTGTCGCACGCGCCACAAGCCCCACCGAGAGTTAATTGGAAACTGCAGATCAGTCGCCACGAATCCGGTAAAGATGCCTCGCTGACTGAGATACGAGGCAAAATCAAAACCTCCCGGATTTTTAGCAGCTTGGGGGCGATAGAGGCGACCGATCGCCGTAATCAGCTGTCCGCGATGTAATCCGGTTACTTGCAGGAGCGGTGCCGTGATATAAAGTTGGCCCTGAGTAGCGATCTGAAACGTAGTCTCACCGTTAGCATTCTGAATTTTCAGCCGTTCTGCCTGCAGAACAAATTGCCCCTTTAAAGCTCGATTCAGCCTCGGTTCCTCAATGACCCGACCGGCAATGACGTGAGTCGGAGCAATTGATTGGGCGCGTTCCACATAAGCGCTAATATCACGAGACCCGGCAACCGGCGATCGCACCGTCATATATATCGACGCCAGGAAGAATACACAGGCCAGCGCTGCCCAAATGGAAGATCGCCAGCCGAGTGCCCGATATCGGGAGGCGATCGCGGCCAATACGAGCAGGCCCAGGCTCACGATAACGCCAGCTCTAGATATCGCTAACGTACCAATGGTGAAATAACCCGCCGCCCCACTGAGCAATAAACCTGCTATGTAGGCCACACAAAATGTGAGCCCGACCGAAATATTCATCGTGATGAGTCAGTAGATGCTTCTGTCTTCTAGCAAACCCATCTCAGCGATCGCATTATCAATCAAATGAATTGACAACGTGCCGCGATCAACAGGCCACTGAACTTAAAATAAGCTCAAATTTCCGGATCTAAAAATGCTTCCGTAAAAGCACTCAGTCACCTCCGAGCAATTTCGGAAACTACAGAATGGGAACGACTCCGTAATCTCTAAGTAATCTCAAAACCCCGTACCAGTCGGGCCTGTAGCTTTAGAGATTGAAACTTCTCTAGCTATCACTACGGGTGGAAAGCAGGCTTTTCCATCAATTCACCTTGAAACAGCATGACTATGAGGCGTTTGCGAAGGAAACATAAAGTCTGCCCCTTTTTATTTTCGGTGCCATCGCTGTCGTTGCCTTCATTGGCCTTGGTTACTTTGGGAACGTGACAGTCCTACTTTGGTAGCAACCATGACCTTATCCTTATCCAAATTAGCAGTGGCAATGGGTATTGCCACAGGTGCTCTACTCCCTTTGAGCAGCAACGCCAACGCTCAGAGTTTCGGTTTCGATTTTGATGCAACTTATTCCGTTAACAACGCGCCCACAGGTGACATCCTGCTAGAGTCGGTCAAAATTGGTAACGAGATTATTGACGACTTTTCCTACGTCTCTACCGTTGAGATTGTGGCTAACGATCCCTTTGCCGGCGGCAACACTGGTGCTGCCAGTGCTGATACCGGTGATACTGCGACGGGTGGCGTCCGCTCTGAAGATGCCACAGCAGAAGAGATCGCCACCAACCTAGGCACTAACAACCTCAACCACATCATTGATACCGAAGACAAGGGTTCTTTTATCATTGACCTCAAGTTTGACAAGGTGATTGACAATCTCTTGATTTGGGAACGAGGTAAGAACAGCGACCTCGCTATTCAAGCCGTCGATGCCAATGGTGATCTCGTTGGTACCCGCCTACTCATCGAAGATGACATGTGGTTTGATGCGGGCTATGAAATTGACACCAGTGAAATTAGTGGTGCTCAAGAAGTTGGCTCCTTAGGCATCAACATCTTCGCTGATTTAGGCGTTGAGAGCGACTCCGTCGATACGATTCGCTTTGTCAGTCAGAGCGAGTTCAACGGCCCCGACTGGAAGTTTGTCGGTACTGATTCCGCCCGTGATGTTCCCGAACCCGCTCTGGCCTTAGGTCTGGGCATTTTCGGTGGCGTCATGGCGCTCAAAAAGCGGGCTAAGCTGGCTTAGTCCGCCTGGTTGAACGTGCTTTTAACCGCATAGTCATCTGAAGCAAAGACGGGAGGGGCGATCGCCCCTCCCGTCTTTTGTGGTTTAACGTCAGTTCGGGTTAAGCCCAACCCCGTTTCTTGCCTCTCTGGGGAGGGACTAATGGGGCGGGTTGAACCATTCGCAGCGGGAGGATCGACACCTACCCCGCCTTGGGCACCTCTCCCCAGAGGGGATGGCAGTCTCAACCGGCGAGTAAGTGTACCTGATGCCTTTATCCCGAACTCAGGTTGGTTTAGCCTAATCACCCGTCAGCCCCGCCGGTCGCGCCTAGATTCTCATGGCTTTTCAGGCTCACTGACCTCAGAGCGCTACAGCTCAATCATCGCTCTAAAACAGGCATTTTCGGTCAGGGTTTGGCACGGTTCCCACCAGCAAGTAGGGCACGACTCCCTAAGTACTCTGGAAACTAAGTTTCTTGCCATATTGTAGCGGCGTCCGATAAGCT
>CALCCA010000163.1 GCA_937899725.1 uncultured Halomicronema sp.
AGAGCGAATTCAAGAGGCATTAAGTGTACCTCACGAAGCTGAGAAGCGCTGTATGCAATTCTAGGGGATCGCGCTTTGATCGAGAAGGAAGGCGCTAATGTCCGTCAGCACAACCTGATCCGTTCTGTGGCATATGATCTACTTAAAAGCAATAGCTCTGTTTGGGAGGAAGCCGAACGACAAGCTGCTGATCTTTGGCTAAACGATTATGAACCTAAAGCTGATGCTTCTAACTTAGAAAAAGTCCGCGGTCACCTAGAGGCATTTGAACACTATTTTGTTGTTAAAGACTGGAATAAAGCGAATGAATTACTCTCAATCCAACTTGAAACAGGCAAAAGTCTATACATGCAGCTTTCAACTTGGAGTTACTTTCAGGAGTTGATTTCACTCCATAGCAGATCGCTTTTGCTTGCGCGAGAATTTGGAGATCGGTTTGGTGAAGCTGTCAACTTAGGTAGCCTCGGGAATGCGCACCATAATTTAGGAAATTATCAACTGGCAATTGATTGTCATCAAAAACACTTGAAGATTGTGCAGGAACTCAATAATCTTCAGAGTGAAGCGTCCGCACTAGGTAATTTGGGTAATGGGTACAAAGTTTTAGGGCAGTATGAGCAAGCACTAAATTGCTATCAACAATCCCTCGAGATTGCTCAGGAAACAGGCAATCGTCGCAGAGAAGCATATAACCTTGGAAATTTAGGAAATATACATTACGACCTAGGGCAGTACGAGCAAGCGCTCAACTGCTACCAACTATGTCTAAGTATTTCACAAGAAATCAGTGATCGTCGAAGTGAGGGCATGGCCTTAAGTCAGTCAGGAAATGTCTACATAGAGCTCGGGAACTATAAACGGGCAAGGCGCTGTCATCAAGAACACCTAACCATTTCACAAGAAGTTGGTGATCGCCTAGGTGAAGGTGTTGCTCTAGGTAATCTTGGAATTACCTATGAAAGACAAGGAAAGTATACTCAAGCTGCAGAGTATGCTCAACAACATATAAACATTGCTCGTGAAATTAAAGATAAAAGAGGAGAGGGTTCTGGGTTACGAGAATTGGGAGTTGCTCTGTTGAAACAGCTCTCAACAAGCGATGCAAACAAGGTTTTGGAATATTTTCAATCTGCTTTGAGCATTTTCCAGAAAATTGGAATCCGAAGAGAAGAAGCTGAAACGCTTAAAAATCTAGCTGAACTTTATAAAGCGCTGAATCAGATTGAAACGGCACGTCGTTATGCATATAGTGCATTGAATTTAGCAGAAGAACTGAAGCTTTTTCTTCAGACAGAATGTAAATTGTTAATAGCAGAATTGAACAATGACGATAAACTTTAGCTTCGAAGACATTATTATTCGTCGTTTTCAAGTATTCGAGTTTTTGGACTTTCAGTCTTGGATTTCAATAAAACTCTAAGAGTATCTCAAACTCAATATATGTCTGGATGTTTCTAAAAATTGTTGGATAAATAGTAGATACGACAAAGATTTCAAAGTTGGAAATCTATAATGGGTTATGTTACCTAAAAATACATGCGCCACATGCAACTTTTTTCTTCCATCTCCCAGTCATATTGGCTCCCTAGCCTGAGGTGATATCCCTCCCCCGCGCTCTGGAGCACCTCCATGACCTCTCCACCCCTACCCTGGCTCGCTGTCACCGGCGCAACCCAGATCCTCCAACAAGGGCTTGACACCTCCCAAAGCATCGCCCAATCCTGGGTTCAGCAGTGGCTGACCATCTTTGATAGCACACTCTACGTCGCCATCAACCAGACCGCCGCCATCTTCGCAGCTAGTGCCCTGTCTTCTTCATCGTCCAGTTCGGGCGACAACTCATTGTCGAAGGCGATCTCATCCGGCCCCTGCAAAACCTGATCTGGCCCATCAATGTCGTTTGCCTGCTGGCCAACAACGCTCACCTGCAGGCTGTCTCCACCGTCAGCCTGCGCAGCGTCATCCACACCCTCTCCAATCAGGTACTCGAAGTCACCCTGCTGGATGTCAAACTGCGCGATGCCGTCCAGTCCGCCACTTCCCGCAGCGCTATTGCCAGCGAAATCAGCGCCCAACTCAGCCAGTGCGAAGGCGTGGTGGGGCAAAAGCAAATCGACTGACTCACCGCCGCCAATACTCAGGCGCAGGCCACCATCAATGAGTATCAGGGCTGAAAAATCGCACCTACGTCGTGCCAAAGGCCAGGTCAACGAAGATCGCAGTCTCTGGCTACCCGATGTCCAGCGAGGCATTGCCGTCTGTGGCGCTCCCGGTTCAGGTAAGACCTTCTCGGTGATCAATCCGACCATTCGTTCGGCGTTGGATCAGGGTACGCCTGAGATCGTCTACGACTGCAAATATCCCGACCAGACGGAAGTGCTGGTCGCTTATGCCGCTAGACGCAGCTACTCCCTCTCTGTCTCTATCTTCCATAAACCTGCCAATGAACCGCTACCGTTCACCGTTGCTGGTGATGTAGGTGGTGAGCGAGTCTACGAAGAGTACAAGAGATCAGGCGAAGCGGGCGGAGTATAGCGTGCTGGATATTCCGGAATACTGTATATGTGACCCGCTGAAGGAGATGATGACGGTGTGTACGCTGCTGGAGGGTTGGTATGAGACAGCGGAATATTCAGGGCAAGGGATAATTGGGCACCGATGTTTTCAGGTTTAGAGTTAGCTGCTGAGGCGATCTTGAAAGGCTAAAAGCCTTAGTTCTATTAGTGATTTTTAGAAGTATGATCAACTGCGCCCAAAGCTAGCATTGAAGCTCGCTGCGCTTCGGTCAAGCCTCTTACTCCAGCAATGTTTGTGCCTTCATAGGGACGAGGTACTTGCAGCAGTATCAAACACTTTCCCGTCTCGATATTCCACTGTCGAATCGTACCATCACTACTTCCACTCACAAGAGTTTGAGCATCAGGAGTAAAAGCTAACGACATAACCTTACCAGTATGATTTAGTAGAACTTGAATACATTGATGTCTTCGAATGTCCCAAAGTCGAATAGTTGAATCACCACTGCCGCTAGCGAGAAGCCATCCATTGGGACTGAAAGCTATAGAATAGACCCAATCTGTATGTCCAGACAACACAGCAAGACATTGATATTCTTGAACATCCCAAACTACGATATTAGAGTCAACACTACCACCTGCCAAAACTCGTCCATCTGGGCTGAAAGCTACTGAGTAAATCCAATTGGTGTTGCCTGAAAAGATGTGCAGACATTGATAGTCCTCCAAACTCCATAGCCTAACAGTAGAATCACTACTGCTACTAGCAAGAAACTTGCTATCAGGACTGATTGATACTGAACGAACCCAGTTGGTATGCTCGGAAAAGATATGAAGGCATCTTGATTTTTTAATATCCCACAATCTAATACTGAAATCATCACTACCACTAGCAAGAAGTAGGCCATCAGGACTGAAGGTTAACGAGCAAATTTCATCTTCATGCCCTAAGAAAGTTTGTAAGAAACGATTTTCTTCAATACTCCATAAACGGATAGTAGCATCTGCGCTACTACTAGCGAGGAGTAGATTATTGGGGCTGAAGGCTACTGACCAAACCTTATTCTTATGTCCCAAAAATGATTGCTTTTGATGATGCTCCTTGAAGTCCCATAGCCGAATAGTAAAGTCCTCGCTTCCACTGGCAAACATTGAGCCATCGTAACTCACAGCTACTGAATAAACCCAATTTACATAGCCAGACAAAACCTGAAGGCACTCATGAGTTTCGAGGTTCCAAAATCGAATGCTGAAATCGCTACTACAACTGACAAGAATTGAATCATCACGAGTAAAGCCAACCGCATGTACCCAATTGCTATGCCTCGCAAAAACGTACCGACATTGCTCGCTCTGAATATCCCACAATCGAACAGTAAAATCTTCACTTCCACTAGCAAGGAGCAAGCTATCAGAACTAAAGCTTATTGAACGAACACTATCCGTATGCCCTAAAAGAACGTGTCGGCATTGACACTGCTGAATATCCCAAAATCGGATAGTTGAATCATCACTTGCACTAGCGACATATAGACCGTTAGGACTAAAAGATACAGATCGAATAGCTCTTTCATGTCCTAGAAAAACGTGGTGACACTGAAATTTTTGAAGATTCCATAATCGAACAGTAAAGTCTGCACTACCACTGGCAAGGAACTCACCATCAGGGCTGAAAGCTACTGACCAAACCCAGTTTGTATGCCCTAGAAAAACATGGCAACACTGACGCTGTTGAAGATTCCATAATCGAACGCTGGAGTCTCCGCTACTACTAGCAATAAATTTACCATCAGGGCTGAAAGCTACCGACCAAACTTCGTTAGTGTGCCCTTCAAATACATGTACACATTTTCCTTTCTTGAGATCCCATAGGCGCACAGTAAAATCTTCGCTACCACTGGCAAGAAGTAGGCTATCAGGGCTAAAGGCTATCGAGAAAACCCGATTAGTATGTCCCAAAAATGTCTTTAAATATTTCCAGCTTTTAACGTTCCATATAGAAATATTTCCGTTACTGTCACCAACTCCCAAGAACTCACCGTTTGAACTAAGAGCTAATGAGTGTGCGCTGCCAAAGGCATGAGACAACGAGGGATTAATGAGATGACTATTCACTAAACTTGAGTAGTGGAATATCGTTTCTTTCAATTGCGCTTGTCTGAGAGTTAAGTTAGAAAAGTCAGCAAAAGTAACTTCAGACTGAATTTTGCGCAAAAGGTGAAGATGGTTTGCTGGAGCATAGCCGTTTGGCCAATCAGAGTGTTGACGAATGATTGATAGGGACTTGTCAATTCGTTGCTTTAAATTCGTGATGGAATTGCATATGGTTTTTAGAATTAACCGTATCTGCGTTTCGCGGACATACTCTTTGGCAGTGGCTTTAATCAAAGCATGGGTATGAAATAAATCAAATTGCGAAGTTCTTAACTCCTGACTAACCTGTTCAACAAAGCGATCGCTCACAAACTCCATAATCACGTTTTGCAAGGTGAACTGCTTGCCCACCGTTTCTATCAAGTAGCGATCGCTCAACCCCCTCAACGCACTCCGCACTTCCCGCTTCGTCACGGGCGGCAGCAGGTCTTCCATTAACTCGTCCAGTCCCACCGGTTCGCGGTTAATCGCCAGCCAAAACAAGATAGAACGCTCCAACGGGGCCAAGCGAGTTAGGTGCTGATCGAGCAGGCTGCGCACATCTTCAACTGCTGCCCCTTCCTCTTCCAGAAAATCATCGACATCCCCCAAAAACTCTCGCTGAATCGCTGTCGCCACCAGATGCAGCGCTTGGGGATTGCCGCTGTAGCGGCGAATCAGCTCTTGCCCTTGGGTATCCGTATCCTCTAACTCCAGCCCCTTCGCCTTCAGAATTTCCTGTCCCGCTTCAGCATCAATGCCGGTAACCGACCACAGACGCACCGAGAGGCGATCGCCCGCCATCGGCGCTAGTTCGCGGGGACATTCACGACTGGTCAGCAGCAGGCAACTTTGATGCTCCGCCTCCCCAATGCGGCGAATCAGTTCCCCATACCCGTCATAGCCATCACGAAACTGCCCCGTTGATTCCGCCTGCAAAATCGACTCTAGGTTGTCCAGCACTAGCAAGCAACGGTGCTCCCGCAAGTAGTGAAGCAACCGAATGATGCGCTCTCCCAGTCGATTCGGCAGATTGATTTCTGTCTCCTGCTGATCCGAGAGAAACTGAATCAGCCGCACCAGAATCTCATCCAGCGGCGGTGCTTCCCGCAGGCTGCGCCAGATCACATAGTCAAACTGGTCATAAATCTGATCCGCCAGCTTTGCCGCTAATGACGTTTTGCCGATGCCGCCCATTCCTAGCAGCGTCACCACTCGGCACTGCTCCGCCATTACCCACTGCCCCAGCGTCGCCAACTCCTCTGTGCGGCCAAAGAAAATCGCGGTATCGGGCTTTTCGCCCCAGTCGATTTTGGCCGTTGAGGGTCTTGCCTGAAGGGCTGAGTCGCGATCTGCTACCGGCGCAGATAATTCCGGCAGGCCATAATCAGCCGTTTCTAGGTCCTGTCCAAAGGCTTCAAACAAGGTTCGCACCGAGGTTTCATCTACAGGTGCTGTGCGCTGACGAATCTTCTTGATGGTCTTGATGCTGAGGCCGGTTCGTTCTGCAAGTTCTGCCTGGGTGAAGCGCTTGCCGTATTTTTCGTCTTCTTGAGCCGTTGCGATCGCGGCTTCGAGGCGATCAACTCCCTGCTGGGTCAGTACAACACCTCGATAACGTTTCGGCAATCGGCTCATAGATTGGGTATGGGTAGATGATGATGTCAAGAAATCGGGAACTTAAAGGAAACTTTTCGGCAACTTCTCCGATAGTAAGCGATCTTTCCGGAGCCCGATTTTGCCCTGTAACGCTTGTTTGCACTGGGCTTAGGAGATTTGCACCAAAAATTCTGCCAACTTTCTCTTAAGCCGCCGAAGATCCCTCGAATCAAACGAAATGCGCCTGCATAGTAAGCCTATCCACCTCACTTGCAGAGACATCCCATGAACCGCTCAATACCCTTTGCCGATAATGACCTTTCGCCATTCCAAGGTCGGGGCACGGTCAACCGCTTGGTGACAACCCAACATCCTGGACGGGTTTATTTCCAGGCGACCTACTGGCCTGCCCGCCTCTCCCAAACCGCTACGCTCAGCGAACTGCAACCCGGCGACCCGGTCGAAGTCGTCGGTCGAGAGGGACTGACACTCCTCGTTAAACCCCTGCCCCAATGGAGGGAATCGTCATGAGACAACAGCAGCCCCGCAACGGGTTGATGGCGCTAGCCACCAAAGCGTTGAAGTACTTTCTGCTGAGTCTGGCAGGCTGCACAATCGCCTATATGGCCTCAGTAGTTCTAGAAGTCAGCGTTGTCAGCGAAATCGCCATCATTGTTCTAGAGCAGATTCTAGCCAGAGCATTCATCTTGGTCGTCTGTCTGATCGCCATTGCTGCGATCACTGAATCTTTGCGGTATTGAACACTTCATAAACCCTGACTCGATCGAATCGGTTGCACTTTGAGAAGAAATCAGAACACGTTCTGGGTTCAAATGTACTATTAAAATCAAAGGTCAAGCTGAGAAAACCATGTCCAATCTGTTGCTAATTGAAAGCCCCGGCAAACTGAAAAAATTAGGACAGATTCTGGGCTCTGGCTGGATCGTCAAAGCCAGCATGGGTCATGTGCGAGAGCTGGCCAATGACGGTTTGGATTCCTTGGGATTTGACTTAGGCGAAACCGCGATGGTCGGAGACCGGTCCAGCGGGACCATCGCCTGTCGCTACCAGCCTCGTGATGCTCGCTCTAAGAAAGTCCTCGCCGAACTGCGGCAAGCAGTCAAAAAGGCCGATCTCGTCTATATCACCACCGACCCCGATCGCGAAGGGGAGACCATCGGCTGGCATCTGCAAGAAGCCCTGCGCCTCAAAAATCCGCAGCGGGTGGTCTACAGCGAGATTACCCCTCAGGCAGTGAGGGCCGCGATGGTCGAAGACCGGCCCAGAGGGCCATCGCTCATCCCCGCAAGCTAAACCAAGACCTTGTCGCTGCCGGACGGGCGCGGGACTGCCTCGATAAGCTGGTGGGCTATACCGGCAGTCGCCACGTTGTCTGGCCCCTCAAGAATGGCGCAAAATCGATGGGCCGAGTCCAGAGTGCGACCTTGCATCTGCTCTGTGTGCGGGAACGAGAGATTCAGGCGTTTGTACCCCAGGATTACTGGAGCGTTTGGGTTACCTATGAGGAAGGTTTCAAAGCCTTCTACCGCAGTAGTCCTAAGCCTCAGCACAAGTCTGCCAAGGATTCCGGGGATAAAAAAGCCGAAAAAGAGTCAGAGCGGGTGACGTCTCAGGAACGGGCCGACGAGCTAGTGGCGATCGCCCAAATTCATCCCCACCAAGTCCTCCAAATCGAAGGCAAGCAGGCCTCGCAATCACCGCCGCCCCCCTTTGTGACCTCCACATTGCAGCAGGCGGCAGGCTCCAAACTCCACTTCAGCCCCGAGCAAACGATGAAGGTGGCCCAGTCCCTTTACGAAAAGGGCCACATCACCTACATGCGAACGGATTCGGTGATCCTCTCTGCACCCTTTTGTAAGTCGGTGCGCCAGTACCTGCAGCAGCACGACCCGACGAACGTGCCCCGTAAAACGACTCGACATCGGGCGGTCAAGGGCTCTCAAGAAGCCCACGAAGCGATTCGTCCCACTGAGGTGAATCACCTGCCCCAGCAACTTCAGCGCGAGTTGTCGTCGGATGAAGCTCGACTTTATGAGTTGATCTGGAATCGAGCCGTGGCCTCTCAATGTGCTCCGGCACAGTTACGCAAAACTCGCATCGTCACTCAATCCGGCGAAGCCTACTGGGAAGCCCGAGGTCAGGTGCTCGAATTTGCCGGATACACCCGCTACTGGAACAATATCAGTGCCGATTCGGTGCTGCCTGCGGTGACTCAAGGGCAAGCCCTCCGACGGTCACAAGCCCAAGCGGATCAGAAGCAGACCCAACCGCCACCCCGCTACAGCGAACCGAAGCTGGTGAAGCTGATGGAGCAAAAAGGCATTGGTCGCCCCAGTACTTATGCCCCCACTATCAAAACCTTGCGGCAACGAGAGTATGTGAGCTTACTGCAAGGCAAGTTGCAGCCGACAGCGTTGGGGTTAGAACTGGACGGGGCGTTGGAAAAGCTATTGCCGGACTTGATTCAGCCGGAGTTCACAGCTCAGATGGAGACGGCGTTGGATGCGATGGCCCTCTGGGCCGGTCTTCGACCATCGCAACTGGGGAACAAGAATGGCAATCCTATCTGATTGGTTGGAACCAGGACTATTTTGTCCCTGCGATCGCCAAGGCCAAATCTGAACTGATCTCCCTGCCCACTTTTGCAGAGCATTTGCCGACACCAGCCGCAACCGTTTCTGAGCGATCTTCAGCCCCTAAGACCAAACCTGCCAAAGGAAAAACCACCAAAACCAAATGCCCCACCTGCGGCGAGGCGATGACCAAAGTCCCTTCCCGTTCCAAGAAGATGAAGGCCAAGCACTTCCTCAAGTGCTCGGGATCTGGCTGTGGCACCGTGATGTTCTGGAATGCCAAAGCCAAGCGCTATGAACTGCCCCACGCTCAACGGCAAGCCCTGAATCCGGAGATGTTCGTCGATCATCCCTGTCCAGTTTGTGGAGCGATGCTGGAGCGATATGCCTACACCAAAGATGGGCAAGACAAAGTCATGTTGCGCTGCTCTATCTTGGACAACCGGCGCAGCAAGTGCAAAGAGGTCGCCTACTTCCAGAGTCGAGGGGAGTTCTGGTCGCCCAAGTTTGGGACCCTGAAATTGCTGGAACCTCAGATTTAACGGTTGATTCAGGCATTAGCACTCAGCTTTTAGAAAAGGTTTCAGCAATCTGTTCGAAGACCGTCTTGAATCGCGGCTTGGCCTGATCGAACTGAGGCACCCGCCAATCAGGAACCCTGGACTCTGCCAACTGTTGCTCATCCAAATAAACGGGGTAGCGCACCTCAATCTGAAGTGCCTCAACGTTGGGCAGACTGCCGTAATGCTGGGTGATGTAGCCGCCGTTGAAGACTTTGTTGCGTACCACCCCAAAGCCTTCGTGGGCAAAAGCATTGTCCACCGTGTCGAGGAAGAAATCCGAGCAGCTTTTGTCATTGGCATTACCCAAACAGATGTCGTCGGTGATGGGGCCATAGAAACTGTGCAGGTCAAGCAGATAGACTTTGCCAAATTGCTCAATCAGTTGATTGAGCTGAGACTCCAACTCGGCATGATAGGGCCGATAGTAATCCTCCAGCCGTTGCTCAACTGCCTCTGGAGTGGGCTGAGTTGCATACAGCGGTACATTGAAGGCGGTCTTGTCTGCCACCACAGCGCTCCAGAAATTGCCAAAGTAAGGCGGCTTCGGGGCTCGATTGAGATCCACCACGTAGCGACTATGGGTTGCTTGCAGCATTGTGATGCCCATTGCTGGCAGAAAGTCGTAGAGCTGATCCAGGTGCCAATCTTGATGAGGGAGAAAGGTTTGATGGACTTCGGTGAGTTGCCCTCGAATCTCATCCGGAACGAAAAGGCCACTGTGGGGTAGATTTGCCAGAACGGGTAGGGGAGAAACGGTCGGTTTTGTCAGCTTGAAAATTGGCGTCACAGGCTTTCTACTGCGACTGGCTCTTGCTTGAGTACATGAGAGTAGATGTGGTCTCTAGCACTGGCGGCAATTACTTTCCAATCCTCTTGAGAGAGCACCTTGCCAAAAACGTCTCGAATCTGGCTATGAACGGCTTCCGTCATCTCCCATTCTCCTTGGGGCTTGGAAAGCTTGGCCTCCAGCAGTGCCAGCAAGGTTTCTTGAATTTCCGGATCAGGCCGATGCAGCCGTTCCATGATTAGTTCCTGGCCTTTCGCTGATGCCGCTTCTGCCCCAATCCCCAAATCCCACTCAGCGACTAGCTGTTTCCAGGCTTGCATCACCAGCGATCGCAACTGAACAAAGTGACTATGTCCTTGAGGATTCACCATTACGGCCCCCAAATGAGTGCCCCAGCCATAGCCAGCCAGCGCCTCACAGTCCACCGATTCTTCTCGACGAGCCGCTGCCTCGAACCAGTCGTCATCTTCCAGCAGATCCATGAAATTGAAATCATCTTGCGCCATTGCTCACCTCTGGAAGCGACCGTATTCAAAGTATGTCAAATTTTCCTGGTCTGGATCGGGGCCGTAGTCCGCCATGTTTTGGTCATCATAAAAGCTTTCGGCTCCCGGTAGGGCATGTAACCCGATTCGCCCCTCATAGCCCAACTCCATGCTGCGCTGACGGGCAAAGAGTAGCAGAGCGGTGCCTACACCTCGAAGGGTCGGCGGTTGCTGAATAGCTTTCCGGTTCCAGGGAGCCGATGCGATCGCTTGGACGTAAACCACCTGATTTTGGCGATCAATCTGAGAGCGGTGCCACTGAGTTTCAATCGCCATCAACCCTTGGGTCATGCCCTGATATTCAATGGCATAGCTTTCAAAATTATCTGAGGATAGCGAAATCCGTTTTTTCACTACCCAGTCCCAAAACTTATCCTCTGCTCCGGCCTGCTCAAGCAAAGGACGCCAGTCAGCCTCGAAATCATCGAGATGCTTCTGAGCCAGATCAACCAGCAGAGTTTCCACCCGCTGGTTGTCGTGCCCTCTCGCCAGTAATACCCTTCGCTGCACCGCCAGATGTTCCCGCAGAGATGGCTAACAAATCATACAGGCGTACTAGCCTTTGCAGGCTGCTCAGAGGGATTAAATACCACCTCAAAAACGCCCTGGGGCATGTGTCGCCGAATCGCCCTGAGATGATCATCGGCATCTTGGCGATTACGGAAGCGAGAGATAACTGCTCTCGAAGACAACTCTTGCTATTTCACGATGTCCCTACTCATCTAAACTATCCCTTACCGTTAAATTGACCCCTTTAAGCAAAGATAGCTGTAAGGGAGGTGAGTTACCTCAACACCAAACTCGGCACATCTGAGCTGGGAGGATCCTGAATAATCGCGCCTCTTCTCTCTAAATCAAGCTTCTCAGATTCAGTTAGCCCTTCATTACCTCCAAAAACTGTCCCCTGAACATCAGCGTTAGTAAGATCAGCACCACTGAGATTAATTCCCTTGAGGTTAAGGTTGCTTAAGTTTGCACCTCGAAGATCAGCTTCCATTAAATCAAAATTATCGCTAGGAATGTTTGTAAGCCGATCTATGTTTCTGATCAGTTCGTAAGCCGTTGTGAGTGCACTGTATAGATCACTATCTTGATAGCTTTCTAGATTGCTCGTGAGTTCGTGGATGAGGTTTTTTGCGCGCTCTATAGCCCTAACAAGAAAAGTTTTGGATTGAGACAATTCTCGACGATTCCGTGAAAACATTTCGGCAAGTAAATTTGCCAGTTCGTTGGCGCGAATGAGATCCTCAGCGTCTACTCGTGAAATTCTTGCCGCTCTTACCATGGCATTATTCAGCTCATTTGCACGATAATTGGCACTAGCAAAGTCGCCGCTATTTCTAAAAATGACCTTAGCGTGATCATTCATCCTTAAAGCCTGAATCAATCTAGCCTTCCGTGCATCCTCATTATCGCGCTCAACTCTGTCAAGCCCCTCAACTGGAGGTAATCCTAACTCCTCAAACTCACCTGCCTCAAACAATTCCCAAAGTTGTTCTAGTCCCTCTAGTGACCCACTCAAAACAACCTCGATACTCCCTTCTCGGAAAAACGCAACATCGATTGAATCATCTCCCGTCTTCTTCCGAAGCAACTCTACAATTGCCCTCACTTCATCTGCGGTCTTGTTGCTGATTCTGCCACTAATAGCAAACGATAGATAATACTCGGCGGTTTTGGCATGGGTCGAGATGATGCTTTGCAAGACGCCTTCCAGTTCCACTAGCCCCGGCCCGATTACACTCTCAGTCCATTCCAATAAAGCCATCGCTCGATCACTTTGTGGTGCGGCATCTCCCGGCAAATTGCCCTTGGGCGGATTTAAGGCAAAGACCAGATCATCAAACTGCGGTTTTGGCAAAGCACACAAGGTCTGTTTCAGGGACAAGCGATCACGCGCCGATAGCTCTCTCCGTTCCACGCTTAACTCCACTATGGCCACAGATATTTTCGTTGAGCACATCATACCCCTCTCCGTGATGTCCAATATTTCCAAAACCCATCTCACTCGGCAATTTCACTCATGGAAGAAATAGTAGGGTTTTCACTACCTCCACACATGATTCATCGAAGCAGCATCAAAGTAGGCATCGGAGAAATTGCACAGACGATCAATCAAAGCGGAGACGTTGAAATTTTGAGTTGGAGCATTTGAATGGCTGTCATCAACACTCAAAGGAATGGGGGTTTGCATGGCATGGGCTCCCAAAAAGAAACTCAAGCGCGATCGCGCTTGGGGTGTGAGGTAAGGATTTGAGTGACAAAATTAGCTGTCGGCTTCAGCGACTTGGCCTTGCCGTTCGCTCAGGTGCAGAAACCCAGGGCCGTTGCCCTCGGCATCACATTGGGCAATGACAAAGAAGAATCGGGACTCAGCGTTCTTGGCGATGATTCAGATAGGGGTAGCTCTTCTAACTAAAGGCTGCATGTCAAGCTCTTCCATAGAATGCCTTTATTCAGCTTTTTTCAAAAACTTTTCAACACTACGAGTATTAATTAACTCAGTTTTCTGAGTCAGATACTGAATCAGATTTACTAGGGGTCGCTGATTGCTCAATATCTTCCGAATAAGACCAGCCTTTGATAATAGCTCTTATGAGATTTATGTAATGACTGTCTAATGAACTTTCAAGCGCTGCTTCTCCGCCAGCTTTCAATGCTTTGACTAAGCGTGACTTTAAGTCAGGTTGGATTTCCTCATTGACATAAGCGACCATTTCGGCCTCACTAACAGAAGGATTTGTTTTCTCAAGCTGTTGTAGTAAATCTTGAATTTCAGCAGCAGCTTCTGCGAGAGTTTGTCTCTTTTCACTGCCGCCATACTTGATACTTCCACTGCCTACATAGTTACCTTCAACATTAATCCGTTTGTCGATTTCCTCAACATTTCCATCAATATAGTAGGCTCCATCTTGAACAATAACTTGTGTGAATTCTTTAGATGAAGACGACGAGTTACTACTCAATGTTTTTCTGAATGCATCAATGGTAATAATTGTAATCAAACCTAAAACAACTATCAGAGCCTGCTGTAACTCGGTAGACATGGGAAGTTGGATCAACAAAAATATTAGCGCAAGAAATATTATCGACAAATAAATTGAGATGGAAGCTTGAAGTCGCTTTTCAAACTTAAATGCGCTAATACCAATGCTCTGTAACACTGCGCTTAATAATAGCCGTCCAGAAATGAGCG
>CALCCA010000164.1 GCA_937899725.1 uncultured Halomicronema sp.
AGAGCGAATTCAAGAGGCATTAAGTGTACCTCACGAAGCTGAGAAGCGCTGTAGTTACTTCCTCTATCAACCCAGTTCTTTAGTCAGTGAAGTTGAGATGAGTCGTCAACCATCAGAGGCCTATCGTAGAGATGAGGAAGGCTATTACCTTCTAACGAACAGTGTAAGCCAGCACTTAACTATCTCCGAAGCAGAAATCACACCTCTGTCATTTATAAGATATCGATATAACGATTTAGGAGATTTAATTCGTTATAAAAGCTATCTCGTCAGTGGCAGACGAATTTTCGAGCCTAGTGAAGAAATTTTATCGATTTCTAGCAAAGCAAGAGGTATGGCAGATTGTGGCTCGTTCGCTCATTACCAATTCCAAGGAAGTGAATTCCAGTTAGTCGAATATCGTTATCAAGAGTGTTGCTCATCAGAGCGAGAATGCACTGCTCAAAGTTACAGCCGTTATCCAGAAAAATATCCACAAATCTTTCCATAATTTCGAAGCCTAATTGTCTTCAGGCAACTACAATGCACTGCCAAAAGTACAAAATCTGACAGAATTTTCGAGGGAACATGCAAACCCATAAGAACGTTCGATGCCGACCTCGTGACTCCGGCTAGAACAGCGATCGCACATATTCGCGTCGCATGCGAGTGATCGTGTCGATGGAAATGCCCTTGGGACATACCGCTTCGCACTCACCGTGATTGGAGCAATCGCCAAAGCCCTCGGTCGCCATTTGTTGCGTCATCGCCTGCACCCGCTGCGGGCGTTCCGGGTGGCCCTGCGGCAGCAGCGATAGGTGCGCCACCTTGGCCGCCGTAAACAACGACGCCGACGCATTCGGACAAGCCGCCACACAAGCCCCACAGCCGATGCAGGCAGCATAGTCAAAGGCGAGATCAGCATCCGCTTTCGCCACAGGCAGGGCATTGGCTTCGGGGGCTGACCCGGTGTTCACCGAAATGTAGCCCCCTACCGTCATGATGCGATCCAGCGCGGTGCGATCGACGACCAAATCTTTGATGATGGGAAAGGCCTTGGCCCGCCAGGGTTCCACCACCACAGTGTCGCCGTCGCTGAAGTGCCGTAGATAGAGCTGACAGGTAGCCGTTTTGGCCTGAGCGCCATGGGCTTGGCCGTTGATCATCACCCCACAAGAGCCACAGATGCCCTCGCGGCAGTCGTGGTCAAACTCCACAGGCAAACTGTCTTCAGTAATCAGCTGCTCATTCAGCACATCCAACAGTTCTAAAAAAGACATGTCAGGCTGCGCGGCTGCCACGGTGTAGCGCTCAAACCGTCCGGGCTGCTCGGGGCTAGACTGCCGCCAAATTTTGAGATGAAGCTTCATGCCGCACGAGTTAATCAAAGGCAACGACTACGTTCCCTAGTCTACAAAATTTACAGTGGTGATTTTGGGTCACGATAGAGGAAACGTCAGGCGATCGCGCTCCGATGAATGCGCCTAATCTGCCAAACTTAGGAAGCAAAGCATCCTGGATAGAGCGACATGCGCCGGTTACTGGTGGGAATTTTAATCGCGATCGCCCTGGTTCTCGCCATGGCGCCCCCGGCTCTCGCCCGTAATTGCCGGATTCAAAATCAGCACGAAATCTGTCTAGAACGCGTACAGCGTAGTGCCAAATATCACTGGCGCTATCGCGTGCAGGCAACCGTCGATGGTGAGCCCCAACCGCTAACCCGATATAACTGTCGCGATCGCACGCGCACGTTCCTCGCGGGTTCCCAAAAGGGCATCACCCAGCCATTTTTGCCCGAAGGTGTTGGCGTCCACGTCTGTCAGCTGCTCAACCGTTAATCGGTACAGCTTCTACCGTTGCCCATGCCACACTTGGTGGGTTCGGATCGTCCCCGTAGCGCCCCAAAAGCGGTCAAGGGGAACCGACTCAAAGGGGCTTCATCGACTTCAATAAAAGCTGGCGGCTACATCACCATGCCGCCATCGATTGTCAGCACCTGCCCAGTGATGTAAGCCGCTGCCGGGTCCGCCGCCAAAAAGCGAATCAATCCCGCCACTTCAGTGGCCTCGCCATAGCGACCAAGGGGAATGTATTTAAGAATCTCTTCGGTGTTAGAGAGGTCTTCGGTCATGTCGGTTTTGATAAAGCCGGGAGCCACGGCGTTGACGGTAACACTGCGGGAAGACATTTCTTTGGCAATTGTTTTAGTAAAGCCAATGACGCCCGCCTTCGCCGCGCTGTAATTGGCCTGTCCAGGGTTGCCCATGAGTCCGGCCACCGAAGCGATATTGATAATTCGACCCGATCGCTGCTTGAGCATCAGCTTACTCACCGCGCGGGTACATAAAAAGACGCCAGTCAGGTTGAGATCAATCACCGCCTGCCAGTCTTCGGGCTTCATTCGCAGCAGCAGCGTGTCGCGGGTAATGCCCGCGTTGTTCACCAGCACGTCTACCCGGCCCCATTTCTCCGTCGTGGCTTTGATCAGCGCCTCCACCTGATCCGCCTGGGAAACGTCAGCCTGCAGGGCGATCGCGCTGCCGCCGTCGCCGTTAATGGTAGCCACCACCGCATCAGCTGCTTCACTAGAGCGGGCATAGTTCACCACCACGTGCGCGCCTTCAGCCGCCAGCGCGATCGCGGTAGCCCGGCCAATGCCCCGCGAGGCCCCCGTCACAACGGCAACCTGATCCATAAGCAGCGCTGACATGGCGTTTTCTCCTGATCTGCAATCCCAATCCAAAGGGTTATCTTACGCCATCCAGTCATCCTGTTAAAAGATTCCGGGATCTGGCAGCCCGTCAGCCAAATGCGGATTAGCCTACAGAAAGTCGAATCGCCTTTCGCTGCAATGGCTACCAAACAGAAGTTCACCAGTTTTGCTGATTTGCTTGCCCAGAGCGAGCTGCCCGTCCTCGTCGATTTTTACGCAACGTGGTGCGGCCCCTGTCAAATGATGTCGCCGATTTTAGAGCAGCTCAATACTCAGCTCAGTGGTCAAATCAAAGTCGTCAAAATTGACACCGATCGCTATGCGCAATTGGCCTCGCAGTACCAAATTCACGCACTCCCGACCCTCGTTTTGTTCAAACACGGTCAACCCGTTGAGCGCATTGAAGGGGTACAAACGGCGGATCAGCTGGCCCAGCGTTTGCGTTCCCATCTCTAACGGGGCCGCTTGTCGAAAGGTTTGTAACGATATTGCCGTTCGTTTCGCTGGCCAAGCCCCGACTGGGTGAGAGCGGGCGTTCTCCCCTCCATGCCGCCAATTCACTGCTGCCAGAGACTTTCAGCATCTTGAATAGGCCATCAGCCACCCAAGACATCACACGGCCCCGATGGCCAAGTGTGTGCAAATGCAAATCTCCTGCCAGATAGAGACGCGGCATTGGCTATGGTAATATTCTGGTGATTAGGAAAGGTAAGGATATCTAAGGCATGTCAGCCGTACAAGTAACCGATTCTTCATTCAAGCAAGATGTGCTTGAGAGCGAACTCCCTGTTCTAGTCGATTTTTGGGCTCCCTGGTGCGGCCCATGCCGAATGGTGGCCCCAGTCGTAGACGAAATTTCTGAGCAGTACGACGGTCAGGTTAAAGTCGTCAAGCTCAACACCGATGAAAATCCCAGTGTTGCCAGCCAGTACGGCATCCGCAGCATCCCCACGCTGATGATTTTCAAAGATGGTCAGCGGGTTGACATGGTAGTCGGTGCAGTTCCCAAAACGACCCTCGCCAACACGTTAGAAAAATATCTCTAGGTTGCAACTTCTCGGCAACTGCTTCTGAGACCACAAATTGATTACCGTCTTGGTCTTTAACAAGGCGTCATGATTAACTTCATGGTGCCTTGTTTTAGCGAATACGTCAAAACTGGGGAGTAACGAGAACAGCCGCGCCAGAAATCTCCTGGCGCGGCTGTTACCGGTCAGCCCTTAGATCAAAGGGCTGACCGCTGAGGCATTAGATCCGCACAGTGGAGCCATCGAACAGCGGCACTGACATCGAGAAGTTTTCAGCGTAGGTCAGCTTTTGCTCCTCTAAGATGCCGATCGCGATCGCTTCGCCCAAGCGCACCGACTCAGAATAGTCAGTGAAGTAGTGCACGCCAGCCCAGTTGCGACCAATCGAGATGTTGGACGCCAGCTTATTGAGTTCCCCTTCTACCGTCAGGTCGGGGGTGCCCGCCGCGACTTCGAGGGAAGTGCCGCAGGGAGCGGGAGAAACATAGGGCTGAGGCAACACGTAGCGGTGGTCGAAAAAGGCCTTGAGAATCGTCACGCAGGCACCAGCCACCGTCGCATGCCCCGCACCGTAGGCCGGGTGCATGGGCGATCCTTCGGGAAAAGCCATCGGTAAGAGATAGCTCGTTGCCAGTTCTTGATCGCAATCGCGACCGTCTGGAATCTGGTTTTGACGCGCATTGTGGTCGCGCACAGCTTCTAATAAACCCGAATGGGTCAGGCGATCGCAGACCGCTTCAAACGACTGGAAGGTCGGATTGCCCGGAGTGTTTTTCATGCGGTGCAAACGTCCGCCAACGCCTTCGGGGCGCAAACGACGATGCACGTTGAACTTCTGGAACCGCACCGCCTTGAGGGCGCGCGTTGCCACCTCAGTCACTAGCGACAAGATGTGTGGCCCGCCAAATTGAGCAAAGCCCTGCTGCCGATCAATCACATCAGCCTGCTGAAAGGGAACGCCCGGATCAAAGGGGGCATTCAGCGCTAACAGCGACAGGCAGGCGTTGAGATATGCCTGGTACAGCGCGTCGTAGTGGACGTAAGTCGCCAAATCACGGGGGGTAGCGATAAAGCGATAACGGTTTTCGGGGCAACCGTCTTCATAAATTTCCGTACCGCGCAGGTCGGCGCCATTTTGTACGTCTAGCCAGCCCTGCCAGGTGGTCATGTAGTCGCGATAAGGGGTGGCTACGCGCACCTTATTTTGCCAGACCTGCGCCCCGTAGCGAACAAATCCCGCGCGGGCGCTCGCTTCAGTTTGAGCACCGCTGCTGCCGAGTTCTGGCGTACCCGCACAGAGAAACTGCGAGAGGTAAGGGCCCACAGCGTCGCCAAATGTTGTCCCCCGAAAAACGTTTTGCGGCGTCACCTGACCCCGACGGCGAGCCTGGGCGGCTGGCGAGAGTCCGGCAATTTCGCCCCCTTTAAACCAGGTCAGGCAATTCAACCGGGCGATCGCCGTCTGCACGTCTTTGTCATAGTCAAACTTGGCAAACGGGACATCGCGAGTCAGCGCCATTTCATAAACTTCCGCCATTTCAGCGATCAGTTCTTCGCTATCGGCAACGGGAGCGGGAGGCATGGTCACAGCCTGCGCATCAGGGCCTTGCAGGTCAAACGTATTCCCTGCTCCCTGACTTTCCGGAGCTCGGACGCCGACAGGGCCACCTTTAGCGCGCTGCACATCGGCCGAATTGGTGAATCCCGATTGCCAGGTAATGGGTTGGTTGGGCTGAGCCCCTTTGGCAATTACCTGACCGTGACTATCGCGCTGCAAAGGGCCTAAAGGCGTATCGCGAAAGTCACGAACATCGCCGGAGTCAATGGCGCGGACAAATTGTTGAAAATCGTTGGGGTCAGCAATGAGACCATCATCTTCTCGGTGGGGCAAACCTTTCGTATAACTAGCAGTGTAGGAAGGCTTACCGCTACGAATAGCATCTTCAGCATTGGCGCCTTCGCCTGCCTTCGCGAAACGATTTTGCAGCTCTTCACCATTCGCTTCATGGACGGAATGCTCCCGGTCAAAGGCAGCTTTTGCAGCTTCAATACGAACGTTGAGGGCTTGATTACGACGTGATTCCATGGGGGGCTATTACCTTCGCGTAAAAATTTTTTAAGTTTCACACCCATAGGTAATTCAACAGTCTCACTTTTTTAATTCCAGATTTTTCTAAGTAATTTCCACTATCTTCTCGCGAGCAAAAATCAAGTTTTCAGCTTAAGATCGTTACCAAAGAAGGATTTCAAGGACTACCGCCAAGAACAAATTAAATTTAGAAAAATATCAAAAAACCCTTGAAATCACCCAAAACAACGCCAAATTGATTATCAGCCCAAACAAAAATAATACGCCCTGCAAATAAAAGCCTCCGGAAAGGCACAGCAAGAATCCAAAATATTTTCTTCCCCGACAGTGTATTACTCTCTTAAAACAGACAAAAACATCTCTCTATGACAGTTTTTCGAGTGGTTTTTTATTCTATTTCCATAATTTTTAGCGGATGTCTTTCGTCTAGTACTCCAGGGCAGAAGTAAAACTACCTTTCCAGTTTCTCGGCCCCCTTGCCCCCACGGCTTCCTCGACATCGATAATGGTTGATGAAATAACGCCGTAATCGACTAGGCTTCACTTTTCTGTCACAATTCTACGAAACAATTTGCTATGCAATATCATCAAGCCTTAAACCTCGTTGGCATGATTTCCCCCAATAAGCTTTGCTCCAATGGAAACGGCCCGATTAAGCAGCTCGGAGAAATGTCTATGGCCGGAACTCATCGAGGCAGATCGAAGCATTCGCACCCCGAAACCGCTCGATACCGCTTTGAATGAGGCAATGAGGCATTGAGCGGTTTCGGTTCATACCGGGTTTGCGAGACTCACACCGCTGTGGTCAAAGACCTTTGCGATACACCGTTGATGCTTGAATTTTCACAATCTCGCACAGTCACGGATTGATCTGAGATGCGGCTGGACTGAGCGCCAACGGATAGCGCTGACCGCCACAAGCTTGGCTGTAGAGCCTGGTTGATACCAATTCTCTGAAACTGGACTACAAATCTTCCTTGCGACTCCGCTCCAGGAACGTCGGCTGAGCGGAGTCGTTCGCATCGCGTCTCCCCGAGGGAGAAAGCCGACTTGTCTGTGTAGCTGTAACTTATAGAACTGGTATGATTCGCCGTCTCGTTAACCGGACGGGTGATCGCGATCGCAGCGTCCTAGAGAGCCCACCATAAAAAGCTGGCTGATCCTAGATCTAGGATCAGCCAGTTTCAAAGATGCAATGACTTGAGACTAGTTGGCGTTGGGTTGAGCCGGACGATAGGGCAGGTTCTTTGCCCCCTCAAGCTTAGAGTCATCCTTTTCACCATCAGCCAGCCCTAAAGCATGCAAAGGATGATTGAGGACATCGACCAAGTTAGCCATGGTGTAGTTCATCAGCTCATCGGGGTTAATCAAGACCCATCCTTGAGCCGTCAACTCTCTCAGCTCAAAGTGAAGGTGCGGGCCGGTGGAGTTACCGGTGCTGCCGATGAGTCCCACCACTTCACCCTGCTTCACCGTTTCGCCGGGACGCACCAGCAGCCGCGATAGGTGGGCGTAGCGAGTCTCTAACGAACCATTCTCATGGCGCAAGATAACCGTCAAGCCATAGCCGCCCAGATAATCGGCCACCTGCACTTCACCATCTTTGGTCGCCACCACCGGAGTGCCTTCAGGCGCACCCAAGTCAGTGCCCGTGTGGAAGCGGCGATCGCCCGAGATGGGATGGATGCGCCAGCCAAATAAAGAGGTAATCGGTGACGGCATCGCGATAGGAAATACGAACTCTTCGGCCCCGCGGCGCAGCAAGTTCAGCGTGCTCAGCCGTTCATTAAAATACTCACGACTGATCACCGTAGTATTACCGATGGTGACACCGTTACTGCCAATGCCGATCGGTCCCAAATTGAAACCACTGCCATCAGCCCCAGCATCGTAGCTAGAGCCACCAGCTGCCGCCGCTTGAGCAGCGCTGCCACAGGCGCTAGTCGGGGCGGTTTGCCCTTGCTGTAGTCGGAATTGACAACCGGTGGAGCGATCCGAAAAAATCAGCGAGGGCGTATCTGGCGAGGGGGTTGCGCCCAAACTGTAGTCAGTCGGATCAATAAAAACGTTGTTAAAAGTTTCGGCAGGGGGTAGCTCTTCAGCACTTGCTGCCGATGCTGCTGGCTCTGAAGCAGACGGCGATTGAGCGGGGGCCTGTTCAAACACGATTTCAGGCTCCGGAGCTGGGCTCACAGGCACCTGAGGAGCCAACAAAGATTCCGCAGATGTTTCGACGGGAGCCATGGAAGGGACGACCTCAACCGCAGTCGGAGCTTCCACCTCCGCCTCGACTTCGGCTTGAGCGGGTAGCATCCCCAGGGTGAGGGCCAAGCTGACGGCCCCTAAGCGGCTCAACAGGCGCGCCTGCTTAGAGAGCCACAGGCTTGGGGAAGTCTTGATTTCGCTGGAGAGCTGCTCCGGCTGCATACTGATTACTCCGTCAAAAACCATCGTAAACCTCAGCCATTGTAGCCCAGGCTGATCTCACCTGGCTTTAAAAATCGGGTGGTTGGGGCGCCGTCTTGATCAACAACGACGATAAGACTGCCGTTAGAAGAGACGCCTTCAACCACAGCAATGTGCCCGTCTAGGGTAACCTGTTGGCCCATGTGAGCCAGTTTATGCTCATAGGCCCGAATCAGCGCCAGAGGCCCATGATGTTGCCAATAATAGTAGCCCTGTAGCAATCCTCTCAGCGCCACTGCCGCCAAATCTTCCAAACTTTTCACCCCGACCCGAGGTGAATCCGGCAAAAGCCGACGAATCGAGGTAGCGTTGGGGGGTAAAGGATTACGCCAATTCACACCCAAGCCAATGACGGCATGCTGCAGGTCAGGGGTCGGCGATCGCCCGGCTGCCACCGCCACGGTATTCTGGCCCACGCGACTTTCTGTCAAAATGCCGCCGACTTTTTGCCCCTGACTGACGAGATCGTTTGGCCACTTGATTTGCAGCGTGATTCCCAAATTTTCTAAGCTTGTCGCCACGCCCCAAGCACTGGCCATCGTTAACAAATTGGCCTCAGTGATTGCCAGTTCCGGCTCCAACACTAACGAAAGATAGAGCCCGCCAGGTGATGACACCCAGGTGCGTCCCCACTGCCCCCGCCCCGCACTTTGCTGCCGAGCGATGACGACGGTTCCTGCCCCTCGGCCCTGCTCGACCAGTCGCCAGGCTTCTCGATTCGTCGAGGGCAAAGAATCATAAAGACAGAGATCAAGCTGTGGTCGCAAAGACGCTAGTGCGGGTAAGACCCCCAGCTCTTGAGCGGGTCGATTCAGGGCTTCGATAATGCGCCAGTGCTCCACGATATACACCCATTCTCATCGGTATGACGTCCGCTCGGTAACAGACAATTGCCACGGACAGTGAGCCCTAGAGTCTATGCAGTGCTGAGAGGCATGCCACTGCATTAAACTGCGTCTATACAACCTGCTTTACCGACTGCCCAGCATGCAAGAATCGACCAGTGGCTCGTGGGCATGGTGCACCCAAGCCGAGCATCCCTATCTCACAGCGACACTTCTAAAGCGGTGGCCCCATGGCTTTTTTACCCGGGCGTCTTGGCCCCAACCGCCTGAGGTCTTGAGTCAACAGCTCGCGCCCGGAGCCGTAATCTATCGTGCTCAGCAGGTTCATGGCAATCGGGTGCTGAGTCCCGATGATTTTTCTCAGGGGCCGGCGGCGACCCCTGACAGCCGACCGTCAGCCGATGCTGTGATGACCACCGGCTCGCAACAGGCGGCCTGGATCTGTACGGCTGATTGCACTCCCGTCTTGATCGGCGATGTCGCGACGGGGCAAGTTGCCGCCGTGCATGCGGGCTGGCGCGGCACGGCCCTGCGCATCGTCCCCACCACGATGGCCAAGATGCAGGCGCAAGGCAGCGAGCTCAAGAATTTGCGGATTGCGATGGGGCCCGCGATCGCGGGTCAGGTTTATCAAGTCTCAACCCAGGTGGCCACGGAAGTAGGGCGATCGCTATCGCTCCCCACCCAGAGTGACCACGAGCTAGTAGCCCATCTGCAAACCTTAGCACCAGCTCCGCTATTGCCCGATGCCGAACCCGGACGACTACGGTTAGATGTACGGCAGATCAATGCCCTGCAGCTATTCGCTTTAGGGCTGGAACCCCAGCAAATCGCGATCACCCCCCATTGCACTTATCAGGAACCCGACCGCTTTTTTTCCTATCGGCGATCGCACGAAAAAAAGGTGCAGTGGTCTGGCATTGTCAGCTGCTGAGATCTTCAGTAACCTCAGGATCGGCTTGACTTGACAGCGATGAAGGGGAGGAAGAGGAGGGAGTCTGTCCGTTAGGGGACTCGACATCGCCCGAGTAGGTACCATTATCAGTCGTTTGCGGCAGCGGCTCCAACTCTTGCCCCACGGGTGAAGGGGGCGGTGCCTCAACCACTTTGGCCGGGGGCGGGATGGCTTCCACGAGCGGCACCGTTTCGATCTCCAGCTTGGCTGGTCGACTGCCCCCCGATAGACGCTGCAGCAGCTTCGGCCTCTGATCGTGTAGCAGATAAATGATGCGATCACCGGTTTTCCAGCCGTCACTCTCTTGTAACGCAACCCACATATGGCGATCGCGTTTGACCAATAGCGGCATCAACTCGCCGTTGCGCATCAGCGCCCGCAGATGCGCCCGCTGCATCAGCGCTCCCTCTGTCCGCAGTTGAGTTTCGCCCAGTCTCACCCTCCCCTCACGCAAATAGCCGTTCCACTGCTTAAGGGCAATGGTGGGAAAAGTCGCCTTGGTAGACGCTGATTTTTGCCCCAAGCTCCCTTTTTTTGCCGAAGTTTCCTTCGCTGCATCTTCTTTGGGCCGCACGGCGATAATCCGGGGCAGTTGAAATTCTTCCTGGGCTTGCTGCGCCACCACCGCATTGATATCGCCGTTGTTGGTCATGGCCAACAGCGTCCTAGCCCCGCCAATCCCGGCTTCTTCCAGCACCTCAGCATCCAGGGCACTATTGACAAACACCGACAAGTTTTCCTGTTCGGCCCCGACACAAGCATCGGCGTTGGTATCGATCAGCGCCACCGGTTCGCCGTTTTCTTTAAACAAGCGAGCAATCAACAAGCTCAGCGGGCTGCAGCCTACAATCACGGCACCACTGCCCTCTTTTTGACCCGTCAGCCCCAGCAATCGGGCCAGCAAACTGGCCGTCAGCCCCTGAGAGAGCACGGTAATAATGATGGTCAAAAAGACCAGCGCCTTAATCGCATCGCCCCCGCTGATGCCCCGCTCAGTGAGCAAAATCGCGAATAAAGACGCGACCGAGGCCGACACAATGCCGCGCGGCGCAATCCAGCTCAAAAAGGCCTTTTGCCGCCAGTTCAAATCACTGGGAGCGGTGCAGATAAAGATGTTGAGGGGGCGCACCACGACCATTAACACAGTGACCGTGAGCACGGCGCCTCGGCCCAGCGCAAAAATACTGGCAATCGAGAGATCAGCCGCCAGCAGAATAAACAACACCGAGACGGCGAGAATGGTGAGCTGCCCCTTGAAGCGTCGTAGCAAGCGCTCATCGGGCACTGATAACGCTCGCAAAACGACGCCCGCCACGACTGTCGCCATCAGGCCCGATTCATCCTGAATTTCTTGCGCTACGCCATACAGCCCCCACAGAGTCGCCAGCACCACCAGATTGCGCAGTTCTTCCGTCAAAAACTGTGTCTTTTTGAGAAACAGGCCGAGCAACGCGCCGCCCAAACCACCAATCACGGCCCCCGTTCCCAAACGCACCGTCAGACCGCTGATGATTAGCCAGGGATCAGCATCGCCATTCAAAATAATGTCTAGGACGACCACAGCCAAAATCGCGCCAACGGGGTCAATGAGCACCCCTTCGCCTTCTAGCAAGGTCGCCACTTTGCGATCGACGGTGACTTGCCGCAGCAGCGGGTTGATGACGGTCGGCCCGGTGACAACCACCAACGAAGCATAGAGGAACGCCAGCGACCAGGGAAACTCTCCCAGCCAATGCGCGGCCATGCCGCCACCTAATAAGGTGATAAACACCCCGGTGGTGACCAAATTGCGCAGACTGTTGGAAACCCGATCTAATTCTTTGAGCTCTAAACTCAGCCCCCCTTCAAAAAGAATCAGGGCCACACAGAGGGAGACCAAAACTTCTAGGCCCACTCCCAGCTCTTGGGGTCGCACCAAGCCGATGCCGTCTGGCCCTAAACTCACCCCAAAGACCAGCAAGAAAATAATGCTGGGAACCTTAAGATATTCGCCGATGACCTGGGCGCTGATTCCGGCGAGGACGGTCAGGACAATCTGAATTGTGATCTCAAACGAGTTGTCCATAAGCGTTGCGCTGATCCAACAGCAAACCTGTTAGTGCAGCCGAGGCTGATGGCAGTCAGCCATCGACCTCAAACAGCAGCGCTGTATCCCCATAAAGCTTAAGTGTGACCGAAGATCCGGCGGCAGAGAGCTCACTAATAAAATCCATACATTCGTCAAGACAAAGCGGCCGGGTTGCTAGAAAAATTGAGGTTTCAAGACCCGCTGACCCGCTCACGAAAGTCCGGTAGATTTCAGACAGTTCAAGCGAAATCGATGGCTATCGCCGCCTGAACGTCATCAAACCCTATATAGTCCATCCAGCATAACACCTGATCCCAATCGGGGATTGGCAGGCGAAACCACCGCCAAAACGGCCCGCGATCGCCCCTCTATTTTCCCTCGCCAAGGGAAAGGTTCCCTAGGACTCATGGCGCCCCTGACGTAGGCCATAATACAAAGACCTTGCTGTTTGACTTGCGTCCTATGTCTGCCTTCATCCGCCCTGACCTGCAGGAGTTTTCGGCCTATCGTTCCCACGCTGCGGCCACGGAGCCCCAGCACGCTGACCCCATCGATCAGCTGGATACCAATGAATCTTCCTATGATCTACCGGCGCCCCTCAAGACGAAGCTGGCGCGGGAATATCAGATGAGCCTCGCAGCGAATCGCTACCCCGACGGCGATCATGGGGCATTACACCGAGCGATCGCGGCCTATGCAACCGCCGCCGCCCCCCAAGATTCACCGACTGTCACCGCCGCGCACATTACCGTTGGCAATGGTTCAGACGAGCTGATCCGCTCATTGCTGATTGCCACCTGCGTCGGACGGGCCGGGTCAATTTTAGTGGCTGAACCGACCTTCTCAATGTACAAAATCTTGGCCCAAACGCTGGGCGTTGAGGTGGTGAGCGTGGCCCGCGACGCGAATACCTTTGCCCTCAATTTGGCAGCAACTCAAGCCGCGATTACCCAGGCGACAACACCCGTGCGCATGGTGTTTATGGTGTCGCCCAACTCCCCTACAGGCAACGGCCTAACCGCAGCAGAGCTGACCTGGCTACGCAGCTTACCCACAGACATCTTAGTGGTGGTGGATGAGGCCTACTTTGAATTTAGCCAGCAGACGACCCTGGCAGACGCGCTGCAGCGACCCAACTGGATCGTGACGCGCACCTTTTCGAAAGCCTTTCGACTAGCGGCACATCGGGTGGGCTATGCGATCGCCGCCCCCCCCCTTATTGACGTGCTGGAAAAAGTGCGGCTGCCCTACAATCTGCCTAGCTTTTCTCAAACGGCGACCTTGCTGAGCCTGCACCATGCGCCTGAAATTTTGGCCACCATTCCAGAAATTCAGGCAGAGCGCGATCGCCTCATCACGGCGCTACAGGCATTACCCGATTGGCAGGTTTGGCCCAGCGACGCTAATTTCGTCTATTGCCGTCCCACGGTCAAAAGCTTGACGGACGTCTTCACTGGGCTGTATCAGCTGGGCAGCCGCATTCGCCAAACGGGCGGTGGCTTACGCATCACGATTGGCACCCCCGCCGAAAATAACCGCACGCTGGCGCACCTAAAAACGGTTTTGGCAGGCTAAAACTGCTTTCGGCGTCCCCGACGATCCAACATATAGATACGACTTCGACTTGATCACGTGATGACCGTGCACTAGCGCTGCCGTGATGATGGCTGCCGTGACTGCGGTTAGCTTCTGAGGCAGCAAGCCGGATATTAGACTTTATCGGAAATAAGAGAGGGGTCGATTTAACCCACCATTTCCCCTGATT
>CALCCA010000165.1 GCA_937899725.1 uncultured Halomicronema sp.
GTGCTCTAAACTTTCGACCACTTTAACCGATTAGACCTTTATGCGGATTGCTATATCATCATTTAGCGGCTGAGTCCTGATGCTGAAAGCGGTTCAGCCTCTAGCTGGTTTTACGGAACAGGCGCGGTAATGTCCATACCGTAAGGCTTTCGGGTTTAATTGATGACGCGCCCTAGTAGTCACTGAACAAATCGGAGAACAGGCTGCCATGACTCCTGGCTATTGTCTGCTGAATTTGATGCCTGGTGATGGCTCAGAGCTGCCCTACTGCCCCACGATCGCTTCGTCACTGTCGTTGGCAATGCTAGGCACCGACTCGTTCAAGGCCTTTCTGGCAATGCGCGTCACGTAAACCGTGACAGCAACCGTGGCAATAAAGGCAATAATGCGAATCGTCCAAGTAATCGTCGGGTTGCTCGGTGTTTCCCCCGCCCCTAAGGTCGCCAGATTGCCCGCTAAAGATCCTAAATAGACATACATAATGGTGCCGGGGATAATGCCCGTCGTCCCCAGCACATAGTCTTTTAACGAAACCTTGGTCAGTCCCAATCCATAGTTGAGCAGGTTAAAAGGAAAAGCCGGAGACAGGCGAATCAGAAAAATGATTTTGCGCCCCTCACGACCAATCGCCTCATCAATCGCCTTAAATTTTTCATGGCTGGCGATTTTGCGGCCGACCCAATCCCTAGCCAGATACCTGCCCACCAAAAAGGCTGCCGTTGCCCCCAGCATCGCGCCCACAAAGACTAACAGTGATCCTTTCACCACACCAAAGACGACACCGGCCCCCAATGTCACGATTGAGGCCGGTACAAACGCGACAGTGACCACGACATAAAGCACGATGAAGGCGATGGGGGCGATCGCCCCCAAACTATCAATCCAGGCCAGCGCATTCACTAGCCAGTCCTGAATTTGGCCAAATAGGCCGGGGCTAGACTCACTGGCAGCTTCTTGAGCTAGCAGCGGCAGCAGGGGCCATAGTGAAACCATGAGCATTGTGACCACACTCAACATTGTCAGGCGGGCAGACCGTCGCTTCAAGCTTAAAGGAATTTGGATGGCCGAGAGGTTCATGGCGGTGTCCAGAGTCAGTACAGGGTGCGAAAAGAATCAATAAAGGCCAGGCGCAATCAGGTCAGATGAAGTCAGAAACTCAGCGTTACCCCCGTCAAAACGATGGGTCTAGCCGGTCAGCGAACCGCCGCAGCTAGAGCCGCTACCGGCAGTGCAGCCATAGCAATAGGGCCGGGTTTGAACAGTGGGAATGATGTCTAGCGTTCCCGCTGCGAGCAGCGTCGCGACGGTAACGGGAATGCCGTCACCGGTTTGAGCGGGCACTGCCGCCATCTGATTGAAATCGCAGTCGTAAACATTGCCGCGATAGTCAATTGACAACTCGTGTCGGCACATCAGCGCCGGCACGGTCTTGGGGTTGTGATGAGCCGCTAAAAATTGCGTATAAGGCTTTAACAAGCCCCGATTTTCTAGCTGCCATCGGGTGCGACCAATCGGCAAATTCGTAATGGTCAACAGGTGGTTGAAGGCAATGCCAAAGTGTTGAGCCAGGTATTGCTGATAATCGTTTTGTAAGCCCGCCTGACTGGGCGTGAGGGAGAAGTTTTTGGTGGTGGGAACGGGGGGGTTGTAGACCAGATCTAAGATCAAATCGGGCTCATGGCCGTATCCCCGGGCGTTGAGCTGCTGAATCGCTTTGATCGAGGCATCGTAGACGCCCTGGCCTCGCATGGCATCCACGTTGTCGGCTAAATAACAGGGCAAGGATGCGACCACACGCACGCGCTGCCGGGCGAAATAGTCGGGCAGGTCAGTAAATCCTGGCTCAAAAAAGATCGTCAGATTAGAGCGGACGATGATTTCTTTGCGGAGCGATCGCGCCTTTTCAACTAGGGGACGAAAGCCATAATTCATCTCCGGTGCGCCCCCGGTTAGATCGACAGTCTGAATCTGCGGAAAGCGATCGAGCACAGCCAGCAGCTGATCGAGCACCTCGGGGCTGAGTTCTTCCGAGCGGTGGGGCCCAGCTTCCACATGGCAGTGGCGGCAGGCCAAATTACAACGTCGTCCTAAATTGATCTGCAAAACTTGAATGGATTGCTTCTCTAGAGGTGCCCCCAAGACCTGCTCGAAGGGGGGAGCCGCAACTGAGCGCTGAAGACTGTCGGGAGATGAAACCATAAATTGCTAAAGAGATGAACGATGAACGCGGTTGGGGCAACATGGCCGCTCTTGAGCAGGGCACTTTAACCTAACAGCTACAGCTGTAGCCCCCCTTCATTAGACAAGCATGAGCTGAATCTTACCTGAGAGGATTAACTAAACTTCCTGAGGCAGAAAATCAGCGATTTCTCAGGTTACCTTGTTACCTTTGAAACCAGCTTATTGAACAAGATTTATGGCCTGGTCAAACCACCCCATGCTCAAAAATCTCCGGCCGCCAAGCTTAAATTCTATTCAGTTTCGGTTGACTGCTGGCGTGGTCTTGGCCGCTGCTCTCAGCATCGGTGGGATGGCCGGATGGCTAAACTGGCGGTTACGGCAAATCCTCTTGTCAGGCCATGAAGAAGCCGTCGCTACCTTATCGCAGCGTTTTAACGACGACGTCATCCTCTACGAAGAGATGATGACCACGACCGAGGCGGTGCAAAAAGTCATTGATCGCCGAGCCATGGGGGATACGGCCATTTGGGTAAAAGCGCCGAGTGGCGAACTCATGGCTCAATCAGAAACACTGTCAATGGGCTCGTGGCAAGCGGCCGGTCTGACCGAGTATTTGCGATCGCTCCCCGCCCAAAGCAGTTTGGAAACCTTGATGGTCGGCGACCGGGCCTTAGCCATTTGTATTGGGCCGATCAACCGCCAAGGTGAATCGATTGGCACCTTGTTTATCGTTGAAGATATTACACAAAATCACCGCACTTACTTAGCGATGTCTCGCAGCTTAGTAATTATTAGCGGCAGCATGATTTTGCTGTTAGCCGGTTTGATTGCCCTCTACGTGCGTCAGTCTCTGCAACCGATCAAATCTCTGAGCCAAGAGATGACCGGAGTAACCGCTGACTCTCTCAATGCCAAGCGTCTTGCCTTAGATAAAGCGCCCACTGAAGTCAGAGAACTGGCTCAGGCCCTCGATCATACCCTTGAGCATCTATCTCAGTCTTGGAAACAGCAGCGACGTTTGGTCGGCGACGTCTCTCACGAGTTGCGCACGCCGCTCACCCTAGTGCAGGGATATTTGCAGAGTACCTTGCGCCGGTGTCAAACGCTGACTGAGCCCCAGCGCGATGGCCTGGAAACCGCCGCTGCCGAAACCGATCGCACCATTCAGATTTTGAATGACCTATTGGTTTTGGCACGCGCTAGTATGGGGCATCTCCATTTATCAGGGGAGCGCTTGGACTTAAAAGGAATCGTTTTGAATGCCGTCACGATGGCCGATGCCACCGGTAATCGCATCGAAGCCGAGATCACCGATTCCCCCCTTTGGGTGCGAGCCGATGCCAGCGCCCTACGACAAGTTTTGGTCAATCTGATGGATAATGCCCTCAACTATTCCACACCTGACGTTGGCGTCACGGTTAGGCTGTTTCGACAAGAGCAAACCGCCGTTGTGCAAGTATGCGATCGCGGGCGGGGCATTCCCCTCGCGGATCAGGCAGAAATTTTTGAGCCCTTTTATCGAGTTGATGTGGATCGTTCACGGGCGACCGGCGGCACGGGCCTAGGATTAGCCATTGTGAAAGCTCTGTTGGCGAGAATGCGCGGTACGGTTACGGTGCAGTCAAACCCTGGTACCGGCAGCACTTTCACTGTTCACCTACCCATCTGTCAAGGAGTGTGATCCATGAAACCCAAAATTTTACTCATTGAAGATGAGCAGAAACTCGCCAAATTTGTCGAAATGGAGTTGGGTTACGAAGACTACGACGTCACCGTGGCCAATGATGGCTTATCGGGGCTTATGGCCGCCCGCGATGCCGAGCCCAATCTGGTTTTGCTCGACTGGATGATGCCGGGCCTGAGTGGGGTCGAGGTTTGTCGGCGGCTGCGGGCCACCGGCTTTAAGGAACCCATCATTTTAATGACGGCTAAAGATGATGTCGCTGATCGCGTCGCCGGGTTAGATGCCGGGGCTGATGACTACGTCGTCAAACCGTTTAGCATTGAGGAGTTGCTGGCCCGGGTGCGGGCTCATCTCCGCCGCAGCGAACCGCAGGAAGTTGATACGCTACAGTTTCAAAATCTCACCCTCAACCGCAAAACTCGAGAAGTCCAGCGGGGTAGTCGCAGCATTGAGTTAACCGCGAAGGAATTTGACCTACTGGACTATTTGATGACGCATCCGCGCCAGGTCTTGACTCGCGATCGTATTCTCGAAGAAGTGTGGGGTTATGACTTTATGGGTGATTCCAACATCATTGAAGTCTATATTCGCTATCTCCGCTTAAAACTCGAAGCCGAGGGAGAAAAGCGATTGATTCAGACCGTACGCGGTGTGGGCTACGTCTTAAAAGATTAAGTCTCGTTGGAGCAGACCCCCCCCGCTCCTCTACAGGGCTAATGCGGCTGGCAACTAGGCCGGTCGTCAGCAACCAATCGAGCAGCGTCAGCATTCCATAACTGAGCGTAGACGTCAGGAAGTACGACAAACCAGTGCCGTCAGCCCCTTCCGGTCACCCCAGCGCTCAAGCAAAGTCAGTGCATTCTGACCACAAGTTGGGTTCACCTGGGGTACTTGATTAAGCAGCGGGCGTTGTGCCCAAAAATGGCAGTGTGACTAGGAAGCGGTAGTTTGACTCAGCATCTTCGAGTAGCGTAAGTGTGCCCCCATGACGTTCGATTAAGTGACGGCTCAACAACAGCGACAGCGTCTCCCGTGACTGCAAAAACTCTGACTGAGGCTGAAAGCTCTGTGACTGGTGGGCGACAGCGGTGGCGACAGTATCGGCCCGGCCCGTTGCCCGAGCCAGCAATCGTGACAGCATGGTGGCCTCGGTTTGGGTATTACCCAAGCTCTTGTGCAACGTTGCCACCCGATTAGGAATGCCATCGCCTAACCACGGGTGTGTCATTCTGACACTGATATTGAGGGCGCTGTCTCGCTCAGCACTGTGAACCCGAATAGTGCCCCCTTCTTTTGAAAGCTGAATGATGCTGAAAAGCAGATGATAGAGCGAATGACGCACCACGTCGCGATCGAGGTGCCAAAGCCGTGAGCCGGGTTCTACCGTGAATCGAAGCTCCTGGTTTTTTTCCTCAGAGATAGGTGCCAGCATCTGTTGAATATGTTGCCCCACCATATCGACATCAACTGAAGTGGGGTGCAAAGGTTGTATCCGAGCGTCTAAACCGCTCAGTTCGAGCATTTCACTCGCAACTTTCAGCAGATATTGGCTACTCGTATGCACAATGTCAGCGTATTCGCGCTGCTTCGGTGTAAGGGTGCCGTAAATTTCGCGGCTGAGCATGTTAGCCATCCCCGTAATGGTCGTGAGGGGATTCCGCAGGTCTTGCGTGAGCTGACTGATCAGAGTCAGCCGCACCGTATCTAATAGATAGTTTTCATCAGTCGGGGCAGCGGTATTACCCGGTGTTGTCGTCGCGCTTGGTGCCGCAAGGGCTTGGGTGAGTTGGTGTCGCTCATATTCGCTAATGCTCCAGCGGGCAAGCAACTCCATAAAGGCGATCGCCTCTGCCGAGAAGCTGTGGGTTTCGGTATCCATCGCGGCGAGTAGCCCTAAACATTTGCCCTCCGACGTCAACAGCGGAATGCCGATGTAGGACCGAATGCCATACTCACGCACCAAATAAGATTCCGTAAAAGGGCCACTGTCAGGAATGCGCGGTAGCACCAAGCTGCGTTTAGGGTGTAGAACAGCGGTGGACAAAGCATCATTCAGAGGTAAGCGGCGAGTTCTCGCGAGGGGATTCATCAAACCCAACTGAGAGAGCCCTAAAGCCGCCTTTAAAACCACGGCATCCGGCGTGGTGATGCCGACAAAACAGATTGGAATGCCCAAATATCTTGAAGCGGTTTGGGTCGCTTCCTCAAATAGAGGAAATTCAGTATCTAGCAAGGTTGAGGTTGGAGACATTGGCAGGCTGGTAACTGGCTGGCTAGCGGATGCAGCAAACAAGGGCGGTGCCTGTGTCGTGACGGCGTACTCTTCGGAGTCGAGAGAGAGAGTTGGCTTCATAGACATCACCAATGGCCCTAGCTGATTCATTACACATCAATCGTTCCCGTTAAGGTTCTATCTCTAAACGTATCAGCAAGAATTATTAGAGGAAAAATCTGGATTTTTGCCTTAACGACTATCGGTTATTACGGAAGTTCAGGCTCTTTGCAAAAGCTTCATTAATTAGCCCTTTTATTCTGTTGAAGAGGCTTTGATTTGTTTGAGTGAGCCAACAGAATTTATACGGAGAAGAGTATCTATCTAAAAAGGCTCCATTCTATTTTTCAGCAACATTTCGTAGGCCCTAGCACCGATTCATTGTGTTAGGTGGTCATCCAACGAAAGCGTGAAGGCAATTTCCTGATGGGAAGTCAGGAGCAGCTAGTTGAACTTGGCGTAAATAAAGCTACTATTTAGAGCCACTCTAGAGGTTCATCTGATGGCCCGTCTCGCGCCCGCCCCGTTG
>CALCCA010000166.1 GCA_937899725.1 uncultured Halomicronema sp.
CTTGGAGATTATGGACAAGAATGAAATTTTTGAAGTGGGTGAGGCAACTTAAAAGTTGAAGTCAAGCATTACAGCGCAGAAATATCGACATTTTTGTCGGTGATATTTTTCAGGTTTCTAGCGAGATGTTGGGCTCAGTGGATGCCGTTTATGACCGGGCCGCTTTGGTAGCTTTGCCAGTAGAGGTGCGCGATCGCTACACCGCTCATCTCAGACATATTACTGACCAAGCACCGCAGTTACTCGTCACCTACGAATACGATCAAACCTGGATGTCAGGGCCACCGTTCTCCATCAATGCAGAGGAGGTGCATCACCACTATGGTGACCGCTACGAGGTCTCCCAGCTAGTAAGTCAAGCGTTGCCTGGTGGACTGAAAGGCATACCAGCAATAGAGACCGCATGGCAGCTTCAGCTGGGCTAAGTCAAAACACGTCGGCGGGGTCGGCGGAGCGCAGCTTATTCATGGCGATCGCTCCAGACAAGCCACACATCACCAGCGTCAAGAGAAACACCGTGATGGCGACCTGGGTTTTCATCACCAGGGGAATGCGGGTCAAGACTGTCAGCAGATGGTAGACGCCGTAGGAGGCCAGGTAACCGGGAATAAAGCCCATCACAGCCAGGACGATCGCCTCTTGCAAGACGACCCAGAGCAAGCGGCGATCGCTGTAACCCATCGCCTTTAAGGTGGCGTATTCGGGCAGGTGGTCGCTGATGTCGGTATACAGCACTTGGTAAACGATGACGATGCCTACGATAAAGCCCATCATGGCGCCAAAGTTGAGAATCTTGCCGTTGGGTAAGGAGGCGCGGAACGCTTGCTCAGCAGCGGCGAGTTCTGACTGCGTCAGGATATTGATCGAGTTGGGCAAGGTGGCTGCGAGGGTTTGCCGCACGGTGGCTCGATCGGCCCCCGCCTCTAAGGTCAACACGCCAACGCTGACCTGTTCTAAACTCTCGACGCCAAACCACTGCGTATAGGTCCAATCGCTCATAACCAGATGACCGTTATCAAACAGAGTGCTGCCCAGACTAAACAGCCCCGTGACCGATACGCGCTGGTTGTCCATCAGGGTAGTGACGCGGCCATGTTGCTCAAATAGGGTGGCAATGGGGCCGAATTTTTCTTGACCGAGGCGATCGTAGAGCACAGTGCCCGGAGTCGAAATGCGGTCAATCTGTTGATCGACTTCCGGGATCGATAACACCGGCTGAGTCGGGTTGAAGGCTAAGATTTTGACCGAGTTAGGAAACAGCTGAAAGGTGGACTCGGGGGCGGCTTCGTCCAGGGCCGCGATCGCCTCGGGCGTCAGCTCCTGCGGGTTGACCCAATCGGCAAACTCAATGTAGAGCGGGCTGGCGATCGCCACGCCATCCACGGCGTCGGCTTGGTAGAGATAGATTTTAGGAAACGTGCCCAGATCAATATTGGGAGCATAGGCCGAAACGAGAAACAGATCGCCTTGCAGATGATCGGGCACCAGCGTGACCCCGTCAAACAGCATGGCCCGCAGCCCCAACTGGGTAAAGATCAAAATATTGGCAAACGCCACGCCAATGATGGCCACCAGCAGCCGAATTTTGCGGTGGCTCAGTTGCGCCCACCCTAAAGGCTTATAGGTCTGCCACCAGATCCGCAGCGATCGCCGCCCTTTAAACCGCTTCATGGCGTTTCCGGGGCATGGGTATTGATCTCAATCCGCACCTGCATGTTCGTCAGACTAGCGACCTGGGGGCTATCCTCAGGATGAACGCGGACGTGAACTTCAACTACTCGTTGGTTTTCGTCGGTAGTAGGATTCGTCGAGCCATCCGCCAGGCTGCGTGTGCCAATTTGCAGGCCGACATGTTCGACTTGCCCCCGGAGGATACCCGTAAAGCCACCGTATTCACTGGTGATGGTCGCCGGTTGCCCCACCTTGACTTTGAGAATATCGGTTTCATAGACTTCAGCGATCGCCTGCATTTCGCTGGTTTGCCCCAGCTCAGCAATGCCCTCCTCGGTGTTGACCCGTTCACCGACGCGGGTATTAAGGCGCAAAATCTGCCCCGCCACCGGCACCCGCACCTGGGTGTCGGCTAAATCAGCCCGTCGCTGCTCAACGGTAATCTGCGCCCGCTCTAGCTCGGCTTGGGCCACCTGCACATCCACTGGCCTCACCTCTTGCAAGGTGGCGAGGGTGGCGCGTTCCCGTTCAATCTGCTCGGTGCGGGTTTGCTGGCTGTTCCGGAGCTGCGCCTGCCGCTCAGCTAACGTGGCGCGGGCGACATCCAGCGCTTCTTGAGACTCATCGAGCACTTGCTGGCTGATGGCTCCAGCCGCGACCAGGTCTTGATTCCGCTGATAGGTGACTTCCGCCTGGCTCAGGGCCGCCTCAGATCGGGCGATCGCCGCTTCCCGTTCCTCGATTTCATGGCGCTGCTGGACTTCAAGCGCCTCAATCGCTTCTCGCTGAGCGGCAATTTCCGCCGTCTTGGCATTCCCAGCGCGCATCTGCTCCAGTTTTGCCTGGTAAACGCCCACCGTTTTTTCCGCCTCTTCTAAATCGCGCTGGCGGCGTTCATAGCCCTGCAAAATGGCAATCACCTGCCCCGCTTCCACAAAGTCACCTTCAGTCACCAAGATCTGGTTGACCCGACTGTCTTCCGCATTGGGTACCGACAGCTGAATCACTTCGCCTTTGGGCACCAACCTTCCTAGAGCGACGACGCGATTGGCCGCCGCCAGATTTACCGGGGGTTCTGGCCGCACAACGACTTCGGGGGCAGTTGCCGCCGGTGAGCAGGCCGCACACCCCAAGCCGGTAAGGATGATGCCGCATAGCCAACGCCAATGGCGGCTCTGAGAATTGGCAAACTTCTTAGTAGGAAACACTATCATTAGCCACAAACTGCACCCCGTTCAAACGATTGAGCCAAATCGACCGGACTGAACCATCGAATCATGTCGCCGCCTGCAGCCAGTCATACTGAGATTATTCATTCTGAAATCCCGCAGCATTTACGCGTTAACCCCCTCCACAAATCAAAAAAGGAGGGCTGTCGACCGGTTCAGTCCGGCGAGGAACCCGGTTTCTTCGTCAGACCCCCTCCACAATGTCGCCACGCTCACCCGAGAAACCGGGTTTTTGAGCCACCGTTCTGGACGATCAGCCCTGACTTTCAATCGGGTTGAGCCCCGCTCAAATTCTCTAGAAAAATCTATTTTGCCAGCAAATACCCTGTATATTATGAGACTGATTCCTATTTAGGAAGCCTTGTTTTTGAAAAGTCATGAAATGACCTCATCGTCACCTGCTACCGCTACCGGTTTACGGGCGCAGCTTTGGCTCCTCTTACGCACGTCTTGGCCGCTACTACAAACCTGGCGATTGGGGGGACTGCTGGCGCTCCTGGGGGTGCTCTCGATCGCGAGCGGTGGGTTTCTCGTTTGGGAAAGCATTCAGCGCGGCGAATTCATTTCGGCTTTAGCGGCTCGCGATGCGGAGCGGTTTCAGCAAGCCCTTTTCACGTTTGTGGGGATTCTGGTGGCGAGTGCCCTGTTACTCTCTGTCGTCGCCTTTATTCGAGATACTGTCGGCTTGCAATGGCGGCAGGGATTGACGCGCCAATTTTTAGACAACTACCTGCACGATCGCGCCTATTACCGGCTCACGTTGCCCACCGCGATGGCGGCGCCACGCCTGCGGAGTATCGCGCCCATCGATAACCCCGATCAACGCCTGTCAGAAGATATTCGGCAAGTCACCCAAACGTTAGTGTTGGTCGGCGTTATGGCGCTGGAGTCAGCCGTGCAACTGGTCGGGTTTATCGGTGTTTTGTGGGTGATCTCCACCACCCTGACCGGATTTTTGCTGGCCTATGCCTTCGTGGGAACGGCGATCGCCACCCTGATTTTTGGCCCCCGTCTGACCCGCATCAATGCGGAGCAGCTCAAGCGCGAAGCGAACTTCCGCTTTGGCTTGATCAACGTGCGCGAGCATGCCGAAGCGATCGCCTTTTATCGCGGTCAACCCGCCGAGGCCGCCGCGCTGAATCAATTTTTTACTGGTGTGGTGACCAACTTCAATCGGCTGATTCGCTGGCAGTTGGGACTGGACTTTTTTCAAAATGGCTATCAGTATCTCACCTTCATTTTGCCGAGTCTGATCTTGGCCCCGAGTATTCTGGCGGGTCAGTTAGAAGTGGGAGCGATTGTCCAATCGCAGGCCGCGTTTGATCGCATCTGGCTCTCCCTCAGTCTCATCGTCGTGCAGTTTGAACAACTGACCACGTTGGCGGCGAGCATCGGGCGCTTGGGCACGCTGGCCCAGTCGTTGCAAGCGATGCAGGCTCAGGGGAACGGCGCGATCGTGCGGCAATCGAGCCCCACGCTGACGGTACAGGATCTGACCATTGCCACCCCCGATGGTCAGCGCTCCCTGTGTGAGCACCTCTCGTTAACGATCTCGCCGGGGCAGAGTCTACTGGTGACGGGGCCGAGCGGCGTCGGCAAAAGTTCGCTCATGAAGACCTTGGCGGGCCTGTGGACGACTGGACAGGGGCAGCTGACGGCTCCGTCTGACACGTTATTTGTGCCGCAGCAGCCCTATTTACCCTTGGGCACCCTGCAGCAACAACTCCTCTATCCTCAAGAAGCAACCGCTGCCTCTGACGAATCGTTAGCGCAGCTCCTTGAGCAGGTGGGCTTACCGCAACTCGCCCAGGAGCCCCTCGATACCCAGGCCGATTGGTCGCAACGGCTCTCGCTAGGGGAGCAACAGCGGCTGAGCTTTGCCCGAGTATTACTGCAGCGCCCGCCCTACGTGATTTTGGATGAGGCCACCAGTGCCGTCACTCTGGAACAAGAGCACGCCCTGTATCAACACCTCGTCGCAGCGGGGATTACCGCTGTGAGTGTGGGCCATCGCGAGAGCTTGCGCCCCTATCATGCGCAGATCCTAACCCTCCGACCAGACCGCACCTGGACCTTGCAGGCTCAGCTCGGTGGCACTGATGTTTGAGCCCTCCCGCTGGTCAGATCGGCCCCGCTGGCAACACATTTGGCCCGTGCTGTGGCCCTACTGGGTCTCTCGGGAAAAGTGGGGCGCTTGGGGTTTAATGGCGGTGCTGGTGCTGGTGCTGCTGATCCGCACGGCGCTGCAGGTGCTGTTTCTGATTTTTGGGGGTGAAGTGACGTCGGCGCTAGCGGCTCAGGATGGCGATCGCTTTGTGCAGGCGATCCTGATTTTTCTCGGCATCTTGGTGGTCGGGGTGCCCTTTGCCTCCCTGGCCGGTTACATTGCCGCCAAGTTAGGGCTGTACTGGCGCGAGTGGCTGACGCGGCGCTATCTCCATCGCTACCTAGACGGTACCCAGTTCTATCAGCTTCGCCTCCAGGGCCGATTAGATAATCCCGATCAGCGCATCGAGGCCGACATTCGCACCCTGACCCAAGAGTCCCTCAAGTTTTGGATGATTGGCCTGGAGTCGATTTTTCAACTGTTGGGCATCGCTGGGGTACTCTGGGCGATTTCGCCGTCATTGATGGCGTTTTTGGTGGTGTACTCGATTGCGGGAACGGCGATCGCTACCCTTTTCTTTGGCCGCCGGTTGGTGGGCATTAACTTTGAGCAGTTGCGGCAAGAGGCCGACTTTCGCTTTGGGCTAGCCCACCTTCGCGAACATGCCGAAGCGATCGCGCTCTATCGCGGCGAAGCTCCCGAACGGCGTCAGAGCTGGAGCCAATTTCTGTACGCCTTTTTTAACTTTAAGCGCCTGATTCGCTGGCAGTTAGGGCTTAACCTGTTTCAAACTCACTATCGCTACGCCACCTTTGTGATTCCGGGGCTGATTCTCGCGCCGCGCCTGTTTGCCGGAGAGCTGGAAATTGGCAATGTTACCCAGGCCGGTGCGGCTTTCAGTCTGATGCTGGGAGCCCTGGCCCTGATTGTGCTGCAAATGCAGCAGCTCACCAACCTGGCAGCAGCCACCCAGCGCTTAGGACAGCTCGACGATGCTCTCACGCGACCGGCAATCCCGGCCACGGCCCCCCAAATTCAGCGGCAGCCGGGTGACATCATTGCGCTCGATCAGCTCACGGTACAAACCCCAGACGGGCAAACCACCCTCGTGCAGGAGCTATCGGTGGCGATCGCGGCCCCGCAAAATTTACTCATTATCGGGGCGAGTGGCGTGGGCAAAAGCTCACTGCTGCGGGCGATCGCAGGCCTGTGGCCGGTTGGTGCGGGCACCCTGACCACCCCTGACGCCAGCCACCTGATGTTTCTACCCCAGCAGCCTTATCTGATTCGGGGCACCCTGCGAGAGCAGCTCCTCTACCCACAATCAACGACCTCAGGGACCCCTACCGACACCGATTTAATCGCGGTGTTAGAACAGGTGAATTTGGCCGAGTTGAGCGATCGCTGGGGTGGCCTAGACGGCGGACAGGACGACATGTTTACCCTTTCCCCAGGAGAACAACAACGCCTTGCCTTCGCTCGCCTGCTGCTGCAAGCGCCCCGCTATGCGCTGCTCGATGAAGCCACCAGCGCCCTCGACCTCGACAACGAAACCCGCCTCTACAGTGCCCTGCAAGCGACTCAAACCACCTTTATCAGCGTCGGCCATCGACCCTCTTTGAGGCAGTACCACCAGCAAGTCTTAGAGCTCACTTCAGGACAGGGTTGGAAGTTGGAGGCGATTTCGAATCATTAAACTCGGTTTGAAACTGTTACCTAGCTAGAGTAGAAAGCAGTTTCAAACAACTTGAACTTAACGATGTCAGTCGCCGCCCACGACGAGTGATTGCCTATTTGAAAACGCCCAGCTTTGCGGCTCCGGTGTATTGCATTGTTATCCACAGTTATCCGAACTAGAGAACCCGCAAAATCTTTTCCATCTTGCGACCTTTTGCTAGTTCGTCCACCAACTTGTCCAAATATCTGGCCTGTTGAGTCAACGGTGTCTCAATTTCTTCGACCCGATAGCCGCAAATTGAGCCGGTGATCAAGCTCGCATTTGGGTTGACCGTGGCCTCAGCAAAGAATTGCTCAAACGTAGCGTCATCTTCAATTAGGCGCTGCAAATCATGCGCCTTGAAGCCAGTCAGCCATGAAATGACGGCGTTGCATAATTAGGAGATGAACCAGGGTAATTTGCGATGCAATGTCCAGAGTGCGGAGCGACTCACATCCGTAAGAATGGTCAAAGAAAAGGTAAGCAAAACCACATCTGTACAGGTTCTCGTGACAGTCTAGGAAACGGTGCATGATGCAGAGGCAATCGCAGATCATCCACTGTGATAGAGACTTGCACACCTAAGAAAAGTGACACATGTCGATTACCTCAGTACAGGACAAAAAGCTTGAAAAGGTATCTGGGGTGGGGTTTCATCAGA
>CALCCA010000167.1 GCA_937899725.1 uncultured Halomicronema sp.
TGATATCCTCTACCACTTTCCTGCTCTTCAGTCACACTGATTGTCCAAAGTCCAGACCCAAGGTGCGTTCTAAAAACCGTAAGAGATGCTGAATAGCAGACAAGGTGGGGGCAATGCGATCACGATTTTGCCCTTGTCCCAGCTTGAGATAAAACTGCACCAGCTGCTTAAACCAGGCCAGGTTTTGAGGATCGCGCAGCTGCGTACAAAAGGCCCGATAGCTAATGGGAGTTTGGCCTTCAGGGGTGGCCATTTCGTGAGCCAACGTACCCTGCAAAATGTAGTATATGCCGCCGCCTTTACCAAATGACACGCTGACGTCAAACAGCAAGCTGATCAGCTCGGTATCGCTGGTTTGACTGAGTTTTAGGAAGGGGGCATGCGCGCGCACTCGCTGGATTTGGAAGAATAGGCACGCTGTCATGTAGCAAGACGACATCAAGTAATAGCCTTGATAGGCAAACCAATCTTCATCAATAGAGTGAATTGCTTCTGGTTGGTCGATCGACCGTAACGCTTGGCAGGTGCCATTTTCTTGCTCTAAGCGATCGCGAATCCGATCTAGCCGCGCGTAAACTTCTTCGGCATACAGTCGGAGCGGGTTGAGATAGGTCAAGGTGATGCGATCACGTTCCTGAGCCTGGTCTAGCTGCCGCGTGGTTCTAAAAGTGAAGTATTGGGTGCCCACTGCCACCAATAGCGACGTTACAGCAGAAATCACAGCGGTCAGTATTCCGGCAGTCATAGAAAACTCTGGCAGCGCAATGCCAAAAGCTTAGCGGATGGTGACGCCTCAATTTTGAGTGGGCGGTATTGGCGTCGGGGCGATTGCCGCTGCAGCTGTCGGCGTCAAAATGTTGCAGCTCAGCCCGATAAATACGAGCACCGAGCCCATTATCTCTAAGCGGCTGAAGCTGTCGCCCAACAGGGAGACGGTAAACGCCATGCCAAAAACCGGCACCAGTAATGAAAAGGGGGCGATCCGGTTGGGTGAGTAGCGCTGCACCAGATAAGCCCAAAAGCCGAAACACAGCAGCGAAGAAATCAGCCCCGTATAGAGCATCGTGCCAATGCCCAGCCAGCTGAGCGATCGCAGCGCCGCCCATTGTCCTGACTCTAACCAGACCGACAGTCCGAGCAGCGGCAGCGGCGGAATCACCGACATCCACGCAAACAGTTGAAAGCCATTATCAATCTTGGCCAATTTGATACAGATGTTGCCCATGGCCCAAGCGGCGGCGGCCGCCAAGATCAGGGTCAGGCCGAATAGCGGCGTATTGCCGCCCCGGTCGAGGGCGATCGTGCCCATGCCCGCCAGCGCCAATCCGACACCGAGCCACTGTTGGCGACGCGGCACATCGCGCAAAATCAGGGTTGAAAACAGCAGCGTAAACAGCGCCTGTGACTGCAGCAGCAAAGAGGATAGTCCCGGCGACATGCCATGCCCTAATCCCACATACAGCAAGCCGTTCTGCAAGACACCCATGGTGATGCCCACGGCAATGATCCAGCCCCAAGCCATGGGGTGTCGGGGCACAAACAACACGGTTGGCACCGCGACCACAATGTATCGAAACGCTGCAAACAGCAGCGGCGGAAATTCCCCCAGGCCTACTTTGATGGCGACAAAAGTGAAGCCCCATAGAACTGTGACCAACACCGCTAACCCAGTGTGCCAAGGACTCATCGTCCGAGCTGTTTTAGTCATGGCGTTTCAGACAAGGAACAACGGAAGGATCATGCAAAAGCGTTATTGAGGTGATTAGTTGGGATACGGGTTAGCGATCGCGGCCCCTCAGCATTGCCTGTAGAGGAGTCAACATGGTTCCTGCCAGCGAGACAGCGATACTCAAACAATCTCCCAAATCGTCCAAAATCTCTCATTCAACCGTAGTCCGTCAATGCTGTGGGGAAATCTATCGCGGTGGATAAAGTTTTTCCTCTCTTGGGCGCATCCCAGATGGGCCCATCAATCGATGCGTTTAGCGCGGGCATCTTGCCTGCGAGCAAGACTATCAATCCAAAATTGGGATGCATTCTCCCCGTCTCCGGTGATTCGCTGCAGGGCAGACAAATTGCTGCGTACTTTACACAACAGGAGCGGCCATGCCAGTTTTTCCGCCCGCTTGCCCCGCTGCGCCTAAGCTACCGGCAGTCGTCAGTAAATAGGATGCCGTCCACTCATCCTTCACGCCTGCTGTGACAGCGCCGCATAGCGAGCCTTGATGTCGGTGATGGCGAACAGGGCTTCGAAATTGAGCCCTTGAGCTTGATAAAACTCACCGCCGCCCTGCTGGCGATCGACCAAGGCCAGAATGGTGTCTACCGTATAGCCCGCCTGGCGTAGTCGCTCGACCGCTTGCCAGGCCGAACGCCCAGTGGTGACGACATCTTCGAGCACCACAACCGGCGTTCCCGGTGGCAGGGCGGGGCCTTCGATGTAGGCCTGGGTGCCGTGGCCTTTAGCTTCCTTGCGCACAATCAGTGGCGTAATCGGGCGATCACAGTAGGCCCCGACAATACTGACCCCCGTAACCATGGGGTCGGCTCCCAGCGTTAGCCCCGCGACTGCTGCGGTCGTTGCGGGCAACTTGTCCAGCAGCAAGCGCCCGACCATGACGCCGCCCGCAGCGTGCAGCGTGACCTGCTTGCCATTGATGTAATAGGTGCTCTTTTGCCCAGAAGAGAGGGTGAAATCCCCTTCTTTGTAGGCCGCTTCGCAGAATAAATCGAGCAGGCGATCGCGGAGTTCCTCTCGGGACAACGTCGTCAAGGTCAAAACAGAAGCGTCTGCAGGGGATGTCATAGAGAAAAAATGAAGAAAAATTGCGTCACTTTAATCAGATTGCGCTATAAGTAACAAGCAATCAGGTCGTTTCGACCGGGTGGATTGTCAGTGTGAATTTTAGTTTACGCCGACAAGAGACCTCCCAGGCATAGAAACTATCCATCTATGTCTGTTCGTTTTATTCAGTGGATTGAGGAATGTGAGATGGCTAAGTTCTTAATTCGGTCTTTGACAGCGACGGCCGCGATCATCGCCTCCGTCGCGATCGCTTCTAGCGTCCAGGCAGATGAGCCTGCTCCCTCAGAATCAGCTTATATTCCTCGCGCCATGAACGAGATTTTCCATACGGATTCTGGCACTTTCCTCAACATTCGCTCTACTTCTGGGCAACTCAGCACGATGTTTGGGGTAGGTGGTTTTCCTGAGCAAAACATTAAAGATGATTCTTTTGCTGTTCACGATACCTACGTTTATCTGCTCGATCAGCAAACGCGCACCGACCCAACCATCCGCGTGCCTGACTTGCTGAATCCTTACAACACCTCAGTACAACTGTTGCCGTCAGGGGTTTCTACCGGGGCGATTTCGGGTAGCGAGTTTGTTTTTGAATAATACGCCAAGCTGAGTTCACCTTCTGTGGGCTAGACCAGCGGTACTCTGACCCAGAGTGTTTGAGGTGTTCGCACGCTCAAGCAGTCTGGGTTTATTTGTGGCAGTTTTTCTTGACGCGATCGCCCGCCTGACAAGCCCCGACTGAATGGAGGTGTTATCACTAACGGGAAGGCGATTTTTAACACTTGATTGATCGCTATCCTTGCGCAGCGATGCCTGGTCTCTCCCCTTCATCAGCGATAAAGAGTTTTTGGCCTCGTACCGCAGAATTGACAAAGCTCTGCTAGTTTTTCTGGCCCCTTGCATCCATATTCCCAGTCATTGGCAAGAGTTTATAAATTAACGCCGCAGCTCGAAAATTAGCACTGTAGTTCGCTAGTTCGCGACTTCGGCCATCTCAATAACCTGACCGTCGTAATCCTTAACCAAAAAGTTGAGGGGGGTGTCACGGCGAATCTTGCAGCGCACGCCTCGGGTTTGAACGCGCATTAAAATTTGCTCTAGACAATCGTGGTCAAAACAGACATGTCGATGGCGATCGCGATGCCCCCGGCTAGCGCCGCTGATCACGTGTAGCTGCGTATTTTTCTTGAGCTGATACCAAAGACCGTCAGGCGAGTTGTAAGGCTGTGACGAGGTTGCCATGCTGCTCGAAAACACGGGGTCAATCGCAGCGGTGCCAAGGGTTTGTTCGTAATTATAGTAGTAGTGCAGCGGCACATCGGCCGTTTGCATCTGCAGCATGCCTTCATAAAAACGACGGGCCGTTTCTAAGTCAGACACCATGACGGTATAGACTTTGGGCGCACTGCTCAAAAACATCCACATGGCCCCGGCATAGCCCACCAGCAGCATCACCATAATGCCTTGGGTCGAGAGGATATCTACCGGTAGCCCCAGTCCTAACAGCATGGGCGGCATACAATTCCAAAACACGCTAACCATACTCACTTCTTTGAAACTAGCGATCGCAATCACGAGGGCGGCTTGAGTAACCCGACGTCTTTTGCGGTTAGTCTAGACTGCCCTATCTTGATTTACTTAGTCTATCAAGGGCAACCCAGAAAGACGAAAGAACCCGCCAGTGCCGCTCGAATCCGCCCACCAGTTCCCCGGGGCTTTTAGCCGGAACTATGGGCAATTGAGTCTACCGGATGAAGGCTTTTGTAAAAAAATTAGTGGTCTCTCTAAAAACTATGGTTATAGTAAGAGGAATTTGTCGGCAACTGTTATTGTCAGTCACTCCCGAATTGTGCAAATTCCTAGTTTTCCTGAATGTAATCACGCCATCATCCAACAGCTTGGGCACCTGAGCGATCGCGACTTGCTGCAACGTTTCCAAGCTGAGCCGGAGGCCGGGCGATATTTTACGGCTATTTTCTGTCGCTACAGTCCTGTCGTTTTTAGCCTCATCACCCATTCGGCCCGATCGCCGGTGCAAGCTGAATATTTGTTTGCCTTGACCTGGCGGCACATCCTCAATGAACTTGGCGGTCTTGAACTACCGGCCACTCAAGCAGCCGCCAGCGAGACTGATCAGGGGCGATCGCTCTCGCTACAAAGCTGGCTGATCAACGTGACGGCCCTTTGCATCAACCAGGCCGCCCTGCCTAATGTCGAAGACATTCATTACTCCCTGTCACAAGCTTCGCCGCCACTTTGGTGCTACGTTGAGCGCTCGTTGGATCGCCTCAATCCATTAGAGCGGCTAATCTTGGTCATGGCTCAAACCTTTCGCTGGAGCGATACCCGCATCGCCGCTTATCTGAAAGCCGAAGGTGAGCAGATGCCCCCCACCGAAGTCTCTGTCCGGCTCCGACAGGCAGCGCAAAATCTTGAAGCGGCTCTCCCAGAAGACATTCGCGCCCTTTATTTAGATCCGACAGCCGCTGACTCCCCCCTCTCAGGATTGGTGGCTTCAGTGCCCGTACCCGAAAAACCAGTCGGCTAGCGCCACTCGCTCAGCAGGGGGCGGGACTCACAAAGGCATCCTGCTCGCCAGGGTTGGGCCGGGTCAGACCCAGACAGTCATGAGCCGTCTGGGGGCTATTCTTGCAGCGTCGCTCCCTCAAAGTCCGGTGTATGAGTCTTCTGTGCGCCCCAAATCGTGGGAGACAGTGGCTCGGGCTAGCCTGCTAGCGAATGCGGAGCCCTCGTCGCTGGGGCGCGATCGCGACGTCAGAAACTATCTGGTAGAAAGTGAAGAAATTGAGCCAAATCAGCTGGGTTCTCGTGGTTTGATGAGGTAAGCGTCATACAGGCAGAGGCTCAGGGAGCTTTCCGCAATTGAGCCCTCTCTTGCAGTCCACTCTGCTGGATTATCGATTAAGGATGTCCGCAAATCACACCGTTGCCCGACGTTAGTTCGACCAGCTGGCTGCGTCCTGTGGCCCGACCTGGTGATCCGGGGGCGACCGTTGATAAGCGTCTGGTCAACGGATTCAAAATACTGCATGAGTACCTTTACCCTCGCCATTGTGGGGTGAGGTCGGCTTCCACGGTCTCCCAAAAGCCACCGATTCTGAGGGATAGTCCCTTGCCATAATTAACCAGACTGCTGCATAAGCCGTGCACTTCGCCGCCTTCACGCTCGCCCACTACATCCGCCACTACCTATGACCGCTATGCCTCCGGAGTCACCGCTAAGATTTGATATCGTCACCCTGTTTCCTGACTTCTTCACCTCGGCCTTGCAGTCGGGGCTGTTGGGCAAAGCGCTGGCGCGGGGAATCGCCTCGGTCAACTTAGTCAATCCTCGCGATTTCACCACAGATAAGCACCACAAGGTTGATGACGAACCCTACGGTGGTGGCGTCGGCATGCTGATGAAACCAGAACCCATTTTTGCGGCAGTCGAGTCTTTGCCGGTGTATCCTCGCCGCGAAGTCATCTTGCTCACCCCCCAGGGCGAAACCATGACTCAGCCTCTGTTTCGCACGCTCAACACCACACTGGATCAGATGGTGCTGATTTGCGGCCATTACGAAGGGGTAGATGAACGGGTGCGGCATCTGGTCGATCGCGAGGTGTCGCTAGGTGATTTTGTCCTCACCTGCGGTGAGATTCCAGCGTTGACTCTGATTAATGGGGTCGTGCGACTGCGTCCCGGTACGGTCGGTAAAGCTGACTCGCTGAAGTTCGAAAGCTTTGAGGCCGATCTGTTGGATTACCCCCAGTACACGCGACCAGCAGAGTTTCGCAGCTGGTCGGTACCGGCGGTGTTGCGATCGGGCGATCACGGCGCGATCGCCCAGTGGCGTCAAGCACAACAGATTGAGAGAACGCGGCGGCGGCGTCCTGATCTTTATAAAACTTGGCAAAGGCAACAAAATGCTGATGACCCTCAGTAATCCCGCTGAGTTCAGCCCCCAATTTTGATTAAAATCTTATGGAGTGAACGAAAACTTCATCAAATGTGTCGGAGATCACTTAAGCCCTAAGTAAATTTGCTACCATAATGAACATGAGCATACGGATTGGCAACGGCTACGATATCCATCGCTTAGTCGCCGGTCGGCCTTTAATTATTGGCGGCATCAACATTGCGCACGATAAAGGGTTGCTAGGTCATAGTGATGCCGACGTGCTCACCCATGCCGTTGCCGATGCTTTGTTAGGAGCCCTCAGTCTGGGTGATATTGGCACCTACTTTCCCCCCAGTGACCCCCAATGGGCGGGTGCCGATAGCCTCATTCTTTTGGCTCAGGTCTATCAGATGGTGCGCGATCGCGGTTGGGCGATCGCCAATGTCGATAGCGTGATCGTTGCTGAACGCCCCAAGTTAAAGCCCCACATTGCCGACATCCGGAAGTCCCTCGCCAAGGTGTTGGCGCTTGCCCCCGATCAGGTGGGAGTGAAGGCGACAACCAATGAAAAATTAGGCCCCACCGGTAGAGAAGAAGGCATTGCGGCCTATGCCGTCGTGCTGATATCTCAGTCGGTCGCCCCCCAATAAAATCCTCTTGTGAACCGATTTTTACACCGTGAACTCCCGCGTAGGGATGTTTTTGAGCCACACAGACGGTTTGTGTCTCTGACAATACTTTCAAGGTTGTGAAGATTTGGTTAATGTAATTTCACCGTTAGTGAAATTTTTGTAAAGTAAATGCTCGTTTTTGAATGTCATCGGGGAAACCTCTGAGGTATTGAAGCACGGGCATCTTTGCGAAGTGAGTCGATCAGGATTAGTTAGATTCAACGATCTACAGTTTGCACAGAATGAACATCTACCAAAATCACCCATTTACAATCGCTGGTACGTTTGGCAAAGAGGCTGCTTGCGACCAAGCTAGTTCGTTTAATTTGAGGTGGGGCTATTCTGTCCCCGAGTGGTTTCAGTCAACGCCCCCCGAGCGGGTCGGGCTCAATGGCGAATATGACTACTTTGGTCTCAAGAAGCGAGTTGAAGCGGTTTTTGCCAGCCAGTTCACGGCTGCGGAGTGGGCTCATCTCTCGGTGACGCAGCGAGGACGGGTCGTGATTTTGCAGGGCATCGTGCCTGATGCCGCAGTGCTCTGCCGCTTAGTCGACGCTGCCAGTCGGGTGGAAGGTGCGATCCGAGTCGATACGGCCTGGGTCACCTGCGCCACTGAAGTGCATGCCTGTGTCGCTGTTTAGCGGCCCGACTTGAGCCTACTCGATGACCGCGATCGCAGGCAGCAGAACCCTCTGACGAGAACGAACTGACGGCTCCTAAGTCACTCTAGAGCTGCCTCCGGGGAACTGCAGCAGTCTCACTAACCGTCACTTGATCGCGGTGTAAACAACGATTGTCGGAGCATTGACTCAATGTCGCCTGCGGTAGACACCCCCCAGATTCGTCAGCAGGCTTTGAGTTTAGGCTTTCATCAGGTGGGCATTGCTCGGGTCGACAGCAGCAGCGCCGCCACGACTCAACAAAATGATGCCCTGCAGCGATGGTTGGCCCAAGGATTTCAGGCTGACATGGCTTGGATGGCAAATCCCCGACGGCAAGATATCACTCAGGTCATGCCCGACGTGCGATCGCTGATCTGCGTCGCGCTCAACTACTACACCCCGCATCAGCGCCCCGAAAATCCTGACACAGGCAAGATTTCTCGCTATGGCTGGGGGCGCGACTACCACCGGGTGATGCACCAAAAGCTGAAGGCGCTATCCGACTGGCTGCGATCGCGCGACGACACCATTCACACTCGCTTTTATGCCGATACCGGCCCCGTCGCCGATAAGTTTTGGGCACAACAGGCGGGGCTCGGGTGGATTGCCAAAAATGGTAATCTCATCACCCGCAACTACGGTTCGTGGGTCTTTTTGGGCGAAATCTTGACGAACGCTGAGCTGGTTTCAGACGCCCCTCATACGGAGCATTGCGGTACCTGCACGCGCTGCCTGGAAGCCTGCCCCACCCAAGCGATTACGGCGCCCTATGTCGTCGATGCCAACCGCTGCATCGCCTACCACACGATCGAAAATCGGGATGCCGTTTTGCCCAGGGCGATCGCTGACAACATGGCTGGTTGGGTAGCCGGGTGCGACATCTGCCAAGACGTTTGTCCTTGGAACCAGCGGTTTGCTCACCCCACTGACGTTGAAGATTTTCAGCCCTACGCCGACAATGTTGCCCCTGCTCTCAAGGATTTGGCCAACCTCGACGAGGCCGAATGGAACCGCCGGTTTCCGGCTTCGGCACTGCGACGCATTAAACCAGCAATGTGGCGGCGCAATGCTCGGGCCGCACAGCATAGCCACCGTTCCTAACGGCCACCGGCAGTTAACGTCTCGATCAGTCTCGTAACACTTCTTGACAGGGCGGCGACTAGGGCGAAGGCGATCGATAGGATAATAAACAGGACTTTATCATCCGGTCGTTCAGCGGCTCGTTCACCCTGCTGAACTGACCTCAGACCGGTCTTTAAGAGGAAAATACTTTGGTCAGCACTGCCCCATTAAAAACCACCCAATCAGCCGAAATCTTCGCCGCCGCTCAACAGCTCATGCCTGGTGGTGTTAGCTCCCCCGTTCGTGCCTTCAAGTCGGTCGGCGGTCAGCCCATCATCTTTGATCGGGTAAAAGGAGCCTATATTTGGGACGTTGACAACAACCAATACATTGATTACGTCGGCACCTGGGGTCCGGCCATTTGTGGGCATGCTCACCCCGACGTGCTGCAAGCACTGGCCGCCGCCCTCGAAAAAGGCACCAGCTTTGGCGCGCCCTGCTATTTAGAAAATGTGCTGGCCGAGATGGTAATTGATGCCGTCCCCAGTATTGAAATGGTCCGGTTTGTCAACTCGGGCACCGAAGCCTGCATGGCCGTTTTGCGCCTCATGCGCGCCTTCACCGGTCGCGACAAAATCATCAAATTTGAAGGCAACTACCACGGCCACGCCGACATGTTTTTGGTCAAGGCGGGGTCTGGCGTTGCCACTTTGGGGCTACCCGATTCCCCGGGTGTGCCGAAAGCGGCCACTCAAAGCACCCTGACTGCGCCCTACAACGACTTAGCAGCGGTTAAGAAACTCTTTGAGGACAACCCCGGCGAGATCTCGGGGGTGATTTTAGAACCGGTGGTCGGCAATGCCGGGTTCATCGTTCCTGATATGGAATTTTTGACCGGCCTGCGCACCCTCACCCGCGAGCATGATGCCTTGTTGGTGTTTGACGAAGTGATGACCGGCTTCCGGATTGCCTATGGCGGTGCGCAAGAAAAGTTTGGGGTCACCCCGGATCTGACCACCCTGGGCAAAATCATTGGGGGCGGGCTACCAGTGGGAGCCTACGGCGGTCGCCGCGATATTATGGCCATGATCGCCCCCGCTGGCCCGGTGTACCAGGCCGGGACTTTATCAGGCAATCCGTTAGCGATGACGGCAGGCATCAAAACCCTCGAAATCTTGCAGCAGCCGGGCACCTATGAGCAGCTCGAAGCGACGACGAACAAGCTGATCACGGGGCTGTTGGCCGCGGCTCACGAAACCGGCCATGCGGCCACCGGCGGCAATATCAGCGCCATGTTTGGCATGTTCTTTACCGACCGGTCCGTCCACAACTTTGCCGATGCCAAGCAGGCGGACACTGATAAATTCAGCCGGTTCCATCGTGGCATGTTAGAAGCCGGGGTATATCTGGCACCGTCGCAGTACGAAGCGGGATTTAGCTCCTTAGCTCACACTGACGTCGACATTGACCAGACGATCGCGGCAGCCCGTCAGGTATTATCTAATCTCTAGCCCTGCAAGAGTCTAGCCTTGGCATGGCCCTTGTGAACTGGGCTTGGCTGAGGATGCTCAGTTTGAGTCCGCGTTAACCGCGCTTCGGAGTGATTGCCGGGGCGCGGTTGTTTTATCCCGATGCTCTGAGATGAGGCGACAAACTGGCTCCCCTGCTCTTCAGCGCCCCTGCGCTCCCAGAATTGCCTTGGGAGTCCAATCACTGAACAGGGGGATTACCCGGTGACGGCAAAACCGCGATCGCACACTGCCTCAAACACACCCCTAGCGAAGCTTCCGACAGAATCGCTGAAATTGGGATACTAAGCTTTCTCCTTAGCACCCTGGCTCCCCTGCAATCCAGGTTTATCGCAAGTCCTATCCCCTCGTTGGGGTCATGGGTAAGGGTCGGTTATTGCGACTTCTGTGGCGGCAAACCAGCAGATATTGTAGGCAAGTTAGCACTCGCCTTGAATGAGTGCTAGTGTTTCATTTGCAGAGAAATTAAAGAGACGGGACATGGCGAAACTAGTCGTTTTTGATGAAGCGTCGCGACAGGCCCTCGAAAAAGGGGTCAATGCCCTTGCCGATGCGGTGAAAATCACGCTCGGGCCTAAAGGTCGCAATGTTGTGCTGGAGAAGAAGTTTGGTGCCCCCCAAATCGTTAACGATGGCATCACGATCGCAAAAGAGATTGATCTAGACAACCCCTACGAAAATACCGGAGCCCGCCTGATTCAAGAAGTGGCTTCCAAAACGAAGGATTTAGCAGGAGACGGCACCACGACCGCGACAGTCTTGGCTCAAGCCATGATTCGCGAGGGGCTCAAAAACGTCGCTGCGGGCAGCAATCCGGTCAGTCTACGTCGCGGTATCGATAAGGCCGTCGCGCGCTTGGTGGAAGAGATCCAAGCGGCGGCCAAACCCTTGACCGGCAACGAGATTTCTCAAGTGGCGGCCGTTTCAGCCGGCAGTGATGATGAAGTGGGCCAGATGATCTCTGAAGCCATGGATAAAGTCACGAAAGATGGCGTCATCACTGTGGAAGAATCAAAGTCTCTCACCACTGAGCTAGAAGTGGTTGAAGGGATGCAGTTTGACCGGGGCTACATGTCACCCTATTTTGTGACCGACCAAGAGCGGATGGTCACCGAATTGGAAGGGGCGCGGGTGCTGATTACCGATAAAAAAATCAGCTCCATTCAAGACTTGGTCGGCGTGCTAGAGCGCATTGCCCAAGCTGGTGCACCGTTGCTAATCGTCGCGGAAGATATCGAAGGCGAGGCCCTGGCGACCTTGGTCGTCAATAAAGCGCGGGGCGTGCTCAACGTCGCGGCTGTAAAAGCTCCCAGCTTTGGCGATCGCCGCAAAGCGATGCTGCAAGACATTGCCGTGCTCACCGGCGGTCAAGTCATCTCGGAAGAGGTGGGGTTGAGCCTGGAAGCCGCCACGCTAGAAATGCTGGGCGTCGCTCGCAAGGTGACCATCACGAAGGATGCGACGACCCTCGTCTCGGATGCGGGCAACGAAGCGGACATCAACGCTCGCATTGATCAGATTCGTCAAGAGCTTGATCGCACCGACTCTGATTATGACAAAGAGAAGCTCTCAGAGCGCTTGGCTAAACTGGCCGGCGGCGTTGCCGTCATCAAGGTCGGGGCCGCCACTGAAACTGAACTCAAAGATCGCAAACTCCGCATCGAAGATGCCCTGAGTGCGACAAAAGCGGCTGTGGATGAAGGGGTCGTGCCCGGTGGCGGCTCAACGCTGCTCCACTTAGCGGCCAAGCTTGACGAGGTCAAAGCCGGTCTGCAAGACGCTGAAGAGAAAGTCGGCGTTGACATCGTCATCAAAGCGCTGGAAGCGCCCCTACGCCAAATCGTTGACAACTCTGGCGGTGAAGGCTCCGTCGTTGTTGAAAAAGTCCGCGATTTGGACTTCGGCATGGGCTATAACGCCTTGACCGATGCGTTTGAAGACCTGACTGCCAGCGGCATTCTTGACCCAGCTAAGGTGGTGCGATCGGCCCTGCAGGATGCCGCCTCTATCGCCGGCATGGTGCTGACGACCGAAGCGTTGGTGGTCGAGAAGCCAGAACCCCCGGCCCCAGCTGGTGGCGACCCCGGCATGGGCGGCATGGGCGGTATGGGCGGCATGGGTGGTATGGGCGGCATGGGCGGCATGGGTGGCATGGGCGGCATGGGCATGATGTAAGCCCAGCGCTCTGTGCGTCACTACGCTCTGATTGAAGACGACACCTCATCAGTCATACCGCCAGCGGGGCCGCGATCGCG
>CALCCA010000168.1 GCA_937899725.1 uncultured Halomicronema sp.
AGGGGAAATGGTGGGTTAAATCGACCCCTCTCTTATTTCCGATAAAGTCTATTGACGCGCACCCAGTTGGCCTTTGCCCAAGAGGGCTTGCAGTTCACTGCGGTCAGAGGGGGCTAGCTCAAGATGACGCTGGCTCATGGCGCTATTGATGGGAGGAAAAGAACCTGCACAGCTTATCGGACGCCGCTACAATATGGCAAGAAACTTAGTTTCCAGAGTACTTAGAGTCATCCAGACTCAAGAATATTCCACCTGAAGCATCCGGTTTCGATGGAAACACTGGCTGGAGACTGTTGACCGGTTCCTAGAAACCGGGTGCTTGGACACGTTATTTCTTGAAGTGGTCTGATGATCTCTGGGCCGGCGACGCCATGACTCTACTCAAGAAATGGTTACGTCACAAAGACTCGATTCGCTCTTAATGGAGTACGCGAATCTGGCCTGCCTTAATGGCGTCAAACAAGCGATTAATTTCTTGGAGTTCCTGCTCATCAATGCTGCCATCTGCCAAGAGGATTTGAGCGAGATACTGATACTCTTGCTGGCTAATGTGTTTACACGCAATGCACTGATCAACGAGTGATGACAGCTGATATCCGTTGCCAAAGGTTCCTGACATCGTCGTCTCCTCCTCTCTTTAACAGACGATTTCACGCGCCTCTTCCCGGTTAAGTATAAACCGGTAGCGCTGGGAGACGGTCAGCCCAATCGATAGGTTTTTGCGCACTTCTGATTCACGGCAGTCGAGTAGTCTCAGGCGGATCGCCGGTAATCCTCCCATCCCCACCACCTCGGCACAGACCTCAGGATGAAAATACCGGCATAGGGCGGTCTCTTGCTCCTCATCAGGAACAAGTGCGGCTGGGGGAGAGTGGGTCAGGACGCACTTTGATAGGGCATTTGGCGCGATCACCGAGGCATCAACCCACCCTGCGGCAGATTGCCGGTGCCGATTCAAGGCAACTCTCTTAATCGATGACGCGAATCCGACCCGTTTGAATCGCATCAAACAAGCGATTAATTTCTCGCAGTTCCTGCTCATCAATGCTGCCGTCGGCCAAAACAAGTTGAGACAGCCGTCGATACTGCCGCTGACTGATATTTCTCGACGCCATGAACTGGTCAACCAGTGATGACAGCTGATGTCCGGCTTCGAAGGTTCCTGACATGGTGGTTTCCTCCTCTCGATGGGAGGCGGCTGAGCCCACCTCTTCTTGATATATTACAAAATCACGGTACATATACGGTACCTCGAAAAAATTGTCAGCCAGGTTTGCTGGTGTTTTTACTGAAATTGCTGGCTCCTATCTCAGCCTGCGTTTAACACCTGGGTTACGGGTATCACTCAGCGATCGCGCGCCCGGTGAACTGGTCAACAAGATATTGCAGCACCTGGGTAGATCCGGCAGGCGATCGCCCTCAGGCCGCCCGCCGCCTGACCCGGCGGGGGTAAGTGGAGCCAGCGAACCATCAGGGTTTGCCGCCTTGCTATCGGCAAAAGATGGGTTGGGGTGAGGTTGCCAGCCCTCTCTTGGACTGCGGCCGCCATCGGGGACTCAATTGCTGGGAAGGTCGCTAAGGCGGTAAGCTCATAGCCACGTTAACTTCGTCTAGATTAAGAACTGTTGCTATGGCATCTCACAGTAGCTGCAGTTTTGAACCAGCACGGGGTCTACACATTCATATCTAGAGGCCGAGTCGGTGGCGATTTTAGAGCAGCAGATTCAGGTGGGCAAGCTGAAGTGGTTTTATCGCGAGGCCAACCCGCTGCGCGAAGACGCCAGTCGGCTGCCGGTGGTATTGCTGCATGGGTTAGTGTCGCAAAGCTATAGCTGGCGCGAGGTGATGCCCAAAATCGCAGAGCAAGGTTTGCGCGCGATCGCCCCGGATTGGATTGGTCACGGTTTTTCTGATTTTCCTGAAAAACGCGACTTTGCCTATACCGCCGATGCCTTTGTCGAAGCCTTAAACGAGTTTTTGCAAGCGCTGGAAATTGAGCGCTGTCATCTGGTCGTACAGGGCTTTATGGGCGTTTATGGCGTGCTGTATGCGCTGCGTCATGCGGACCGGGTGGAGCGATTGGTAATCATCAACACGCCGTTAGCGGCAACGGTGAAGCTGCCGGGTGCTGTTCGTCGCATGACCTGGCCGCTCGCCGGTGAAATGATGACCCAAGATCCCTTACTGGTCGATCGCACCCTGGAAGGCGGCGGCCCCTATCAGGTTAAAGACAAAGACTTAGACGTTTATCGCAAACCCTTTTTAACCACCTCCGCCGCGGGGCGATCGCTGCTGTTTACCCTGCGGACGTTCAACCTGGCGGCGACGACCCAGGCGATCGCCGCTGGGCTCAAGCAGTGGTCAGGCATGACGCTCCTGATTTGGGGCACCGCCGACCCTTGGGTACCGGTGGCACTGGCCGAGACCTGGGCTAAGACCTTGCCCCAGGGGGAACTGACGAAATTGGCTGAAGTCGGTCATTATGCCCAAGAAGACTGGGCCGATAAGGTGTCAGACGTGCTCGTGCCGTTTTTGAGACGAGCCAACGTTGAATAATATTTCTGCCTAAAACAATACGAATTTCTACAAAGCGCAACATCTGCTGCCAGAGTCGGATTTTCAATTCGGCAGGCCGATAACATGAAAGCGTTGGCAAGTAGAGCTTTTGAACGCTTTGGATACGACCGATTGGCTACCCACTCCGCCCGCTGATGGCTGGCATACGCTGCTGCCTGACCAAGCGCTGGCTCGATTGCAGAGCGATCACCAGGCGGGGTTGTCGTCACCAGAGGTCATCACTCGTCGCGAGCAGGTGGGTGCCAATGTTTTAGAAGAGACCCAGGGGCGCGCGAGCTGGCGTATTTTTATTGATCAGTTCACCAACATCATGCTGTTGATGTTGATGGCGGTCGCGATCATTTCTGGGGTGATTGCCCTGCGGGCCCATGAGGTGCCGAAAGATGCGATCGCGATTTTTGCCATCGTCATTCTGAATGGCGTGCTGGGATATTTGCAAGAAAGTCGGGCCGAAAAAGCCCTCGCCGCACTGAAGCAAATGGCGTCGCCCAGCGTGCGGATCGTCCGCGATGGGAAGACGATCGAAGTGCCCTCACAGGATTTAGTGCCCGGCGATGTGTTGCTATTGGATGCTGGCATGCAGGTCGCCGCCGACGGGTTATTGCTAGATACCGCTAATTTGCAAGTGCGCGAGTCGGCGCTCACGGGCGAAGCCCAGGCCGTGATGAAAAAAGCCGCGGAAGCGTTAGCCACCGAGGCGAGCTTGGGCGATCGCACCAACCTGGTGTATCAGGGCACTGAGGTGCTGCAGGGTCGCGGTCGGGCCTTGGTGACCCAAACGGGCATGCAGACCGAGCTGGGGCGCATCGCCGCCATGCTGCAGGCCGTGGAAAATGAGCCCACGCCGCTGCAGCTGCGGATGAATCAGCTGGGCAATGCCTTGGTGACGGGCTCGCTAATTTTGGTTGTGATGGTCGTGGTGGGCGGTGTCCTTTTTGCCGGTTGGGCAGCCTTTGAAGACCTGCTGGAAGTGTCGTTGAGCATGGCGGTGGCAGTGGTACCCGAAGGGTTGCCCGCCGTGATTACCGTGACGTTGGCGATCGGCACCCAGCGCATGGTGCGCCGCAGTGCTCTGATTCGTCGCCTGCCTGCAGTGGAAACCTTGGGCTCAGTCACAACGATTTGCTCTGACAAGACCGGCACGCTCACCCAGAACAAAATGGTCGTCCAGACGGTGCAAACGCTGGATCAACGTTTGCAAGTGACCGGCGCTGGCTACCAACCCGAAGGGGAATTCACTACCGATTCCGGCACTCTTGACTTGCCCTTGCCGCCTGACCTGAGACGGCTGCTGCTGTGCGGGCTGCTGTGCAACGACGCCATCTTGCAAACAGAAGCGGGGGAATGGGCGATTTTAGGCGATCCGACAGAAGGCGCTTTAGTGGTGCTCGCGGGCAAGGCCGGGCTTGACCAACCATCGCTGCTGCCGCAGTTTTCGCGTCAAGCGGAGTGGGCTTTTTCGTCAGAACGGAAGCGCATGAGTGTGATTGTCGCCCCGCTGCCGGCGGCCGCCCATCTAGATTTGCCGGACAGCCCCTACTGGCTCTTTTCCAAAGGCTCACCCGAACGGTTGCTAGAGCAGTGTGAGCGGATTCAGCAAGGGGTCGCGTTACAGCCTTTGGCGGCGGCGACGCGCGATCGCATTCTGGCGCAAAATGAAATGATGGCCAGCCAAGGCTTGCGGGTGTTGGGTCTCGCGAGTAAATCGCTCACCACCCTGCCGCCGCCCGACGTTGCGGAAGCCAACGTAGAGCAAGATTTGGTGTGGTTAGGGCTGGTGGGCATGATGGATGCGCCTCGGCCCGAAGCCCGTGAGGCGGTGCGGCTTTGCCAGCAGGCCGGCATTCGCCCGATGATGATTACTGGCGATCACCAGCTGACGGCCCGCGCGATCGCGGCCGATATGGGCATTGCCCCGGCCGATGCCACCACGCTCACCGGGCAGGTTTTAGAAACGATGGATACCGCCGCCCTGCAGCAGGCCGTGGAGACGGTGCAGGTCTATGCGCGGGTCGCCCCTGAGCACAAGCTACGGATTGTGCAGGCGCTGCAGGCGCGCCATCACGTCGTCGCAATGACCGGCGATGGGGTCAACGATGCCCCCGCGCTGAAACAGGCCGATATCGGCATTGCGATGGGCATCACCGGCACCGACGTTAGCAAAGAAGCCAGCGACATGGTGCTGCTCGACGACAACTTTGCCACCATCGTGGCGGCAACAGAAGAAGGGCGCGTGGTCTACAACAACATTCGCCGCTTTGTGAAATATATTCTCGGTTCCAACATTGGCGAAGTGTTGACGATCGCCGCCTCGCCGATTTTGCTGCCCATTTTAGATGTGCCGCTGACGCCGCTACAAATTTTGTGGATGAATCTGGTCACTGATGGTTTTCCGGCCTTGGCGTTGGCCGTCGAACCCGCCGAACCCGATGTGATGGAACGCCCGCCCTACGATCCGCAAGAAAGCATCTTTGCGCGGGGGCTCGGCGTCTATATGCTGCGCATCGGCGTGGTGTTCAGCATTATTTCCATCACGCTGATGTATTGGGCCTATTTCCATGCCCAAAATCCGGCTTTCCCCGGTGACCCCGACCGCTGGAAAACGATGGTGTTCACCACCCTTTGTCTGGCGCAAATGGGCCACGCGATCGCGGTGCGATCGGATACGCAAATGACCTACCAAATGTCGCCCGCTTCCAATCCTTTTGTGTTGGCAGCGGTGACGATCACGACGGTGTTGCAGCTGATGCTAATTTATGTCGAACCACTACGCACCTTTTTTGGCACACAGCTCCTCAGTCCGACAGAACTCGCCATTTGCGTTGGTTTCAGTACGCTGATGTTTGTCTGGGTCGAGAGCGAAAAGCTGCTGCGCCGATTGTCGAAAGGCTGGCATTAACGCGGTTGGTTAGCGGCCTCATTTTGTATGATCAGGCGTTGCTCAATACTGGTGCCGCCACCCAATTTGATTTTGGACAAATAGAATCGTGCCTGCGCTGAGAACGTAGGCGTTGAGTTC
>CALCCA010000169.1 GCA_937899725.1 uncultured Halomicronema sp.
CTAGAGGGGCGGGGGAGCAAGCGGGGCAGGGGGGCTAGAGGGGCAAGGGGAGTAAGGGAGCGGGGGGCAAATTTGTTGTCTGGTGGCAGAGAGTCGGGATTAGGGCGCGACGATCGCGCGGCTACATGGTTCTTAAATTCAAGTCTGTTCTGCTGAGGCTGTGCAGTCCGCTGGTGGGTCAGCGTTATAGTTTGAAAGCTTGGTCTTACGAAGGGAGAGCCGCTATGGGGTGGTATGGTCGCTGGGTGTTTCCACGTTTACTGGAATGGAGCATGGCGGGAGAGCCGCTCTCAACCTATCGGCGAGAGGTACTGGCAGATGTCACCGGCCAAGTTTTGGAGATTGGTTTTGGTACGGGCTTAAACCTGGCCCACTATCCCGAAACGGTGTCATCTCTCACGGTGATTGATCCCAATCCTGGCGTGGCCGCGATCGCTCAACCCCGCATCGATGCCTCGCCTTTACCTATCACGAGTAAACCGCTGCGGGGCGAGTCGCTCGCCTTCGCCGATGAGACCTTTGATTGGGTGGTCAGCACTTGGACGCTCTGTAGCATCGCCAACCTCGATCAGGCCCTGCAGGAAATTCGCCGCGTTCTCAAACCGGGTGGCAAATTCACCTTTATTGAACACGGACTGAGTGATGACCCCAAACTACAGCCCTGGCAACATCGCCTGACGCCCCTGCAAAAGCGCATCGCCGATGGCTGCCATCTCAATCGGGCGATCGCGCCGCTGGTGGAGACTTATCTGCCGCTCGTCAGCCTCAAAACTTACTATGCGAAAGGCTTGCCCAAGGTTGGCGGTTATTTTTATCAGGGCGTGGCCGTCAAGCCGGTTTGAAGACGGGCTTGCATACCACAGCAGCATTAGGGTGGGGCAGCCAAGCCGCTTCTACAGAATTGATACTTTATGAGCAGGGTTCACCGACAGCCGATCTTGCCGCAAACTATGCTTAGCGGCCCGATAGCCGCACGAGGCCGATGCCGCCAAAATAGAGCGACAGCACCGCGCCGCCCAAGAGGCTTTGAGTCACCGGGTCGGTTGAGGGCGTCAACACCGCGCCCAAAATAGCCGCACCCAAAAAGATATAGCGCCAGCCTTTCAGCATGGTTTCAGAACTGACGATACCGAGCAGCGCCAGCAAAAACTGCACCACCGGCACCTGAAACGCCAGCCCCGTGCTGAATAACAGCAGCAGCACAAATTCAAAATAGCGATCGATCGACCACAACTGCTCGACCACATTTTCGCCATAGCTGATGAAAAAGTTGAGGGCGGCGGGAATCAGCGCGATGTAGGCAAAAAAGAGGCCGACAAAAAACAAACCGCTAGAGCCCAACACGATTGGCCCGATGACCCGGCGCTCACGGCGAGTTAGCCCCGGCAGCACAAACATAATGACTTGATAGAGGATGAAGGGACTCGCCACCAAGATGCCGCAGTAGCCTGCCACCTTAATCGAGACAAAGAAATATTCCCCCGGTGACAGTTGCAAAAACTTGGCACCTTTGGCGGGCACCTCTAACAGCTGCACAATCCGCTCGACAAACACAAAACAGCCTACGACGCCGAGCATGACCGCAATCAGCGAATAAAAAATTCGCAGCCGCAGCTCTTCAAGATGATCAAAAATTGACATCTCAACATCGCTCGGTGCCTCATCAAGATGATCATCAGGTTCGCGATCGCCCGATTTTGGTGGCAGCGTTTCGGTGTTGGGAGATGAGGTCATAGCCTAAATAAAAGCGCGTCACGGTAACCAGGTGTCCTCATTGTAAGAGGCATCTTTTATCTATGGGTTGGGCAGCGTTTCCGGATCGGTCTCGGGGGTCAAGGTGAGGTTGCTGACCGTGCCCGGTGCGCCCAGGCGGCTCTCTTCACTGCCGTTAAAGGAATACAAAACACCGCCCGAGTTACCCGCTGTGACCAGCAACTCATTTTGAGCCGTCCAAGACTCGCGAGTACCTGCCGTGAGCGTGCCTTCATACACTTCTTCGCCATCGACGGTGACCCGCATCCAGGCATCATCTTCAAGGTTCACATCAAAGGTGATCGGGGCAGCGTTGGCGGCGACGGGTTCGCTCTCAGCCGTCGCGGTCGTTGCCGCCGTGTCAACAGTGTCCTCAGCTGCCGGCTCGGCGACCTCTTCAACCGGGTCTGTGGTGTCGGCTCGCTGCGGAGTGTTGCGCGTGGTGAGTAAGGCAACTATCGCGATCGCGGCGGCAACGGCCGCTGCCCCTAAGAACCAGATCACTGGATTGCTACCCGCTCTTGATTCGGGCGCTGCCCCTCCTCGAACGATCGGCTCAGCTTTAGAGAGCACTTTCAGGCCGTGTCTGTCTTCGGAATTGACCACCCCTTCGACACTGCCCTGAGTGGCCAATTGCGGGTCGGGCAAAACGGCGACCGGCGTCGGTTCAAACTGTTTAGCGACTTCGCGGCCATTTAACCCAAGGTAGTCGGCATACCGCAGAATAAACCCTTGCACAAACACTGGTTCGGGCAGAGATTCCCAGTCACCCGCTTCGATCGCTTTCACCAAGGCGGGCCGAATAAAAATTTGATTCGCAACTTCATCAACCGTCTTACCTTTTTCCTGACGCAGGTCTTTTAGGTAAGCACCGACCTTGAGAAGCTGCTCCTGCTGAGCTGGATTCACGTTGCACCTTGCCTTACTCAGAGAACACAGCGATGGACAAGTCAGTGATGACCTTCCTCAGGAGATAATTGTAAAGGGAAAGGTCACGTCATGACGGGTCAGAGCGCTGCAAACCCTCAATTTGACGGGCAATTTCTGGATTGTAGAGGCGCAAATAGTTCCAATAGCCCCCAAACACGGCCCGAATATATTGCTTAGTTTCGGGGAAGGGAATCTTTTCAGCAAAGTCATCTTCGCTGCTGTAATTGTTACGCGCGATCCAATCGGCTACGTTGCTGGGGCCAGCGTTGTAGCTAGCAACTGCATAGAGAGAATGGTTGCCATATTCCTCATGGGTGTAATCCAAATACCAGGTGCCCAACTTGATGTTGTCTTCTGGTCGATCCAGCGCGGTAATTTCAATCTCAGTTTTATCTTGAATCCAATCGGCGGTGTCGGGCATCACCTGCATCAGACCGGTCGCCCCCACCACCGACCGAATCTGCGGCTCAAAGCGCGATTCTTGCCGAATCAGAGCGGTCACCAACAGCGGATTGAGGTCGCGCTTGGCGGCCCAAGTCGTAATCAAATCGGCATAGGGAAAGGGATAGAGCGTTTGCCAGTAGGCCGGATGTTGCTGCAGGGTTTGGTGGGTTTGCTGCTCATCTGGTGTATCTCGCCAATCGAGACTCGACACCATAAACATGCCGTCGAGGTTGTCGCCGACGCCGACCCGCAGCACCCCATCGGTAAACTGTTCGGCCATCGAAGGAGCTTGCAGCGTCTCAAATTCCACTTGCCACAAGGCCCAAGCATCGCGATCTTGACCGAGCAAATACAGTTCTTGCAGGGTGGTCGATCCGGCGGGCAGTGGCGTTCTTTGAGCGGGCAAGGCGATCGCGGGCTGCTGCGATCGCACCGTGCGAAAATCACCCACCTCCCAGCCCAAAGCGACAGCTGACCGCCAAGCAAAATACGATTCGGCATGCGCGCGAATCACCTGCTCAAACCGCTGGGTCGCGGCCTCATTTTGCCCCGCCCGTAGCGCCCACTGGCCCGACCAAAAGCCCATCTCAGCGGCCAAGTTATGATCGGCGTTCTCAGCCATCACTTGGTCGGCCCACTCAATTGCGCCCGACCAGTTGCCCGCCTGAGCCGCATTTCTGGCAAAGCGCGATCGCAGTTCAGCCGCTTCCTCGGAGCCGCTGTAGTCCTGCAAGATTACCTGCCGCACTTGAGTCGCCGTATCCGGACTGTCGAGCGCGTCAAAAATCTGGGCTTTTTCAAGCAGGGCTTCGCCGCCGCGGTCAGGAAACCGCGCCACTACCTGATCGAGCAGATCTAAAGCCTGCTCTTTTTCCACCAGGTAAGAGAGCTTAATCAGCCCCAAACCGGTTTCGGGCGCATCGGGAAACTGCTCAATGAGCGCGCGGTAGTGGGCGATCGCCGCTGCCCGCTGACTGCCGATCTGGGCCCCGCGCCCGGCGCGATAGAGACTTTGCGGCGTCGCCGGTGCCTGGCCATAGGCCGCGCCAGCCGCCTTGTACACCTGCCGCTCCCAGTAGGCAAACCCAACATCGCGCCAGTCTTCAGCAGTGAGTTGGGCTCCATACTCTTGCACCAGGCGATCGACAAGGGCAGGCGCTTCCGCATGGTAAATACCGTGACGGGCCATCACTAGCAACAGCCCTTTTTCGTCGGGGGGCGCTGGATTTTCGACCAGCCGTTTATAGGCCACCTCGACGCTGCGCGGATGAGCCGGAAACCGCTGCAGCAGCTGGTCTAAATATTCTGGCTGCTGCTGTCCCAAATAAAACAGCGCCTCGCCTGCGGCAGGCTGCTCCCCATGTTTTTGTAAAACCGTGCGCCAGGTGGCTTGAGCGGCTTCGGTTTGTCCGCTGGCCTGCTGCGCGGTGCCTAACTTGACACGGCTGTGGGCCTCTAGGTCGGGATAGTCTTCTGCCAAGCGGGTCAACAGCGGCACGGCCTGACCGCTGCGCCCTTGGGCAATAAGATCGGTGGCGAGCAAATAGCGGGCCCGCATCTGCTCGACTGAAGGCGACTGGGTGGCGATCGCCGACAACGATTCGGCCCGCTGCTCTGGCGACTGGAGCGCTAGCGCCAACACTAAAGAATCGGCCTCGGCCTCTAGCGCAGTGCCGACACTAACGGCAGAATTGTCGCTGCCGCCCGGTCGTCCTGGCAACCAACCCGCCGCATCGACAAAGGCCACGGTCACCCCCAGGCCAAGCGCCGTGACGCTGGCCAACCCCAACCAAGGCATCCAATTTTCTAGCCGTCGCCGCATCTGGGTCTCCCTTGCTGATCTCAGGCGCTGCTGCGTTTCCTCCTGCAGTTCTAGCAAAATCTGGCGCAAGTGAAGCGGTTTGTTTGGCGCCGTCTATTAACTCGGCGGCATCGTTCGCCAACTCTCGTGGCCGCTCGGTCGAGCAGAGCGGGATAGAAGTGAGTAGGCAGCGCTGCCCAACACCGCCAGGCAAGGGCTTGCGCAGCGGTTACCGACGGTAGGATGGCGGGACGACCGGCAAAGAATTGCAGAACCCGGCAAGCTGTGATCAAATGAGAAGGGTAAAACCTTCTGAAAAGTTGCTCGCGCCCCTATGGATCTTCATCTCTCAAATCAGGCTACGCTCGATTGGACTGGCGACTGTTTAGCGATCGGCGTCACCGAATCAGATCTACCGCTGTCGGGCACTTTAGCCGATCTCGACACCAAGCTTTCGGGATTAATCCAAGAGCTGATTGAGGAGACTGAGTTTAAGGCGGCAGCTGATTCCAGCGCGACCATTCGAGTCGGCAAAACGGGTCCCTTTCGCAAACTGGCCCTCATTGGCCTCGGCAACCCTGAAGGTCTCACCCTCGAAACCCTGAGACGAGCCGGAGCCCAAGCCGCTCGGCTGGGCAAAAAGGAAAAGAGCCCGGTCTTGGGGCTGGCCCTACCCTCGTGGAACAGCGATCGCGCCCTGTCAGCTCAGGCCATTTTGGAAGGGTCGCTGCTGGCCCTGCACGAAGATCACCGCTTCAAATCAGACAGTGACGATAAGAGTTTTACCTTTGACCGCATTGAACTGATCGGCTTTCCTGATGAAGCGCCCGCGTTGGCCCGCGCCCAACAAGTGGCGGACGGCGTGATTTTGGCCCGCGAGCTGGTCGCCGCGCCCCCCAACGTCGCCACCCCCGCGATGCTGGCCGAAACCGCCGCCACCATTGCACAAGACCACAGCTTAGAGGTTGAAATTCTCGATCGCGAGGCCTGTGAAGCCTTGGGCATGGGTGCTTTTTTAGGGGTCGCTCAAGCCTCCGATTTACCGCCTAAGTTTATTCACCTCACCTACAAACCCGCCGCCCCGCCCCGCCGCAAGGTGGCCATTATTGGCAAAGGTCTTACCTTTGACTCGGGCGGGCTCAATATCAAAGCGGGCGCTGGCAGCATGATTGAGATGATGAAGTTCGACATGGGGGGCGCTGCGGCCACTCTCGGGGCTGCTAAGGCGATCGCCCAAATCAAGCCCGATGTCGAAGTTCACTTTATTAGTGCCGCTGCCGAAAACATGATTAGCGGGAATGCCTTGCATCCCGGCGATATCATCACGGCGTCTAACGGCAAGACGATCGAAGTCAACAATACTGATGCCGAAGGCCGTCTGACCCTGGCCGACGCGCTCGTGTTTGCCGAAAAATTAGAGCTAGACGCTATGGTCGATCTGGCCACCCTCACTGGGGCGAGCATCATTGCCCTCGGTGACTCGATCGCCGGACTCTGGAGCCCTGACGACACGCTCGCTGCGGATATCGCCACCGCTGCCGATCTAGCGGGCGAAAAGCTGTGGCGCATGCCCCTCGAAGAAAAGTACTTTGAGGGGATGAAATCCCTTGCTGCAGATATGAAAAACACCGGGCCGCGCCTGGGCGGGGCCATCACCGCAGCACTGTTTCTCAAGCAGTTTGTCAAAGAGACCGCCTGGGCTCACCTCGACATTGCCGGCCCCGTGTGGAATGAGCGCGAAAATGCCTATAACAGTCCCGGAGCCACCGGCTATGGCGTCCGCACGTTAGTGCAGTGGGTGCTGTCATAACGCAGGGCTTCTGTATAGAGCGAAAGATGCCGCTGAGCTGTGCCGGGGCATTCGCTGACTCTGTGTGCTCAGGGCGTCTACTCCACCAATGCGCTGAAACAAGACGACCAGTCTGGCCGCCCTGGGCTCCCCGGCATTTCCGAGTTTTTTGTGAGGAGCTCGAATCGCTGGTAATAAGTCCCTCCCCTCCCTAGCTACCTGGCAACCTCTCTGGCCCCACCGGTGCTGTGCCGCTGTTGACCCCGTAGCGGGTGGCGATCGCGGGTGGCGGGCTCTGCATTCATTTTTAACTGGCTACTAAACCCAGCTCTACAGATTACAGCGACACATCCAAGTCGGCTTTCTCTCAGTAGAAGACACTGCGTGTTGGCCTGGCCTGCCCGTCGGGCTGACGACTCCGCTCAGCCGACGTTCCTTGAGCGGAGTCGCAAGGAAGATCTGTAGTCCAGTTTCAGAGAATTGGTATAAACCCAGGAATTGCTGGCCAAGATGGCGTTCCGCTCGGCATGGGTAGTCAGCAATATCTGGCGTCTGTGAAAATCTTGTCCTCGCTTTAGAGCTTAGGAAAATATAGCGCCAGTACACCCACTATTAACAAGGTTGAGGCTTCCAGGTAGTGGACAGCCTAAGAGAAGAGACCTCTGCCTGGCAATCCTGAACTGGACTGTTCTGAATGGCTTTTTCTAGTGATACATCAGGAGAGCTTATTCTTGAGCCCTAAAACATTCAATTTAGCCATTCATTTCAAAAAATATATAGCTGATAAAAACCTATTGCCAGCGACCTCTAAAAAAAGGCATGATCGGCAACCCGTTCGGCTTATCGCACTACTAGAGACTCAACGAAATATGTTGCTTCCAGCTACTTAGAAGCTCTTGTTCACCTATTTTCCAGTAACCGATAACGCCAGCGAGACAATCCGAGGGAAGCTCACCGAGCGACGCAGTAAAAAATAATAAAAATTCAGTAATCCTAAGGAACTTTCAGTTCTCTTTAAGCAAGATCGCCCACCACATCTTCCGTAGGCAACCAAGCTGATACAGAATTTTCGCTAGATTTCACCGCACTCAGATTGATCTCACCCATGTCAGATTTGCACCTAGTTCAGGTTTAAAATGCTACTGATTTTTGGGCGATCGTTTATGAATCGGGTGATTTTTAGGGGTTGACAATCACGGAAAGCTGGAAGAATTGGCGGCAAATAGATCGTTGAAAGGCTGAATTTGAATGGCATAGAACCGATTCTTAACCTCTGCTTATTGACGACGATTTGTTTGCGTTCTTATATGTAAGATTCATGACTTCACAGACAAGAATTCTAAGTAGCCGAATCCCCAAAGTCTAGACAAAAAAATTCTGTTTTGACCCTGTCTATTAGCAATGTAATGACTGATACAAGCACTGAAATATCGAGTCTTGACCTTGGTATTTCAGTAGCTACAATTGGTGGCGTTACGAAATCAGAGGCACCACTGATTCATCCATAAACAGCATCAAGTTCCCGCGAGTCATAAGGATTCCAGTGATCCCCGATAATCTGTTGCACGAAGAATGAATACTTCGACCTTATTGGGGATCAGAAAAGAAGCATTAAAAGCTACCAACGATCCAGGAGAGAATCCCAATGGAAGAGGAACTTAATTCAATGGAAGAAGAACTTAATCCAGTAGCTCCCGAAGATACGGCTACTGATGATGTCAATGAAGCTCCCGTCGCTACGCAGGATACGGCGACCACCGATGAAGATGTACCGGTAATTATCAGCGTATTGACCAATGACGCCGATGCTGATGCGGATGAACTCAGCGTCACAGCAGTCGGCACCGCCACCAACGGAACAGTCACCATCAATGCAGATGGCACCGTCACCTACACGCCCACTACCGGCTTCAGCGGTGAGGACACGTTCACTTACACCGTCAGTGATGGCTTAGAGGAGGCAACTGCTTCTGTTGCCGTGACCGTCAACAACGTCAACGAAGCGCCAGTGGCAGTTGAGGATACGGCCACTACTGATGAAGATATCCCCGTGGTCATCAACGTACTCACCAACGACACCGACGCCGATGCGGACGAACTGACCGTCACAGCAGTTG
>CALCCA010000170.1 GCA_937899725.1 uncultured Halomicronema sp.
ATAACGGCTCGGTATAGTAGTTGCTACAACAGCATACTCATTTCCGTAGAGCCAAATAGCGGATTGATCTGAGTATCAAAGAGCGATCGAATCCATCAAAGAAGGAAGCAAAGTTAGCAAAACCTATCCCGTTTTCCATTCATCCTTCTGCCTTCTGCCTTCATCCTTTGGGTGTCCCCTTGCGGGGTAATGAGATTTGAACCGGTTTCCTTCACAGGAATCAAATTTGTTGCTATTAGGTTTCCGTCCCCTTGCGGGGTAATGAGATTTGAACGGTTGGGGGTAACCTCATCTCGCGGCTGATTGCCAAGTTTCCGTCCCCTTGCGGGGTAATGAGATTTGAACCATGGGGGCTCAGACCATCCTTGCTTCTCTGTTAGGGTTTCCGTCCCCTTGCGGGGTAATGAGATTTGAACCTCTTGTTGCTAAAAACGCCTTATCCGCGGCTATTATTGTTTCCGTCCCCTTGCGGGGTAATGAGATTTGAACGTCAGATTGATGCAAAAGTTTCTGCTGGTGATAACACTGTTTCCGTCCCCTTGCGGGGTAATGAGATTTGAACAAATATCAACGCCTCGGATAAAAACCAGGGCAGATCAGTTTCCGTCCCCTTGCGGGGTAATGAGATCTGAACGTTTACGATGTATCTACTCCTTCAACAGGGGAATACCGTTTCCGTCCCCTTGCGGGGTAATGAGATCTGAACAGCGCTTCAACGTGCATAAATAGCCTCAGCTCCTAGTTTCCGTCCCCTTGCGGGGTAATGAGATCTGAACTGTTCCTATAGAGGTACAGATAGAAAAAGAGATTACGCGTTTCCGTCCCCTTGCGGGGTAATGAGATCTGAACGGGTATTGACTTTGACATTCCCGGATCACCGGGGTTTCCGTCCCCTTGCGGGGTAATGAGATCTGAACAGGCAACGATCTGCGTATCATCGCTGTAGGCGGCAGTTTCCGTCCCCTTGCGGGGTAATGAGATCTGAACCCGGTCTAACCAATTTACAAACTGGTAGCAGCGTTTGTTTCCGTCCCCTTGCGGGGTAATGAGATCTGAACCAAGGAGTCACTCCACGCTACGAGAGTCACTGGTCGTTTCCGTCCCCTTGCGGGGTAATGAGATCTGAACATGTCACTACTGGTGATGCCACTGTAGGTGATTTGTTTCCGTCCCCTTGCGGGGTAATGAGATCTGACCCCCCTCGATCTAGAGCCCTTATCGGGCAAGGCTTTCAACACCCCAAATCTGAGGGGGTCGACCTCGGAGCGAAATAATTGAGAATTGCTGTCAATAGCCCCTCTGCAAACAAGGCTGAAACCCTTGCACGGAGAGCAATCTGAGGGGGTCGACGAAGTTATGCGGTTTTCAAGGATCGGCAGACCCCCTCAGATTAACAGCCGATATCCTGAGATTCAATCTCCCAAAGCTAGGGTTAACAATTCTTTTGGCTGATGTAGGCCAAAATTTCTCGTACGACGCCACTCTTGCCGCGACAGTTCAACAACAAAACATCCCCTGATAAGGTTCCTAGCTTCCTCAGCTGCATAATGCTATCGGTCTGCTTGTGCTTCATGTACCCGGTAATGAGCACAATTGGGTCACAATCATGAATCTTAGCCTTGATATTGCTGCGTCCCAGACTGTGCTTACGAAAGGGCGGCAACTCCACCCACTTGGCTAAGCCATATCGCTGTGACAGCTCGTGAATCACGGCTCGACGGGTTGAGTCATGTCCCCCCACTAAGGCCAGCTTAATCGCAGATAAATCGACTGCCGCACACTCAACTGAGATTTCGACAACAGCAGTGTTTTTAGGGGACACCTTTGACTGGGGAGCAACCAACGCTGGCGTCTCTAAGACTGTCTCACGAGGCACTACCCACTCAGGGGGTGGCTGCGAGACGTCTACGGCAGTCATGAGCTCAAATAATTCCTCAATGAGGTCTTCAAGCTCCCAGATTTCGAGTTGCAGATCATCGCGCTCTGCTTTCATTTCCTCTTGGAGCACTTTTAAGCCCCGATTTTCTAGGCACAGGTGCTGATGCCTTTTCGCCGTTTCATGCTTCAGCACGTTGTATTCGGCTCTTAGCGCTGCAAGCTGACGCATCAATCGCTGCTTTTCCCGATGTTCAGCTCCAGAAATACGCTTCGTTAATTGCTGAAGTTGGTGACCTAGAGAAGCTGGGAGGCGTCTACAGCCTTGAAAATAGTGCTTCATTGCGATATCCCCTCGGAAGATTTAACCCAAACGGCAGCGTTTTCGATCAGGCGATCGAGGGCGGCGAAAATGAGGCCATATCGGCCAAACAGTTCCTGCCCGACCTCACCGCCTAAATAGCCACATCGAATGGCAACTTGAATCCAGGTCTGCATTTCGGCGGCTTCGGCCTGAGCATCGCTAAGCTTTGCGACAAATGCCTTGCGGTAGCGACGTTTGCCCCAGGCTTCGGCAATGCTGGCGCAGACTGAGCGCGAAGCGGCCAGCGACTGGTGGGTCAGCAGCGTTGTTTCATCCTTCGGGAAACTGCGAGAGAGATGAAAGATCTCCGTCGAACAGTCGAAGGCTAGTTGATAAACCTGAAGCTCTTGATAGGTATGAATGAAATCTTGCATGGTGTGTCTTAGTTGTTGTGGGCTGGGAGTTTGGGGCGAGGGGTGCGGGAGTGGGAGAATGGGGGCCAGGAGAGTGGGGCCGAGGAGGAATGCTGGGGACAATTCACGCGAATGCGGTTGCCCCAAAGGCATGGCTCTGGGTCGCTCTCCCACTCCCCTCGTTGCCGATTACAGAGCTTAAGCCGTTGCAGGCAAAACATCGTCATCGCTTGCGGCCAATCGCGTTACTCGATTAGAGGCACTCTCCATAAGCTGATCTAGAGCCGCCTCGATGCAGTGATAGCGATCGCACAGGTCTTGTCCAGGTTCTCCGTCTAGGTATCCGGCGGCGATGGCCGATCCAATCCAAATCTGCATTTCGGTGGCCTCAAAATGGGCATCGCTGAGTTTACTCAACAGCGCTTCGCGATCGCGTCGTTTGCCCCAAGCGGCGGCAATATGAGCTCGAACGGCACGGGAGGTCGCTAGCAGCTGGCGGGCGACGCGAACATCAGAATCGGCAGGAAACTGTTGAACCTGCTCATACACGTCAACCGAGGACTTGAATGCCCATTGATAAACGTGCAGGTCTTGAAAACTGTGAAAGTTGGCTGGCATGGGAATCTCCGTTCAAACAATAAAGGTCACGTCATCGACTGCTCGCTGAGGTTGTTGCCCCAGCACGAGCACTTTTTTGCGATAGCGAGGCGATAGCGGATAAAAGCGCACTTGGTCTTCTTCGGGCTTGATGTAGCGGCTGAGCTTGCGCTGCAGCAGGTCGCGCTGGTCGGCGTTTAGGACGCACTCGAACACCGACTTTTGCACCCGCATGCCGTAGCCTTCGAGCAGGTGTGCAACCTTGTTGCGGCGTCGATCGAGCACGACGTCGTAACAGACGAGGTAAAACATCACCCCTCCCAGGTCATCGGACGATAGACCGGCTGCTCACCGGTCAGGCAGGCCACGTATTCCCACACCTGCAATTCAAAGCAGCGGCGATAGTTGACCTTGTAGCCGGTGTGGGGGTGGGTCACTGGCTGCTGCAGTTTCTCTTCCCAATGCTTGAGAAATCGCTTCATCGCATCGGGATGCAGATACACCCCGCCCCGCTCGTCTGGGGGCGTAAAGTCTTCGGCATTGAAGATGTTGGAATTGATCAGGTAAGCCACCAGCGAATCGACCGCGATCGCCCGAAACTCTTCGACCAGGTCACACACCAGCGAGGGGCGATTGGCTTGCGGGGTATGCAGATTGCCAAAGTGCGTATGCAGGCCCACCCCCTCGACCATGGCGTGCACATGCTGAGATAGCAGCGTGTAGCCCAGGCTCAACAAGCTATTGACCGGATCAGTCGGCGGTCGGCGGGTCCGCTTGGCAAACTCAAACTGACCCTTCAGCAGCGACGCATAGGCTTGAAAATAGAGATTAGCGCCGGTGCCCTCGTAACCCAACATCGATTCGACCGACTCGACCGTGGGCACCGTTTGAATGAGGTCGGCCAAAGCCGCGATCGCCTCGGTGGCTTGCTCGGTTTTGCGACGGCGGTTGAGCCGCAGCAGCAAAATTCGCGAGTTGTGCAGCTTGCCGACAATGATGCTGGCAGCCTGGGTGCGGATAAAGTCAGGATCTTGCGACTTGTAGACCTGCTGGGTGAGATAGTCGAGCTTGGCCTGCCCCGTGGTTTGCAATCGCCCAAAATAACGGCCTTTGTTAGACAAGTACAGGAACGGGATGCGCCGCCTGAGCGCTAAACTCACCGCCCCGTGAGACGCATTGCAACAGCCAAACATCACCACATAACTGATGCGGCTGGCGGGTACCGAACAGCGCAATTCACTTTGATAAAAGACCTGAAACTGCTGATGCTTAACCCGTAGATAGGCTCCTTGGTCGGTGATATAGAGGGTGGTCATGCCGTCTCTCCAATAGTCGTCGGTGGCTGGTTTGAGGATTCGCTGCGGGGTTTTGACGATGCTGCAGACTTTGGGCGGCCCCATGCCGGACTGGGGTGCCTTACGCTTTTGGGTCGCAGCTGGTTTTCGCTCGGGGGGCTCAACCGCTCCGTTCGCGAAGCGATGGCCGAGAAACACGAAGGCTTCACCCGGCGGAATAATTTGGGTCTTTTGGGGATGCAGGTTGAGGTAGAGATCTTCAATCCACTCCTGCATCAGCGATAACGAACGGTCTGCTTCCAGATAGCTTTGACACACCGCCACGCAGTCATCGCCGTAGCGCACTAGCGCAATATCCGCGTCTAGACAGCGGCGATCGAAATCAGTCAGGTAGAGATTGGACAACGCGCTGGATAGGATGCTGCCTTGCAATACCCCTTGATGCGGTTGGCAAAACTGGCCGCGAATCACAATGCCTGATTTGAGCTGTTGCTCAATCCACTGCACCCAAATCGTGGGTAGCTGCAACTGATCAAGCTGGTGCAGCAGCAGCGGCCACGACAACCGGTCAAAAAACTGCTCAATGTCTGCCTTGATGACCCAGGCGGGTTGATGTTGATAGCGCTCCATCACGCGATCAACGGCAGCATAGATCGACAGACCAGGGCGATAGGCAAACGCCGCATCGCTATAGGTCTGCTCTAGCTTGGGGTAGGCACTTTGCAGCAAATGCCGCTGCACGATGCGATCGCGCACCGTAGGAATGCCAATCAATCGTCGTCCGCCGCTTTTCTTCGGTAAATAGAAGCCTTTGGCGGGGCTGGCCACATAGCGCTCTTGCCGCATCTGCTGGTAGAGCTGGCGAATTTGCTCGCGGGCAATGCCCTTAAACAGATCCACCGTGATGCCGTCAACCCCAGCCGCCCGACTCCCTCGTTCGACGAGGTGCCAGGCAGTGGCGAGTTGTTCTGCGTACAATTTCATCGCGTTTCCCCCTGCGAGTTAGGGATTAAAGAACCCGGTGGATGAGGCCGTGTCCTTCTTGGGTGAACGAGTTCATCGTCGCAAGGGGGGATTTGAGCTCAACCCTGAGTAGTGCCTGAGTTCATGAGTGAGTTCGCAACTGAGTTAGTCTATTTTTGATTAGCGCTTTTCTAGAAAAATATGGTTATGACCTTGCAAGACCTCATCAAAGCGGCGCAGAACTTAAGCTGGCAAGAGCAGTTTCATCTGGCCACGCGGCTGCTGCAATGGGCTGAGGCCCAGATGCCCGACCAAACAGCGACGCATGAGAGGGGAGAGCGTCAACCAGATTTGCACCCTGGAGCCTTTGTCATGCACAACGATTTCGACCAACCGCTGCCAGATAGTTTTTGGCTAGGCGAAGAATGAAGCTGTTGCTGGATACTCATGCTTTTATCTGGTGGGATGGCCAATCTGAGCAAATTTCTGCGGCAGTTTTGTCTTTACTCAAACAGCCGCAGACCGAAATTTTTGTCAGCATCGCTAGCCTGTGGGAAATTCAGATCAAGTCTCAATTAGGAAAGTTAGAACTGAGAGAGTCCTTATCCGTGATTGTTCAGCAACAGGAAAGAATCAATCACATCGTCCTCTTGCCGATCGCCCTCGCACACATTCTTGAGCTGGATCGCCTACCTCAACACCACAAAGCCCCCTTTGATCGCTTGCTCATTGCTCAGAGCCGGATTGAATCCGCAACGCTGGTGACCCGTGACTCTGCGTTTAACCAATATGATTGCCAGATTCTGTGGTGAAAGTGTCTCAAGGCAGAAATCAGGAGACAAAAGGATGAACTGGTGATGCTTTGAGCAGAATTTGCGTGTGATGGCGAGCCATAATCAGTTCAATCGATAGAAAACAGCCGTAATCTATGGACATTGCCTACCCGACGGCGGCTACGGCTAGATTTCCTTTTCTGCCTTCTGCCCTCATCCTTCTGCCTTTCTTCATGCCCCGTTCTATTCGCGTCCATCCTGAACATCGGCAAACGGTTGCTCTGGCCCTGGAGCGCAACGGCTTTTTGACCCAGGGCGACCTGGCGGCACATTTAGAAATTGCGCTGTCAACGGTAAGTAACTTCTTTCGGGGCGTCAATGTCTCGATCGCCAAGTTTGAGGAAATTTCTGAAGCGCTGGGGTTAGAGCCCAGAACGCTGATTCAGGCCGAAGCGGTAGAAACGTCATCAAGCTCGACTTCTGAAGCTTTACCCACGACCTTTTATGCCTATGACGAGGGTTGGGTCGGACGGGACGATTTGGTCACCGAGCTGACCACTCAGGTGCAGGAAACCTGCCGTCTGACCCTGATTACGGGGATTGCCGGGGTGGGTAAAACGGCCCTGGCAGAACGACTCTTGCTAGCGCTATCGGATTTTGGCACACCACTACGAGAAAACTTTGATGCCCAAGATCGCACGGCTGATTTTGGCAGCTTTGCCGCGCGACTGTTAGAGAAACTGGGGCAAACGGTGACACCAAGCGATCGCACCGAAACGTCTCAACTGCTGGCCCGACTGCTGCAGGCTTTACAGACTCACCGCCGGTTGCTGCTGATCGATTCTTTGGAGGAATTGCTGCAGGGCAATGAACAGGAGGGCTGGAGTGAATTTCAAGATGAGGGGTTTTTGGCGTTTTTTCAGCAGGTGTTGTCGGCTGAAGCGTTTCAAAGCCGCATTATCCTCACCTCTCAGGAATTGCCGACACAGCTGCTGGCTTATGGCAGCCGCTACCGAACCTTGTGGGAGACCACACTGCTCACCGGACTCTCGGCGTTAGAGCAGCTCACTCTGTTTGGCAAAACCGGCTTGGCTATTCGTCCTGAGGCTGCTGGACGAGACTATTTGGTGCGCATTGGCAAAGCCTACGAGGGCCATCCGCTGGCCCTACGGATCATTGCGGGTGAGATCGGCAGTCGGCCTTTTTTTGGTGATGTGATCGCCTACTGGAATCGCTATGGCCCAGAAATTGAGGCAGTTGAGACCGCGATCGCTGAAGCTGCTGCGGGACAGATGAGCGGAGCTGAGGATAAGTGGCGTCTCGATCGCTTTACCCGTACCCTACGCCTTAACGTGCGGAGGCGGTTAGAGCAGACTTTTGAGCGACTGCAACGGGACGCGAAATTTGCCTACGTGTTGCTGTGTGAGGCGTCGGTGTATCGCTGTGCGGTGCCAGAAGCCTGGTGGCTTAGCCATTTAGAGTATTGGGACTGCAATGAAGCCACCGCGCTGGCGGCATTAGATGCTCTGAAAGATCGCTTTTTGGTGGAAGAGGCGATCTTTCAAGGCGACTACACCCTGCGACAACATACCTTGATTCGTAGCATCTCACTGGAACACCTGAGCCGCTTAGACCAAATTGCATGAGCGGCATCATTCCCCCTGGCGACAGTGTTTTGGCCCGGTTAGATATCGACCCGAGCCAGATCCGCACTATCTCACCTCGCTGGCAGCGAAGTTTTTATCAAGCCACTGTCAATTGGTTAACGCGTTATCACGCGGCTGAGCAGGCATCCTATTTAGAGCAGGTCAAAGGTTTGCGACAGGCGTTTCAACATTTGTGTGAGGTCGAAAATTGGGCCGCTGCCACCCAGCTGTTGACCCTACCGCTCAATACCCCCACGCAAGAAGAACTTGATGACCAACTCCATACCTGGGGCTATTACTCAGAACAAATTGCCCTGTATGAACCCTTGAGAGGCCAGCTCGATCCCCACTGGGAAGCCATGCTGCTAAACGGTTTGGGCATTGCCCACACTAGTCTCGGTCACTATCACACCGCACTGACCTATCACCACCAGCAGCAGGCGATCGCTCAGCGGCTCGCTTCTCAGCCGATGCAAGCCCGGTGCTTAGGCAATCTGGGGGTGACGTATCACTGCCTGGGAGAACCGGCAAAAGCTGTGAACTGCTACACTCAGCAGTTGGAAATCGCCCAAACAGTCAAAAATTCGGCAGCGCTGGTGCAGGCGATCGCGGGCTTGGGGGCATGTTACTTTCAGCAGGGTGAGCTTGACCAGGCACTGAGCTGTTATCAGCAACAGCTAGCGCTATTGAGAGCGCTGGATGACCGGCACGGAGAAGCCAGGTTGCAGAACAATCTGGGGAATGTTTACTTCGCGAAAAAAGAGTTTGAACCAGCTTTGCAAGCTTACGAAACCTGGTTGAATATTGCCCGAGCATTGGGCGATCGCGCAGGCGAGGGGCGAGCTTTAGGAAATCTGGGCAATGTGGCCTACGCTCAAGGTCGCTTGGCGGCAGCGATCCCCCTCTATCAGCAAGATCTTGAGGTTGCCCAAGAAATTGGTGATCGTCGGGGTGAGTCTCACGTGCTCAACAATCTAGCAACGGTTTATGCTGCGCGGCAAGACTTGACCGAGGCTGAAAAATATGCCGTACAACATCTTGGTTTAGTTCGATCGCTGGGCGATCGGCCTCACGAACAAACCGCCCTGACTCACTTGGGCAACATTCATGCGCAAAGCCACATGAGGCTACTGGCGATTCACTGCTTTCAAGCTGCCTTACACCTGGCCGAAACCCTCGGTGACGCTGCCAGTCAGGCCGATCTCCACGACAAGTTGGCCTATCTATCTCTTCAGAAACGCGATTTTGAGCACGCTATCCATCACTATCAGCAGGCAATCGCTGTCTCAGAGGTTTTGGACGATGCGGATCTACAAGGCAAGGCGTGGAATAATTTGGGCGGTACCTACTTGGCCTCACAGCAAATCGATGAAGCTGTTGAGTGCTTTCAGCAAGCCGTCGTGCTGCGCCAGCGCAGCGGCGATCGCGATGGGGAAGCCCAGCTCTGGTTTATTTTGGGCAAAACTTTCAAAGAACAAGGTCAAACTAAAGCGGCGATCGCGGCATTCCAACAAACACGGCGGTTGTTTGAGGCCGCAGGCAACCTGGAATTGATATCCCGGTGTGATGCTGTGCTCAAGAGTTTGGGCCAAGGTTAATCTCGGCTTATCAGATCTACATCTCCATATTGGGAAAGGCAGAAATCAGAAGGCAAAAGGCAGAAATGGCCAGGTTTAACAGCGGTTAGAAACTGGCCAATCTTTTCAAGAGAACTACCGAGCCATGAACGCTTATTCCGTTGCCCATTCATCCTTTATCCTTCATCCTTTTGCCTTCTGCCTTAGTCAAGGTTTCCGTCCCCTTGCGGGGTAGTGGAGGCTGAACGTTCAACTATATTGCGTTAACAATTGCATATAGTTCGTTTCCGTCCCCTTGCGGGGTAGTGGAGGCTGAACGTGCCCGTATGGAGACAAAACCAAAGCGCGTGCTGCGCTTGTTTCCGTCCCCTTGCGGGGTAGTGGAGGCTGAACAGGTGATTCGTAGCGCAGAGTCAGGAGGCTGGTCAGGTTTCCGTCCCCTTGCGGGGTAGTGGAGGCTGAACTAGGGTATGACGTGATTCTCACCGAGGGGCCTTGTTTCCGTCCCCTTGCGGGGTAGTGGAGGCTGAACCTGAGAATCCTAAGCACGACTAGGCTCTTTTAGAGTTTCCGTCCCCTTGCGGGGTAGTGGAGGCTGAACACTTGGGGCTGCATCTGTGTTTGCTAGCTGGGAGCGTTTCCGTCCCCTTGCGGGGTAGTGGAGGCTGAACCCCCTCGATCTGGAGCCCTTGCCGGATAAGGCTTTCAACACCCCAAATCTGAGGGGGTCGATCTCAGAGCGAAATAATTGAGAATTGCTGTCAATAGCCCCTCTGCAAACAAGGCTCAAACCCTTGCACGGAGAGCAATCTGAGGGGGTTGACGAAGTTATGCGGTTTTCAAGGATCGGCAGACCCCCTCAGAAAAGGAAGCACTTGCTAGAGAATAGTCGATTTATCCGCGATCGCCCACCAAAACGCATTAGTTTGCAACATTTTGCCTGCTTATCGATCTCGTCTACCTTCACAGGTTGGCATTCAGTGCGCCAGGTTAACCGAGAGTCGATACCTTGAAGCGATTGATCGACTCACCCCAGCTTTTCTTGAGGATGTCAATATTAGACCTGTTGTGAATTAGAGAGAAATTGGCTATACCGAGAGCAGTAGCGCAA
>CALCCA010000171.1 GCA_937899725.1 uncultured Halomicronema sp.
AGGGGAAATGGTGGGTTAAATCGACCCCTCTCTTATTTCCGATAAAGTCTATTGTTTCAACGGCAGACCTAGAGCGGAATACGGTTGTCTGGGGGCGAACCCGTCTGAAGTCGGCATAGAGCGGCAACATACCCCGTGGGGGCGAACGATACGCTAATCCCTTGCCAGCTTTAGTAACCCAGGTTTCTATCCACTCTCGGCGGAATCTCGCCGCTGCTCAGAAATTGGTTGATGTTGTCTGCAGCAACCAAGGCAGCGGTTTGCTTGTTGGTGGGCGCGGCAATGTGAGGCAGCACGGTGATCTGGGGATGGTGCCACAGCGGGCTGTGGGGTGGCAAAGGTTCGGTGTCAAACACATCCAATACGGCATGGCTGAGATGCCCGCAATCTAAATGTTTGATAAGGGCGTCAGTGTCTACGATCGCCCCCCGAGCCAAGTTGATCAGTGAAGCTCCCGGCGGTAAGAGGGCCAGCGTCTGATGATTTAAGCGGTGGTGAGTGGTCTTCGTTAGCGGCAAGAGACAAACCACAATTTGGCTCTGCTGGAGGACTTCGTTGAGCCCCGCTTCACCAGAAAACGTCTCGACTCCGGCGATCATGCGGGGGGTACGGCTCCAGCCACAGACGGTAAAGCCCTGCTGCACCAGTTTCTCAGCGGCCTGTGTACCCAAATCGCCGAGTCCCAAAAGGCCAATGGTTCTTTGGGATGGTAGCGGCAAAAAATGCTGCCGCCAGATCTGAGCCCTTTGCTGAGTTTGATAACGAGGCATGTCGCGATGCAAATACAGAGTCCAAGCCAGCACCGCTTCGGCCATCGTCGCAGCGAGTTGTGGATCGCTCATTTTGACGACCGCAAACTCGGCCCCAGCCGTTTCCGCAACTAACCGTTCGACCCCGGCCCAGAGGCTCTGCACCCACTGCAACCGAGGTAGCGCCAAAAGGTCAGCCAGGTCAGGATTCGCGGCGATCGCCACCTCGACAGTGGCCCGCTGGGCAACGGTGAGATCTGCGGCTAAGACTAGGGTGCAATCGGGCAGGGCCGGTTTCAGGGCTGCTAGCCAAGCGGCGGTTTCGGCCTCGGAGAGCTGGGCAATGAGGGGAATAACCGTTTTCATGCGCGGTAGACGTTGGCAAAGCTGGCAAAGCCTTTGATTTCAATCGGGTTGCCAAAGGGATCGCGAAAAAACATCGTTCCTTGTTCACCCGGTTGGTCTACGAACCGCATCGTGGGAGCAATAACAAAGTCAACGTGGGCGTTGGTGATTTTTTGGGCTAGGGCTTGCCAGTCCGGCAGGGTGAGCAGAATGTCGAAATGAGGCATCGGTACGCGGCAATGATCGACGATGCCGATATTTTGGGTGGGTGTCGGTTCGCCGAGATGGAGCGAAAGCTGATGGCCAAAAAAGTCAAAATCTACCCAGGTGTCTGTACTGCGACCTTCTGGGCAATCGAGGAGCCCACCGTAGAAGGCGCGGGCCTGGGCCAAATCTTGGATGGTAGAGGCCAGATGAAATATCGCGTTTACAGTCATGGGGGGAGTCTCCTATCAATCATTGACTGCCGCCTAACGCTTAATGGGGGCCGTTGCTGCGACTCTACCACTGCACCTGAGTGTCGAAAAATTGTGGGGATATTTTGGGCTTACTCCACGGCAGCAGTAATGTCCATTCTCAGTGATCGAACTTCCCATGCAATCCTGGAAATGCCGGGGAGCCGAGGGGCAGGGGAGCCAGATGTGTAGCCTCGTCTCAGAGCATCGGTATGAGGCGACCATTCTAGTTGCTCTGCACCTTGCCCCCACTGCTCTCTTGCCATCGGCAATCGTTGATGAAATAACGGCGAACTCTAGTCTTGACTTTGTCACAGACGGTGTCAGACTTGCTGCCGTGACCGCCTACAATCAAGCCAGGAATGACACAGAGCCCATGACATTGAAGGCAACGATCGCGGCCTATCTCGACGACACCGATCAGGAAACGGGTGGGTGGGTGACGGGGGCGATCGCGACGCTGATTGTGATGTCCGCCGTCATTTTTGTGGTTGAGACCTACGATATCTCGGCCTCATGGCGCACTGCGCTGACCTGGGTCGACTGGGGCATTTTGGCCCTGTTTGGGGGTGAGTATCTGCTGCGCGTGTGGACGGCAGAGCGGCGATGGGCCTATGTGTTGAGTCCCTATGGTCTGGTGGACTTGGTCGCCATCTGCCCGTTTTTACTGGGGTTTATCGACACGCGGTTTGTGCGACTGCTGCGGTGGCTGCGGATCTTGCGACTGCTGCGACTACTGCGCGATCGCGCCGTGGTGGGCCGACTGACGGCGATCGACACGCTCGCCGTGATCAGAATTGTGTTCACGCTGTTTGCCATCATCTTTATCTATGCGGGCATCATCTTTCAGGTAGAGCAGCGCTACCATCCCGAGACGTTTCGCTCATTTTTGGATGCGGCCTATTTTGCGGTAGTGACGATGACCACTGTGGGCTATGGCGATATCACGCCGGTGTCGGATGCGGGCCGACTCTGCACCATTCTGATGATTTTGACGGGGATTGCCCTGATTCCTACCCAGTTGGGTGATTTGCTGCGACGGATTTTGAAAGCGTCGCAGTCGCTGCAGGTGCCCTGTGCCAACTGTGGCTGGTCGGTGCACGACCCGGATGCGAGCTTTTGTAAACGCTGCGGGACGGCATTGCCCTTGCCGAACTTGACCGGTCAAGGTGCGGGGAGTGCGGCCTCTCTGGTTGAGGCGGCCGGTGTCGATGTGACGCTACCCTTTGCGCCGCGATCGGTCAGCGGCACTGCCGGCACGACTGGCTCTGAAGCCGCGAATCCAGTCACCCCAGGGACTCCGACTGAGCTGCCCTAAAAATCTGGTGATTTTGATTAGTCCCTTTTGCGTAGGACGATACAATATGCGTTGCGTAGCAAACAGATGGGAACGCGGGTGTTGTCGCCACTGGATTTTTTATGGGCCTTAATCGGGCTGGTGTTGACCATTGCCGCGACCTGGTCTGAGGCATTTATTACCAATGCCCCTTGGAACTGGAATGCCACGGGCGTTCAGGTCTATTCGCTGGGGGTGAGCTTTCAGGTGGGGGCCGTGCTGCTGACGGCCTGTGTGGGTGGCAAAAACGCGGCGACGCTGGCCCAAATCGCTTACCTGACCCTGGGGTTGCTGCTCTTTCAATTTTTTGGTCTGCCGATTTTTACCCAGGGGGGCGGCCTGGGGTATCTGCGCGAGCCCAGCTTTGGCTATTTGGTGGGATTTATTCCGGCCGCCTGGGTTTGTGGATATCTCGCCTTTCAAGAACGTCCTAAACTAGAAACGCTGGCCTTTAGCAGCGTCTGCGGCTTGGGTATCATCCACGGCTGTGGGTTGCTATATCTGGTGATCGCTTCAGTGGGCGGCTGGCTAGAGGCGGTTACCTTTCCCGCCTGGGAAGCCATCTTGGCCTATTCGTTAGCGCCCCTGCCAGGGCAGCTGATCATGGTCTGCGCCGTGTCTGTGCTGGCTCGTTTGCTCCGCCAACTCTTGTTTTATTGAGGCTTATGAGGCTTAAGAACCGATTATTTTGGGTGGCGGCAGTGATTGGCCTAGTGCTGGATCAGCTGACCAAACAGTGGGTTGTGCATCACTTTGAATTGACCGTGCCGCCCGAGACCATCGCCCTCTGGCCGGGGGTGTTTCATTTTACCTATGTGACGAACACGGGGGCGGCCTTTAGCCTATTTAGCGAAAATGGTGAATGGCTGCGCTGGCTGTCGCTGCTGGTAAGTCTGGCGCTGGCGGTGATGGGCTGGTGGGTGGCGCTGGCCAACCGGTGGGAGCAGGTCGGCTATGGTCTGATTCTTAGTGGTGCATTGGGCAACGGCATCGATCGCTTTTTGAGTGGCGAAGTGGTGGACTTTTTTGATTTTCGCTTGATCCGCTTTCCGATCTTTAACGTGGCGGATGTGTGCATCAACATTGGCATTGTGTGCCTGGTAATTGCGGCGTTTCGGGCCTCGGCGGATGATGCGGGCAACGGCAACGGTAAGTCTGGTACCGGCGGAAAAAAGATAAATTCGTAGGGACATTTCTGCGATCGCCCCTAGACCCGCGAATCTCCGAGTTTAGATCAGTAGAATAGGGCTGAATTCTCTTATCGTGTGTGTATGAGTTCGTCTAAGCCGCCGACCCCGCCACGCACTTTCTTGGGCAATGTCACCCAGGCTTTTCAGGCTGTTCAGCAAAAAATTGACTTTTCCCAAATTGCGCTGAAGTCGGGTGCCAAACCCGCCCTGCTGGAAGTGGACTATCAGGGCCAGGTGGAGCAATTTCCGCTGTTGGGCGATCGCTACTTGCTGGGCCGCAGCTCGCAAACCAGCGACATTGTGGTCGGTAGCCCTATCGTCAGCCAGGTGCACGCTTCGCTCACTCGCGACCCCAATCGGCCCGGTCGGCCCTTCGTGATTAAAGACAAAAAATCCACCAATGGCCTCTATCGCGGCAAAAAGCGACTGAACTATTGGGTGTTTCAGCATGGGGATGTGCTGACGCTGGGACCCGCCGATTTGGCCGATGGCGTCACGGTTCGCTACACCGATCCGCCCCCCTGGTATTTTCGGGGCCTGCGGTACGGCCTCTATGGCTTTACCGGCATCACCGCCCTCGTGGGCATTTGGATCGTAGGGCTGCAGTGGCCCAAAATTCCCATGCGGCCCATTCCTGAATCGGTGCAGGGGCCGGTGATTATCTATGCCGAAGAGGGCGGTGAGGTGATTCCCTTGCGCCCCGAACCGACCCAGGCCCACCAAGAGAAAAAGCGTCTGTCTGAGTATTCTGCCTTTTTGCCGAAAGCTGTGGTGGCCTCAGAAGATACGCGCTACTACTGGCATATGGGGGTTGATCCCCTCGGCATTACGCGGGCGCTGATTACCAACATTCGCGGCGGTGAAATTCGCGAAGGGGGCAGCACGATTACCCAGCAGCTATCGCGTAGCGTCTATCGCGATTATGTGGGCACCGAGGATTCTACCGGACGCAAGATTCGCGAAGCGGTGGTGGCCCTGAAGCTGGAAAGCTTTTATAGCAAAGATGATCTGTTGCTGCTGTATTTGAACCGGGTGTATCTGGGCGGCAACCTCTATGGTTTTGAGGATGCGTCGCAGTTCTATTTTGGCAAGTCAGCCAGTGACCTGACGCTGTCGGAGGCGGCCACCCTGGTGGGGATTTTGCCGGCACCAAATGCCTTTAACCCGGTGCAGAACTATGAAGCGGCGGTGGCCTATCGCGATCGCGTGCTCGATCGCATGGCGGCGTTGGGCATGGTCAGCGCTGAAGAAGCCCGCCGGGCGCGGCGATCGCGCATCGAAATCAGTCCCAGCGCGCGGGAAGAACTGCAGAGCATTCGCGCCCCCTACTTCTATACCTATATCTTTCGCGAGCTGGAGTCGGTGTTGGGCACGGGCCTAGCGCGGGAGGGCAACTTCATTGTGGAAGCCACCCTGGATCTCGCCATGCAGGCTGAAGCCGAGAGCACGCTGCAGGCGAATGTGGCCAGCAGCGGGGCGGCGCTGGGCTACAGCCAAGGGGCGATCGTCACTCTCGACACGCCCACCGCCGAAATTCGTGCCTATGTCGGCGGCGTTGATTATCAAACCAGCCAGTTCGATCGCGCAGCTCAGGCGCTGCGCCAGCCGGGGTCAACCTTTAAAGTGTTTGCCTATGCGGCAGCGTTGACGGAAGACATTTCCCCCAGTCAGGCCTATGACTGCTCTGGCCTCAACTGGAACGGTCAGTTTTTTGAAGGCTGTCGCTCGGGCGGCGGCGCGCTGGATATGTACGGCGGGCTGGCCCTATCAGAGAACGTGGTGGCGCTCCGCATCGCCCAAGACGTGGGGCTCACTGATGTGATCAAAACGGCTCAAGACCTGGGCATTGAGAGCGAGCTGTTGCCTAACCCCGGCCTGGTGCTGGGGGAAAGTGAAGTGACGCCGCTGGAGCTGACCGGAGCCTTTGGGGCGATCGCCAATGACGGTGTGTGGAACCCGCCCCACGGCATTCGTCGCGTGTTAGACAGCAGCGATTGCAGCGACCCCAACGATGCCAACAGCTGCCGCGTTGTGTATGAATTTGGCCAAACGGGCAATACCAATCGCCCCGTCTTGCTACCCCAAGTCGCCCAAACCCTCACTGGCATGATGCAGGGCGTGGTGCAGAGTGGCACCGGTCGCGACGCTTACCTGGGCGTGGGCGAAGCCGGCAAAACCGGCACCACGAATGACAACCGCGACCTCTGGTTTGTCGGCTTTGTACCCCGGCAGGATTTAGTGACGGGGGTTTGGCTCGGCAATGATGACAATACCCCGACGAGTGGCAGCAGCGGCCAGGCGGCGGCGGTATGGGGTGACTATATGGATGATGTGGTGCCGTAATCCCCATACTTCAGAGAGGGGATTCCCAGTGGAGGATACTGCTGATGGGATTTCGCAACTGGCTCAATCGCCTATTGGCCAAGCCGGATTCGCCGGATACTGTGCTGTTCTACGACTTTAATGTGAAGTCTGTCGCTCACATCCCACGCGGCGAACTGAGCCCCGGCGCGATCAAGGTGCAGATCCAAGGCATGGACGGCCTGGTATGGGTTCTCCCCGCTCAACTGCAGCCGCGGCCGGTGAGACACGAGCCATTCGACGATGATATCCGCGACTACCTGCGTCAAATTCAAACTACTTTTGCCGAACATCGCGACTTAACGCTGGCAGAGTGGGAGGATGGATTTCGCCGCGACGCCAATCCGAAACGTGAGATTGCAGTGTGGTTGCATGCTGCGAATGTGTATGTACAATTCGCGGCGGATGAACCGTCGAAAGACCGACGCCTGGATGTATACCGCTGCATTCTGGCCTGCATGACCACTGGCCCAGATGCGGTCTGGAGCGTTCTGAAACCTCAGGCACTCGAACGCGCGGCGGCTCATCGGGTGGTTGACTGTTTCTACGGCAAAGGCGCCTAACAACGTGTTGCACCGGAGTGGCGAAGCCGACCGACGGGGTGTGATCTAGTTGCTGGGGGCGGTCGCGGCCAATGCCTGATGCCCCAAAAAGGCAGTAACCGAAAAAAAGCAGATATATTGAGCCTTTCAGGCTATCTGCCCGACAGGAGCAGACGATAGGGATAAGTTGCAGCCTATCCACCTAATTTGGCAGCATGCATTGCGAACAACCGAACGATCCTGAAACCCTTTGGATTCGTCGATGCTTAGGTTGGCTGGTTTGTGCAGTGCGTAACTCTTAAATCAGTCTAGCCGACTTGTTTCGGATAGATAGACTGCAACTATCGCTCTAATCAGAGTTAAATTCCTGTGAGAAATATATCGTTCATCTTTTTAGCAATCGTACTCTCAGGCTGCTCCATTTTTCCGAGAGAGTTTGAAATTACTGAGATAAAGTCCGAAGTAGAGGATAATAGATTAGCAATTCATTTCTATACACAGGAAAATCTGACCGAATTAAGTAAATCTCGATTAATTCAGTTCCGATGTGAAGTGAATCAAACTGAAGACACCATTCATGGTGAAGTTTATATGGATGATGAAATATTCCATTTTTCTAACCTTGAGTACGAAAGCTTGGCTAACGAATCAGGGAGATTAAAGGCTGGCGTGGCGCAATATATTGATGGATACAAATATGTTGGCATGCCCTATAAAGACATTAATGACCTGAACAAATATTCATCATTAGCTTGCTTCGTGATTGGTGTAACTAAAGCTCCGATTCCATTCCCAAGATCAAATAAGATAGAAATTGAAATCAATGAGCAAGAATTTAACAAGCAGCCGCAACGGACTTGACAGGCCACTGTGCTAAGCGTTATCTGACTTCATTTGACAGCGAGGATTCAAGGTGAAATCACGCGGTTCATCAACACACAGACTCGCAAAATGATTTTGGCGATAAATCTACTAACTATCAAAGCGATCGGTGCACTTGGCGCTGCCGCCCGGCGAAGTTTTAATCATGGACAATCAACGCGTCTTGCACGATCGTAGCGCGATGTCTGCTGACAGCCCGCGCCTTATGAATCGGTTCCGCCTATCGGTGCCAGCACTGTCCACCTATAGAGCATAAGCCACTGCAACCAGCTAATCGATGCGATGGGGCACGGACAAGAGAATGCCGATCAAAGTTATCGTTACCCGATTGACAGACACGCATCGAATCGCTGATATCAGCCGACCTGTGGTGTTGAGCCTAGTTGGTGGGTGCGATCGCTGCCGATGCCTTATTCCCAAAAAGGCAGTTACCCGAAAAAAGCAGATATATTTAGCCTTTCAATATATCTGTTCGACAGAGCAGACCATATGGACCAGTTACAGCCTGTCCACTTAATTTGGCAAAGTGTATTGCGAATTATTAGTCTATCCGCCTTGTTTTGAGTAGATAAACTGCAACTGTCGATCTAACAAGAGTTAGCCACACGTGAGCGCCCTACGACTGACATCATCGAACTCCGACGTCGTGATTGAGTTCTCCGACGTCGGAGTCGACTACTTTCGGGTGGCCGTGATCGCGCACGATCATTCGGCGACGCGGCGGGTCTACGCGTACACAGACGGTACCGGGATCGTGCGGTTGTTCGCTGAAGCCGCGCATGAGTGGAAAGGCTGGAATGGGGACAAGGTGTGGGAGTCGCTCGAAAGTGAGCTTCGGATCGAACTGCGCATCGACCGCCTTGGTCACGTTATTGTGGCAGTTCGAGTCCGGTCGGACCCAGGTGGAGCGGATCCATGGCAGCTTGAGGCCGAACTTGGGCTCGACGCGGGACAACTGGATGGTGTTGCTCGAGAAGCGGCTCGGCTATGGTGCGGCAATGGCTAACAAGCCGCACCGCCCAACCGGCTTCGCCATCGGCTGCGCAGCGAGACGATATCTGGCTTCGTGTGACCGCGATGATTCAAGGCCAAATCACGCGGTTCATCAACACTGAGACTGACAAAACAGTTTTGGTCATGCCTCTACTGTCTGTCCAAATCGCTATTCGTCTGCATCTGCCGTCTTGAAGGACTGACGAGCGATCACCCCCATACCCAGGAACAAAATATTCGCGAGGGACATCATATTGCTTGTTCGGAGGTATGGGTGCGACCACGGAGATGATTGGATTGCAGAGCACATCCCAGCGATGTCCTTGCTATCGATCTGGTCTGCGGGTGCAGTGTCCCTTGAGATCTGCGCAGAATACTGCCCGCGTTGATAGCGTTGGGCATGTTTGCGTAGCGGACTCCGTGCATGTTGCCGACCGACAGTAAGGCTGAAATTGTGATCCCTCAATTAACTGAGTCCAACCTGAACGACGAAGCGTATCAACAGGATGATTCGTCGACGATCGCCGAAGCCCACTTGAAGTTGGCGATCGCCTGCGCCGAACGACGAGAGTTGGATGCGGCGAGACGACACGCCAATCTCGCTGCCCAACAGGCGGCGCTAGATTGGCCGCAACTCGAATTGCTCGGCACCATGCTGTTCCAGCTGAGCGAGTTCTCGTCAGCGTATTTCGTGCTCAGCCAGGCTTCGCAAAACGGGCCTTTGGGAGCCGAAGCGCTTGAAGTATTGGCAGCACTGTTCCACCGCACGGGTGAGGCCGAAAATGCGCGGCGCTGCATTGCCGCGATGGCACAACTGAACGCGATCGCGGCACCCAGCCGTCTCCATCCAGACCGACCCAAAATCCTGCGTCTCCGCTCAGTGGAAAAAAGCCACTTCGGCATCAAAACTAATCGAGAAACGGGCTTGCGGTATTGCTGGCTGAAGGGCGGCCACTTTTCCATCAAAAATCTAATGGATCGGGACCGCTTCAACCTCTATGTCGCGACCGTGTTCGGTAACAACCTGGACAGGCCGGAGGCGTTGCCGGACTTTGACCTGTTCGTCAACGGCGTCAGCTGCCCTGATCTGGACCCGGTGGGGCTGGATAACGTCGAAGCCTTTTTGGCGAAGTTCCCAGACGTGCCCGTGATCAACCCACCTCATAAGGTGCGCCGTACGACCCGCGCCGAAAATTCCCGCCGCCTGGGCGTCCTCCCTCACGTCATCCTGCCGCAGACCGAGTTGTTCTGCCTGGAAGGACCGGCGCCAGCAATCGCCACTCAGGTGGAAGCAGCCGGACTCGGTTACCCGGTGATCGTGCGGCATCGCGGCACGCAGACCGGTAAGACGATGGCCAAGATTGACAGTCGGGCGGCGCTGGTCGAATGGCTATCGGCCCAGCCACCGGGCACCGAAGCCTATGCCACTGCCTTTATCGATTGCCGGTGGCCAGACGGTTACTACCATAAGTCACGCGTGTTCTTCATTGATGGTGAACTGTTTCCTGTGGCTAGTTTGGCTAGCGATAGTTGGCAGATCCATTCTGGCGATCGCTATCGCGTGATGTCGTCCACGCCTTCGACCCAGGAGGACGAGAACTGCTTCTTGCGTGATCCCGCCGCCTACTTGGGCGCCAAGGCGATCAATGCGCTTTACACCATTTGTAACACCATCGCTCTGGATTTTTTCGGTATTGACTTCACCCTCGACTCGGAGCGCAACGTGATCGTGTTTGAGGCCAATGCCGCCATGCGCCACAATTTTGACCATGCGGAGAACTTCCCGTATACCCGTCCCCATCTGGAAAGGGTCTCGGAGGCTTTTGCTGCCATGATCGAGCGGCGTACGACCGCGAGGCAGTCGCCATCGACTTCGTCAGCGCTCCCCTCATTACCGTGACTCTCCTTGGTTTTTGACGTCAGTATGCTTGACAAATACTCCACCCAGACGATGACCAAATTGCCCCTCGCCCAGTTGGTGGCGCCAAATGGGCAACTCGCGATCGAGTCGACTGCCGAAATTGCCGCCGAGCTGATTGCTCGGCTGAGGGCAGCGCCGCACTGGCTGGTCTTGGTCACGGAACAGAATCCGATTGACCTCGACAGGGTCGTCAACGTGTTGACAGCGATGGGGCAACGTGATGCGATGCCAGTCGGCAAATTGCCGCGCATTTCGAAGACCGAGATCCGGGTCGACGCACAACAGTCAACTCGCAAAGGCAAGGTGACCCGCTACAGCCGCACCCCGGATGCCTTACCTTTGCATACCGACTGCAGTAACAAGGCCATCCCACCCAACTTGGTAGCGTTTGCCATGGAACAGCCAGACCCCCAAGGCGGCGGTGAGAGCATCATCTTGTCGGCGGCAGATCTCGTTTACGAACTGCCTGAAGACTTGGTCAGTCTCTTGCGTCAACCCGTATTTCCTTTCGTCGGTGAGAAGCGGTACCCGATTCTTCAGGGTGAGGGAGACGATGTGCGGATTCGCTATTACCGGAACCAGATCGACTCCGCGTTGGGCGAGCAGTGTCCGTTGTCGGACGACCTGCGGGAAGCACTCGATGAATTGGAGTGCTACTTAGCACTGTCCAAGCGATCGGTGCGTTTTGCGATGCAGGCCGGTGAGGTCGTAATCATGGATAATCAGCGCGTCTTGCACGGTCGTAGCGCGATGCCTGCCAACAGCTCACGTCTGATGCATCGGTTTCGTCTGTCGGTGCCGGCGCTTGCGTTGAGTGCTTAATTTTGAGTCGAAGCTGAAACTTTATCCACAACCGCTCAGTGGGTCAGAAATGCCTCTAACTCTGCACCCCCCATTTCTGCAGGATGACGCTTTTGATGAAACAGAATGTAGCGACGAATCCAGTAAACGTAGGTTTGCTCGGTGCGATAGGAGTAGTGCTTCATGCGAATCGCATCACGCACTTGTTCTAACAGCTTCTTAGGGCGAGGTTCAGATTGCATCGAGTAGGCCCCCGCAGCGATGATAAACAAACCCTAAGCAATCCAAACCTGTAATGGAGGGCTGATTATACTGAACTCGTCTATCTAATCACCCATATCGGGGTGTTAGGCTGACGTATTTCCACCTAAACGCCCAGATCAGATGATTAGGCTGAAAGATTTCTACCTAATCACCCCAGTAGGGAAGTTAGGCAGAATACGTCCGTCCAATAAATAGTTAGGCAGAAAATTTACCTTTCATCCAGGTTTATACATCGTTCAAAGTTTTACGATTGCCTAGAAATCAAAAATGAGCCATCAAGAGCCCAACACTAAAGTCGAACTAAGTTTACTGGAAAACGGCCTTGACTTTATTCTCAAAGGAATTGATGAACTGTTTGACGAAGAGCATGTGATTCGAGAATACTCTACTGCTGCAGATATAGGTTCAAGTGGATATAAATACGGTGTCATACATTTGTTTTCCGGTTTTTTATTATTACTGAAAGAACGACTTTTTCGTCACGTTCCAGAGCTGATATTTAAAGGTAAAATAAGCGAAGCTAAGAAAAAGATTGCTACAGGAAAAGCTCCAAACACAGTCGGTCTTGATGAAGCTCTGGAGAGATTAGAGTTCGGTCCCAGAGTGGTATTCTCTGAAGATAATCTAAATATAATTAGATCAATCCAGAAAACCAGGAATGAGTTCGAGCATTACAAGGTTTCTGTAAATAAACATTACCTCTGGAAAAACGTTTCATTTTTTTGCAATTGATTGACCAATTTCTAGTCGAGCAGCTTCATATTAATATTGAGTCCTCTACCCAAAGTGTAGAGATTCAACACAAGATACATACAATCAGTTCAGTGTGGAAGCGAGTTGACTTAAAGCGACGGCAAGATATTTGGGGCAAAGACGATACTCAGTGGAATAAAGATTATACAGATATAAGCGACTTTCTGATGAAAACAATTGGAGGAATTAATTTATTTTCTGCTGCCAAATATTTTGCGGAAATCAGAAATCGAGAAGAGATTTCAGTAGTTTCTGAAAGTCTTTTAGAGAGATTTGACAGTGTACTTGAATATATAGAAATTTATGACGCTAAAGCTGAAGGTTTAAGTCAGCAAGAACTGGACTTTATTGTTGACACAGAAATCGAGATCATAGAGACTATTGCAAAATATTGGCAAAATAATCCCTTTGGATATGAGTGGCTTGTGCGCTACTTAGATGATAAGAGCTATAAGCTTCAAGAATTTTGTGTTGCAGCAATTATTGAATTGGAAAGGTACTGGTTTAATCATCCTGATTATGTAGATGATCTTATTAGAGTTTCACTCAATAATCCTTTTGACTCAATGAACGACTCAGAAGACTCCTGTGACCTGATAGATTACTTGGATAGTCCCCGTCAAGTTGCCATGAAATGTTTGGTCAAACATTACAAAGCTCATCCTAAAGTCGTTGCCCTTCTTCAAGATCGTGCAATTAAAGATCAGGATGAACAAGTTCGCCAATGGGCATCAAACCAACTAGGAGCAATCTAAAAAAGCCTAAAACTGCGTCGGTGCGGACGGAATAAAAGTTATCGGTAGAGAGTTCGAGGTTATCTGCCGCCGCACAAATTCACCGTTAGGCGGCGATTGTGCCTGCCTGACTGCGTACTCAGCTAAACTACTGACAAAGAGAAGATGACTATCAAATGAACCCGATATGGAAATATTAAAATTGTTGGTTGAGCTGGCAGGGAATTTAGCTTGGCCAACTGTGGTTTTAGTGTTAGCCATAAAATTCTCACCTGCTATTCATACAATTATCAAAAGCATTACTTCTCATTTATCTCCTAGTCGAAATATTCGAGCAAAGATTGGAAGTTTCGAACTAGAGTCGAACGAAATTCCCATAAAACGAGAGGAGCTAGAGCAAATTGCTGTTGAACCAGATCCGGCTAAAAGGCTTGAATTGTTCAAAGAGAAATTTGATTTGGAAAAAGCTTTAGGGAATCTTGAAGAACAGGATTTTGAATGGCTCAGAAGATTCTCTGAAGATTACTACATCCCAAATACATTTCTGGTTTGGCCTTATGGAAATAGCTCTCAAGATGAGATTCATGCATTTGATCGTCTTGAAAAAATCGGTTTAGTTAAAGCCTATTAGGCTCCTTTGAGTGGTGGGGAGTGGATTGGAATGGTAACTGATAAAGGTAAACAAGCATTACAGTTTCTGATTTCCAAAAATAAGTGATGGCTCTCGTCTAATTGTGGTTTTTTACGGACTGAACTAATAAAATGAAAACCTAGCCCCTTCAACGTCTTGGTACATTTGATATGATCAAACATGGACATGAGACAGTAGAGAAAACGGCATGGTAATTAGCCTGGAACTTCCGTCAGAGCTGGAAAATGAGTTGTCTACAGAGGCTTGTCGGCTTAAATTGCCTCTGGCAGAGTATATTCTGCGTGTGCTTGCATTCCGCCCTTTTCTCCAAAATCCTCCTAGAACTGGTGTAGAACTCTTGGCCTACTGGGAAAGTGTTGGGATAGTTGGCTCCCGACCTGATATTACTGATAGTCAGGAATATGCACGCAGGCTGCGCGACCAAGCTGAACACCGTGAACAGGTTTAGGTAGCGAATGCGTCTAGTAGATACTGATGTCATGATTGACATCCAGCGAGGTTATGCGCCTGCACTGGCCTGGTTTGCCTCTGTCTCGGAACTGCCCAGCATTCCTGGCTTTGTTGTTATGGAACTGATTCAGGACGCTCAGAACAAGCAGCAGGTTCGTAAGGTTCTACAAATGGTGGCTCCGTTGCCAATCGTTTGGCCCACCGAAACTGATTGTGCTCGGACTCTGTCTGATTTCATCGCCTATCATCTGTCCCATAAGGTCGGCCTGATTGATGCGTTGATTGCCGCTTGCGCCGTTGGGCGTAATGCAACTCTCTTTACTTTCAACGTGAAGCACTATCGAGTCATTCCGGGCTTGAGCTTGGAGCAGCCGTATAGTCGTTGAAACCGCCTAACCTTTCGTTGGTGCGGACGGAACAGAGGTTATTGCTGGGTGGGCTGAGTTATCTGCCGCCGCACAACTTCACCGTTATCCGGCTGAAATCCATCACTCCACAGTTCCAATGATACGTAACGCGACAGTTGATGACCGCTCCGCAATCAGCACAATCACACAGGCCATAGGATTTGAGTAATCTGAAATTGACACTGTTCTCGCATCATTTGACCAAGTTTTTGACGATCCCAAATCGTCCGCATCCATTTGGATTGTGGACGACGATTCCGGTATTCACGGTGTCGCCTACACCGAACCGGAACGAATGACCGATAGAGTCCATAATCTGCTACTGGTCGCCGTCCATCCTGACAAACAAAAGCAAGGAATTGGAACCAAGCTTGTCACACAAATTGAGCGATCTGTATTGCAGGCAAATGGTCGCTTGCTCTTGGTTGAGACGATGGCAATCAAGGACTTTGCTCACGTTCGCCAACTCTACGAACGTCTTGGATTCCGTCGCGAGGCAGAAATTCGCGACTACTATGCTGATGGACTCGACAAAGTGATCTACTCAAAATCAATGTCTACAGCAGTTGGCGGATAACAATTCGGTGAACCGGAGCCGTAGATGACGCGGGGTTTGAAATCATAGCTTATACCAATTCTCTAGATTCCGGCTACAGATAGGGCATCTAAAATGGAGTCTCTGC
>CALCCA010000172.1 GCA_937899725.1 uncultured Halomicronema sp.
CCATCTGGTATTTCATCCATCACTACAATGCATCATTACTTGTGTAGCACTACCGGGTAGTTTATCTCAAGCAGAGGGAGATTACTATCAGCTTCTTGCCCGTTACAACGAAGCTGAGCAAGAATATCGAGAATCAATCACAGCCTATCAACAGTTCCTACAAGCTGAAGTTAATGAAGATTATTTAGTCAATGCTTTTAATAACCTAGGCAATTCGCTCCTCAAGCTAGGAAATCTTCAGCAAACACTTGGAGAAAATTCAGATTCCTTAAATAGCTATCAACAAGCGATCTCATCTTACGATCATGCTTTGAGCCACAATCCAAGTTATCTCTATGCACTCAACGGCAAAGGGCTTGCAGTACAAAATAAAGGGAAGCTGCAAGCAAATATGTCACAGGATAAAGACGCCCTGAATAGCTACGAACAGGCACTTGAAATTTTGAAAGAAACACTAAGTCATGATCCTGGTTATCTTTATGCCCTCAACAACAAGGCTGAAGTTCATCAATATCAAGGGAAACTACAAGCAAACCTAGGCCAGCATGAGAATGCCCTCAATTCATACAAGAAGGCGACTGTGTTATACGATGAGGCTCTCTCCAGAGCTATTGATGACATGGCCAGTTGTGGTGCATTACTGGAAAACAAGGGATCCGTTTTACAAAGCCAGGGAGCGCTACAGTATTGCCTTTCTCGAGACGCTGACGCTCTTACAAGCTATCGACAAGCACTTACTGCATATGAAGAGGCTCTTACCTATGCTCCTCATTCTATTAACGCGCTGAATAACAAAGGAAACGCATTGCAAAGCTTGGGTGAGCTGCAAGTGAGGCTATCGTATAACACCGATGCCTTGAACAGTTACCAAAAGGCGATCTCTGCCTATGACGAGGCCCTGGATCACGCTCCCAATAACATCTATGCGCTCAACAATAAAGGGCTGCTTTATATCAAGCGATACCAGCTACAAGTTGACTTAAAGCTGGAGATCAAGGCGCGCCAATCGCTGCAAACTGCATTGCAGTGTTTCTCGCACTCTTTGGAAATGGCTCCCAATGATGCTTTTATTTGCGGTCAGAGAGACCAGGTCCAGGCACAACTCAATGGCGAAGGCAATTAAGATTAGGCTACTACACAAGTCACCCCAAAGCTGATCGGCAGGGCTCGTTTGCCACACTGCAATCAAACTAAGCCGCTACGGAGCGCTGCTACTGCCGTCTGCACTCGATCATCCACCGACAGCTTATTCATAATGCTGCGCAGGTGAGTTTTTACCGTGCTGATGCTGAGAAACAGTTCCGCCGCGATCGCGGGATTGCTTTTGCCTTCAACAATTAGCCGCAGCACATCGAGTTCGCGATTCGACAAATCAGCGACGGGCGTCGGGGGCGGGGTGTATTGCAGGTGCCCCATCACCCGCCGGGCAATTTGTGGGTCAAGGTAGGCCGCCCCGTTATTGGCGCAGTTGATTGCTACCTCTAACTGCTCTAGGCTCGTTCCTTTAATGCAGTAGGCATCGGCCCCGCTAGCCATGGCGGCAACCATATCAGCATCGGCGGTATGGGAGGTCAGCATCACCACGCTAATTTCTTCGCTATTCTGTTTGATCTGCTGGGTCGCAGTAATTCCATCGAGTTGGGGCAGGCCAATATCCATCACCACCAAATCGGGCTTGAGGTTCAGCGCCAGCGCCAGCCCCGAGTAGCCATCTTCGGCTTGGCCGATTACCTCATAACTTTCATAGCTGTCTAAAAATTGCTCCAGCCCTAAACGCATGACTGGGTCATTTTCCACAATCAAGATTCGCAGGGGAGCAAAGGTCTCAGGTTTTAAACTAGAAGGTGCAATGCTGTTGAGCATACCGCCTCTTATCGATCAAAGTTGATTGAAGGCAAAAACAAGAAAAATTGAGTTTCTTGATTAGGTGAAAGGGCCATCAAAACATCCTTTAGCTATTTTCTGAATCCTCACACTTGCCCAGCAAAATCATAGGATAGCTGAGGTTAACTACCATAACATCATGGACGCCAAAAATATTTTTGCGAGCCCAACAGCTGCATAATTAACGGGTTTTCGGTATTAAGTTGCAGGTATTCCGATGATCCCTGTGCTGTTTTATACGGCTTATGTTCTTCCCAAATCCCTAAGGTGAGATCCTGATTGAGTCTGACTCACTCACGACTTGCAGGCACCGGGAATTGATTTTTACTCTTCTGAGGAGCAGTGGCCTGAGAACTTTTGAATTCACCACATCACCCAGTAAATGTGAAAACTATTATCCCCGCGATCGCTCAGTATGCGGAAATCTATCGAGTTACTAAAGTGACTCGATCAAATTGAGTAGGGCCACAGTACGCTCCCAATTAGTAGCCAGAGGCCCGAAAACGCGCATCTTTTGCTTGACTTTCAAGATGATCGCTAGCCTCTCCTTCGCCAGGCTACTACGTACATATAAGTTGTCTGCGATGACTTGCCAGTGGTTTAGCCCCCTAAATCCCCCAAGTTTGGGGGACTTTGAATTCCGATTTCCCCCCAGAATTGGGGGGGCTAAGGGGGGCAAATGCTGCATTTCGAGGAAGCAACCAAGATGTGCGTACTTAGTAGCCTTCGCCAGGAGAGGAATTGAAGACACTACCAAATGTGGTTCCAAGTGTTTGGCAGCATGTCAATCCACCTCGCCTGGTGGTTGGCGAAGTCCGTCCGGAGGGCGTAGGAGAGGTGCCGCAGGCGGTGAGGTTTGCCCGCTGTCGTCTAGAATCCTGGCTTCCCCCGTGACCGCTAAGGAATCGCCCGAGCGGCCCTGACCAGACCATCGCCAATCGGCTGCAGATCAAAGCCTACCTTCTGACAGACATGCTGCATGGCGGTGTTTTGCAGCAAGATCTCTGCCGTAATGCGATCGATGCCCTCTTGTTGAGCGATTTGCACCAGCCGCTGTAGCAGCTCCGTGCCTACCCCCAACCGCTGAGCCGAATCGGCCACCAGCATGGCAAATTCGGCTTCTTTGGTGCCGTGCAGCTTGGTTAAACGGCCCGCGCCTAAAATCTCATGCTCCCCGGTTTCCGGATTTTCGTAATCGACCACCAGGGCAATTTGGCGATCGTAGTCGATAAAGCAAATGCGCGTGAGGCGTTCATGGGCCGTGCGCTGGCTGAACTTCATGAGATGGAAGTAGCGCAGAAAAATGCTTTCCTCAGATAGGGTTTTGTGAAACTGCACGATCAGCGGCTCATCTTCGGGGCCAATGGGGCGAATCGTCACCGGACGACCATCTTGCAGGTGCCAGTCACTGACGTACTGAGTTGGATAAGGGCGAATCGCCGGTTTCGGAATTTGGGTTAAATCGATATCGGCCTCGTGTAGTACCACGCGGGCATCGAGCGCCTGCAGCGTGTGAGTAGCGGGTGCCGTCGCCGGTGAGGCTAATAGCGGATTAATGTCGATTTCCTTAATTTGGGGATGTTCGACCACCAGCTGACTAAAGCGCACCAAAATCTGTTCGAGCTGCTCTAAGTCAATGGCATCGCGCCCGCGAATGCCCTGCAGCGCCTTGTAAATCTGGGTGTGCTCAATCAGGCGCCGGGCCAAAGTCGTCGTCAGCGGCGGCAGAGCGATCGCACTATCGCGCATCACCTCGACCATTTGCCCCCCCGCGCCAAACAGCAACACCGGCCCAAACTGCACATCGAGACTGCTGCCCAAAATCAGTTCATAGCTGTTGTCGCGATCGATCATCGGCTGCACGGTAACGCCATCAAAGGCAGCCGCCCCCACTTTTGCGGTCACTGCCGTCTCAATCGCCTGGTAGGCCTGCCGCACCGCCGCCGCGTTGGCAATATTGAGCTGCACGCCACCGACATCGGTTTTGTGAGTCACCGTTTCTGATAGCAGCTTGAGCACGACGGGGTAGCCCATCTGCTCTGCATGAGCCACAGCGGCTTCCTCACTGGTAGCCTTCAGGGTTTGCACCGCCGGAATGCCGTAGGCGGCCAGCACCGCCTTCGACTCTTGCTCGGTTAAGAGGGTGCGACCCTGCGCCTGAATCGTCTGCAGCAGCTCAGTGACCTGAGCGGGATCAAAGCCATTGCCGCCCTGGGTGGCGAGTGTCGGCGTTTCGTACAGTGCTCTCAGGTTGTAGCTATAGCGCCACATAAAGTTGAACAGGTGCGCCGCCGCATCGGGATAGGGATAGGTGGGAATGCTGGCCTGGTTGAGGATGGCTTCGCCCGACAGCACGTTGGCACCGCCCATCCAGCTGGCCAACACGGGCTTATCGATCGCCTGCGCGTAAGCTTTCAACTGCTCCGCCGTGCGGGTGGGATCGGTCATCGCCTGGGGCGTCAAGATCACTAGCAGGCCATCGGCGTTGGGGTCTTGGGCGGCGATATCCAGGGTTTTGGTATAGCGATCGGAATCGGCATCCCCCAAAATATCGATCGGATTGCCGTGGCTCCAGTGGGTGGGCAGAATTTGATCGAGCTTCTGTTTGGTGTCATCACTCAGGGGGGCCAGCTGACCGCCAGAGCTGATCAGGGCATCGGTGGTCAGCACGCCGGGGCCACCGGCGTTGGTGATGATGGTCAGCTTGGGGCCTTGGGGTAATCGGGCCTGCTTCGCCAGCACTTCGGCCACGTCAAACAGCTCGGCGATCGTATCGACCCGCAACACGCCACAGCGCCGAAACGCCGCATCGAGCACCGCATTGCTGCCCGCCAGCGAGCCCGTGTGGGAGGCAGCGGCTTTGGCCGCCGCTTCCGTGCGGCCGGCTTTGATCACAATGATGGGTTTGGTCAGCGCCACTTCCCGCGCCGCCGAGAGAAACGATCGCGCATCGCCGATCGTCTCCATATAAATCACGATGCTGCGGGTGTGGGGATCATCGCCCAGGTAGTCAATTAAATCGCCCCAGTCCACATCCAGCATGGAGCCGACAGAAACAAAGGCGCTAAAGCCGACGTTTTCGCGAATGCTCCAGTCCAGCACGGCGGTGCAGATCGCCCCACTCTGGCTGATAAAAGCCACGTTGCCGGGCTGGGCCACCGTGCCCGCAAAGGTGGCATTGAGCCCCACTCGTGGATTCATCACCCCTAAGCAGTTCGGCCCGATCAGGCGCAGCGAACTCTGTCGCAGCTGATTAAGAATGTCTTGTTCGAGGGCAATGCCCGGCGCGCCAATTTCCTTAAAGCCCGCCGACACGACGATCGCCCCCTTGACCCCGGCCTCAATGCATTCACGAATCAGCGCTGGCACCGTGGGGGCAGGGGTGGCAATAATCACTAGCTCGATCTGGGCGGGCACGGCGCTGATCGAAGTATAGGCTTTGATCCCCAGCACGCTGTCCCGCTTGGGATTGACGGGAAACACCGTGCCGCCAAAGGGATGGCTAATGAGATTCCACAACAGAGTGCGGCCGACACTGCCGGGGCGATCGCTGGCCCCCACCACCGCCACCGTCGTGGGATTAAAGATCGCCCGCAAGGGCTGATGCTCTGACCGCAAAATGTCGTAAGCCGGATCAAAGACTGAGGAATTTGACTGAGTCATGATAGAAGCCTGCTATTTCCACTATCGAACTGCCCCTGCGGCGCTGCCCACCGGCCCCGAGCGGTGCCCGAGCGCCCCTCCCATGGCCCTTGCCTGCTGCCGCCTCGTGGCTCAGCCGCGTTCTGCCGGTTCGCCCCCCATCCTTGAGGTTGAAACCGGTTTAAGCGGCGACGGCAACGACCGAGACCACCGTAAATTACGTCACTTAATCAAAGTTTTAAAGCCCTTAAAAATGATCTCCAACCCGCTGCTTGCCCCTGGGTGGAAGATGCAATCGTCCTGCTATAAATTCGGTATCGATCAAAACTAACCAGCTTTAGTCAGTCAGCATCAACTATTGCTATCAAGATCAAGTACTGCCGTTTCGACATTAGCCTCTCTAGAGAGAATTTATTCAAATCATTCATAAAAATTTCCATTAAAATTTCCGGCAATTTGTCTGTTTATCCTGACTTGATCGCGAGTCCAAGCCATTCCATAGATATTTTTCAAACCTCTCCATTGACATCTATAAAGTAACCCCTATGTCCGAACAATTGCCATCTTAGGCAAGGTCTAGACATCAAGGTAGGCAGCCGATCTGAATAGAGCAATCTGAGAGTTTTTAGCCTCTTTTTAGAAGCTGGAACTATGCTGTATAACGACTGCATTCCAGTAGTTTCAGCTTTACATCACGGTCGCTCAGTCCAGAAAGTAATCAACTTTACTTAATAGAGAAAATTAATGTAATTGATTTTACTCAATCAAGGAAAATACCCTCAGTTTAGGCACGGGCTTCTGTTGATAAAATCAAGGCGATCGCAGGGATTTCTTAAGGTTTAAATTAAATACGTTTTTCTATGGCGTGATTAGAATAGGCTCAAAGGTGGTTGAGTACATTTGCTTCAGTATCGCTAGTCCTGTGGATGGACTCTGGAACCACCTCAATCTGAATCAAATCCGCTTCACACATGTTTATCAACTGCTAGGTGAAACTCATTAATGATGGACTGATTGCAGAGCAGTTCACCGATGTCTAGATGAGTCGATAACTTTCAGTTAACTCAAGGAACTTGACTATGCCGATCACGACCGTTCATGCCCTGGAAGACCTGATTCAACGGGTCAAGGCGGCGCAAGCCGAATACGCTCAATTTACGCAGGGTACTGTCGATCAAATTTTCAAGAAAGCCGCGCTAGCCGCCAATGCGGCCCGCATTCCCCTCGCCAAACTGGCCGTCGAAGAAACCGGCATGGGCGTGGTGGAAGACAAGGTGATCAAGAACCACTTCGCTTCTGAGATCATCTACAACAAGTACAAGCACGAAAAGACCTGTGGCGTCATTGAAGCTGACCAGTCTTTTGGCATTCAGCGCATTGCGGAACCAGTGGGCATTTTGGCGGGCATTGTGCCGACGACCAATCCCACCTCAACGGCGGTGTTTAAGGCACTGATTGCCCTCAAAACCCGCAACGCCATCATCTTCTCCCCCCACCCTCGGGCTAAGCGCTGTACGATTCGGGCAGCGCAAGTCGTATTAGAGGCCGCGATCGCCGCCGGCGCGCCACCCGACCTGATCGGTTGGATTGATGAACCCTCCGTTGAGCTGTCGCAGGCGCTGATGCAGCACCCCGATATCAGCCTGATTTTGGCGACGGGTGGCCCCGCCATGGTGAGAGCCGCCTATTCCTCCGGTCATCCTTCCTTAGGCGTCGGTGCCGGTAACACCCCGGCGCTGATTGATGACACCGCTGATATCAAGGTCGCCGTCTCGTCCATTTTGCTGAGCAAAACTTTTGACAACGGCATGATTTGCGCCAGCGAGCAGTCAGTGATTGTGTTGGACGAGATCTATGAGGCGGTGCGGCAAGAGTTTATGGTGCGGGGCGCTCATTTCTTAGACGCGAGCGATCGCGTCGCCCTCGGCAACAACATCATCGTCAACGGTCGCCTGAATGCCGCGATTGTCGGTCAACCGGTGGCCCGACTGGCCGAGATTGCTGGCATTTCGGTGCCCGCTCAGAAGCGGGTGCTGATTGGCGAAGTGAGCGACATTGGCAGCGAAGAACCTTTTGCCCACGAAAAGCTGTCGCCGGTGCTAGCCATGTATCGCGCCAGCGACTTTGAGGATGCCGTCAGCAAGGCGAAGCAGCTGGTGCATTTTGGTGGACGCGGTCATACCGCCGTGCTCTACACCGACCCAGCCAACGCTGAGCATATTCGCAACTTTGAAGACAGTGTGGAAACGGCGCGCGTGTTGATCAACACCCCGTCTTCCCAAGGGGCGATCGGCGATCTCTACAACTTCCGGTTAGACCCGTCGCTGACCCTCGGCTGTGGCACCTGGGGCGGCAACTCCATCAGTCAAAATGTGGAGCCCCAACATCTGCTCAACATCAAAACCGTGGCCGAACGCCGGGAAAATATGCTGTGGTTCCGCGTGCCGCCCAAGGTCTATTTCAAATACGGGGCACTGCCCGTGGCCATTCAAGATTTGGCCGGTAAGCAGCGGGCTTTTATCGTGACCGACCAGCCGCTCTACGACCTGGGCATGACTGCTGGGTTAGAAGAAGCGCTGAAGCAGGTGGGGCTGGCCTACGACATCTTTTATGATGTGGAGCCTGATCCCTCACTGGATACGGTGCAGCGGGGCTTGGCGCTGATGAACTCCTTTCACCCCGACGTGATTATCGCGCTGGGGGGCGGCTCGCCGATGGATGCTGCCAAGGTGATGTGGCTGATGTATGAGCACCCCGAAATCGAGTTTGAGGGGCTGGCCATGCGCTTTATGGATATCCGCAAGCGGGTCTATGAGCTGCCGCCTCTGGGTGAGAAAGCCGTGATGGTGGCGGTGCCTACCACGTCGGGCACCGGCTCGGAAGTCACTCCCTTTGCCGTGGTCACCGATCATCGGGTGGGCATCAAGTATCCCCTCGCGGACTATGCCCTGACGCCGACGATGGCGATCGTCGATCCGGCCCTGGTGCTGAACTTGCCGCAGCGGCTGACGGCCTATGGCGGCGTCGATGCCCTCACCCATGCACTTGAAGCCTACGTGTCGGTGATGGCCTCTGATTTTACCAATGGCCTAGCACTAGAGGCGATTCAGCTGCTGTTTGAATACCTGCCGCGCGCCTATCACCAAGGGGCACACGATCCCGAAGCGCGCGAGAAGGTGCATTACGCTTCCACGATCGCGGGCATGGCCTTTGCCAACAGCTTCCTGGGCATCTGCCACTCGATGGCGCACCAGCTGGGCGGCACTTTCCACATTCCCCACGGGCTGGCCAATGCCCTGATGATTTCCCACGTGATTCGCTATAACGCCACCGACGCGCCCTTCAAGCAGGCCACCTTCTCGCAGTACAAGTATCCCGAAGCCAAGCATCGCTATGCCCGCATTGCCGAGGGCTTGGGGCTCCCCGGAATCTGTGAGGACGAAAAGGTGGCGGCGCTAATTGCTGCGATCGAAGATTTGAAGCGGCAGCTCGAGATTCCTACTTCGATTCGCGAAGCCATGACAGAGCCGGAGGAGACCTTCTTCGCCAAGCTCGATCTGGTAGCCGATCAGGCGTTTGACGACCAGTGTACGGTGGCGAATCCGCGCTATCCGCTGATTAGTGACCTGAAGCAGCTGCTCGTCGATGCCTATCTCGGGCACTCGCCGCTGCGGACCGATATTGACGGGGCGGCTCCCTCTGCTAGCCCGCCCCCCTCTGATCCCGCCGAACTGCAGCCGACAGGCTAATCCCAGCCCCATCCGTGCGGGCGAGGCCGTCAGACCGATGGTTCTGGAATGACCTCAAAATTTATTCATTGACGGCCTCGCCCCGACGCCTCTTCTACTCGTTACCCTTTCCACCTTTTACAGGAGGTTATCTCATGGTTTCCACGCCAATTCGCAACACCGCTTCGACTGCCGCTCCGAACCGCCTCGATCCCTGGCAGGGCTTTACGTCCGGCGAGTGGACTAACACTATCGACGTCCGTGACTTTATTCAACGCAACTACGCACCGTATGTCGACGACGCGACGTTTTTGGCCCCCGCCACCGATCGCACTCAGGCTCTCTGGCAGCAGGTCAGCGACCTGATGAAGCAAGAACGGGCCCACGGCATTCTCGCTGTCGATACGAAAGTGCCATCGAGCATTACGGCCCACGCGCCAGGCTACGTCGACCAGTCCCTCGAACAAATCGTCGGCCTGCAGACTGATCAGCCGCTGAAGCGAGCGATCATGCCCAATGGCGGCGTGCGGGTGGTGCAAAAGTCGTTAGAAGCCTACGACTACCAGCTGGATGCAGGGACCCAGGAAATCTTTACCCAATATCGCAAGACCCACAATGACGGCGTGTTTGATGCCTATACCCAAGAGATGCGCTTGGCGCGGCACTCGGGCATCATCACCGGCTTGCCGGACGCCTACGGTCGTGGTCGGATCATTGGCGATTATCGCCGCGTGGCGCTCTATGGTTGCGATCGCCTCGTTGCCGACAAGCGCGAGCAGCTCACCTCCCTAGAGGTGGATGCCATTACTGAAACAGTGATTCAGCAGCGTGAAGAAATCAGCGAGCAGATTCGCGCCTTGGGTGAACTCCAGGCGATGGCAGCGAGCTACGGCTGTGACATTAGCCAGCCGGCGCTGACGGCCCAAGAAGCCGTGCAGTGGACTTACTTCGGGTATTTGGGCGCGGTGAAAGAGCAAAACGGCGCGGCCATGTCACTGGGGCGGATTTCCACTTTCCTCGATATTTACATTGAGCGCGATCTGGCGGCGGGCACTTTGACTGAGGCGACGGCGCAGGAGCTGATCGACCACTTGGTGATCAAGCTGCGGATGGTGCGCTTCCTGCGGCATCCCGACTACAACCAACTGTTCTCCGGCGATCCCGTTTGGGTGACGGAATGCATCGGTGGCGTGGGCGAAGATGGTCGACCTCTGGTCACGAAGAACAGCTTCCGCGTGCTGCAAACCCTCTACAACCTTGGCCCAGCGCCGGAACCCAACCTCACGGTGCTGTGGTCAGAGCAGTTGCCGCTGCCGTTTAAGCGCTTTTGTGCCAAGACCTCGATCGATACCAGCGCCATCCAGTACGAAAATGACGACCTGATGCGACCGCTTTACGGTGATGACTACGGCATTGCCTGCTGCGTGTCAGCCATGCGCATTGGCAAGCAGATGCAGTTTTTTGGGGCGCGGGTCAATTTGGCTAAGGCGCTGCTGTATGCCATCAACGGCGGCAAGGATGAAAAATCGGGTAAGCAGGTCGGCCCAGCGATCGCCCCCATCACCGGCGACGTCTTGAACTATGACGAAGTCATGGCCAAGTTCAGCGAAATGATGGCCTGGTTAGCCAAAACCTACGTCAACACGCTGAACGTGATCCACTACATGCATGACAAGTACAGCTATGAGCGGATCGAGATGGCCCTACACGATCGCGACGTGTATCGCACGATGGCCTGCGGTATTGCCGGGCTGTCGGTAGTGGGCGATGCCCTCTCGGCGATCAAATACGCGCAGGTCAAAGTCTTGCGCAATGAGGACGGCCTCGCGGTGGATTATGACATTGAGGGCGATTTCCCCGTCTTTGGCAACAACGACGATCGCGTGGATAGCCTCACCGCAGGCGTGATGGAACAGTTTATGAACCTGATTCGCCAGCGCCCCACCTATCGCCAGGCGGTGCCCACCCAGTCGATTTTGACCATTACCTCTAACGTGGTGTATGGCAAAAAAACCGGCAGCACCCCCGATGGCCGCAAGGCCGGTGAACCCTTTGCGCCGGGCGCTAACCCGATGCATGGGCGCGACACCCACGGGGCGATCGCGGCCTGTGCTTCCGTCGCTAAGCTGCCCTACGAGCACGCTCAAGACGGCATTTCCTACACCTTCTCGATTCTGCCGGGCACGTTGGGCAAAACGGCCCCCGCGCAGGTCGATAACCTGGTGGGCGTGCTGGATGCCTACTTCCACGACACGGGGCATCACATCAATATCAATGCCCTCAACCGCGAGACCCTGCTAGAAGCGATGGAGCATCCAGAAAACTTCCCGCAGTTGACGATTCGCGTGTCGGGCTATGCGGTGAATTTTATCAAACTGACCCGCGAGCAGCAGCTCGACGTGATTAGCCGCACCTTCCACGAACGGATCTGACTCTCTGGTGGCGGGCGATCGCCCCGTGATCGACAGGACACGGCGATCGCCATCCGACCAGCAGCATGACGCCATCATCGCCCGTACGGGCGAGGCATTGGGGCCTGAACGTAATGGATAATTCCAAAACGTTGTTCACCCAATGCCTCGCCCCTCCGCCATTACCGCTATGCCTTCACCCTCCCCAGTTCCGCATCATTCGCCGCTGCCTGACCTACATTCAACCCACCAAGGCCGCATCCATTCCGTCGAAACCAGCAGCGCCGTCGATGGGCCAGGGCTGCGCTACGTTATCTTCACCCAAGGCTGTCTGCTGCGCTGTCAGTATTGCCACAACCCTGACACCCGCGACCCGCTGGGCGGCAAAGTCGTCACCGTGGATGAGCTGATTGAGGATATCCAGCACTATCAGTCGTACCTCACCTACTCTGGCGGCGGTGTCACTGTCACTGGCGGTGAACCCCTGCTGCAGCCCGAGTTTGTGCGCGAGATTTTTCGCCGTTGTCGCTCGCTCAATATCCACACGGCGTTGGATACGTCCGGCTTCCCTGACTTCGAGGCTTCCAAACCCGTCTTAGACTACGCCGACCTGGTGCTGCTCGACATCAAATCCTTTGACCCCGAGATTTATCACCGCGTCACCAATGTCGCGATCGCCCCCACCCTGCACTTCGCTCGCCACCTGAGTGCCACCCAACATCCCATGTGGCTGCGGTTTGTGCTGGTGCCCGGCCTGACCGACGATCGTGCCAATGTAGAGGGCCTAGCGCAGTTTGTCGCCACTCTGCAAGGCGTCAAAAAAGTCGAAGTGCTGCCCTTCCACAAAATGGGCGAATACAAGTGGAAAGAGCTGGGCTTGCCCTACCTGTTGGAGAATACAGACCCCCCAACCGCCGAGCAGATCGAATCGGTTAAAACGATTTTTCGCAGCTGTGGGCTGAGTGTTGAGTGACCAGGCAGTCCGTCACCATTGGTAGATATCTGGACTCCCAATGCCATCTTGGCAACGCTGGGGAGCCAGAGGGGTAGAGAGTCAGGGTTATCGTCTTGTGGCGTTGCTGAATTACGGGATGAATCCGGCCCCCCAGCCCCCAATTCTGGGGAGCCGGATTTCTCAAAGTCCCCCAGCATTGGGGGATTTAGGGGGCGAGATAACTGACAACTCAAATAGATCCATACTTCGATTCAGCAATGCCCGTCTTGTTTCAAAGAATCGGATGAAACCGGATTGATATCTCTTGCCCGGTTCGTGAGGCATCCGCTAGCCCTATCAAAACCACCCACCTGACATAGCGCTGGCCACTGTGCTTAGGACACCTAGGAGCACTCTGGTCCTGAGTGCATCAGCAAAGTGGATATCCATCAGCCCAAGCCCCGAGTTGCTCCCTGGCCCCAAGCGCCCCTGCCCCTCGGGCTCCCCGCCCCGTTGCCTTCCGCCAAATTCTCACCTCTTCCTTACCGCCGTAGACTCACCAACAGCGCCACCACCGCAATCACCAGGCAGGTGCCCAGGCTGAGATAGCCCAGCCAGATAATCTGCGTGGCTTTCCGTTGGGCGGCGGCCAGCATTTGATTCGCTTTTTCCTGGGCTTCGAGTTCCAGACGCACCATTTTGGCGTCCCACTCCTGACTAGCCGAGAGAAAGCGATAATCCAAATCGCTGAGGCTTTTGTCCCCCGCCCACTGCAGGGCTTCGCTCAGGGCTTGCCCCATCAGCAGGCGCGATTCATCCTGATGGCTAGAGGCCACCCAGGCACCGAGGGCCGCCGCATAGGGGCGCTGATGGGCCAGACAGCGAGCGATCCAATCGTGATCAAATACCGCTGGATAAATACGGTTGGTCACCTGCAGGTAGCCCTGCTGCTCGATCGCGATGCCCGAGAGCTTTAGCTCTGACTGGTCCGGGCTGCCGTCGGCTTTGAGCTGCTCGTGGCTGAGCAGCCGCTGATAAAGGCTGAGCAAGCGTCCCGATCGCTGTGGCACCATCGTCAGGCGATCGCGAATCGTGCGTAAATGCTCGGGCTCATCCTGCGCTTCCCAATTGGTCAGCAAGCGCGCTCGCACCAACTCCGCCACGACTGGCGCTTCTTGACCAGCGGGGATGGGGCGATCGCGCTGGGTGCGCCGCAACAGACAGCAAACCTTTTGGGTGAGAAATGGCTGTCCTCCCGTCCAGTTCAGCACTTCGGCGAGCACCGGTTCGGGTCGCCGGGCCAGATCGATCAGCCCAGTGGTGAGGGGCGCGGCCTCAGTGAGCGAAAAGCCTGGTAGGTGAATGGCCTGCCCCACGTTGAAGGGCGTCTGCCCCACGTCGGTCACTAAATCACGCGGCGTCGCCACCCCAAAGAGAGCCCAGGTGAGGCGACGGTAGGCGGCGTTTTCAGCCCGTGCGTTGTAGCAAAACCGCACCAGGCCAAAAAAATCATCCACCGCAAAATTGAGTCCCCGAACGCTGTCGATTTCATCTAAAAAGATAAACAGCGGTTCGTCAGCAAACGCCGGCAGCAAGACAGTTTCAATAAACTGGCTGAGCTTTTGTACCGGCGATAGCTCGCCTAACTGCTGCCACCAGTACGGTAAGTCGCGGGGGTGCTGTAGTCTAAACTTGCGCACCAGGTCATAGGCTAACCCTTGGTACCACTGCGTTGGGGTGACTTGATGACTGCCAATGCGAGCCAGATCGATCGCCGCACAGCGTCCCTCATTGGCGGCTTCTAGCCGATGGCGGGTGCGCAGTCGTAAACTCGATTTGCCCATTTGCCGCGAGGTGAGTACATAGCAAAACGAGCGATCGCGCAGCGCCTGATAAAGCGTTGCATCTGCCGCGCGATCAATATAAGTCGGATCGCGAGCCGAGAGGCTGCCCCCCACTTGGTACTCATAGGATTTATCCATTGGCCCCTAATGCCCCCCAGGGTGGCAATGCTGCAGTCTGAGAGGGCAGACACACGATATCAGAGAGGGCTCCGACAACGCTTCTGCCCCCCACAGCGTCAGCCTTATTTCAGCCATTAGTTGGCGGTCATTCGGTCGGCAAAAATTCATGAAAGTATTCGCGATACAGCTCACAGCTTGGGGCTGCCTGGTTTTTGTTGAGCCGGATCAGGCCCAAACTCTCTAACCGATAGGCTGTAATCGGCTCCAACGTTACCGGCTCGGGCGTGTCAATCACCTGCCGAAAGGCTTGTTGCAGCTCAGGGTGAGGATAGAGGGCCGCCAGCAACTCTCGCAGGTGATCGCTGTAGATGCCTGATTGGGTGGGGGCTTCGTCAATCAGCTGTTCTAAAGTAAGGCGATAGCGCGCCAGGGCGTACAGCGCCAGTCGCACTAAGCCCGGACGGCAGCTGACTCGCTGCAGCAGCGACAACAGCTGATCAGAGCCCGTGTCACCCGCCGCCCAATCGAGACCATGACGACGGGCCAACTCTTGTACCTGACTTAACGAAAAGGAGGGCAGCTTGATCGAAAACCCGACATTAAACGGTGACTGGTGCAGCTGCAGCGGCACGTAGACGTCTGTTGCGTGAGCTAGCACCCACCGCACCCGCTGCCAAACCGCCAGCTCGCGGGCATCTTCGTACCAGCTACGCAGCAGCGGCAAAAACTCAGCGGCAATTTCGGGATATTGAAACAAGTCATTCAGCTCATCCAGAGCAATTACCAGGTCGCCTTTGATTTGGCCCAGTACGTAGTCTTCGAGATACGCCGTGCAGCTCACCTTACTGCCGATCGTCGGATTCCAAAAGGCGTCTAAGTCAGTCGCGAGGCCCAACTGGTGGCTAATATTGGCGCAAAACCAGCGCAAAAACGACTCGATATCTTGATAAATGGCGCGATCGGCCCGGTTAAACCGCAGCGTCACGGTGCGAAATTCGTGCCCTTGAGCGTGGGTGACAATCCGCTTGAGTAAGGATGTCTTACCCATTTGCCGGGGGGCTTTGATGCGAATCAGGCTACCGGGCTTAAGCACATCGGCAAAGGCCTGGGATTCGATCGGTGGGCGCTCGATATACAGTGACGAACTTAGCGGCACCGGCCCGCTTGGAAATTCTAACGCCAGCGACGTCGGCGCCAGGGGCAGCACGGCCGTCTGTGCCTGCTGCTGACGATGGCGAGCATAGCGCCCCAGCACGGCCTTGATATTGCTTTTAGACACCTTTTGCGCCAGCGCCTCTGACAGGGTTTGCCAGAGCCGAAAGCCCACATCACGAATATAGTTGTGTTCGTAATTGCAGGCCTCAGCAATTTCGGCATAGGTCTTGCCTTCCCACACCTGACAGAAGATCGTTTCTTGTAAATTAGTCAGAGGCTGCTGCGGCAGAAATTCATCCACAATAGCCAGAGCTTCATCAACGTCCATAATCAATTGAAGCACCGCTTAATCGGTGGCGGCAGGGGCTCACAGTTGGGTGGCTTTCAGTATTGCAGGGATTCTCATAAACTCGACGAAGCCCCGATTTTTTCTGACACCTTAAAACTATAGAGCCGATTTTTCTCGTGGATCAGGACTGTAAACCAAATTATTTCAGGCAGACATCCGGTGATCGCCCTGATTAAGGTGCAGTATTGACAATTTCCGTTATTTTCAACGTCGCATCAGCTCCCAGCCCACTATTCTGAAAAGGGTGCTGCTACCCGCTGTCCACCCGCCATTTATCCCTCGTCGCCTCTAGGAACTTCTTGATGGCCGATATCCTCGAACGTATTCAGAATCCGCTCTTGCGCGGCGTGACCGGAGCCGTGATGGGCGCGTCAGCCGCCACGATGATTACCAGTGGCTTACTCGGATTATCCAAACTCGAATCGCCGCGAGTACATCAACTGAGCCTTTATGCCGGTGTCGCCGGGGCAGCGATCGCGGCCGTCTGGGGTGGGGTCAGCAAACCACTGCCACCGCGTAAACCTACCGCCACTGCTCCCGCCAAGCAAGATGGCTGGACGGACTGGCGCAATTTAGTCGTCACGCGCAAAGAGCCCGAAAGCCGAGAAATCACCTCGTTTTACCTGCAGCCCCAGGATGGTCAAGCCCTATCGGCCTTTCAGCCGGGGCAGTTTCTCACGCTCAAGCTTGACATTCCCGGCCAATCACGGCCCACCATTCGCACCTATTCGCTATCAGACTACGCCGCCACGCCCGACACCTATCGCCTGTCGATCAAGCGAGAGGCGGCACCCAAAGATCAGGATGTCCCGCCGGGTCTCGCCTCCAATTTCATGCATGACCAGATTGAGGTGGGTACCGTCATTCCCTGCAAGCCGCCTGCCGGTAAGTTCGTGCTAGAAGTTGAGCGCGATCGCCCCGTCGTGTTGATCAGCAACGGCGTCGGCATTACCCCCATGATCAGCATGGCGAAAGCCGTGGCCGCCCAAAATCCTCAGCGACCCCTGTGGTTTTTGCACGGTGCCCGCGATGGCAGCTATCACGCCTTTCGCGAAGCGGTACCGGCCATCGTGCCCGAAAATGCTCCGTTTACGGTGCACTATCGCTACAGTCGCCCCCGCCCCGAAGATGCCGGCCATTACCAAAGCACCGGTTACCTCGATACCGACTTGGTCAAGTCGCTCTTAGCGCCCCAGTTCAGCGCTCAAGATGCCGAATATTTCCTCTGTGGTTCCCCCAGCTTTATGGACTCGTTGCGGAGTGGCCTCGCCGAGTGGGGTGTCCCCGATCGCCAGGTATACTTCGAGTCATTCTCCAAACCCGTTCCCTCAGCCACCGGGGCGACAGCGACGGCGACTGACGCGATCGCCACGGCCGAAGTTGTCTTTGCTAAATCCGGCACCACCGCGACGTGGAACGCGGGCGACGGTACCCTGCTGGAATTTGCCGAAGACCAGGGCCTCAGCCCCGACTTTAGCTGCCGCGCCGGTGTTTGCCTCACCTGCATGTGTGCGATCGAAGCGGGCGAAGTAGCCTATGACGAGCCCCCATCGGGCACTCCCGACGACGGCAAAGTGCTGATCTGTGTCTCTCAGCCGCGCACCGCCAAAGTGGTATTAGAAATTTGATCGGTATCCCTCGCTGTTCTCCAGCATCGTTTGAGTTTCTTTGACCTCTCAATACTCTGGAAACTAAGTTTCTGGCCGTATTGCTGCGATGGTAGCTTGATCCCCCGCTGTCGCCGCCCCCTTGAAAAAAGGGCTATGCAATACCTGGATTGGGCTGCCCCCTTTTTTAAGGGGGCAGCGGGGGATCAAGCCTCCGTCACTAACGGTCAAAAACTTAATTTACGCTGTACTCAAAGTAATCCAAACTAAAAAATATCCCGCCTGAAGCACCGGGTTGCAGGGAGTACGAATTACAGGGACTCATACAAGTCGGCTTTCTCTCAGTAGGAGACACTGCGTGATCGACGCCGCTCAGCCGACGTTCCTTGAGCGGCGTCGAAAGGAAGATCGGCAGCCCAGTTTCAGAGAATTGGTATTATTGTTGATCTTGGAAATCCGATTGGCGAGAGCTGTTACCTCCACGCTTTTATCAGAAACTGCAGGTTGGCTAGGACGTTCTAAATCGCTGCAGTGCTGGTGTCATCGGGTGTTTATTTCTGCCTCTTGCCTTCTTGCCATATTCTCTCCACCCCATGACTTCACAAGACAGCATTGATCTCGTCAATCGCTTTTGGGCTACCGTGTGGAATCCGCCTTACGATCTTGCCGCTGTGGATCAATGGGTAGTGACCGATTTTGTTATCACCAGTGCCGGTCAAGACATCACCTCTAGCACCGCCTTTAAAACTTGGATTGCTAACTTTCAAGCCAAGATCGACGACTTGCACCTGACACCGCTAGAAACCTTTGCCAATGTCGATGGCTCGCGAGTCACATCGCGCTGGCGCATCACCGGTAAAAACAATGGGGTTTTAGGGACTGCCGCTGACGGCCAGCCGATCGCCCTGACCGGCATCGCCATCTGGGCGATCGCCGATGGCCGATTAGTGCACAACTGGGTTGAGCGCAGCGCCTTTGAGCTGTACACCCAACTTAACAATTAACCCCGTCATTTCGCCTGTCTAAGTGTTTTCATCACTGAATGCAACATTCTTCAAACTTAGTCTCGGTGTGCTGTTTGCGTGATTCTGCCGATCGAACTCCAGTCTCACCAGTAGAAGTAAAACTTGATGAGGGCCTCATCTGATACGCTTTTTGCCTCATGCCGCTCTTTTTCTGATCCAATGGGTATTGTAGGGAGGTGTTAAGGCAAGCGTCGTCATGGTAGGAGATCTGACTAAGTAGGAAGGCTCAATCATTTATAAGATAATACGGTTTCTTCATGATCGCCAAAAGCCTTGATTGACAGTAGTTGCGCATGCTTTACCCGTATTGCATTTGATTCGTCCCACCTACTTATCTCAGGTATTTCCGCCGTCCCTGACATTCTATTTAACTCTCGCAACTCCTAGAATGAAAACCCAACGATCCAAAGCGTTTTCCCTACAAGCTTTACTGGTTGTTCCCTTTGTGGCTCAGATTTTTGGAACAGTCAGTTTAGTGGGTTATTTATCATTTAGGAACGGCCAAAGAGCCGTCAATAATCTGGCCGATCAGCTGATGGATCGCACCAGCGATGTGGTGGATGAGCACCTACAATCCTATCTATCGGTACCGCAAAAGCTGAACCAGATCAACGCCGAGGCCATTCGTCGCGGCATTCTGGATATCGAAGATCAGGAGCTGATGGGCCAGTATTTTTGGGATCAGATGCAGGCCTACGACCTCACGTTTGTCGGTATGGGACTCGTTAACGGCCAAGGGCTAGGGGCCATTCGCTACGAAGGTCAGGCCACCGTCACCATTGATGATTGGGATTCTAATCAGCCCATGAGTGCCCGTACCTTTGCCACGAATGACCAGGGCGATCGCACTGAGCTGGTCGGCACCTACGACTATAGTCACTTTGCGGAAAGCTGGTACACGGCGCCGATGGAGGCTCTACAACCTACCTGGGCTGATATCTATATTTGGGACTCACCCTATGGTCCTTATCTGGCGGCTTCGGCAGGGCGACCGATGTATGACGATCAAAATCGCCTGCTGGGGGTCATCGATGCCGATATTCACTTGCTCAAGCTGAGCAGTTTTTTGCAGAATCTGGATGTCACTCAGGCCGGAACCGTCTTCATTATGGAGCGTGACGGCAGCCTGATTGCCAACTCTGGCGATGCCTCACCCTTTGCCCGCATCGATGACGAGCTTCAGCGCTTACCCGCGATCGCCAGTCCTGATCCCACGATTCAGAGTTTGGCCCAAGAGCTGCAGGCGACCAATCGCCTGCAAACAATTCGCCGCAATACTGATTTTCAGTTTGAGCTAGAGGACGGCTTCCACTATGTCACCGTCATGCCCTGGCAGGATGACTATGGCCTCGACTGGTTGGTGGTGGTGAGTGTGCCTAAAACCGCCTTTATGGCTGAGATCAACGCCAACACCCGCACGACGATTGGGCTCTGCGTGGCCGCCTTGATTGTCGCTTCGGGACTCGGTTTCCTCACCGCCGGCTGGATTACTCGTTCCCTAAAACGCTTGAACCAGGCCAGCGAAGCCATCGCCGCTGGCGATTTAGAGCAAACCGTCAAGACCAGCCCGATTCAAGAGGTGAATACCCTGTCCCATTCCTTTAATCACATGGCCGGGCAGCTGCGCGACTCGTTTGCCGCCCTTGAGGAGAGCAAACAGGGATTGGAAATCCGGGTGGAAGAAAGAACCGCTGAACTCCAAAATACCTTAGAAGAATTGAAGCGCTCTCAGGCTCAAATGGTGCAGAGTGAAAAAATGTCGAGCTTGGGGCAGTTGGTCGCCGGTGTTGCCCACGAAATCAATAATCCCGTGAATTTTATCCACGGCAATCTGCAGCATATCCAAGAGTATACGAAGGACTTATTGAGATTTATGCATCTCTATGAGCAGCAGTATCCCCAGCCTGCGGCCAAAATTTCTCAAGTGGCGGACGAGATTGAAATCGAGTTTTTGCAGGAAGATCTGCCTAAACTGCTAGCGTCCATGCAGCTAGGCACTGATCGCATTCGCCAGATTGTCTTATCACTGCGGAACTTTTCGCGGATGGACGAAGCTGAACTCAAAGCTGTCGATATTCACGAAGGTATCGATAGCACCCTGATGATTCTGCAGCACAAGCTCAAAGCCGGTCCCGATCGCCCCGCCATTGAAGTGATCAGACAATATACCGAACTGCCGCCCGTAGAATGCTATGCCGGACAGCTCAATCAAGTGTTTATGAACATTCTCAGCAACGCGATTGATGCCCTCGAAGAAGACCAGGCTGGGTGGGTAGCGAATGAGCCTGAGGCCGAACCCCAGCAAATCACTATCCGCACCTCAATCCTGCCAAACAAGTGGGTCGAGATCGCGATTGCGGACAACGGTATCGGCATTTCTGAAGTGGTCAAACAACGCATCTTCGACCCATTTTTCACGACCAAACCCTTAGGCAAAGGGAATGGCATGGGCATGTCGATTAGCTACCAAATTATTACCCAAAAGCATGGCGGCAAATTAGAGTGCTATTCCAAGCGCGGCGAAGGCACCGAATTTCTGATTCAGATTCCGCTGTATCAATTAGCCTATTCAGCCGAGTAGGGTCGGGTGATCAGTAGAAAGCCCTTGTTATCGTAGGGTGTGTCATCGCCTAGCGTGACGCACCAAAGTCAACCCTAGGGGTGCGTTGGGCTGTCGCCACGACACACTCTACAGCATCGTTTAATGAGGACTTGCTAATTATCGAGCGTTGCGCATCGAGCCCAGCCTACTTCAAAAGGGGAATCACAAAGACGATACAGGCTCCCAAAAAGAACAAACTGCCCAACACGCTGTAGATATCACCGCTGCGCAGACTCGATATGGTAAAAAAGCTCGCTGAGGCAATAAATAGCCCCCATCCCCATAGTTGAATTTGTCGTTCTCGCTCGGGTTTTAGACTCATAACAGTTGCGGTTGATTGGGGATAGAAAAACCGGTGGAGGGAGCCGGGACGGCGGCTAAAACGAGAATATCTTGACTCCAGCACCACTGGAGGATTTGCCAACAAATTGACAAGTCCTGTTGGCGACGCCACCGTTGCACCAGGTCTAAAATCGTCTGCCCCGGCGTCACCAGACTGAGCAACGCCGCTATCTCGACGTTCCCTAGGTAGGCGACTGGACTCTCTAAGCTGGGGTGAGAGAGGGCGGGAATGAGTTGAATGGAGTTGTTCTGAATCACCGGGGTAGTGCTCAGTTGGGCCGAGGGCGACAGGCGAATGCGATCGCTCAATTCAAACAGTCGGGCATTTTGCGGCCAAGAGTCAGGCTGAGCCACTGCCGGGGGCTGCGATCGCTGCTGCCAAAAAGGACTGCTGGGATAAACATTTTGCGCCGCATAGAAATAGGCGGCGGCAGTTTTTGAACGGGTGACCGTCTCCTCGATTTTGTGACGATAAAAGGAGTAGACCGCCTCGGCTTTTTCCGGCTGCGTGAGTAAAGTGTGAGTCGCGATGCCGCCCTGAAAGGCGGACAACAGCGCCATCTGCACCCCTTGAGCGGATAACGGATCAATCGCAAACGCCGCATCGCCGACCCGCAGCCAATCAGGGCCAATGGGGTCGGGGGCAAGATAAAAGGAAGCATCGCAAACCTGCACCGGCTCGGCTAGATGCCCCTCTAGGCAGTCCTTTAAGAGGGGTGCTTGGGTGAGCAAAGAACGATACCAGGCGGTGCGCTGGTGAGGGCGAGCCGCCTGATATCGTTTAGCCTCGACAAAAACGGCGGCATTAAAGCTGCCGTCAGGCAAAGCCGCCCCCCAAAACCATTCATTTTCCCCCGCTTCGACATACGACTCACCCGGCTGAAAGGCGGTTTTCTGCCAGTACCCGTAGAGTGCCAACGTGGTGACCGCATGATGCTTGACCTGGCGGTCAAACCCACTGTGTTTGCCGGTGGCATTAATCAAAAATTGCGCGTTGATCGTCGTTTGCCCCGCCGCTGTCCGCACCGGCAGAGTCCACTGGTTTGGCCCGAGAGACTGGGGCCGCCCCGCCGCTGCGGGTTGCACAACCGTTACCCCAGCCGCCTGGGCTGCCGCTAGCAAAAGCTGATCGAGTCGCCCCCGATCAACCAGAAACCCGGCTTCTGGGTCATAGGGCTTCTCAAAGGGCAGATGCGTCGACCAGCGAATGAACGCGGACTCGGGACGGCAAGCCCCAGCGGCTTCCACCAGTTGGCGCAGATCCAACAGCTCCAGCACGGGCAAAATCGAAGGCGGCAGGGATTCCCCAATGTGGGCGCGGGGGAAAGCGGCCTTTTCGACTAGACAAACTTGATGGCCGAGTCGCGCCAGTTGGCGGGCGATCGCCGAGCCGGCCGGGCCGCCCCCGACGACACAGATTTCGGTCACTAACTCGGAGGTCATGACGCGAGTGGCGTGGCCGGAGCACTGGCAAAATACTCAGGCCGCTGCTCTAACAGATGCACGTAGGTCTGCAGGCAAAAGTGCAGCCAGCCGCGAATGTAGTCACAGGCCGGGCGACCGCGATGAATCACCTCATGGTGACAGCCGCCACCGCAGAGATAACGCGCCCAGCAGCTTTTGCAAGGCTCTTGGCGATCGACTTGCCGGGCCGCTAGCCACTGGTTTTGGACATCACGGTTAAGCCCATCCTCCAAATTACCCATCAGGCCTGCTGCGTCGTTGACAAATCGGTGACAAGCCCACAAATTGCCATCAGCCGAAACACCCATATAACCGGCCCCTGCCCCACAGGGATAAGGGCGATGGGTACCTCGATGAATCTGCTGCAGCGCCATCGTCAGGTTAGAAAATGGATAACGTCGCCCGGCCAGGGTTTGCCGTTCAAATTCCTGACCACATTCGATCATCTGCTGCAGCATGATGTCTAGATCGGCGGTATCCATCTCGGCTTTGCCCGTCGGCGAACTCAGCATTGGCGAAAAGCCCACACTGTGAAAGCCCAAGTCGATCAGGTCTTGCAAGGTTTCCCGCAGGTTTAGGTTTTGCGGCGTCACCGTCACGCGAGCCGACACCGACATCTGGCGGGCTCGCGACAGCAACGGCTCCAGGTTCGCCAAAATCCGGTCATAGCTGCCCCCGCCCCCTTTGAAGGGCCGCAGGCGATCATGGGTGGCTCCCACCCCATCCAGGCTGACCGTCACCGCAAAACCATAGCGTTCAAAGAAGTCGGCATCCGCCGCTGTCAGCAAGGTGCCGTTGGTGGTGATGCCAAATCCCACTTTTACCTGTCGCGCTTGGGCGATCGCCATCGCCAATTCCGTTACCTTATAGATCAGCGGCCGATTGATTAACGGTTCGCCCCCCATAAAGGAAAGGTTGACGCGATCGCCAGGTTGGGTGTCTTCAAACAGACGCTCGACAGCAGCTTCAGCTACCTCCCAAGACATGCTCTTGGCGACATCGCCAAAGTCTCCAGCCTGGGCATAACAGTAGGTGCAGCCCAGGTTGCACTTTTGGGCGATCGCCAGAGAGAGCGCCCGCAACGGCGGATTCGTCAGGGGGTTGAGGTCGGCCATAAAGACAGATGTCTCAGACGCCAACCCAGAGGTCGCTAAGAGCGCATCCACCTGGGCGGCATCGGGGGTCGCTAATCCTTCCAGGGCGGCGACGAGTTCAGGCGCCACGGCATAGACCTGCGACCCATCCGCCATCAGCGCGTGGGGGCCATACTCAGTTTCAAACAAGTGAATTTGCGGCTGGCGGGGGGCTGACTGTTCATAGAGTGTTTGCACGTTCGTTGCCGTTGCAGTAGAGGCAGTATTCATCGGTTTAGCCCTCCAAGTACTTAAGCAAATCGTGGCCCGACCAGGGCTGTTCTCCGGCCACCACCTCAGCAAAGAAGGGCAGGCCGATGCCCTGACGGGCTAGAACTTCCCCTTTTTCTTGCAGGTAGGTCATCTGGTCTCGAGCGCAGCTCGCGGTCGCCCCCGCCGCCCGAAATTCACCCTGCGGAATCGAGGCATAGGTTTGTTGCACATTCACCAAAATCTCTCGGTAATGCTCTAAGGCGTCAGCCGTTTCTGCAAAAGTGCCCACTCGCAACGGGCGCAGGTAGGCGTCGGTGGCATCCAACTGCACGTACTTGTCGAGCACCCGCTGCACCTCCAGCAAGTTTTTGTAGTGCCCCATGCCGTCGCCATCAATTTTGGCTGCTAGCTCATACAAATGCTGCGGATATTTGGGCTGTCGGAGCGTGCTGACCAACTTGCCATAGGCGCCGTCGATATACCCACTCGGTCGCTCTACGGCAATCAGGTCGGCTAAGAGCTCGGGGGTCAAGGGGCGCAGCGCCGCGTTTCTAAAGCCGCGATGAGCTGGGCCTAATTCATCAGGACGAGGCACCCTTTGCGCTAGCGGAATACCGGGATCGGCAACGGGCGCCACGAGGCCCTCGTCCTGCAACAGCCACAGCAATTGGTGAGCCCAGCGATAGTGGGTCATTTCACCCACGCTGATCATGAGCAGGGTGCGGCGAACAAAGCTCAAATCTGTCGCCAGGGACGGAAATTGAGTTTGCTCTGCCGTGACCTCTTCGGCATGGCGCAGAGAAAAATAGGCGTAAAGATACTCTAAAGAAAGGGTTAATTCCAGTGGAATTAAATGTTCTCGTAAGATCTGAGCCAAGTCTTCGGGGTGGGTATAAAACTCGTTTGCCGATACCTCAGAAACCGGCTCAAACTGTTTTCCTAAGACGGAAAGATTTAGATTTTCTAACACAAAATTTTCCTCAAAAAAGTAAGCGCTTATAGACTGATGCAGTGGCCGCTCTTGGCCCCTAGCTACACCGTTCAGGAGACCGGATTAACGGCATCCAAAGCGGTGAATGTGGGGCCAGAGGTCAGCCCTACGGTTGTTCCTGATTGAAGAGTTACTCGCGGAAACTTGAAAAACGAGCACTTCAACCGTGTCCAAATAGTTGAAACCGGGATGATGAGTCATCCTCCGGCGATCGCAAGACCTAATTCAGATCCTGATCGGTTTCATCAGGGTCTTGAGCATCCCGCTCAGGCGGCGTATAGGTCTCGCTAATCTCACGACTTTCTAGCGCAAAATTTAACTCAGTCCAGCGCTTGTTGATTTCGTGGTTATCCATTTGATACTGGCGAAGTTTGCGATAGGAATTGGGCGCAAACACGCGACCCGTGGCTTCGCGATCGCTGCGGAGCCAATCTAATCGCAAGTTGGCATCTTCTGACTCCAGCAACTCTTCTTCGGTTTTAGCCGGTACCTCAGCGAACACAATATCAGGCCGATTAGACGCCCAATACATGCAGGCGCAGTCGCGCATATCGTGTTGCCAAGGGGAGCACAGGCTCTGCACCAGTTCGCCTGGCTGATACACCTCGTTGAGCGTACCGGTTTTGGGATCGACAAACTGCCGCCGCCAGCCGTTGAGGGTAATGGTGGGATGTTGCCCGTCCGCTTCGGTCAGGTCGCGCCGCATGAGCGTCAGGCCAACGTGACCGGGGCTCAGGCTCCGCACAATCCGCCAAACGGCCATCCCATCCATCGGAATCCGCTCTCCCTTCGAGTTGCGGTCGTAGAGGGCGATGGTTTTCCCCGCTTGTTCAAGCGTGTCGATAAACCACTCGCCTTGGCGCAGTTCGCGGCCCTGAGGGCTATGAAAAACGGCCAGCAGGGCAATCGCCATCGGATTAGACTGATGCAAATCGGCATCGCACTCATCCTCGACGGATACCAGGCGCGCCCCATACAGATTGGGGATTTCGGGGTCGAGTTCGCGGTGCTCGCGGCCGGCAAAGTTGAAGACCAGGCCAGGAAAAAAGCGCCGATCCAGATTACGGATATCGATGCCGAGACCAGGAAAACAGTTGCCCACTTCATCTTCTAACCGGCTCGAGACCGGATTGCCAGCCGCTTGGTAGGCCAAACGAGCCGTGAGATTGCGAGGAAAGATTTTGGGTTGTTCTGACATCATGATGGCATCTCCGAAGCAGGCGTAACGGGGGACTGGGCGGTAGATTCAGCGTTACCTTCTTGTTGCTCTAAGAAGGTCAAAAAGGTCATCAAGGTCTGGTACTGTCGGCGGGTGAGTGACAGCGGTTCCCGATCCGAATCGCGCATGTAGGGAGGCATCCGCATGTCATGCAGGGTGTCTCGGAACACTCGCGGATCCCGAAATTCGGGGTGCGAATCGGCGGCGGGTTCAGCGGGCAACTGCTTGAAGCTGCCAAAGGGGGGACGGATCATCTGACGGACGCGATCGCCCCGCATTTTGAGAAACGTAATCAGGTAGTCGAGGCTGGTAAAAGAGCCGTGGGCATGGGCGCTCATATCGGTATATGGCAACCGACTATGCCCCTGAGACTGGTCGCTCAAGCCATCATTGAGAACGTCGCCCGACAAACGGGATAGGGGCTTGTCGGCTTTGGTCATGCCCTCACGCCCAATGTGAGGCGGACTTTGCCAGTTGTCCACCGGGGCGCGTTTCAGGTTTTCGCGAATGAGATAATCACGAGAAGCATCGAGATTCAGCAGATTCGTCGTCTCAAAAATGCGCTTGAACAAATCGTGAACTTCCAGGGCGGTGAGTTCAGCGGTCTCTGCCGTAATTTCTACCGGGGACAGTTCGCGATCGGCCAGCTCATCGGCCATTGAGAAGAAGGGGCGGCGATCGGGCGCGTAATCGGGGGGCGCGACAAAAGCTCGCGTCGATGCGGTAAAGCGCTGGCCCTTGACCGTCAACTCAGCATAAAGAACAATTTCGCAGGTATCGTCGACGGTGCCCCAGCAAATGCTCTCGCCCACGTTCGCCCCGTCGTAACTATCTGACGGCTGCGGATCATCGGCCATGCCGCTGTCCATGATGTATTCCGACCAGGGCGTATGCGGATTCAAAATCCGGTTGGCTGCCGGCACAATCTCATGCATCCGCGCCGCGATCGAGGCATAAGGCAGTTGCCGACCGGGCTCCAAGGGCGAAACCGCCCCCATGGTGGCCTCGGTCGAGCCATAAACTTCCCCTTTGGCCGGGGTAAACCGCACTCGCACACAGCTCAAGTCTTGCTCTAGCGACTGACCGGCAACCGGGCGGATGAGCTGCACATGACCCAAAGAGATCGGGGCATCCTCATACACCAGCGGTTCCCGCTCGGGGAACGAGGGACTGACGGCCAAAAGATTATGTTTCAAGTGGTCGTCGCCGCGAATCGTGAGTCTGGCCCCAAAGCTACAAGCCGGGTCTTTTACCCGTCGCGACGCCTTGGTGTTAGCAGCATGGGCGCGAATGAGCAGATGCTGCTCCAAAGAGACGCCCAAATCAGCCAGCAACGCCAATGTCACCGGCACTTGTTGCTGCCCCTCACCGGCCACCACCACATCGGCCCACAATTCGAAAAATGGTGCCACCGGACGAATCTTGCCGTCATCTTTAAAGCGGATTTCGTGAGGCAAATAAGCCTCTAATGAACCATCCGGTCGCACCCAAAAACTGATCTGGGGACGAATGATCGTTTGACAGGCGCTATGCGCTCGCAAATCCTCCTCCCAGGAGTAGGCTTCTAGCGGTATCTCTGAATTGCCCAGACGGGCCATCGCCATGGGGGGGAGGAAGTAAACTTCCAACAAGGTGACTTTTTTCATATGAGTTAAGGCTCAGATTTACCTTGATTGAGTGTTCAGTTTCGGGAGGTTTTATCGAAGCTGCCGACAACAGAATGAATAGTGTAGTTAGCTATACAACTCTGTCAAAGAACGATTTTGCCAGCATTTCAAAGAAAATAGCGTGCGCCTTGAAATTGGTTGTCACGATTCTACACGAAGATATTCGGAATCTTAATATTTTATTTCCGTTTAAACTGCATTTAGGTCTCTCTATGGTGGGCAAGATAACCCAACAGCAAGGCTTTTAGAAATCTAAAATTTTTTCGAAAAAGGAGAAAAAGGAGCCAATCTTTGGTCTTCCACAAAAACTATTCGAAGCAGTTATGCTGAGTCAAAAAAGCTACCTGAATCTTGATCAAAAGCCTCTAACTTTAGTTCTATTACGATGTCAAAAAAGTTACCTAGATCTGTAAGTGAAAGATTTGAAGGTTAGCTTTACTCAGATAATTGTGTGAAGGAATAGGGGCATCAGAAAAGATCTGGCAGACTTTTCATACAATCTTGGCGTCTAAGTATTTTGGCTCGGTTTCTGTTCAGTTTTGACCTTGCTGGATGTTGGCAAACACGGAGAAGGGACTGACAGCTTAAGGGAGTGAGGATGGGCGGCTCACCAGACGGGTAAACGGACGATTTGTTCTGGTCTCGAACCCAGATTCATATCGCAGATACTGAGTGCAACCAACGCCGCGCTGTTTCCAGTCAGGCTTCGCAATCTTGTCGTAGGCGACCGTGATGGTTTCACTCACCGCAGAGCCGCTCTACCGGCTTTTTATGGAGCGTGAGTTCGGTGGGGCGAGAAGAGAGTCGTCGGAAATCGTCAGGGCTCTGATGAGGAGAAGGGTTCTGTTGACAGACATTCTTGAGAGGACGCTTGAAAGAGGTTATTTTGCGTCCAAGTCCATTGCGCAAGGGCTTGCAACTCAATTTCGCCGTAGCCGCCTTTCGGGAGCTAGGTAACGTCAGTTCGGGTTACAACCGAAGCCGGATATTTCCCCTCCTGGGAAGGGCTGAGGGGTGGGTGGATTGCCAGTTAGCGCGACTGATCGGCACCCACCCCGCCTTTGGCACCCCGCCCGAGAGGGGATTTGAGGCTCAATCGGCGGGTAAAAGCGTTACGTATTCTTATCCCGAACTCAGGTTAGGTAGTCAAACGGTGGTCAAAGAATGCCATAAACTCCTCTGAGCTGGTTACGGCCAGTCGTAATCAGTACTCGTTGGTGCCACAGATAAGGAGGAAGCCGTTTGCCAACGGTCTCAGTTTGCTTCTTCCCTGATGTTGAGCGCGCCTGAGACAGTACTCTTTGGTGAGATGATCGCTCGATGGTGAACCCGTTGACGCCTGATGATGACTTCTGGCCACAGAGACGACCTCTATGCCCTTCTACAGCGATAGTGAGCAAAGGGACGATTGCCTATGCCATTTGGAAGCCTTGCCAATGGGGCTAGCCGGGGCAAACCACCGAGAGGTGACAGGTATTAGTTGTGAGCGATCGCGCAGAGTGCGTCCAACGCTTCTAACGGCGGCTTTACAAAGGATTTGACTTAACCGGAGCGGAGGGTCGAATCCGGGGCTTCTCAGAGCTGCGGGCTGGTCTCGGCTTATCACTCATGCCTGGCCGACGGTCACGACGGGGGCCAAAGAATTTGCCTTTTTTCTTTTTCTTCGGTGGCACCATTCTGATGGCATGGCCGTCAAGCATCACCAGCTTTTCACTCTGGCGCTCAACATCCATCTCCCAAAAGTAGCCCACCGTTTTGCCGGTCATTTCACCAAAGACGTTCAGCTTAAAAGCCTTTGGCGGTTTGCCTGAGCGCTTAGAACCTTGAACGATTTTGACCAAAATCTTCTGATCATCTTCGTCATAGCTCAGCACTTCACCACGAATCGAAAAATAGTTTTCCGAGGGTTCGTCTACCGCGACGTTTTCCGAGGCCGTTTCGTCCAAGACACTTGCAGACTCAGTCAGGTCAGCTGTCACGACTTCAGGTACGGCATTCTCGTCGGCATCATCCGCATCATCCGCATCAGCGGCATCGGTTTTGGCCGCTGCGCTTTTAGTGTTGGGGTTCTCGCCCGGTAAGCCCAACGTCTCCGGCTCCCAAACACCAACAATCTGCAAGTGCAGGCCGCCCTCTGAGCCCGTTTCGTCAGAGTCTTCCAAGGCTTGCCGCGTGCGGGGATAAACCACCCACAGGTGTGAACTCTCTAGATCAATATGTTTTTTGATCAGGCTAGTCACGCGCCCCAGCAGCACAGAGTCAATCACGGCCCCATCATCAGACAAGATATTGCCCCGATTGAGCTGCTCTTCAGACGGTTGATACGTGCCCTTAACCAAGCCGATTGCCCGATACTGCATCGGTTCGCTCGGCGGAGCAATGGGGTGATTGGGGTTAGTCGCTGGTGTTGGTGCCGGTTCAGCCGCTGGAGGTTGAGGTGCTGCCGGAGCCGCTGTGACCGCTGGTCGCGCTGGCAGCTCGGGCTTCGTAGGAGTGGGTTGAGCAGGTGCCGGCTCTGGCCGCAGCGGGGGCTGTCGTAACGAGGGCCGCTGGGGGGGGGCGTTCAACGATGGGTCGCTCGCTTGCGACGACACGTCTGGGGACTGATGCTCCGCTGCACTCATAGGTCTCCGAATCCTCCTGAACCTGAAACTTCCCACTTCAACAAGACAGAACGTGGGGATTCTCTCAAGGTTAGCACCGCAGTTCGTATCCCGCGAGAGGCATCTCGGTTCAATCTGTGGGGGGAAGGGGTGATCTAGTCCTCTTCTCAGAGACTAACTTCACTGATCCGCACTGTTTTGGTGGGCAAGTGTGAAGTTCTCAAGAATTTCATCTCCTTAAAGAACAGGGATTCTACTGATGGAGGCGCTAAGATGAGCAGGTTGAATTCGGACCTTTGTGGTGGCTGTAAAGCGCAATCGTTGGCTAGTGATTAGCGTGCTGGTAGTGGCGGTAGGAGCCTTTTTGGCGCTCTCGATTCTGCCGTTTCTGAGCGCTCGGAGCAATCACGCTGGCACCCCGACTCCGACCGGACAACCTGGCCCCAGCGCTGATGTGCAAGCTGAGTTGGAGGCCCGTGCTCGGGGCTTTGAGCTGGTGCTGGAGCGAGAGCCCAACAACCAAACCGCGATCGAAGGTCTGGTGGAGGCCCGCATTCAACTCAATGATTTAGAGGGCGTGGTCGAACCGCTCGAAAAGCTGGCTGAACTGAACCCTGACACCCCAGAATATCGGGTGCTGCTAGGCCAGACCAAACAAAGCATTGGTGATTTAGAAGGGGCCGCCGAGGCCTACCGCACCGTGTTGACTCAGCGCCCCGGCGATATGAATGCGCTGCAGGGCTTGACGGCGCTACTGGTGCAACAGGAGCGGCCCCAAGCGGCGATCGGCTTGCTGCAAGACACCCTAGAGTCGGCTCCGCAAAATAATGAAATTGCACCGGGAACGGTGGATGTGGGCTCAGTGCAGCTGTTGCTGGCTCAGGTCTATGTCGAGGAGGGCTCGCTTGATGAGGCCCTACGTCTTTATGATGAGGCGATCGCCAGTGCCCCCGACGATTTTCGTCCGGTGCTAGCCAAAGGGCTGGTGTTGCGCGATGCGGGTCGTGCGCCTGATGCCGCCGTCCTGTTTAAGCAAGCGGAAGAACTCGCGCCCGACCAATATAAAGATCAGGTGCGTCAGCTAGCCGCTGGGCCAGAAGCGATAGAGGTGCCAGCGACCGAAGAAGACGCCGTGTCTGCACCAGAGGAAGCCCCGGTTCCAGACACTACTGACGAAGTCCCGGCCCCTGAAGCGGAAGAAGACGGCGAATTCATCGAATAGGCTTTAGCAGGAACTCTCGGCGATCATCCATCTATGACTCCGTCGCCTTGCGGCTCTGCCAACGGCAGGAGACTGAATCGTAGTTGCCAGTATTTTAAGCGCCGAGACAGGAACCAGAGCCGGCCGCTAAACTTGCGTGTTGCATCACCAAAAGAGTGCGGTTTAATAGGGTAGCCCTCAGAATGATCATCATGGCTGCACCTAAAGCCCGCACCCTCAAAGAAGCCTATCGCTTTTGTGATGTCAAACCCCTGACGCCTGACCAACAAGACTACTATGTGCCGTTTGCGGCCCGACAAGATGCCATCGGTCAGGTGAACTCATTGCTGACGTTACAAGAACCGGGTGAGTACACCAGCATTTTGTTTACGGGGCATGTTGGCTGTGGCAAAACGTCTGAACTGAATCGCATTGCTGAGGCCTGGAAAGATAAATATCTAGTGATTTCGCTACAGGTAGAAGAAGAGACAGATGCCAACGATCTGGACTATACCGACCTGTATCTCGTGATCATCAAACAGGTGGAACTGGCCATGCGCCGCGCGGGGCTGCGGTTTGACCCCGGTTTGCTGACCAGTTTTGAAACCTGGTTTAAAGAGGTGACTAAGGAGACTGAGGAGACTGTCGAGCGATCGGTAAATGTGAATGCCGAAGCCTCGCTGGGGGCCGAAGCGCCCTTTTTAGCCAAGTTTTTGGTCAAAACGATGGCGCAGATCAAGGGCGGCTCTAAAGATAAAGTCACCATTCGCCAAACCCTAGCCCGCGAGGTGTCGCGGCTCAAAACGGACATTAATCTGCTGCTGCGGGATGGGGCGCAAAAGGTGCAGCAGGCCTTTCCAGGCAAGAAGGGATTTTTGTTGATTTTGGATGGCATTGATAAGTGCCCGCCCGATGTCGCGACCCGCCTGTTTGTCGATTACGCCGCCCAAATGCGAGAGCTGAGCTGCACCATCATTTATACGGTGCCAATCGCCATCTTGTATTCAACCCGGAAACTGGGCAGCATTTTTGAGAATCCGCACATTGTGCCGATGATTAACATCTACCAGTTTGACCGCGACCAAACTGAACTGACTCACGATCAAGCAGGGCTGCAACAAATGGTGCAGCTGATTGTCAACCGCGTCGAGGTCGATGCCGTGGTGAGTGACCCTGCTTTGCTTCTTGACCTCGCCCAGGCAAGTGGCGGACATATTCGCCAGATGATGCGGATGACGCGACAGGCGATGTTAACCGCCATGGGACGCAATCATCGCCAATTGCAGGCAGACGATGTTACTTACGCAATCAAACAGGAGCAGGCCAGCTTTGAGCGCATTATTCCGGCCGATGCCTACGGTGAGCTGGCGCAGGCCGCCCTCAAAAAAGAAGTGACCGACGACGTGATGGGTCAATCATTATTATTCAATACCGCTATTCTGGAGTACAACGGGGGTACCCGCTGGGTGTACCCAAATCCGGTGGTGCGACATAGTGAACCCTTCAAACGTGCCCTTACCCAACTCCGAGATGACTCCGGCGAATGACCCCGACCTGCGCCTGAGCGAGTTTTTGGGGCAAAATTTAGACGCCTTTCGAGAGTTAGTGACCTTTGCTGAGGTGGCTGAGGGCTTTACCTTGGCCATTGTCGAAATCAACTTTGTGGCTGATGGTGACTTGCTGATGCAGGCGCTGCACCAGCACGCGGTCGCTGAGACTGTGCAGTTCATCGAGCTAGATTTTAGCGAGCGCGTCTCCTTTTCGCTGCTGGCGGCACTGAATGAGCGCCTGACTACCGTTGAACGAGACCCGCAGCGCCAGCCAGTGTTACTCGTGCGCGGGCTGGCGACGGCGATCGGGGTGAAAGGCGACTACCCCAACTTTTTGAATGAGCTGAACTACAGCCGCGATCAGCTGGCCCAGCAAGTTACCTATCCACTGGTGCTGTTTTTGCCAGACTATGCCATCACACGGCTCGGGCAATATGCTAAAGACCTGTGGACTTGGCAGTCTGGGCTGTTTGCCTTTCGCACTACGTCGCAGACTGTAGACGGGGTGCAAACCCAACTGCGCCACCCCCACCCCACCCTGCCCGCTGACAGCAAACCGGTCAAGCAAGACCGCATTGACCAGCTAGAGCGGCTACTGAGCGAACAGCTCAACCACGGCGACCCCTCCACCGACTCCGCACAAGACTGCATTAACCTGGCGCTAGAGCTGGGGAATGCCTATCGGGGGCTGTCGGACTATGCCCAAGCGCAACGCTATTACCACAAGGCCTTGAACTGGGCTGAGACTGTCTACTCTCAAGGCCAACAAGCCGATGCACTTTACGGCTTGGCTCAAGTAGATTTTTTTGAGGGGGCCAATACTAAAAGCATGGCTCGGCATGACCAAGCCCTCGACCTCTACCGCGCCGTGGAGGATCACCTCGGCGAAGCCAACACG
>CALCCA010000173.1 GCA_937899725.1 uncultured Halomicronema sp.
AAGTCGTTGACCAAGCCTTCATTGACTGACCAGATCTATCCGCGGCTTGCTATACCACGCGCTGATTCACCGCCGACAGCAAGCTTCCCGAGAGCCGTTTGCGAAAGTGCGTCATCATTGAGGCCTCGTTGACGGAGTCTGCCCACAGGGCTTAGGGCGCTTCATCCCGATCCTCATGAAAGCCGAGAAAGTATTGCAGGTAGGGGTTCTCTCTCACCTGCTGCACCGTTTCTGCGTCGCTCAAACCCAGTTTTTCTTTAATGATTAATGCCCCCAAGGCCAGCCGAAACGATTTCGCCGACGCCCCTTGAGAAGCATTTAGCCGTTCGGCATAGCTCGCTTCAAACTCTTCCCAAGGGATTATCGCAGCCAACTTGACCCAGCGATTCTCCCCTGAGAGTTAGCCACCAAAGGGCAGATAAAAATCGACAAAACTCAGTTGGCCGGGGCTAGCACGACGGTACATGGGCAACACAAGTGCAAGGGTTTGAATCAATTATCGGTTTTTTCCTTGCACTTGAAATCTGCTTTTGAGTCCTCAAACCTCTGCCCTGGAACAGTCTCGCCTTTTTTCAGCAAGCCCTAACTAGAGCACGGGTGTCGATCAGCCGGTAATGTACTAGACCGGTGTCATTGGTAGCAGGGAGCAGTCCTCTATCTGGTTAATCCACCATGATTCTGGAACCCGTTGGTTGCCCCCAATGTCACGCTGTGGACATCGTCCCGGTCAGGATGCTTGAGAGAGAACAGACTCTATCTTGGCGCGAGGGGACGTGCTTAAGTTGCTTATGAATGTCACTCTTGAAAGGCTTTGGGCTTTGATCCTTGAGTGTGGCACTTTAGGGTGCCGAAATGATCTATCAAAAAGCCTTAGGTTCAGTCGAGGACTGCTTACCAACTGACTTGTTGAGAAGCCTGTATAAGTTTTGGATGTACCCACCAAAAGCCCAGAATAAACAAAACGATACCGAGATAGGATGGGCGCAAGAATTCTTGCAGATTGAGCTGTTGCTTTCCCTGAAATATAGCGATAAAAGGGATGACGGACGTTCTTGATTTAACCGTTGCAAACGCTTCCCCATAGCGGGTCTGCCAGCGCCGATCGCCATGCCAAACCGCGAACAAGTGATGCGCAATCAGCCCAGCGGAGGTGACTACCATGAATGTGGTGCCGAGCCAAAGTGTATGGGCAATGCACCAAATGACCTGGCCAACCATTTGAGGATGACGAGTGATACGAATGATGCCAGTCTCGTAAAGATGTACCTGAGGCTTGTCGATCGCCGCAATTTCTAGCAGATTGAAGGTGGCTGGATAGAGGAATAGAAAAGATACGGCTGAAGCTATCCAAACTCCCTCAACCATGCCAGGGATGCCTTGAACATTCCATAGTCTGAGGCCGTCGTACCGGTGGGCGATGAAGTAAATAATCAATCCACTGGCGAGGGGAATACTCACCAAGGCAAATAGGACTCGATAAGCCCGAGCGCCGATCACCTTTTCGCCCCGAGGACGCAAAGCTGCGAGCCCACTGTGAGCAATGGCAAATAGGAGCAAGAGCGCCAGCATAATGCCATGACTAAGCGTCAACCAAGGCAAAGAGTTCATAAAGATAAGCGGGTTTAAGCTGGAGAGAAAAGGATTTGTTCGAACTGGAAAGTGCGAGAAGCTTCTGTGACAGCGGCTCGATCAGGCGTTAATCCGTTGCCCAGTCTATATCGTAAAGGCTAGGTGAAGGTGACGGCGAGCAAAATGACTGTAATCGCGCCGATAGTGGTGTTGATGATATTGACCAACTCGTTTGTGAGCCACGGCAACTGGTCTTGTAGCGTGGCTCCAATCACGCTTTCTAGATTAGTCGCAATGAATGCGGCTACTAAGCAGAGCAAAATTCCAGATGGGGTAATGAGCCCAACCACCCAGCCGATAGACGCGATCAGGGCTGAACCCAAAACACCAGCCAGCGTGCCTTCTAGACTGATGGCGCCTTCGGTGCCAGCGGGCACGGGTCGCAAAGTAGTAATGAGAAACGTGCGCTGGCCATAGGCTTTGCCCACTTCACTAGCAGTCGTGTCTGATAACTTGGTCGCAAAGCTGGCGACGTAGCCCAATCCAAACAGTGCGACCCAATGGTCAGACAAACCGGATACCTGACCACTCATCCCAAGCAAAACGCCTAATGCGCAGAGGGCGGCTGTGAGTGCAGAGCCCCAAACATTTTCGGGGCCACGCACCCCAGCGCGGTTTTCAGCAATCCCAGCGGCTGCTTTTTTCGCCATGCCAATCCGGGTGACGGCTGAGCCCACAAGAAAATAGACCATCACAACGGTGTATCCCGGCCAGCCCAAACACCCCCACACAAAGACTCCTAAGAACCAGGCATGGAGATAGCCGGTGGTCGTGAGTAGCTTTTTGGGGAGTAATGCCGCGATCGCCAGGAGGCTAGTATTTATTGCCAGGGCAATTAGCCAAGGCATCGCGACAGGCCATGCGGGTGATTCCAAGTTCATCGGATCGGGGATTGATGGGGCTCGAAGAGAGGATCAGGGTTGGTCTGAGAATGCTGATACTGAGCATTTTAGAACAGCTATACGCGATAGTTCTCTTCAATCGAACGGCCATCGAAGCGCTTCCGAATGTGGAGACAGTTGCGCTGATCTGGCGTGGGTTTGTATTCGACGATATCGGCAACTCGATACATAATTCTGAGACCCCGCCCGCCTTCTGAATCAGAGGTGGTGGTTTCAAGTTTGCGCTCGAGCATCGCCTGAAAGTCAAATCCGGGACCGCAGTCCCAAATTTGCATATCTAGATACTCATCGGTCACGGTTACAGCAATCGTGACGGGCGTCTCTAAAGGGAGTCCTTTATGAGCATGACGAACCGCATTCGTAAAGCCTTCAATCAGCGCTAACTGACATTGCAGCCAATCTTCTTGAGGGATCGGCAGCGCATGAAAACTATCAAACCAAGATAAAACGCCTTTCAGCGCCTTGGGGTCTGTCTTGGTTTCGTAAGTACTCTGCTTGAGGATATTCAAGGGTCTCAAAACCTTTGCAAGCGAGAATCTTTCACATGTTATCTGACGGTCAAAAAAGACTTTCAGATAACGAGCGTTCACCCTTTGAATATTCCCATACATCCATCAGAGAGTTCTATTGTTCTGTGTCGATCAGCTCAAACTCAATTTAAGCGCTGCGCAAAGCGACGATCGGGTCAAGTTTAGCGGCTTGACGAGCGGGGAAGACACCAAAAAAGAGGCCGATGCCCCCGGAAACACCGACCGCGATCGCGATCGCAACAGCCGAAACCCCAGCCTCAAAGGGGGTAAACAGGGTGACCATGACAATGCCGCTGATCCCTAAGCTAGTGCCGACCAATCCTCCTGCGATGGAAAGAATGATGGCTTCGATCAGGAACTGAGTCAGAATATCTTGTTGAGACGCCCCGATCGCCTTACGTAAGCCAATTTCTTGGGTTCGCTCTCGCACTGACACCAGCATGATGTTCATAATGCCAATGCCGCCGACCAATAGCGAAATACCGGCGATCGCGGCGAGCATGACGGTCAATGCGCCAGTGATCGTTTCGGCAATGCTCAACAAGGTATCTTGACTTTGAATGAAAAAGTCATCTTCGCCTCGAATGTTATGGCGTAGCCGCAGTAGGTTAGTAATTTGAAACGCTGCGGTGCTCATACTTTCTCGATCTTGGGTAGAAACTGAGATGAAAGACACCTCGATACCGTAGGGCGATTGGCGACGCCCGACAAGGCGGCTAGCTTGAGTAGTGATGGGAATCAGGACGGAATCATCGTAATCAAGCCCGAGATTTGAGCCTTTTTGAGCCATCACGCCGATAATCTCAAAGTTGGTGCCTTTAACCCGAATCGTTTTGCCAATTGGCAGGGTGTCGTCAAATAAGCGCTCTGCCAGGGTAGCCCCCAAAATCACCACCTGACTTCGACGTTCTAAATCCAACTCAGAGATGAAGCGCCCTTGTGACATCTCAAAGCTGCGGACCTTGAGAAACTGCTCGTTCGTGCCCACGATACTGGTGTTGGCGTTGCGATTGCGATAGGTGACCAGGTCTCGCAAACTAAACTCTGGCGCGACGCCAACGACGGGAGGCACCTGTTCGGCGATCGCCTCGGCATCGGCGACAACCAGCGTTCGAGGAATCTCTAGCCCGCCCAGCTCGCGAGTTTCTCGGTTGCCAGGAGCAATGAAAAGGACGTTCGGCCCTAGGGTTTGAAGCTGGTCGTTGATGTAGCGTTGAGCCCCTTCGCCAATACCGACCATCGTAATCACCGAGGCGTTACCGATCACGATGCCCAACATTGTCAGGCTGCTGCGGAGTTTGTTGGCGGTCAAGGTTTTGACAGCCATTTTTAAGCTTTCACCAAAATCCATTAGGGGCGCGCTGTAGAGACGGTAGAACGAGTGTCAGCTCATCATAGCGATTTACTGATTGAGACTGACGATAGGCGACTGGAAGCTGGCTCACGAGCGTGCTAGACCCGACATTAATGACTTAGGGAAACGTTGACTAATGGCCGATGGCTCTGGTGCGAGGCGTGATCAGCAGCGTCAGAGTAGAGGTGGGCGATCGCCTCTCTGACCAAGAGCGATAGATGACTGCCGTCGCGTCGCGTCTTTTCGGTACAAGGCCAGCCTTCGTGAGGAAACAGTAGCTGACTCGGAGACACGTTCCACTCAACATGTGCCCAACGCTGTAAATAGTACAGGTCGCCGTTATAGACCATCGGCGCATATTGAAATCGCACATGGGCATCATGGTGACGGCGAGTCCAGTGTTTCAACAGCAAACACCCCGCCTCTAGTAGAACCCCTCTAATCGGTTTGGGGACCAGATCCCAGCGCATGGGGCTGGGCTTACCAGGGCCGGGCAAGCCGTTAGGGCACTGAATTGCGTATAGATTATTCACCATGATGATATTCCCTCCAGCTGACAGTGATGTGGAATGCCCTCTCTTATATTCTGCGTGGCTGAGATAGGAGAATCGCCTCGCAAGAATCAAACCTGTAACGGGTGTTCACAATCTGCAACGACTATTTATGCCAGATTGCGCAGCAAAATCTTCTTCGGGAAGGGCCAGCCCTACGGAATTGAAAAGTCGATCAGAGAGTGATTGCAGCTGGCTGGGATGATCCGATTAAATTGCGGCTGACCAGAGAAGACCTCAAACGCCCGCAGTGCCTGGGCAGCAGTCCAGATTGGGTCATAAAACGGGGCACCATAATGGACTGCCATTACAAGAAGAGTCTTAAAAGCCTGATGGGGAGGCAGGAATTTTGCCTGGCCTGCCTCGCAACTGCTGAGGGGCGTTAACATGAAAACAGATTGTTACAAAAGTTTATAAAAGAGAAATTGACAGATATGAAGACTAAGCCTCTGGTCGCGGATCTCGGTTTTACTAAAGGGGCCGAAAGCCTTAACGGACGACTGGCGATGATGGCTTTTGGTCTAGCGCTTTTGATTGAGCTATTGACCGGGAAAGGATTTTTAGCGTTTTTGCAGCTGCTCTAACCGGCTAGGCTTGAGAGCAGTGCATCGGCAGGAGTGTTTGGTCCCTCAACGGGTGACAACCCAGCTAGAAGGCTTTCTGCATGAGGGATAGAGCATGTAGCCAGCAGGCGATTGCTGACGGTTAGGGGAGGGCCGGGCCGGGGCGATGGCAAAGCCACTCCTTTGGAATATCGCGCCACACCCCGACATTCCCAGCTACACAAAAAAACCGGCTGGCTCAAGTGAGCCCAGCCGGATCAACAGTTCAAGTTAGTCTGAGGGAATAGGCAAGACTATTACCTAACTACGCAAACACGCTGTCGAGACCGGTGACGCCCTACACCACACCGATCAACTCGTTGCTGTTGGTGAGTACCAGGGTGTCGTCACTCAGCTCAAAGAACTTCACGCCGCTGAGTGTCAGCCCCCCCAGCTTGATCTGGTCAACGCCGACCTCAAAGTCGGTGATGGTGTCTACGCCCTGAGCTAGACCCAAGACGAACTGGTCAACGCCCACTCCACCCGTGTAAATGTCGTCGCCCAACAGCCCATCGAGCAGGTCGTCGCCGTCAGTGCCAACTAGCGTGTCGGCAGCATCGGTGCCGGTGAGGCCGCCGCCCGCGCCGCCGCCTTCGGTGAGGGTGGCGGTGAGTTCGTAGTCGCCGAAGAAGATACCGACCTCAGGGAAAGTCCAGCCGCTGCCGCTTCTTTCAACAAAGGGGTCGTAGTTGCGGTTGCCTAGCTGACTGACGCCGATGTAGTATGTGCCGGATTCTGTCGCTGTGTACTCGATGAATGGGTCGCGGGAGAACTCTTCGCCGGGGGCTGCGCCATCACTGTTGGCAGACAGCTCATTGCCCTCGGCATCAAATAACCGCAGTTCAGTAGCAGCGTATCAATGGCCCATTGATACGCTGCAGTGGGTGATTGGGGTTGTCCTCCGACCGGAAGCCACCCAGGGATTCGTCCTCCTGAAGAAGCGCTGGAAAGTCGAGCGGACGTTTGGCTGGTTTAATCGCTACCGACGCTTGAGCAAAGATGATGAGGTCTTGCCAGAAACCAGGGAGGCGTTTATTTACCTCGCCATGATCCGGATTATGGTGGGCGCTCAGCCTGATTTGATACCTCGGATGAATTCTCGAATATCCGCTCACACCAGGAGAGGTTTATTCACAGCCTGCAGCAGGAGTTCTCCCTAATGTGACGAACTCCGATTCCTTTCCTTGATTTAAGGAGAGATTATTAGATGAGGTTCTACAGACAAAAATTCAGCCCGCCCGATGGCCTTCCCCAAGTATCGTGAGGGGAAGGCTTTTTATTCGCGCAGATTTTATGCTGAGTTTTTGGGCACGCACCAGCGGCACCTGGATCAACGTCGCTACCGTGTTAATCGGCTCTGGCCTTGGGCTGCTGCTGCGGCATCGGTTGCCGGTTGCCATGCAGCAAATCATCACTCAGGCCGTTGGGTTGCTGACCCTCGTGATTGGCTTTGCCCTGTCGCGCAGCCTGTTTGAAGTTGAGGCTGGCCCCATTGATGGCGTCATTTTGGGTCTGCTCGCACTCGTACTCGGTGGTCTGCTGGGGGAATGGTGGCAGATTGAAAAAAAGCTGAGGGCGATCGGTGATGCCCTCAAAGCTCAGGTCAAAGGCGGCGGCCGTTTTACCGAGGGGTTTGTCGCCGCCAGTTTGCTTTTTTGCATCGGCCCCATGACCATCATCGGCAGCCTCAACAATGGCCTAGCGGGCGACAACACTCTGCTAACCCTCAAATCGGCGATGGATGGTTTAGCCTCGATCGCCCTCACCAGCACCTACGGCACTGGCGTCGGCTTTTCGGCCATTACGGTACTGCTGATGCAAGGCGGGCTCTCACTCCTAGCAGGAATGCTAGCCACTAGCCTCACCGACCCCGCCACCGATCCCCACGTTTTACTCACCACGGGCATTGGCGGCATGATGATTATCGGCCTCGGCTTCAGTTTGCTAGAAATTGCCAAAATTCGCGTCGCGTCATTTCTGCCAGCGCTAGTACTTGGCCCAGTGGTGGTGGCGATCGCCCGCTGGCTCAGCAGCTAGAGAATTAGGAATGCGGAAACAGAACTCTGAATTCAAAACTCCGAACTCTGAATTCCCCACTCTCCACTCTCCACTCCCTCCCTCCCCTGTTACAACTCCGCAAAAACCCGTAAGACTCTGGAAGATCTGAGCCATCATGGTAAGAATTGATAGCGTGGGAGTATCGGCCGTGGGCTTATTCGATAGCGTTTTTGACGAAGAAAAGGCTGATAAACAAATTGAGTTAAAACCAGAAGAAGCTTTTGCTGCCGTGGCCCTGGTGGCGATCGCCGCTGATGGCTATCTGTCAGATCAAGAAGGTCGCGACATGACGAACATGCTGTCGCGTATGCATATTTTTCAGAGCTATTCCCACGATGTCATGCACCGCATGTTTGACAAGCTGCTGTCGATGCTCAAACTGCAAGGCCCCAGCACCCTGATTGATTTAGCCAAAGCCCAGCTGCCGCAAGACTTGCGAGAAACGGCCTTTGCCGTGGCCACTGACCTAGTATTGTCCGATGGCACAGTAACCTCTCAAGAGCAAGCTTTTCTCGATGACCTATACCGCATTCTAGAGATACCGGGTGATACGGCGCTGCAAATCGTGAAGGTGATGACGATTAAAAATCGAGGTTGACCGACACAGCAAATCCAATCCGCAATCGTCTGGGCCATTTGCAGCTCAGCCAAGACTAATTCTGAACGAGCCTCTCGACCAGCGGCCAAAGCGCAAAACCCTGCAAGAAGGGGAGAGACCGACGGCATGCAGAGGTCGGCTTCCCCTTAAGAAGGGCAAGCCCTACGGATTTAAAGAGCCAGTTCGATACAAATATGAATCGCCCTTACCGGCAGAGCGCGCGGCGCATGTGCTCCATGTTGCTGGGCAGGTCTTGGCGCATGCCCTGCTCAACCAAAAAGCTCGGGACTGGAATCAACGGTGTGGCCTGGACGGTGTAGGTCAGCAGCGTACCGTTTTGCCAATCTTGCAAAGTGAGGTCAGCCCCAAAATCGCGGAAGGTGCCCTTCTCAAGGCGAAACTGGATGCTGTGAAAGGCATCTTCGTAAACTTTGAGATAGATTTCGACCTCGGCCGCGATCGCCAAAAAAGCTTTGCGCCCGACTTGATAAAGCCGGTGCGAGTTTTGGTGCGACGTCAGCACTTCGCTGCGGGTAATGTTGGGAAAAAATTCAGTCCAGCGGGGATAATGGGTGAGTTGAGCCCAAATATCGGCGCGGGCGGCCTTGACATACATTTTGGCGGTGACGGCGGCGCCCGTCATGCCGTGGGGTGATGTTTCAACCAAGATGCGACCTCGATGCAAGGCGGCAACTTCTTGGTTTGAGTGCGATCGCGGCGTTCCTCTGAAGAGTAGGGAGGGACGCGCCGAAGCGGTGAGTGCGCTGCTAACCATAAAGCCTCAACTCTAAACAACAGAGAGCATTTGCCGATTGAACTGCTTCAAAACAGACACGATAGTAGTATCCCCCAAGTGTTGTAAAAGTTAGCAGAGGTCATGGGCAAAGCGCATAAAGTTTTCGACAAGCTCGGCGCGATGGTAGTAAAACTGGGTTTAGTGTTCCGTAAACCTACTGAAGGAAAGATGCGAAAGTCGCCTCAAGGCTCGAAATCATCCAGTTTTTCATCAATACCGGGGGGGCTGTCGGCAATCTGGAAACGAGTGGCGCATTCGGCGCATTATTCCGAAAAGGGTTTGCTAAAGTGTCAGGGCTAATTACCCTACCCACCCCTGGCAGCCGCCATGATCTTAGTCAAGAAACCCCCTCTGATCGTTACTATTGGGACAGCCTTAGTCTTGGTAAGTGCTGGCGTCTTGACCTATGTGGGGCTGCGCTGGCGCTTGACCCGCGCGCAAGGGTTGCCGGTGGGAGTCAGAGCCGTGCCGCAAGCCGCTGTGGCCGCCGTCACCCTCTCGACAGACACTGAGCAGTGGCAACAGCTACGACAGTTTGGCAACCCCGAAACGCAAGCGACCTTTGATGCACAGCTGGCAGAATGGCGCGATCGCTGGCTCACGCAGTACAACATTGCCTACGCGGAAGACATTGCCCCGTGGATCGATGCGGAAGTGACCATCGCCTGGGTGCCAGAGTCAGAGTCGGTTACCGGCAACGAGTCAGGCACGGTGTCGTTGGGCGAGCAAGGACGGCTGCTGCTGGTGCCGATCGCCGACCCAGAGGCGGCGCAAATATCGGCCGAGAACCTTCCTCTAGCCGCCGCGTCAGATGAGCCCACAGAATATCGCGGCGTCACGCTCACGCCGCTGACGCCAACCTCAGGGGATGAAAATGAGGCGCTGCTGATGGGGCTACTTGGCACCCAATTGATCATGGTGGCAGAGGACGAAAACATCGCTCAGCAGGCGATCGATGCCTACAAGGGGGGCAAAAATCTGGCTGATTTAGCCGGTTATCGCCGCTCGTTCGAGCACATCGGCGTACCCCAGGCCTTTGGCAAGGTGTATCTGAATGTGCCCGCGGCGGCGCAGCTGTTAGCCCAGTCGGCCCAACCCGCCCTGCCGGCGGCGCTGCTCAATAGCTTTCAAGATAGCCGAGGGCTGGCCGCGACAATGACCCTGCAGTCACAGGGCCTGCAGATAGCGAGCACGAGCTGGTTCGGCCCCGATAGTGATCGCGCCTATGTTGATACCAACGTACCGGCCCAACTGCCCGAGTATTTGCCCAGCGACACTTTAGTGATGGCCTCTGGGGGCAACTTTCAGCAGTTTTGGCAAGACCTCAGCGATCGCCAAAGCTGGGGCGCTCTGACGGCCCTTAACCCCGATAATCTGGCGCTAGCGCTGCAGGGTAGCACTGGCCTGACCTTAGAAGATGACCTGCTGCCCTGGCTGGGGGGAGAGTTTGCCCTGGCTCTGATGCCGCCACCCAGTGCTGACTCAGAGACTGAGGACAGTCCGACCTTGCCGAATCCGAGCCTGGTAGTGCTGGCGCAGGTCAGCGATCGCCCACTGGCCGAGCAGACCTTTGCGCGACTCGATGAGGTGGTCGAAAATCGGTATCGCTTCACGCTCACCGACGAGCCTGCGGCAGATGTGGAACGGGTGCGCTGGATCTCACCCTTTGAATCCACCATGCTGGCACGGGGCTGGCTCGAAAGCAATATTGCCTTTTTAACGGTGGGGCCCGACACCGATGAGCTGATCGTGCCTCAACCCCGGCGATCGCTGGCCCGCTCGCCCCTGTTTCAGCTCACGACCGGCGGTGCGCCCTATCCCAACAACGGCTACTTTTATGTCAATCTCGAAACCCTGAGTCAGACCGAAAACAACCTGTTTTTGCCGGATCTCTCGATTGAAAATCAAGGGTTGCTTAAGGCGATGCAGGCGATTGGGGTCACTGCAACGGTGGTCGATGAACAACGCCTGCGCTATGACCTGTATCTGGCGCTCAAGCGCGGCAATCGTCCAGGGCCGCTGCCCAGCAGTATGTCGGAGCCGGATTCGATGGAAGCTGAGCCGTCTGAGCAGGAAAGCCCGCCGGAGGGTGAACCACCCACTGAAGTCGAGCCAGCAGCGCCGGAAGCTGAAGCCGCGCCTGCCGAGTAGCCGATCAATCCGGTTCAAGCTTCGGGACTCATCACCGGATGATGGGTGTGCCAGTGGCGGGCGATATCGACCCGGCGACAGATCCAGACTTGATCATGCTTCTGCACATAGTCGAGGAATCGGGCCAGAGCTGCCGTGCGGCCGGGGCGACCGGAAAGGCGACAGTGCAGCCCGACACTCATCATTTTGGGGGCGGTTTCACCCTCGGCGTAGAGTACATCAAAGGCATCGCGCAGATAGGTAAAAAACTGATCGCCCGAGTTGAAGCCCTGGGCAGTGGCAAAGCGCATATCGTTGGTATCTAAGGTGTAGGGAATCACGAGGTGCGGGCGATCGCCCGCAGTGACCCAATAGGGCAAATCGTCGGCATAGCTGTCGGCATCGTAAAGAAAGCCCCCCTCTTCGATCACTAGGCGGCGGGTGTTGGGGCTCACGCGCCCCTGATAAAATCCCAGCGGGCGACTGCCAGTCACCTGAGTGTGAATCGCGATCGCGGTTTGAATATGTTCGCGCTCGGTCGCCTCACTCACATATTGATAGTCGATCCACCGATAGCCGTGGCTGGCAACTTCCCACCCGGCCTCAACCATGGCCTTGCCCGCCTCGGGATGACGCTCCAAAGCCATGGCGATGGCGTAAACCGTTAGGGGAATTTGCCGCTGGGTAAACAGCCGATGCAGCCGCCAAAAGCCGGCCCGACTGCCGTATTCATACATCGATTCCATATTGAGATGGCGGACGCCCAGTAGCGGCTCGGCCCCAATAATTTCCGATAAAAAGGCCTCTGAAGCCGCATCCCCGTGCAAAATCGAGTTTTCGCCCCCTTCCTCATAATTGATGACAAATTGTAAGGCGAGCCGAGCATCATCAGGCCAGTGGGGCAGCGGCGGGGTTTGACCATAGCCGATAAGATCACGGGGATAACGAGAAGACATCGAGCGTTTGACCTCAGTTTCAGGAAAACTTTGAATTAGGGAATTAGGTAACAGCGTATGGCAAATTACACCCTCAAATACATGGCTCGTCGTGACCTAGAGCAGGCGATCGACTGGGCTGCCGCCGAGGGCTGGAATCCGGGTTTGCACGACGCCGACTGCTTTTATGCAGCTGACCCTGAGGGATTTTTGATGGGCTGGTTGGATGATGAGCCGATCGCCGCTATTTCGGTAGTCAAATACGGCACATCCTTTGGCTTTTTGGGATTTTATCTGGTCAAGCCGGCTTTTCGCGGTCAAGGGTATGGCTGGCAGATTTGGCAGGCTGGGTTGAACTCTCTGCAAAACCGCACCATTGGCCTCGATGGCGTCGTCGATCAACAAAGCAACTATTTAAAGTCAGGCTTTCAGCTGGCTTACCGCAACGTTCGCTACGAGGGCTGGGGGGAGGCCGCGCCAGTAAGCGGCCCTGCTGATCAGGTCGTGCCTTTAGCCAACGTGCCCCTAGCGCAAGTCATCGAGTATGACCGCCAATGTTTTCCAGAGGAGCGTTCCGCTTTTTTACAGTGCTGGCTCAACCAGCCCGACAGCACCGCGATCGCCGTAGTGCATAATGACTCGCTGCTGGGCTACGGTCTGCTGCGGCCTTGCCGCCAAGGCGACAAAATTGGCCCACTATTGGCCGACAATCCCGCCATTGCCGAAACCCTGTTCTTAGCGCTAAAAGCTCAGGTTAAACCAGGGCAGCCGTTTTATTTAGATGTCCCAGAAGTGAACACGGCAGCGGTGGCCCTGGCCAAAAAGTATGCAATGACCAGCATGTTTGAAACCGCCCGCATGTACTTGCCTACTGTGCCGGAACTACCGACTGACAGAATCTTTGGCGTCACCTCGTTCGAGCTGGGTTGAGGCACAGAGACTCCTTACTCCAACCGTCGATACTGAGACGATTGTGGACGTTCAGAGGGCGATCGCTGGCGGTCTCTCAACTAGGCCCAAATCAGTCGGCAGTGCCACATAAATGAGGTGGTCAACCCACTGCTCATTTTCATAATAAAAGCCCCGACGCAGGCATTCTTGCTGCAGCCCCACCGCTTGAGCCAGCGCGATGGAAGGATAGTTGTCAAGATTAATCGCCGCCTCGATGCGGTGGTAGCCCAAGGTTTCGAACCCCACTTTAAGAGCGGCGCTCACCGCCTCTTTGCCAAATCCCTGCCGCCAATGCTGATTGTGAATGCTGTAGCCCAAATTGGCCCACTGCTTCTCTTCTCGCTGAATAGTGGAAAGATCCACATGGCCGAGGTGCTGCTGGGTCTGCCGGGAAAAAACACCGAAAATATAGGCATCATCGCGGCTGGCCTGAGCTTGATGTCGCTCACACAAGCCCACAAACCAATCAGCATCACATCCCACCAAGTCAACCGGCCCCTCGTCATAGGGCGACTGCGAGGGTAATCGCCCCGCAAAACCGGCTCGCCAAGCCTCATAATCACTGGGCTTGTGTGAACGCAGAATCAGGCGCTCAGTCTCAACGGTTAGCGGCCACGCGATCGCACTCATAAATCCGGATGTAGAGCCAGGTTCACCCATCCTAATTCTTCCAACACGTGGCAGATGAACAGACACCTGAACTGCAGTGGCGATCTACAGCGATTGAGGCGCTGTCCTCCACCAATTGAGTCAAAACAAATCCTAGATGTACACGGCTTCCACTCTTCGAATTAAAGAGTCCGCTAAAAATTGTCTTGAGCGACTGTCTCGGAGCGATGGAGTACGGACTTTTTTTGCGTATTTTCCCAGCTGTCAAATATTAATATTTTGCAGCTTTAACCGTCAAAAACGTGATGCCTACGACATCACAGCGTTTTTTCAGGTAAGCGATAAAATAAGAAAATCAACTTACCGCTTAATCGTATCTTTGCTGACCAAAATCCTCAATCGACTTCCTCTCCGCACTGTCCTGACCATTCCTTTTGTTGCCCAAGTGATTGGCGTTGTAGGCGTTGTGGGTTACCTGTCTTTTCAAAACGGTCAGGCCACCGTAAACGACCTCGCATCACAACTCCGGAGTGAACTCACGGGCCGCATTTTACAACAGATTCAAACAGTCGTAGAGCGGCCCTATATCATTAATCAGATCAATGCGAACTCTCTCCTACAAGGAGACCTGAATGTCGCGACTGGCGAAGGAGAACATCAGCTTTGGCAACAGGCCAGAGTTTTTCCCTCGACCAATCTGATTTACTGCGCCACAGAAGCTGACGGGGCTTTTTTAGGCGTCGGACGATTTATCGATAGCAATAGTGAGATGTTGCGAATTCAAGCTTCGAGTGAAGCCACCGATTACTACTTTTATTACTATGAGGCCGATTCTTTTGGCAACCGTTCTTTTCTCCGCAGCCAAGGGGTAGAAACCTACGATCCGCGTCTACGTCCCTGGTATCAAAAAGCCAAAGCCAAACGAGACCAAATCTGGAGCGATATTTACCTTGATTTTGATACTAAACTGCCGACTATTACTGCCAACACACCTATTTATGACAGCAACAACGGCGAAATTTTAGGAGTTTGTGCAACCGATATCATCCTTTCTCAAGAGTTAAATGAGTTTCTCCAAGAGCTGAAAATTAGTGAAACGGGCATTGCTTTCATTGTAAATCCAGCCGGTTCATTACTTGCCAGCTCAACTGCCGATCCCATCACTGATGGAACGGGAGAAAACACTCAGCTACTGGCGGCCAGCGATAGTGAGAATCCACTTATTCAAAGAATCTCTGACTATTTGAACCGAACCTATGACGGTTTGAGCAATGTCAAGTCAGCCCAACATGTCTTTCTGTTGGAAGGTCAACGGCAATACATTCAGGTAGTGCGCTTCAAAGATTCCCATGGATTGGACTGGATCGTGGTGTTGGTCGTTCCTGAAAATGATTTTATGGCACGCATTAACAGCAACACCCAAATTACGATTATTTTGTGTGTTGTGGCCTTATTAGTAACTGTTTTTATTGGCTTACTGATCACTCAATGGCTTACCCAGCCACTGCTGCGGCTTAGCGTCACTGCCAAAGATATTGCCAATGGTAAATGGCATAGTGTTTCTGATATTGATCGCGCTGATGTGATTGGTGATTTATCCAGATCGTTTTCAACGATGACTGAAGAACTGCAAGCATCGTTTAAAAACTTAGAAACGCGCGTTGACGATCGCACCACAGAGCTGACACGACTCAATCAAGAACTCCGTAAGCTTTCTCGAATTGATGATCTTACTCAAACGGCTAATCGCCGTTCTTTTAACAGTCATCTAGAGCATGAATGGCAACGACTGCTACGAGATCAGCAGCCATTAACGTTACTTTTATGCGATGTCGATTACTTCAAAAAATATAACGACACCTATGGTCATCAAGAGGGCGATCGCTGCCTCCAAACCATTGCGAATGTTTTACTGGCAGCGGCACGAAGACCGGCTGACTTTGTGGCTCGCTATGGCGGCGAAGAATTTACCATTACCATGCCCAATACCGCAGTCGATGGCGGCGTTCACGTCGCCGTAGATATCATTCAGGCTCTTAAGGACATGCAGATTCCCCATGCGGCTTCGCATAAGAAGCAAGTCACCGTGAGCATCGGGATTGTCACGATTGTCCCCAACAAGCAAACTACGCCGGAAGCTTTTGTCAATCTTGCGGATCGGGCGCTTTATGCGGCTAAATCAAAAGGTCGCGATCGCTATTGCATTGCCACTCATCACTTCCCTCCCGAAGTCCTGTAGAGGATTCTGACCCAGTCGCCAGTCGCGATCGTCGATTGATCCCACTGCAGCAGGGAGCGATCGCCGCTTTAGAGACACGGGTCACTTTGCCCAGAAAGGAAGGCGTTTGAGTAAAACAACCTGAACGTGCGCAACACAACGTTGTCCATCTCATCGCGAGTATTGTTATCTGATAGTTGCTCCGGTCGCGGCGACCAATGCTGCCGCAACGCATCATCGATCATCCTCGAACAGCTCGCCAAAATGAGAATGCGGCCTCTTTTCTCCCGCTTCAGGCTTTTTGGTGCAGCCTACCGACGGACAAAGCGTAGAAACCGCCAAGACCCGAAGGCTCCTTAAATCTAGAAGATCTAAGGGGCCTTGGAATTGCTTGACGCACTGACGGAAAACGAGGCCAGCCTTTCCGTAACTTATGGTCAGCAGGATGAATCAGGGATCACCTAGCTCTCTTCCGCCATTTGCTCATAGGTCAACATGTCGCCAGAGCTAAGGCGTTGCAAATACTCTTTGAGGTCTTTAGCAATCTCATTTGAAAGAATATAGCAGCCAATCAAGTTAGGGAATGCCATGCCTAGCAGCATCAAATCGCTAAAGTCGATAATCAGGCCTAGGCTAGTCAGACACCCTAAAAACGTACAGGTAATGTAGAGGATCTTGAACACCAGCGTGCTGCCGGCACCAAACAAATACGTCCAGGCCTGAATGCCGTAGTAGCTCCAAGAAATAATCGTGGAAAAGGCAAACAGACAAACGGCAATACTAAGCACAATGGGGAACCAGCCAATCACGGATTCAAAAGCGCTAGAGGTCATGGCAACACCGCTCAATGCTTCGCCAGTGTCTTGATATACCCCGGTGATGACGATCGCGATCGCGGTCATGTTGCAAACGACGATGGTATCGATAAACGGCTCCAGCAGCGCTACGATGCCTTCGCGAATGTGCTCATCAGTGCGTGCTGCCGAGTGGGCGATCGCGGCTGAGCCCACCCCCGCCTCATTCGAAAATGAGCTGCGGCGCACGCCCTGCACCAAGACGCCGACTAGGCCACCCACGGCGGCGGTGGGGGCAAAGGCCTCGCTGATGATAGTGCCGATCGCCGTCGGTACCTGCCCGATATTGACCACGATCACAAATAGGCAGGCGATGATATAGATGAGCGCCATCGCCGGCACCAGCTTTTCGGCGACTCCCCCAATGCGGCGAATGCCACCAATAATCACGAAGCCGGCCAAGCCCGCCAAAATGATGCCAAATAGCCACGCCGGTAGGCCCGGAATCAAGCTGCTAATCGCTGCGTAAGCTTGATTAGACTGGAACATATTCGCGCCGCCCAAGCTGCCCCCAATACAGAGGATGCAAAACAAGACGGCCAGGCCCTGGCCCAAAGGCCGCATCCCTTTGGGCGATAAGCCCCGCGTCAGGTAATACATCGGGCCACCCAAAACCGTGCCATCTTCGGCAATGCGGCGATATTTCACCGCGAGCGAGCATTCAACAAACTTGGTAACCATGCCGCAAAAGCCTGCCAAGGTCAGCCAAAACATCGCCCCTGGCCCCCCCAGCTGAATGGCGACGGCGACGCCAGCAATATTGCCGAGCCCGATAGTGCCAGATACGGCAGTTGCCAGCGCTTGAAAGTGAGAGACTTCCCCTTCGTCGTTAGGGTCATCAAACTTGCCCTGCACGACGTCGATCGCATGTTTAAAGCCCCGCAGGTTGATGAATCCCATGCGGAGGGTGAAAAACACAGCGCCGACCAGCAGCCACAGCACGATAAAGGGAAAGCCATTTTCCCCACCGATCTTAAAGAAGAGCAAGGTGCCCATCACATCGACGATAGGCTTAAAGATGATATCGGCCCCAGTGACGGCCTCATCTTGAGCCATGGCTCGAGGGGCAATCATCACCAAAAATAAGGCGATGAGCCCCACCATGCCCCAAGGATGACGAAGGCTGATAGCTAGCTGATTCAGCTTTGACTGGCCGACTGCGATCAGTGCAGATGGGCGATTTATCGGGCTGCTCATAGGGCAAAATCTCTCCAACTAATGAGTAAACAACAGGAAAAACGGCGAAAACAGCTATTTGGAAGCAATCTCAAGACAGTCGCTAATCAGCGTTTGTTGGCCAGCTTTAGCCTTGCCGACAACAGATTCTGAAAAATTCCAAATGATTTGGATTGGTGGCTCAGAGGCATCTAAAAGTTTGACTGATCGGAGGATAACCATCAACTTTTGAGTTCATCCAGTCTGTTGTTAACAAATTTTTGGAATCGTTACTGTTACAGTAAGCACCCTCTTTTGGACAAATCTCTGGCGAAAGCGTGTGGACTGCCACAATTTGATCTCACCGAGCTAACTGACGTCGATACCGTAAAACATCTCTGTATACTTGCACCGGGCATTGAGCAGGCCAGTCAGCAACCATGATTGTCACCGTTACGAGCTTTAAAGGAGGGGTTGGCAAGACCACAACCGCGATTCATTTAGCGGCTTTTTTGCAGGGGCAGGCGGAAACCTTGCTGATTGATGCCGATCCCAATCGATCGGCCTCCAGTTGGGCGAGTCGCGGCCAACTGCCGTTCCCGGTGATTGATGAGTGGCATCCTGATGCGCTAGGAACCGCGTTTCAGCATGTCGTGATCGATACCCAAGCTCGGCCCACCCAAGACGATTTGGCCACCCTGGCCACCAATTGCAATTTACTAGTGCTGCCGACCACCCCAGATATTCTGGCGCTAGATGCCTTGGTCTTAACCGTTAACTACCTTAAAAGCATTCGGGCCGAACGCTATCGCATCTTGCTCACGTCAATTCCGCCCAAGCCCAGCAAGGCTGAAGACGAAGTGCGATCGCTGCTCGCTGAGGCCCACCTGCCCGTGTTTAAGCAAGGTATTAGGCGCTATGCCGTTTTCCAAAAAGCCGCAATGGCCGGTGTCCCTGTGTATGACGTCAAGAATCCTAAGGCCGAAATCGCTTGGCAAGACTATGCCGCGATCGGCAAAGAACTGCTCCTACCCGACCACCGCAACAGCTTGAATTCTCCCCCGCCTCAGGAATAGTCGATTAGGCACAATGCGCGTCCGCCACATCGGTAGTCCAGCAATGCGAGTCCGAGGCGATCGCGCCCAAACCAGGAATTGTCAGCCCAGCAATTGCAACACCCGATTGAACTCCCAACCGACTCATCGGCACTGTAGGCAATGGCCATTTCAGCCGCCTTAGTAGGGCGGACATCAAGGTTGCCGAGCTGGCTTTGGCTACTTGCACTACCCAGAAGATGCGACAGTAGAATCGGCATTTGAGACTCTTTAAAGAGTAATTCAGGTAGCTTTTTTAACATCAAGCCTTCCCTTTAAAGCCACTGCTCAGGTTTATTCCTAAAGACTCCCCTCAATCATTTACGGGCCTAATTACTCATGTCGGAACAAGGCACACTGTCAAAATTCTTACGTCCATGTTTATAGTTCGCTGATCGTCAGTCTGCCTGAGACCGAACCGCACAAACTTTTTGAGGAAATTGGGTTTTAAGAGTACAGGCTCCAAAAACAACCGCTTCCATCAAATTCAATTAAACATTCTCAACTAGCCGCTGGAAATACATCAACCTAAACAAGGTCGATCCGTTATAATTAGCGTTTTTCATCAAGGCATCTCAGCTTTACCACTGTAAGCCTGCTATCCAGCAAATATTACTAGAGTCATCAACCTAGCTTGGTGATGAGGTGCTGAAATAGGTTTTACTCTAGACAGTATTTATGCTTAAGGAGGAAGATGATATGTCCTAACTCGTCACTCTAATAGGGGGTCTGACCCTTTATTTGATAAGTTGTGACTACATTTCAAAGTCGGTTTTCAAGCAATAAGCTTCGACAGTATTTATGCTTAAGGAGGAAGAGATGATCGACGAATTTGTCAAAGAATACTTCTTTTGGTGGGGGGTCATACCCCCTATTTACGGGTTGTGACCACATTTCAAAGCCAATTTTCAAGCACTAAGCGGCTTTGAAATCAATCGTTATCAATTTTTGACACAATAGATATCTAGCGACTACAGCTTTGTGGGACGAATCACTTTCCCGTGAAACGGACTGGATTCATGAGTTCACGAAGGCAGCATCAGGGCATCGACCAGGGTACTAAAATGCAACGGGTTTTGATCATTGCGGAAAATTCACTACAGCAAGAAAGGCTTTGCGTTGCTCTAAAATTTGATAAATCTGTTCAACTCACAACGGCAAACCTGCGCCAGGTTAATCCCAGAAACGTCAGAACGTTTAAGCAGGTCGATCTCATTGTTTTGGAAGATACGTCTGAACAAGGCGATCCAAGAACCACTGAATATCTGCTGTCATCACTCAAAACAACCGGATTGCCGATTGTGCTGCTGCCTTCGCTCGAGGCCAGACTCAATCACGATCGCGAGCCTTTAGTCCTAAATTTGACGAAAAAGACCGTGGCTCAACCAGGGTTGGCCGCCCTGATCAACAAAATTCGCGCCCAGTATGCTGTCGAGGCGCACTCTACCACCACCGATTCGCGCCACCACAACGTCGAGCCCGTGCCGTCCTCATCGGGGCTCACGCCCCTTGCTAGTGAGTCGCATCTCAAAACCCTGAAGTCGCCCACAGAGCCGCCCGTCAACTCGTCTTTGCCAACAGAATTGGCTCGGTCTTCATCTTCACCCCCGGATGTTTCTAAAATTATGTATGGCTTGGCCTCGATGGGGCGAATCTCCAAGCAGCTCCGGGAACCCCTCTCCAACATGAACTTAGCGATTCACATGTTAAGCAAAGCTCAGTCGATCGAAGAGCGCGATCGCTATGTGAAGCTGCTCAAACAGGAATATCAACGCGAACTTCAACTGGTCAACGAGCTGGAAAATTTGCACAACAGCTTGGAGACCAGCTTGTAGGCGATCGCGTCATCCACCCGCCCGCCAATTCAGGCAAGAGTTCTCCTTCAACAATGCGGTAGCTGTCGGAGGTGTCGCGGCGGGAGCCCAACGCACCGCCAGAGTTGGCTTGGGGACGTCACGCGAGGCGATGACGCACCCGACGATCATTGAGGCCACCGACTTATCAGTCTGGGGATGTGTTCGATGCCGCGCGCCGCTGCTTAAACCATTGCTGCAGCTGCTCGCGGCATTGAGGGGCCAAAACGCCATTCAAAACTGCCAGGCGATGGTTAGAGGCAGCACTATCGGGTACGTTCAATACCGAGCGAATCGCTCCGGCTTTCACATCATCGGTGCCGTAGACTAGCAAACTCACACGACTCAAGGCGATCGCCCCGGCACACATGACACAGGGCTCTAGCGTGACGTAGAGCGTGCAACCGTTGAGGTTCCAGTGCCCCAAAGCGGCTCCGGCTTGGCGCAGGGCTAGCACTTCGGCATGAGCCGTTGGATCATGACCACATTCGCGCCCGTTACCGGCCTCGGCAATCATCTGGTTGCGGGCATCAACGACGATCGCGCCCACTGGCACTTCCCCCGCCTGCCCTGCCAGCGTGGCCAGTTCAAGGGCTCGCTGCATCCAGCGGCAATGGCGATCATAGGTTTCATCACGTTTGGACATCCAGCATCTCAGCCCCATGAACTGATAAAAACACAACCGGGCGGCCCAAGCATAGCGGTGTTTGACAATTTATTCTGGCCATTCCCCTTCCTCCTCGGCCGCTCGGGGCAATGGTAACTGGACACTGTCATACGGCTGTCGCTGGGACAATCGCTCCACCGGCTTAAGGACAGGACGCACGGACGGTGTGCGCCGCCGCCGAGAAATGCCTTCTTCACTGGTTTCCTCCGCAATCACTTCATACAGGATGGCGCGCTTCTGACCAGAGCCCTTGCGGAGAATGCGCCCCAGGCGTTGAATGTATTCGCGAGTAGAGCCCGTACCCGACAGCATAATGGCCACTTTGGCATCCGGGACATCGACCCCCTCGTTCAGCACTTGGGAAACTACAAGGGTCGGGTAGTCACCGCTGCGAAACTTTTCCAAAATGGTCTGACGCTCTTTGACCGGGGTCTGGTGCGTAATCGCCGGCATCAATAGATCTTGAGAGATGCGATAAACCGTCGCGTTGTCAGCAGTAAAGATCAAGCAGCGGTCTGGAAAGTGGCGCTCTAGCAGCTCACTCAAAACGCGGAGTTTGCCCTCAGTGCCCAACGCGATCGCTCGCGATGAGCGGTGGGCTAACATCGCCCGCCGCCCCGCCTGCGATTGGGCACTGGCCTGCACAAACCGCTGCCAGCCTTCTAAGCTGCCGAGCCAGATGTGAGCCTCTTGCAAAAATTCGTTGCGCTGTTGAATCAGGGCTTGATATTGCTGCTGCTCAGCCTCACTGAGCGCCACCTTGATTTGCACCACATCGTAAGGGGCGAGGGTGTCACCGGCGAGATCTTGGGGCTGTTTGTGATAGACAATAGGCCCGAGCAGTTGGGTCAAGTCATCGTGACGCCCATCGGCGCGATCGGGCGTCGCCGTCAGTCCCAGCCGATAGGGCGCGATGGAATATTCAGCAATCACCCGATTAAAGTCGCTGGGCAGATGGTGACACTCATCGCAGATCAAGAGTCCGTACTGATTACCGAGCGTCTCTGCGTGAATGGCGGCGCTGTCATAGGTGGCGACCAAGAGGGGCGTGCGATCGCGCGAGCCGCCGCCCAACAGGCCCACTTCTACCTGTGGGAACGCCTTGAGCAGCTGGTCATACCACTGATGCATCAAATCCAACGTCGGCACGGTAATCAAAGTGCTGCGCGGTGTGGCCTGCATCGCCAGATGAGCCAAATAGGTTTTACCAGCAGCGGTTGGCAGCACGACAACGCCCTGCCAGCGATTCGCGACCCAAGCGTCTAGCGCTTCCTGCTGATGTGCATAGGGCGCATAGGGCGCGTTGAGCTGCAATCCCACCGGTTCAAACTGCGCCACCTCGTCTTTAAAGGTGACCCCCTCTCGCTGCAGCGCTTCGACCAAGCGTCGATAGTGGTGGGCCGGAATCCGGAACCGCTCGATGCGATCGTCCCAGTCAGCAAAGTCAAGCCAGACTTTGCCTCGGGGCGGGGGATGCAAAATTAACGTGCCGCGATCAAACGTTAAGCGAGGAGTGCGAGCCATCTTCTAGAGAAGAGTACTCTCGTTATTTTAGGGAGTCTTGGGCGTTCTCTCCAGCTCGAGTGTGGCTTTGCAAAAGAGTCTGCAGGTCGCCACTATTGATCACGAGGCTGAAGTTCGGATCAGTCTTGACCAATACTCGGTAAAGACTCGGATTCACGGCGATCGCATTGCGCAGCCATTTCGCTGCCGCCTTTGACTTTCCCTGGAGGGCATAGGTCGCCGCTTTGCCGTACCAGGCATTGGCATTGGGTGCGCGGCAGTGCAGCGATTGCTCAAAACTGAGCAAAGCATCGCGAAAGCGATGCAGCTTGTTGAGCATCACGCCCCGATAGGTCCAGGCATAATGACAGGCGGGTTTGATGGAAACCGTCGTATCGAGGCAGCTCAGAGCATCGTGATAGCGGCGCATGGCGGCTAGCGCGATCGCGCGGTTGTACCAGGCACGATAGTTGTCTGGTTCCTGCTGAATGAGTTGATCAAAGCTCTCGGCAGCCTCTAAAAAACGATTGAGCCGCAGCAACGCATGGCCTCGATTGAAACAGGCTTCGCGGTTATGTTCATCCAGGGCGATCGCCTGACTAAAACTCTCGACCGCTGCGGCGAAATCCGCCGTTTTAGCCTGTACAAGTCCGTGACCATGCCATGCCGCCGCTCGCTGAGGCGCTAGCTTGAGGGCTCGTTGAAAACTTTCTAGGGCTAAATCGTAATGCTCTAGCTGACAGAGCGCATGCCCTCGATTGACCCAAGCATCGACATCTTCAGGATCGACTTCCAGGGCTCGATTGTAACGTTTAACTGCTGCCCGATAATGACCAGCGCTAAAAAGTGCCCTTGCCTGACCATGCCAAATCTGAGATGTCTGAAGTTGAGATACAGCCACGATGGTAGAGAAATTGCACCACAGGCTAGCAGGCTTCTAATCGCATGATGGCGATCAACTGCCGCTGATTGATAACCGTGAGTTTTCCGCATGCCCCCTTGGCGGGAGCAGCGGAATCTGCCACTGCTCAACTAACTAACCTGGTTCAAGCCTACCCAATCAGCTCGAAGCCGGGAAAACTTCTGTTCGAAGTTCTTCAAACATTTACATCACGGCTAAGGCGATGAGGACTGTGATCCCAGGGCTGTCTTACCGACTGATCCAGAGCGGCCGATAAGACAGCCTCGGCTAAGCTTCCCAGGAGAACCGAGCAAAGATTCGACCTAGGATATTTCAGCGTGATCACCCAGAAACAGTTCAACGACCCCAAGGGTTAGAGGGTGCATCATTTCACGGACATCCGCAAAGTGCTTCCATGGCAGCCAGCTTTAAACAACACTGGGAGCTGCCGTCATTGAGGTCGTGATATCGATGATGTGCCTCAGAAATGGTTTGTCCTTTCAAGGAGCGATCGCCCACTAGACCGAGCTATCGGCTAGCGCAAAGTTTTAGCGGTTACATCCGACGTAGCTGCGGCTGCTTCGAGGGAAAGCGGTTGGGTAGCTAAACTAATCGTGAGCCAGCCACCGCCCGTTTCGGGATGGTTGCTCGCCTTAATATCGCCCCCGTGAGCGGCCACAATTTGTTGAGCGATCGCCAATCCCAGACCAGTACCACTGTTGCGCAGGCCTTCCGATGATTGTGGCGGTCGGGGGATGGCGGGCGAGCCCCCCGATACGCGAGTGCGAGAGGCATCAGCTCGATAAAAGCGATTAAAAATGTGGGGCAGATCGCTGTCGTTGAAGCCCGCCCCATCGTCAATCACATCAATCTGCAGGAGACGAGAAGCTGGTGCCTCGGCTGCTGAATTCGATTGAACTCCAGCTCGGATGCAAATGGTGCCTTCGCGCGGGCTGTATTTGATGGCATTGTCAATCAAATTGATAAAAACTCGGTACATCAAGCCTTCATCTATCGACACAATCAAATCTGCCGGCCCCTCATAGACAATCTGCACCTGCTTAATATCAGCCAGTGGCTCCAGACTTTGCCAGGCAGCCAAGATGAGGTGCGGCAATTCCACGGGCTTCAAGACCAGTCCGTGTCCGCCACTGCGCTCTAGTCGACTCAGATTCAGCAAATCTTCGACCAAATTACTGAGTCTCAAAATCTCATTTAACAACCGGTCTAACCACTTTTTCGACCCGGGCTCAACCCGTTCTCTCAAAGTTTCAGCCACTAAGCGAATCGAGGTCAGCGGGGTTTTCAGCTCATGGGCCACATCAGAGGTCCAGCGATCGCGCTGCTGAATCAAGGTTTTGGCTTCCTGGCGATTCTCTAAAAAGATCCCGACGCGCTGGTTTGCCAGGGGCACACCATACCCTCGCAGCGGCGAGACCACGCCTTCATCAGGATTGATCGGATCAGGCGCCGCCAGATTTAGCACCCAGTCTCGTTGACAAGGGGTCTGAGCATGACGCGTATTTTCGATTAGCTGATCTAATTCGAACGATCGCACCAGCTCTAACAACAGCCTGGGCTCAGTTGGTTCAACACCACAGGCCGGAAACGGCATGCCCAACATGTCACAAGCCAAGGTGTTGATCCATAACAGCTGATTTTCATCATCAACTTCTAAATATCCGACGGGGGCCTTTTGTAAGAGCCAGTATTCGGCCTGGGCAGCAGCATTAGCAGCAGTTAGCGGTGAGGTCACAACGGTCTTGGCGACAACATTAGATTCACCAGACGACGCCTGGGTCAACGATGACCGCCGTAGAGTGGCACCACCCCGCAGCACCCAGCCTAAGCCAAAACTGGCGATCGCCCCTGAGAAAAGAAACAGCTCTGTTACTGTGCTCATAACCTGCTGGCACTCCTCATAGCCGTTATGCTACCTAGCCATATTCACTAGCTAGCACAGAAAGTTGTCTAGACACTGCCCACCACAATAACAAGAAAAGATTAAGACAAAGGGATATGTCACTTTTAACCCGAGGTCGAGATCTGGATAAACAGCGCTTTGCCCCGGCTGTTAAGCCTCAAAGCTCCTTTCGGGAGAGGTGAGTAGCCATTAACTGGTTTTACCTGAATTGAAGTTGTGACTGACCTAGAGATCAAGGGTTCAAATGAGCGGTGAGGTCAGCGACGGCCAATTGGCCCCAGCAACGGTAGCCTGATCAAAAAAAGGCACCCGGTGGTGCCTTTCAGAGGGTTATTGAACATTGCCCCTCTCAGGGCGACTGAAAACCTAACGGACTTTAGCACCGCGATAGGTTAAACCATCGATATGTTGCTCAGGAGCAT
>CALCCA010000174.1 GCA_937899725.1 uncultured Halomicronema sp.
TCTTCGCCAACAGACCTAGGGATGTTTTACTCTCCCTAACATGAAACAGCCCTGCTCAACTAGGGGCTTGCAAAGTTGTTGACCATAGCGGTGTGTTTCGTGCATGGCCATGACAATAGCTGCTCGCCTGTCCGTAACTGCAGGAGAAAATTGCTTTCCTAGCGCTGCTAAATAGTTGATGGTAGCAATCACGCCTGCCATGCCTTCATGGTTTTGAGTCCCCGTTTCCCAACAATCAGGAATCTCATCTGAAGCGGGTCTTACCTTGTAGGGAAGTAGCTGTCTCAGTTTTTCCTTTTTGCCATATAGCACACCCATATGAGGTCCAAAAAATTTATAGGGAGAACAGACTAAAAAGTCGCAATCCAAAGCACGGACATTGATAGGCCCATGCGCTGCATAGTGAACCGCATCGACAAAGACACTCGCACCAATGCTATGAACCGCTTGAATAATGCGAGGCAAATCATTGATGCTACCCACTGCGTTAGATGCGTAGGTGATAGCTAAAAGCCGAGTTTTGTCACTTAGCTTGTGTGCGAGATCTGCTAAATCTAGCGTACAGTTTTGAGGATTCATATCGATGGTACGAACAATCACGCCTTTTTCCCGCAAAGCTAGCCAGGGGGAAACGTTAGCATCGTGTTCAAGGCAAGTGACGAGAATCTCATCCCCGGATTTGAGCTGTCGCCCAATGGCCCGACTCAGGCTAAAAGTAAGCGTTGTCATATTAGGGCCGAAAACAATCTCTTGAGCGTCACATCCCAAAAAATCGGCCATGGCCTGATGGGCTTCTTTGATGACCCCGTCGGTGCGCTCACTGGTGGCGAATGCCCCATGAGCATTCGCATTGGAAGTACTCAAGTAGTGAGAGATTGCATGCATCACTGACTGTGGCACCTGCGTGCCCCCTGGCCCATCGAGAAAAGCAACCGGTTGCCCCTTCACAGTCTGCGACAGTGCCGGAAATTGGGTATGTATCCAGTCCATATGAGATAACACGGTGTGGCCCTCTCTCAGGTTAAATAGTTATTCATAGTAGATTCGTTTCTTTAACCCTCTAAAGTTGAGAAGTTCTAGGTTCCCTGACCGAAAAGGGTATCTAGCAACCCTAGGCGGAATCCTCTTTAACGGGCATATCGGGGCAAGTAAACACAAATACATCTCTAGTGCCTGACCCGTCCGTTGCCGGTTTAATGGCGGTGGTGAAATGAGAAAACTGGTGATCATTAAACACCAGCATTTCTCCTGGATTTAGAATTTTGTTAAAAACGGGCCCGCTGCTATTCGCAGGATAGAGGTGAGTCTCTCCACCTGTGATATTGGTACGATCAACACACAGTACGCCCACCATATCGACGCCATCTTGATGGATGCCCTCAGGAGCCGGACTCCCCTGCTGCTGATTTGATGCAGAAATTCTGATTTGATGAACACCGATTGTTTCATATGGTGCACATAGCCGACAAAACTCAAAGAACTTGAGTACGGCGCGCTGAAGGGCTGCCGATTGGACTAAAGTGTCATCGAGTTCTGCATATTCCCTGGAAACATTACCGAGTAGGGTGTTGTAAGTCTTGCTCTGATAAAAACAACGGTGAGGCAACTGCTCTAGCTTACCGTTGGAAATCTTAAAGCGGGAAAATCTTCGAGCACGGTAACCTCGCTCTATGTAAGGATCTATCGGTAAATCATCAAACCCTGCCGCTAACGATTGAATACTCGCTTTGTCAACCGTCTCAACAGCATAGCTAGTCTGACAATTAAACGTCAGCCTGGTTAATAAAGGTAACATACCAAAACCTCCTCGCTGCACTTCACTCGCAACGGCGATGGCGACTGGGCCTACCTATGGCAATCCGGCCTAAGCTTAGGTCATCAAGAACAGCTGTAACCGTTTTTCTATAAAGCTTAGTGCGCACCAAACAAACTACAAAAAGAAAACTGCGGTTTGCTAAATAGTCAGGCAGGCAATGAAACCATAGCACTGCTAAATGGCAGTACTCCAAGTACTATTTGGAGTGTTTCTACCTCAATTATAGAAGATAGAAATAAAGGGTTGTGCGGATGGACTCTAGCAGCCGATACGCTGTAGAAGTTCTCTTTACGTAATCGACGCCTCTATGAAGATTTCATCTAAAATGAATAAAATGCGTTATTTTTCTTATCAAAACTAGCCTAGCCATCATCAGGACTTCCATAATAGAGAAAAGCACTCACTCTTTTTCTTGTTCTACAACAGCAGCCCATCAGAAATCAGAACTGTTGTTGCTAAGTCTCTGTGCTTTACTAAAGCCGTTATTTTATCGGGACTAAGCTAGCGGCTACGGCTAGTTTTAACCTGCGATAACGGGTTAGAGAAGAGAACTATGTTTAAGATTCTTGTTTTTGGAGCGGGCTCAGTAGGGACTTGTTTAGGCACTCAGCTGTATAACGCAGGTCACGATGTTTTTTTGTATGGTAGGCAGAAATTGAAAGCATTAGCTTCTCAATTAAGCATTAACGGCACAGCCTATACCCTACCCCCCAAGCTGACAGAGTTAGAAACAGCTCCCTACAACCTGATTTTAGTCACTACTAAATTACCTGGCATTTCTCAAGCAATTAAACAGATCCATCACGCTCAGCTTAATCCTCAGGTGATTGCCTTCGTTCAAAATGGACTGATTGAACAAAGGTTCTACGGCGACTTTGCCTACCATCCTAGGTTCATTACCCTAAGCCTTTTTAATGGTTATCATCTCACACCCCACCAGCTTCATGTCCAAGAAAGTCAGTTAGGCATACAGGTTGAAAATTCGGCTACAGGACATAAAATTTGCGAGCTGTTTCAGTCTGCAGGTATTTGTTGCCAAATTACGGATGATATTGAAAGCATACGGGCCAAAAAACTCATTCTTAACAGTGTTTTGAATCCACTCTCTGCATTAGAACAAAAAACTATGGCAGAACTGATTCAAGATAGTAGCCTGCGCGCGCTTTTCAAGCAGATTATTCAGGAAGGCTGGTCTGTATTGCACTCAGATTATTTTCTGCCCTCGCCTGACGTATTGCTAGATGAGATTTATCAGATTGCTCGGCAAGTTCCCGAGCACTATTCTTCAACCTATCAAGATGTGATGTCTGATCGACCCAGCGAAATCGACTTCCTCAACGGCTACATTGTAAAGCTCGGTGAGCAAAACGGCATTCCAACCCCCTACAATCGAGAGATCACTCAACGCATTCGGCGACTCGAAGAGAAAATAGCTGAAGAGAAAACGACAACCTTATAAAACTGGACTACGAGAGGCAGTGTCAGACATGATTTTAGTAACTGGAGCAAGTGGACAAATCGGTAGAGATTTGGTCGTGGCCTTGCAACGATCACACGGAAGTGACAAGGTTCTTTCTAGTGGTCGTCATCTGCCTGATACAGCAGAACTCAGTCCCTACATCGTCATAGATGTGATGAATCAAAACCAGCTTAAATCGGTTGTTAATGCCTATGCCGTTGACACGATCTATCATCTGGCGGGTGTTCTCTCAGCCAAAGGCGAACAACAGCCCGAGTCCTGTTGGCAAATCAATATTGAGGGGCTCAAAAATGTTTTAGACATTGCCTCAAGAAACAATATCAAAGTCTTCTGGCCCAGTTCTATCGCGGTATTTGGTCCAAACACCCCTAAGTTCGGCACGCCCCAAACGACGATTGAAGATCCCGTAACCATGTATGGCATTACTAAGGCCACAGGTGAACTGCTCTGTCAGTACTATGCCCAGCGATTTGGAGTGGATGTACGCAGCATAAGATTTCCTGGCATTATCAGCCATCTGGCTGCACCAGGCGGCGGCACGACTGACTACGCAGTTGATATCTTTCACGCGGCGCTGAAAGATGGTCACTACACTAGCTTTCTAGCGCCCCATACGCGGCTCCCAATGATGTACATGCCCGATGCGGTTCGTGCGATTGAGGAACTGATGGGCGCTGACGCAGACCGGATCACGGTTTGTACTGGTTATAATCTGAGTGCTGTGAGCTTTTCTGTGGCTGAACTGGTCGCTGAGCTTCAAAAATATTTGCCTGACTTCACCTGTGATTATGCGCCTGACTATCGACAGGCGATCGCAGACTCTTGGCCAACGGATATCGACGATACACAAGCTCGAAAAGACTGGGGTTGGCAGCACCGCTATGACCTGTCAGCGATGGCCAAAGATATGCTCTGTCACCTGAAACGCCGACAATTTAAAGAGGTCTCATCATCATGCCTACGCGCGCTACCTACCAACAGACACCTGAGCAAACACTTCAGCAAACACTCAGTGATATTCAACAATCTGGACTGTACAAGTCTGAGCGTGTCCTAACCTCCCCACAAGGTCCTAGTATCCACGTTCAAAATGGCACTCAAAATGGCATTCAAAATGGCGCTAGCGTGCTCAACTTTTGTGCTAACAATTATCTTGGGCTCGCTAACCATCCGGCGCTAATTGAAGCGGCTCAAGAGGGTTTGATGCGCTACGGCTTTGGACTGTCGTCGGTACGGTTTATTTGTGGAACCCAAGTCATTCATAAAGACTTAGAATCCAAAATTTCTGAGTTTTTGGGGATGGATGACACGATCTTATACAGTTCTTGTTTTGATGCTAATGGTGGCCTGTTTGAATCCTTGCTAACGGCTGATGACGCGGTACTGAGCGATGCGCTGAATCATGCCAGTATTATTGACGGAATTCGGCTCTGTAAAGCGCAACGATATCGCTATGCCCATGGTGATATGGACGATTTAGAGACGGCTTTGAAAGAGGCTCAGGGAGCCCGTCAACGTTTGATCGCCACAGATGGCGTGTTTAGTATGGATGGTCATGTGGCCAAGCTAAAAGAAATTTGTGATTTAGCCGAACGCTATGACGCGATGGTGATGGTCGATGATAGCCATGCGACTGGGTTCTTTGGACCGACGGGTCGGGGCAGCATAGAGTACTGTGGTGTGATGGGTCGAGTGGATATCGTGACTAGCACCTTAGGAAAGGCACTGGGTGGTGCTTCTGGGGGCTTTACCAGTGGGCGACAGGTGGTGATTGATTTGTTGCGTCAGCGATCGCGCCCCTATTTATTTTCTAATACGCTTGCGCCTGTGATCGTCTACACCAGTCTTCAAGTATTAAACCTGCTCAAAAACTCTAATGACCTGAGAGAGAATTTGATGGAAAATACTCGTTACTTCCGTCAACAAATGAGTGCCCAAGGTTTTAACATCGCACCGGGGAGTCACCCAATTGTGCCTATTATGCTTTACGATGCGCAGCTGGCAGAGACAATCGCTCAAGCATTGCTAGCGGAAGGCATTTACGCGATCGCGTTTAGCTATCCAGTGGTTCCTCAAGGGCAGGCTCGAATCCGAGTGCAGCTTTCTGCTGCGCACACTAGGTCCCAAGTTGACCAGTGCGTTGCAGCGTTCACTCGCATTGCCAGAAAACATCACGTGATTGATTAATGCTTCGCGAAGATTGATGCTTCGGAAATTCATCAGCTGGCCAAACACTCATTTGAGGCGGCTTTTATAGCAAGCGTACGGATGCATTCGTACGCTTGCGCGACACTTAGCCCGCAAGAATAAACGGTTTCAGAGATGACTAATGTAGTGAGCTAAGTGGCCAACACTATATTGCACTTTCACGAAAGCAGGCGCTTATTGCTGAGAGGGAGCAGTTGATGGCGTTTCAGCTAGATCAGGCGCTTTCTGGTAGTGGAAAGCGCTCGCCTGCCAAATAGGCCTCAAAATGTTTCTTAAAATATCGCCAAGAGGTGATATTCTCGCCTGCTACTTTTTCAGATGGGGCTTCTCGATAAATCGGAATGCGAGTATTGATTTCACTTTTCAAGATAGGTGGTAGTTCTTCAAAACTTGCTAGCTTGCGACCGACGCCGCTGTAGATGAGCTGCCCGGAGCGATCGCCCATTTTCATCCAAGGTAACCAAGGACCCACCCTATCCCAACTGAGAATGACCTGTGGTAGCGAGGTCATCATAGGGTTCTGTAAATCTGTCGTAGGGACCGTAAGTTTGAATAACTCAACTGACTGATAGATAGGGCTGGAACTATAGTGTGTAAAGCGTTGATCGCCTGATAGCGGATTGTCATAGTGGGAGAAGACTTCAAAGACGAACGTGCTAAACTCTTTTTCCACGGTCACAGGAAACTCTCCTTCAAAAGTTCCTTGTACTGGATTGTTTGACACATGCACTACTGTCAGCACTTCGCCCGACCAAGGGTTTCTCCAGCGATGCAAAATCTCATGGGTGTCTGGGTCGAGATAGTAGGTTAGCTCACGAGAGGTAAACTCCCAACGACCATCTCCTTGGTCCAGAGAGCGGCTGACGTTCATTCCCACCATATTAAACAAATGATGTTTCCCCTCGCGAGGCAGGGCTGTTTCACGTTGTCGGAAGAAAAAGCAAACTAAGAGCAGAAGAAGC
>CALCCA010000175.1 GCA_937899725.1 uncultured Halomicronema sp.
GCTCTAAACTTTCGACCACTTTAACCGATTAGACCTTTATGCGGATTGCTATAGACCTAGAGTGTGGTTATGCGGCCAAAAACTGACCGCTTGTGACACCTTTCCTAATCCCTGTGGACAGGCTTCGCCAGAACTCCAGTGCCTCTCTCTTTGCAAGCGACGACTTATACAGGCGTCATTCTTGGCAAACTATCCAAATCAAGATCGCCCCATCCAGAAGGGATAAGGAGCAGGCCAATCCTGGCTAGGGGCGAACAAATGCTCAACCTAATCAAGAGGACGATTCAACAAAACTCGTTCGTTCTTGATCCGCCGATTCGACTGCCGCAGTGAGCGCCTGATCATACCCACGGTTATCCGTTTCGCGCAGCCGTTGACTGAGGAAGCGACACATTTCCAAAATGATGTGGGGCCGCTGAGTCACGAGGCTGAGAAAACGATTCTTGCTAAGTTTGAGTAGCGTGCAATCGGTCACCGCGATCGCCCCATCCCAGCGCGGGGCATCGTCAAACAGCGCCACCTCACCAAAGTATTGCCCTGGCTGCAGCTGTTTAAGCTCGCGCGGCGCACTGTCAGTATCTTTAAGCAGCTGCACGGTGCCGTCAGCAATGATGTAAAGGTGAGTACCCCAGTCACCCTCAGCAAAAATGGTTTCATCGGCCAGGGCTTGAGTTTGCTCTAGGCTTTGGTCAATCAGCAGCAGCTCGTCCAATGACAGATTCTTGAACAGGGCCACCTTTTTGAGCAGTAGCAGTCGGTTCATGGCGGTATTGGTCAGTAACGTTGACGGATCAATCACGCCAAAAATTTGGCTGGCGATTTGCTGAACAAAGGGATCAGGGTCATTGGCGAGCGCGGATGGAATCGTCGCCAGGGCAATCAAGGCTCCGGTTTTGAGCCAGCGATCGTTGGCTTCTAGGGCTTCCAACAACATATGATACCCCTTGGTTCGCAGCCACTGCGGGGTGGCTTGAAGGCGGCTTGCCGGTAACTCAGCGCTGTCCTGGGCCTCTAGCAGAGGCATCAGAGGCATCACAAATCGACGGTGATTAAGCGAAGCCAGAACTTCGAGGGCATTTTCCAGCTCGCTTTGATCTTGAATCGTCAGTAGGCGATTGACAGTGTTCACCGTTTGAGCGTGCCCCAATGCGGAGAGCACGTACAAAACTTTCTGAATGAGGCGGTGATGGTAATCCGCAATCGCCACCCGCAGCGGCTGCCAGCGCGGGTCTTCGATGGGGATTTGCTGCTGCCATTGACGGGTGTGCGTCAGCTGCTTATAGCTCGGCGTCAGGTACTCAAACAGCAGGTTGCTGGCATCCTTGGTGCGCACCAGGCCAATGGCGGTGATGACGGTGTTCACCACGTCTGGTTGCGCCGCCTGCAGCTGGGCCTGTGCAATCGCTAATCCGGGCCGACCATACGCCGCTAGGGTGCTAGCGACTCGCTGACGCACGCGCGGATCGGGGTCACCCAGACTCGCGCCGACGATGGCCAAGTGTTCTGCACAGACTGTGGCCTTGAGCAAATCAAAGGCGGCCATCCGCACCCAGGGATCCGGGTGATCGACTTTGGTCTCGGCAATGGCGGCAACGGCCTCATCATCTCGCTGGGTCAGCGGTAGCAGCGCCTCTAACCCCGCCCGCACGACGTCCGCATTCGCTTGAGTCAACACCACCTGCGGAATCAGGGGAGTCAGGGTCGGGTTATGGCTATAGGCCACGACTCGGGTCACGATGCGCGCCGTGGTACTGTCGAGTTCCGCCCAGGTCACAGGAGCCTTGGGATCGACAATGGTTTGGGCGATCGCCCCCAAGACGCGATGCTCAGAGCGGGAGTCCTGCAGCCAGGTGTCGATCTGCGACTGACTGGGGCGATATTGGTTGATCAGCAGAATCTCTAGAGCAAACGCCTGCAAATGCGGGTGCAAGAGGCGTTCTTGAAAATGCTCAAGCAGGTCGGGGCAGTCAGTAAATAGGGCGATCGCGGCCCCATAGAGCTGCGTATCAGCCGCAGGAATCAAGGCTTCCACATCAGGCAGAAAGTCTGCTGGCTGATTCATTCTGGCGGCCAGTTCCACCCCTTTAAGTTGGGTATAGCGGTCGGCATCGGTCAGCAGTTCGCGCACGGCATCGCTCGATTGAGGCGATAGCGGTATCGCATAGCTGTCAAACTCATCCAAGTTGATGCTGTTAGAGCGAATCATGGCTTCTAACCCGCTGGCGTAAAATCGCCCCATCGGCAATCGCAGCAGCAACAGCAGCCCCGTTAATCCGGCCACTAGCCAGGCGATCTGCATCAGGCTCAGCTGGGTTTCGCCGACCCACAACAGCGCGCCCGCTAGCGTCAACCCCAAGGCGTAAATGAATCCGTCACTCAACGTGCGAATTCGCCCGATAAACTCGCGCGGAATGGCGTTGTAATTGAGCTGGTGCACCGGCAGGTTGATGGCTTTGTAAAGCGCATCCCCATTGATGTGTAGACCGATCGCGGCGGGCAAGCCAAACTGGGAGAGCAGTCCCAGAAAGCTCATCAGCGTGGTCAAGGGATAGACCGGATTCAGCCGAGCCACCCCCAGGGTTTTCAGCAGGGGGCGGGTAATGCCATAAATTACCGCCATCTGCACCCCACTGATGAGGATGCGCATCAAGCCTAAAAAGCTCGTCAGGGCTTGATCGGTGAAGCGATCGCTGTAGATGTTGAACCAGATAAACTCGGAACCGATATAGATAATCACCAACAGAAAGCTACTGCTGGCCAAAAACAGCGCGAGCGGATAGCGTTTGACCAGCCCCGGAAACGTTTTGAGCGAGTCTAAGAGATCGACGGCAGCGGCAGTTGATTGAGCCGCCGTTTGCTGACGTTGAGAACTCTCTAAATAAATCAGCTGCACAATCGCCAGCACAAAGACAACGGGTAGGCACAGCAGCAAATCTCGGGTTCTCAAGACCTGGGCCAGCAGCATGGTCAGTCCGCCCCCGACGAGGGTGCCCGCCGCTTGCGCAATCGCAATGTAAGGGGCGTTCCGTTTGTATTCCGCCGTGGTGAAATAGTCGGTCAACAGACTCGGGTACAACACATTGTTGTGAAAATCCCATTGAAAAAAGACCGCAATCAGCAAGACATAGTAGGCGTAAGGGGCGGCAGAGGCCTGGGCCAACCAGAGCCAGAGCCCCAGCGCCATAAAAATAGACCCCATGAGCACGTAGCGCAGCAGCTTGGGCCGACTGTAACGATCGACCACCTGAGAAAACAGCACATAGGCTGGCATGGAACAGAGCCCAATCAGCATGAACGCCAGGGGTAAATGTTTAGCCCCCACATAGCTGACGAAGAGCGAGTTGCCGATCGCCATCCCCAAAACGCTGTAAACCATGATTGTTGCGGCTAGCAGCAACAATTGGGTGAGCCGGTTGGGCCAGATTCGCAGCCATTGGGGTCGAGTGAGTGGCACAGATAACGGGTGGGTAAGGTGAATGGAGCAATCAGCGTTGGGAATAGTCGGTGGTCAAAGCCTGGTATCAAGATGACGGCAGCGATCGCTCAGCCGCCTCTGGCGTCGGGTCGGGCTGAGCGGTTTCGGCGGTTTCAGCTGTTACTGAGTTATCCCCAGATGTGACGGCAACGCTCACAGGCAGCTGCACCCATAGCGTTAAAGCGGCGGCGATGAGCAAAAAGACACCACCCACCACCACGGCCGCTAACCGGTTGTCGTGGAGCACGTACTGCATCACCCAGCCAAAAGCTAAGGAAACGCCAATCTCCGGTAACACCACAAAAAAGTTGAAAATGCCTTGGTAAATCCCGCGCTGCTGGGTCGGAATCGCATGGGTCAAAATCGCATAGGGAATCGATTGCGCACTTGCCCAAGCCGTGCCAAACGCCACCATCGGCAACAGCAGCAGCAGCGGCTGATGAATCAATAAGAGCGAAATCAGTCCAATGCCGCCGCAAGCCAGACACAGGCTATGGATGGCCTTACGGCCCAGTCGGCGCGTCAGCGCGGGGAGCACGAATGAGAACCCAATGCAGACGGCGTTGAACACCGCAAAGCAAACACCCGCCCACTCAATGCCCTCGTCGTATAGGGCGGAATTAAAATCCACTGCCCCAAAAATGTTGCGGGCCACCGCCGGGGGAAAATAAATAAAGAAGCAAAAAATACCCAGCCAGGTAAATACCTGCACCCAGGCTAGCTGCTGCATGGTTTTGGGCAGCTTGCCCAACGCTTGTCGGGTCTCTAGCAGGCTATTCAAAAAGCCGCCCCGTTCTTCTTGCAACTGCTCAAAGCGGTCAAGGTTTGGGGGGGGAGTTTCTGGAGTCGTCAGCACGGTCCAGAGAATGGTGCCGAGAAATAGGGCCGCGCCCAGGTAAAAAGAGAACTCGATGGTCAGCGGAATGCGGCGCACCGCCGTCGTCTCGGGATTGACGGCAAACACATGGTTGAGCACCCAGGGCATGCTGGAAGCCGCGATCGCGCCGATGCCGACCATGACACTCTGCATCGCAAAGCCCTGGGTGCGCTGTTCCTTAGGCAATAGATCGCCGACGAAAGCGCGGAATGGCACCATGCTGATATTGGCGCTGGTGTCTAACAGCCACAGCAGCCCGGCGGCCATCCACAGGGCGGAGCAGTGGGGCATTAAGATCAACGCCACTGAGGCCAAAATCGCGCCAATCAATAAATAGGGGCGGCGGCGGCCTAGAGGCCCCCAGGTGTAGTCGCTTAAGTTGCCGATAATGGGCTGCACAATGAGACCGGTCAAGGGAGCCGCCAGCCAAAGGATGGGAATGGCGTGGGCACTGGCCCCGAGATGCTCAAAAATGGAACTCATGTTGGCCATCTGTAGCCCCCAGCCAAACTGGATGCCCAAAAAGCCCACGTTCATATTCCACAGCTGAAACAGGTTGAATGTTGGTTTGGCAGGCGCTGCTGCAGTCGCTTCTACAGATTGAGACTCAGGCAAGATATCTGAAGTTATTTCAGAAGTCATTTCAGTAGTATGTATGCGCCGTTGCGGTATCCGTTTGAGAGGTTGGGTCGGTAGGGCAAAACCTGACCGGAATGTCCTCTGGGTTCCAGTCTAGGCAAAATCAACTTTGAAAATCCTGACATCTGGCACCGAGGAGGTCGGTTCCAACTATGTGATACCTTACCAAACCCCATTGGGGAGGGTAGGGCGATCGCGGCTTGATCCCGCTAGGGCTGTCTGGCAGAAGTCTCCCGATCCTGGGGCTGTCATCTCCTTTGAACCCTAGATCCTGAATCTTAAACCCAAATCATCGCTAATCAATTGAGATATTCAAGCAGTACATTCTCCTGATTCGTGAGGCTGACTACGTGTAGGTTTTTAGATCAGAAAAATATCTTATCTGGAAGCAATTGAATGTTTTATGAGTTCCTGACGACAGAAGACAAGATGAACATTTTCGAAACTCGATTCAATATGCGAGACTCGTCGATTGGGCCGTCAGAAAACCAGACGATATTTCCAGATAAATCGATGTATCCCCATTCGTCCACGTTCTCAAATCTAGCAAGTCCGTTCTTAAAAGGATAGGCTTTATCGAAATTGGGTTCTATAACAATACTTCCAGACTTGTCGATATACCCATATCTCCCCTCTGTGCCCCTAAATAAAGCTCTTCCATCATGGAAATTTCTACTCCACGAAAACTCTGAAGGCATAGCTCGAATCGCCTGTATTGGCTCAATTATCAGCCTTCCATGTCCATCAATATATCCATATTTATCACCAGGATTCCTCTGTATGAGTGCTAATCCTTCAGAAAAGTCTCCTATATAGTTATAGTGATTTTGGACTACAACATTTCCCTCTAAATCGATAACGCCATATTGAGAATTGGCTATAGTGATAGCACGACAGGGAGAATCGATATCGATTAATTCATACTTTAACGGGATGATCAGTTCTCCAGCATTATTTATCAAACCGTAGACTCTTCTGGACGGTCTACCCCACAAGATAGATAGTAAATTTGTTCTTAGCCTGTATACAGGTGCTCTCCCATAGGAAAATCCAATTCCTTCAATATCGATAGAGAAATCGTCGCCTGCAAGAATACTGATGCTTCCCTCTCGGTCAATATAGCCTTGGATGTCGTAGTCGTCGTTGAAGCCTGTAAAAACAGCCAATCCCTCTCTAAAACCTCTGACTTGCTTAAAAGAGTTTTGGGTGACGTAGCGACCACTTTCATCGACAAGTTGCCAATTATCTTTAACTAAAACGAAAGCTCGCTCTTGAGAAAACTTGGTGATCTTTTTGAAGGTCGGAGGAAGGACATATTCACCGCTCTTATCAATCAATCCCTGGTTGCCATCAACAGTGACAACAGCCCTTCCTTCACTAAATGGAGTGGCAAAATTAAAGACAGGCTCAATCACGATTGAACCTGAAGCATCAATGTATCCCCAGCGCCCATCCCAGACAGATTTAACAGCGGCTAAACCTTCTGAGAAATCAGTGACCTCTTTGAATCTGGGTTCTACGATCGCATTGCCATTGCTATCGATAAAACCCCAAACTTCTCCTTCGTTGACCTTAAAAAGGCTGTCCTTGTTCGCACCGGCTGCGATCACGGATGAATTAACAGTTGTCTCTGGGCAAAATGGCTCTTCAGGACTAGCGACACCCTCAAAACAGCCATAGCAGAAGAAAGAACAAACTAAAATAACAGCAGATTTGGGAATTATCTTTACTCTTCGGGAAGTTGCTGTGCGGCTAGTGCCCTTCTGCAGGGGATGCCGACTTCTGCTCTGTTTTTGGAACATCGCTCTGAATTCCTGCCTATAACAACCTCGGACTTCTCTAAATCTATTTCGGACCAGACATCGGGGAGGGCAATGACGGGTTAGTGTTGAGGTCTTTGACGAGTAAATCTTCTTGATGCCGCAGCGTGTTCATCGCGATTTCCCAAGGGAAGGTAAACGATTCAAAGGAGTCGCCTGAAATCAAATCATTGTCGAGATCAGACACGACTTCTTTGAGCATAGTGAACAATTTGCCGCGCAGCTGTTGCAGTTGCTCGATCTGCTCAGTCCGGTTGATCTGGTCAATCAAATCCAACAGCTCCACGTTGTAGACATCGGCGCGATTTTTTTGCTTACCCTTCAGCCAAATCTTGAACTGCCAAAGCCCAGACCCCAACAACACCGAGACTGAGAGTAAAAGCCCAATCGGTTCGGCATATTCGACAATAAATTCGGGCTGGTCGCGATCATAAAACGCCTGCGCCCCCGGATGCAGCGGCAGGCCTAAATCGTTGCCCGAATCGGGTAAGCGAATCAGAGCCGCACGAGGATACCGGCTCACCAGTTCGTTGCGATGGGTGTATAAAGTTTGCGTTAGGGCATGGGCGACCTCATCGGGCAAGTCTTCGTGAATGACGAGCACGGCGTTGACGGCGACGACCGGTAAATCGCGAGCGGGCAGGGGCCGCCCCCCATCGTAGGTGCCCTTAGGAATCGTCTGCGCTTCTAAATAAGGCAGGGAAAGACGCAAGGCATCCACCTGATCGATCGCCAACAGTTCGATCGCCTCGTTTTGCAACACGGTTTTCATCGACGGATTGCCCAGCGTCATCACACGAAACAGGGCATCGACCTCGCCGTTAGCTAGCGCCTGCTCAGCGTCATTGGGGGATTGAGGCGTGATCTGCAAATCCTCGGCAGTGAGACCATAGTGCTCGCTCAGCGGCCAAAATAGCGCATAGGAGCCACTGCCCTTGGGCATCAGCGCAATGCGGCGATCTCGCAAGTCCGCTACGGTTTGAATGTTGGCGTCTTTGCGCACCAGCAGGTGAAACATTTCGGGAAAGAGCCGGGCGATCGCCCGCACGGGCCGTTCCACCGGTGTATCGCTCTGCACTAGGGCTAACTGCGCCCCATCATCGCGCAGTAGTCCCATGTTCTCGGCAGAACCGGCGGTTTCCTGCACCGTGATCTGAATCTGGGGATGGTTGAGCTGCACGACGTCGGCAAAGGCTTCGCTAAAGGCGTAATATTCCCCCGTTTGGCTGCCCGAGGCGAGCACCAGTTCATAGACCTGGCTGCGCGCTTGCCAGGTTTTGAGGCCAAAGCCCACAGCGCCCAAAACGCTGAGAAGCACGATTCCGAAAGTGACTCGATTATTCATCATTCAGCAACCCGCGCTCGGTATCAACAAGACCCGCTATGTCTGATGCTACTGGATGACGGTTGCCGCCAGAAGGGCCATCTTGATGGGCAAATCAGCGTGATCGATGCCCGCCTCGTTCATCCGTTTACAGAGACGCTGTGATTCATCAGAGGAGAAAAATTTTGGCCGCCTCAGCACTTGCCGGCCCAGGGCCGATTGAAGCGATTTCTGTGGTGGTGCAGCCAGTCAAGACACTTACCCAAGAGAACAATTTTACTTGACTAAAGATATGACGATGACAGCGATAATATCCCTAGCTAATCAACCGTTCTCATCGTAATTTTGGGAATTACAAACCGTATCACCACTGGAATTTTCGATGGAGAAAGCATCAAACTCTCTACCTTCAAATTCACCCGTTACAGTCACTTCTTCATCCACGGCAATGGCGCTGGCCGTATTGTCACCACAGAGATTATAGGCATCAACTGTAATCGAACGATTGCTCGCATTGAGCTGAAACCCGTCTTCCCAAACGCGATCAACATTGCCTGTCAAGGTGGCCTCTTGAGCTTGAGAAGCGGTGCACCCACCGGCCAGGGCAACGACTCCGATAAAAGTGAGAACTGCAGCGGCTGTCTTCACATTCAGTGCCCCATCTCTTAAAAAGGATTGACGTGCTTCTAAAATATCACTCCCTACTCAATAGGAGAATAATGATTCTTTATCGTGGGTATTTCTAAAGTCAGCGATCGCGGTTTTAGGCCTCTCTACTAATACGGCCAAAAATCAAGCTGAGCACAATTTCAACGGCTCTAGAATTTTCCTTTTGACAACAAAAAAGGACGTCTGAGACGTCCTTTTTTGTCTTTTCAGCAGTCAGTTAGAGGTCGCCAATCAGTACTGCGGCACAGACGGATCAACGTCCTCGCTCCAGGCGAGAATGCCTCCGGCCACATTGGTGCCTTTGATGCCGCTTTCCTTGAGGATGCCGAGGGCTTTAGCCGATCGCACCCCCGACCGACAGTGCACCACCAGTTCATGGCCATTGAGCAAAGACTTCACCTTCTCGACGCCCTCACCATCTTCGATGTCGGGCAGGGGCACCAGCACCGCGCCCGGAATCTGGGCGATGTCCCACTCATGGGGATTGCGCACATCTAGCAGCAGCACCTCATCACCTTTCGTATCCAGCAGCGCTTTCAACTCTTTGACCGTCATTTCCGGTACGGCAGCTTTTTCTTCCGCTTCCGCCGCCTGAGCTTGGGGAATGCCGCAAAACTGTTCGTAGTCGATTAGTTCCTCAATCACAGGGCGCACCGGATTGGGACGCAGCTTCAACTCGCGGAAGGTCATATCCATCGAGTTATAGAGCAGCAGGCGACCGCTAAGAGTCGTACCTTTGCCGGTGACAATTTTCACCGTTTCAGTGGCTTGAATCACGCCAATCATGCCGGGCAAGATCCCCAAGACGCCGCCCTCGGCGCAAGAGGGCACCATGCCAGGGGGCGGGGGCTCCGGATATAGGTCGCGATAGTTGGGACCACCTTCATAGTTAAAGACCGTGGCCTGACCTTCAAATCGGAAGATCGAACCGTAGACGTTGGGTTTGTTCAACAGCACACAAGCGTCGTTGACCAAATAACGGGTGGGGAAGTTGTCGGTACCATCGACCACCACGTCATAGGGTGCCATAATCTTCAGCGCATTCTCTGAAGAGATTCGAGTCTCGTAGAGATCGACCTGACAGAAGGGATTGATCTCTAAGATGCGGTTTTTGGCCGATTCAATTTTGGGCTTGCCCACCCACGAGGTGCCGTGGATCACCTGTCGCTGCAGATTGGATTTATCCACAATGTCAAAATCGACAATGCCAATGCGGCCAATGCCCGCGGCGGCCAGATAGAGCAGCAGCGGCGAGCCGAGGCCGCCCGTGCCTATGCAGAGTACACTTGCGGCCTTCAGGCGTTTTTGGCCCTCTAGGCCAATCTCAGGCAAAATTAGGTGCCGAGAAAAGCGCTCGTACTCCTCGGGATGCAGTTGAATATCGTCAAGGTTGGGATTGAGCATAACGTAGAGCAGAAGCGTGGACGCTACTTACAGAAGTACATAAATTAATGAGGTGCAAACAGACGCGTAGTCGCAAGACTCCCATCTTACCGTCCATTAGTTATGCCGAAGATTGATCCCCGATCGCGACGGTCATTTTTCTGGCTGGGGGAGTCGTCTGCATGGCGGTAGCTGACTCGCCAGCGCTCGTCGGGCAGGCCGCGCAAAATCGCCACAACGCCTACAGTCCCTCGATTTTCGCAATCTTTCAGCGACCCGGTTTGCTACCCCGATCAACGTTGCTCCTCCAAGCTGAGGGACATCCTCAAGCAACGTTTCTTAAGGAAGTTTTTGGGGCTGAGGCGATCGCGATCGCCCCATTTCGTCCCCCATCCGTGCTGCAAAGAGGGAGATAAAGGTCGTGATTCGTATCATTGGCTACGGTGCCGCATGATTGAGCTTGCTAATAATGCCGATATCTTTCAAGTCACTAAATGCCCCGAGAGTTGGGTTACTAAATTATCGGCTTCTAGGGTTCCGGCTCATTCATTGAATGAGCGGCTGGTCCGAGAGAAGCGGCTGGTCAAACACTGCAGGCTTAGGTTGCTAAGGGCTCAGTCACCAGTACACGGCGGGATAAAAGCCCGGGAGGTTGAGCGGAGATGTCGCATCTTCGCCCCTCTCGGGCTTTGTGTTTGGGGTTAAAAGTCTGGCAAGTGGCATCACCTGAGGAGATTTCATGACTGATGAACCCGTATTTCGTCGCCCCAGTGAGGCGAATGAAGCGCTACAAAAAGAGACCCGGCTGCCGATGACGGGCTGGCAGCAAGAAGTCGATCAGGGGCTGGAATATGGCCTAGAAGCAGCGGAGAGCATTCGCGATCGCACCATTCCCACCTTTTCGCGCGGCGAGCTGCCCCATTATGCGGGCATCAATACCTTTCTCAAAGCGCCCTATGTTGAGGATGTGAGAAAGGTGGGCAATTACGACGTGGCGATCGTCGGCGTGCCCCACGACTCTGGCACTACCTACCGGCCCGGCACCCGCTTTGGCCCCCAGGGGATTCGCAAAATTTCGGCCCTCTACACGCCTTACAACTTTGAGCTGGGCGTCGATTTGCGCGAGCAGATCACCCTGTGCGACGTCGGCGATATTTTCACCATTCCCGCCAACAACGAAAAATCCTTTGACCAGATTTCCAAAGGGATTGCCCACATTTTTAGTTCGGGCGCGTTGCCGATCATTCTCGGCGGCGACCATTCCATTGGCTTCCCCACGGTACGCGGCATCTGTCGGCATCTGGGTGATAAGAAGGTTGGCATCATTCACTTCGATCGCCACGTCGATACCCAAGAAACGGATCTAGACGAGCGGATGCACACCTGTCCCTGGTTCCACGCGACGAACATGGCCAATGCGCCGGCTGAAAACTTGGTGCAGCTTGGGATTGGCGGCTGGCAAGTGCCGCGTCAGGGCGTCAAGGTGTGTCGCGAACGAGGCACCAACATCCTCACTGTCACCGACATTACGGAAATGGGGTTGGATGCAGCGGCTGATTTTGCCATTGAAAAAGCCACCGACGGCACCGACTGTGTGTGGATCAGCTTCGACATCGACTGCATTGACGCGGGTTTCGTCCCCGGTACGGGCTGGCCCGAACCCGGTGGCCTCATGCCCCGCGAAGCCCTTTACCTGCTGAAGCGCATCATTCAAGCAACTCCCGTTTGCGGCATCGAAGTTGTCGAAGTCTCACCCCCCTACGACGTCAGTGATATGACGGCGCTGATGGCAACCCGCGTTATCTGCGACACCATGGCCCACCTAGTCGTTTCGGGACAATTGCCGCGTCAAGCACCCGCCAGCTACATCCACGCAGAAGCCAATATGAACGTTGATCAGACTTGGGAATAGGAGGCGCGGCGCATGCATGAAACCGACATGACCAAGGCCCTGATGATCACCCTGCGGGAATGGTGGGAATCGCAGCCCACCCGCCCGCCAGTCGAGCGAGTATTTCTGACAGTGGGGCAGTTTACCTGCGTCGAGCCCGCCAGTCTGCAGTTTGCCTTTGAGGTGCAAACCCGTGGCACCTTTTTGGCAAACGCTCAGCTGGTCATTCAAGAAACGCCGCTGATTGCCTTTTGTCAGGTCTGTCAGTTGGAATATCGGCCCAAATTTGGTTTGCGGTATGCCTGCCCCACCTGCCAAGCCCCGATGGATGACATCCGCTCGGGCCGAGAGCTGAAAATCGATCGCGTGGAGTATGCTACGGCTGCCACGCCGCCCTAGGTGAATCGGGACGCTGCTCACCCAGCTCAATCCCCCTGTGTCGTTGTCAAACCCCATTCATGTCAACCGCAACCGTGACTGAAATCGCCACCCTCAAGTCTGCTCTAGAGTCTCAAGGCGTCAAGTACGCCCTGGCTAGCTATGTCGATATTCACGGCATGTCGAAGGCGAAGATGGTGCCCTTGAGCCATCTAGAGCACATGATGCAGGGCTCGGAGCTGTTTACCGGGGCCGCCTTAGACGGAGTGCCGCAAGCCATCAGCGATGAAGAAGTGGCCGCGCTGCCCGATCTGCAGTCGGCCACCGTTTTGCCGTGGAATCAGGAGGTGGTGTGGTTTGCCAGTGACTTGTACCTGGCGGGTCAGCCGTTTGAGGCGTGCTGTCGCAGCATTCTCCAACGAATGCTGGAGAAAGTCACCAGCCTCGGGTTCACCTTCAACCTGGGCATTGAGACCGAGTTCTTTGTCTTTCGGGAAGATGAATTTCAGGGGTTTGGGCCGGTGAGCGATCGCGATACCCTGGCCAAACCCTGCTACGACCTGACCGGGCTGTTAGATAACTACGGCTGGTTAACTGAGCTGGTCGAGGCGATGAACCAGCTCGGTTGGGACGTGTATTCCTTTGACCATGAGGATGCCAATGGTCAGTTTGAGACGGATTTTGCCTATACCGACGCGCTGACGATGAGCGATCGCCTCACCTTCTTTCGGTTGATGACCAAGGAAATTGCGCGCCAGCACGGCTATTTTGCCAGCTTTATGCCGAAACCGTTTGCCAACAAGACGGGCAGTGGTGCCCACTACAACATGTCTTTAGCCGATATCCAAACAGGGCGCAATCTGTTTGAAGCAGCTGATGATCCCCGAGGCTGCCACCTCTCAACCCTGGGTTACCAGTTCATTGCGGGCGTTTTGCGCCATGCCAAAGCCATCTGCGCGGTGACCTGTCCCACGGTCAACAGCTATAAACGGCTCATCCGCAAAGGCAGCCTGTCCGGGTTTACCTGGGCCCCCGTCTATATTTGCTACGGCAACAACAACCGGACAAATATGCTGCGAATTCCGCTGGCCGGGGGCCGGGTAGAGTGTCGGGCGGCGGATATTTCTACCAATTTATATTTGGGCGCTGCGATGATTTTGGCAGCGGGCTTAGAGGGCATTCAGCAAGCGCTTGATCCCGGCGACCCCCATACCGAAAACATGTACAACTACACGCTGCCCGAACTCGACGCCCTGGGGATTGACCTGCTGCCGCGCACCCTGCAGGAAGCGATCGATGCCTTTGAGCGCGACCCGCTCAGCGAAGCCGTCATGGGGCCTTTGATGTACCGCACCTATGTCGATTTCAAACGTCAAGAATGGGAGGAATATCACACCCACATTTCTGATTGGGAATATCAGCGTTATCTGAAATTCTTCTGAATATCTGCCTAAAAATGGCGCGATCGCTCCCGCCTACCCGTACGGGCGAGGATGCCATCCTCTACTCTCTATCCCCAACTCTCCACCCTCTACCCACCCTCCCATGCACCAAATCATCGACGAAACCCTTGGCATCAACCTGCTCCACGCCAACCAGGCCGGGGCCGATCATAATCGCGCCCATTTCGACGAATGGGGCATCACCTGCCTCAACGTGATGAGCAGTCCCGGCGCAGGTAAAACCGTTCTGCTAGAGAAGACTCTGGCGGCGCTGACAGACGCTCTCAAAATCGCAGTCATTGAAGGCGACATGACAACCGAACTCGATGCCGATCGCCTGCGCCAATATGGGGTTCCCGTGATCGCCATCAATACCGGTCGTGCTTGCCACCTCGATGCCCGCATGGTGGCCGGTGGGCTGCATACCCTGTCACAGACCCATACGCCCACCGACTTAGACCTCGTCATTGTTGAAAACGTCGGCAATCTCGTCTGCCCTGCCGAATTTGAAGTGGGGGAACATGCCAAGGTCGCCCTGCTCAGCATCACCGAAGGCGAAGACAAGCCGTTGAAATATCCCGTCATGTTTCGAGAAGCGGATGTGCTTGTGATTACAAAAGTTGATCTCGCTCCCTATTTAGATGTGGATCTATCCCGGATCGAGGCAAATGTGCGTGAGATCAATCCCCAGGTCACAATTATTGCTGTCTCGGCTCAAACGGGAGCCGGGCTAGAGGCTTGGTTTGACTGGGTGCGCGCTGCGGTGAAGCCGTCTCAACTGGCGGCGGCTCACTAGGTGCCGGACTGTGTGCCGAACTGTCTACTGGTGTTCACTGTTGAGGAAAAATGATGAAACGTCGCACACTTTTGCCAGTATTGCTGGCTTTCTTCTGTACTTTATTTGTGACCTTTAGCTGTGCTCAAGAGCCCGCCGACCCGGGCGCTGAGGATGCTGCCGCCACACCCACGGCCCTGAATGAAAAGCCGATTGTGATGGGGTATAGCAGTTGGGCCGGTTGGTGGCCCTGGGCGATCGCCGAGCAAGAAGGGTTATTTGAAGCCAATGGCGTCAACGTCGAACTCATCTGGTTTGATGGCTACTTAGAATCGATGCAGGCACTGGCATCCGGCCAGCTCGACGCCAACTGTCAAACCCTCAACGACACGATTTCCTTCGCGGGGGAAGCGGTGAACGGGGAAGTGGCCGTCGTCGTCAACGACAACTCTGCCGGTAACGACAAAGTCGTCGTGGCAGAAGAGATTGCCACGCTGGATGACCTCGTCGGCAAATCGGTCGCGCTAGAAGAAGGCGTGGTGGGTGACTTTTTGCTCACCCTGGCCCTCGAAGCGGATGGCAAATCCCGTGAAGACGTCACCATCGAAAACCTCGAAACCGGGGCAGCGGCCACCGCCTTTGCGGCGGGACAGGCCGACGGCTTTGCGGGCTGGGTGCCTTTTTGGGAAACGGCGCTATCGCGGGAAGGCAGCAAGGAAATTGCGAGTTCAGCCGATTTTCCGGGGGCGATTCCTGACCTTTTGGTCGTCACCCAAACCCTCATCGACAACGAGCCGGCAGTCGTGCAAGCCCTGGTGAATACTTGGTTCGACATCCTCACCTTTATTGATGACAACCAAGAGCGTGCCTACGAAATCATGGCCGATCGCGCCAGCGTTGAGGCCGAAGATTTTGAGCGGTACCTCGAAGGCACCCGCTTCTTCACCCTAGAGGACAACCTGGAGGCCTTTTCGCCCGGTGACAGCATGGTGCATATGCCCTATGCCGCTCAAGAAATGTCTGACTTCATGGTGGGAGTGGGCTTTATTCCAGAAGCGCCTGATCTTGAAGCCGTCCTCGATGATCAGTTTGTCATGGCCTACGCCGACGCCAACGGCTAAGTCCCTCAAGCGAGCCGAGAAAGCCAATCGCCTCTCCTCGGCTCGCTCTCAACTTTGCCTGCCGGTTCATCTGAGCCATTGTTAACACCAGCCTCTACCAGCATCGGGAAAACTCAACCTGCAGCCCTCTTAAAGGTCTTATCGTGACTGTTGTATCGCCGTCTTCGACAGGAAGTGCCTCCTCTCAGTCGACCCAAAGCCTCAAGCCCACCGTCTTCTGGCGCATCGCTGCCGACATTCCCCAGTCACTGAAATGGGCCTTGATGGCGCTGTCAGTGCTGGTGCCGCTGCTGCTATGGTGGGGGCTGTCCAGCACGGGGTGGGTAGATGCCAAGTTTTTGCCCACACCAGGCATGGTCGTGAACGCGCTGGTCGTGCTCTGGCAAGACGGCTATTTGCTCGGCGATACGCTATCAAGCTTTTTGCGCGTGTCCGGCGGGTTTATGCTGGCGGCGCTGGTAGCCATCCCCCTCGGCATTGGCATGGGGGCGTTTGCCAGCGTGCGATCGCTGCTAGAGCCGCTAGTGGGCATCGTGCGCTACATGCCTGCGCCCGCCTTTATTCCCCTATTGATCATTTATTTGGGCTTGGGTGAGGAGCCCAAGGTGGCCCTGATTTTCATCGGCACAGTGTTTTTTAACACGCTGATGATTATGGATGCCGTCAAGTTTGTACCCAAAGAACTGATTGAGACCACCTATACGCTGGGGGGCGATCGCCGTCAGGTGCTGCTGCAGGTGATTACGCCCTACGTGATTCCCAGTATTTTTGACACCTTGCGAGTCAACATGGCCGCCTCTTGGAACTTGGTCATTGTGGCGGAGTTAGTCGCGGCGGATAGTGGCCTGGGCAAACGCATTGCCATTTCTCAAAAGTTTTTTCAAACGGACGATATTTTTGCCTGCCTGATTGTCTTAGGGCTGATCGGCTTCATGCTCGACTTATCGCTGCAGGCAGCGATGCGCATGACCTGCAAATGGGCGGTGAAATAGACGCGACCCATCTATCCACACCCGGCTTATGACGCGGTGATGGGGCCGACCGGGCTCGTCCGCGAATGCTGATTACGTCTGCCGTCCGATCCACCCATTACCCTGCCAACATGCACCTCGAAGTTGCTCAGCTACACAAACAATTCGACACGCCCCAAGGGCCCCTCATTGCCCTGCAAGATATCAACCTGCATGTAGAAACGGGCGAATTTGTTTGTGCCGTTGGGGCCTCCGGCTCTGGTAAGTCCACGCTGCTGCGGCTGGTCGCAGGGCTGGAAATGCCGACCACTGGCGAGATCACCGTAGATGGGCAACCGGTGATTGGCCCCGGCATCGATCGCGGCATGGTGTTTCAGAGCTACACGCTCTATCCCTGGATGACCGTGCAGGAAAATGTCGAATTTGGCCTCAAACTGCAGGGCATCGCGGCTCGCCAGCGTCGCGAAGAAGCCTCGCGCTATCTCGACGTGGTGGGCTTGGCCCAGTTCGCCCGATCGCTACCCAAAGAACTCTCTGGTGGCATGAAGCAGCGGGTAGCGATCGCCCGCGCCCTAGCCAACCATCCCAAAATCTTGCTGATGGATGAGCCGTTTGGGGCGCTCGATGTACAGACCAAAGAGACCATGCAGGAGTTTTTGCTTGAACTGTGGGCGCGCCTAGGCATCAGCATTTTGATGATCACCCACGATGTGAGCGAAGCGGTATTTTTGTCCGAGCGCATTTACGTGATGTCGGCGCGACCGGGCACGATTCAACGAGAAGTTAACATTGATTTGGGGCGCGATCGGGCCTATGCCATCCGCCGCACTCCCGAGTTTTATCACCACTGTGAGACGATTATGGATCTCCTGCGGGGCACTGCGACTGCACCCCTGCCGGCCTAATTCCAAGTGCACTCACCGTGGCGCTGGCCACTTGGCTGAGGCTACAGAGAAGTATTCGGATCCTTCGCATCTCAGCTAAGGGGCGCCGTCTGCTCCTCAACGGACTGGCGATTGCGCTCAGAGCGACAACCGGCGAGGCTCAGCAGCAGCTTGTCGGCCTTCATGCCATCCGCGAGAGCCTGTCATGATCGAGATAATGCGGAAACTAATCTTCCTTGGGGATGATTGCCGTGATGCAGGCAACCGGGAAGACTGTAGCAGTTGGGCCATAAGAGATCGCTGCTTACAGGCGATCGAGCACAACTCTGTTCTCTCAATTGATCGGCTTAGGAATCCCTATCCGTAAGGCTGGAGACATTGTCTTTTGGGCGCTCCCCACCATTCAGGCGGTCGTTGCGACGTGCCAACCGGACCCCAAAGACAGGGAGAAAGCGTTAAACCAGGGGATGAGGCGATCAGGCATACCAGGGACTACCTCGACTGGGATCATCTCTATATGCACAAGCGTGGCTTTTCAATACATCTTTCCAAGAAATCGTAACGATTTGTTATACGCTCAGATCAAAGAGCTCAATATCGTTGGACTTCGTTGACAGGCTCCGTCGCCTCATCGGCTGCGAGTTTTGATTGAGCTATGTAACTAAGAGGACATCACCATGCCATTTACTGTCGAGTCAGCGCGCAACATCTTTCCCAGCACCCTAACAGCCGACGCCGTACCCGCCACAACTGCCAGATTTAACCAGCTGAGCGCCGAAGATCAGCTCGCGCTAATTTGGTTTGCCTATTTAGAAATGGGGCGATCGATCACCGGTGCCGCCCTCGGCTCTGCGAACATGCAGTTTGCCGAAGGGACGCTCCAAGAGATCCGAGGCATGTCATTTCAAGCACAGTCCCAAGCTATGTGTGACTTAGCCAACCGCACCGACACGCCCATTTGCCGCACCTATGCTTCGTGGTCGCCCAACATCAAGCTCGGCTTCTGGTATCAGCTCGGAGAATGGATGGCAGACGGCTCCGTCGCCCCGATTCCAGAAGGCTACAAGCTTTCTGCCAATGCCTCAGCCGTTCTACAGGACATCAGAAACCTGGAGTCGGGTCAGCAAATCACCGTACTGCGCAATTCGGTCATCGATATGGGCTTTGACAGCGGCAACCTCGCTGGTGGCACCAAACGCGTATCGGCTCCCGTTGTGCCCCCCCAAAACATTGCTGATCGCACCCAAGTTGCGATTGAAGGCATCACCACTCCAACCATCTTGGAGTACATGAACAACCTCAACGCCAACGACTTTGATGCCCTGATTCAACTTTTCACCCCCGATGGGGCGCTGCAGCCGCCGTTTCGCAAGCCGATTGTCGGCACCGACAACATCCTGCGCTTCTTTAGAGAAGAGTGCCAAAACCTGAAGCTCATCCCTGAGCGGGGAGCCACGGAACCGACGGATGATGGGTTCACCCAAATCAAAGTGACCGGCAAGTGCCAAACGCCTTGGTTCGGCGCTAACGTCGGCATGAATATTGCCTGGCGGTTTTTGCTAAATCCAGACGGCAAAATTTTCTTTGTCGCCATTGACCTGCTGGCATCGCCTAAAGAATTACTGAACCTCATGCAGTAGCCTCAGCCGCGATGGCGTTACTAAGCGACGAAAGGAGCGGCGCTGAGAGCCTAGCCCCAGGATTGCCCATTTTTCTATGGGTTTGGCCATGTCGAAGCTAGGTGATCGGAGGATGCTATGCGTGAGCCAATCCCTCACTACTGAGGCACTCAACTGAGCGTTTCCAAAGGGACTGGAGTCAATTACCTGGGCTTCAGTCCCTTTGGCATCGGTATATTTTTTGCAAAAAAATTAGTATTAAGGGATATTAAAGGTATAGATAAGCTATTTCAATATTTTCATGATGCAGGTAACCGAGGCCGAATGGTCGGCTCAAGAGAAACAGATTGCTCAGTCAGCATTAATGGAAGCGCAGAGCCGAGAAATTGACGGCTTAGTGCAGTTAATTCGTGAGAAAGCCAGCAAAGTCGACGACATTAGCGATGTTTGGCGTCTGAATGATTTTTTGAGTGCTCGCCGGTTTGATATTGACGGCAAGTACGACGACAGTGAGGGCGAGACGCTTTTTGTGCTGGCTCGTCTAGCAAAGGAAGGCTGGGTCAAAACAGCAGACCTGCAGGGACTTGATGCCGCTAAGTTAGCGAAGATTGCTGCCCTAACTCGCATTCTGTAGTGAACGTCTGGCCACAGTACCCGGTCTGAACTGGGGATGAGCTCGTTCTCCCCAGCAGCAGTAACACCGCAGCTCTAAAACCAGATTATCAATCTGGCTTCTCTTTGTCCTGGGCTCCCCCCGCATCTTCTATGTCCCAGCTGAGATACTCATCCAGGGCGCTGAGCCGAGGTGTTTTGGGTTCGAGCGGGCTATCGTACTCAGGCACCGTCAGCCGTCCCTTAAGACCGGGTAGATTGCGCCTGCCGAAATGACCCACAATCTCAGTTTCGTGGCAAAATTCACGGACAATCTCTCGTTTCGGAGCCATTATCGTGAAGCTTGCAACTCAGCTCGTGGGCAGCGCTTGTGGGTTGGCGGTGCTCATGGGCACGGTGGGCTGCCGCAGTGATCAATCTGCCGTGCCGCCAACGTCGGAAACAGCTATCGCCCCAGGGCGTGATGCTGCCGACGGTGCCCTCACGCCTGCCGTGGACTCAGCGTCTTCTCGCGATCGCTCAACCCTGGTTGTCGATCCCCCCTCCACCGCGTTGCCGTCATCCGGCACCTTAACCGCAAGTGACCCCGACGCTCAAATTAATGTGCGATCGCAGCCCAGCATCGACTCAGGTAGCCCTGGGCAAGGAGTCACCGGCGACCTCGTCAGCTTGCAAAACAGGGCTGCAGACGACCACGGCGACACCTGGTATTACGTCACCTTTGACCATCGCGAAATCGAAGGGTGGATACGAGGCGACTTCATTGCGATCGCTGATGCGGCCACGTCGGCATCTATTGCGGCCCCCGCTGGCGATCGCAGCCCCAGTGCGGTGTTAGATGCAACCTGTGGCAGCCCCGACCATCTGAATGCCTATTACAGCACCCTTAACTTCAATATCTATATCTGCAACTCGCCTGAGGGCTATATCTATGTCGGCCATGAGAAGGGTACCGCCAACACCTTGGTAGCCCACAGCGTCACCGCCGCGCAAACTGGGTTTGTCGCCAGCAACGGCAGCTATGACTATGTGATTGACGCCGAAACTTTGCAGATTTATGAGGGAAAGGCACCGGAGCCAATTTTGAGCGAGCTGGTTGAGCGGGCCGAGCGCTATTGAGCTGCCCGCCGCTGATGCTCCCGCCATCCCTCCAATCTTTTCTTCACCCTGCGGGAACTACTGGGTGTGCCCCTCGTCCTCCCCGAAAGCAGGATATTTAAGAATACCGAGCTGGGAGTGTTGGAGGGCCGGTGCGGTCAGAGATTTCTGGTAAAGACGAGACCCGTAGGAGTAGGTTATCTAGATGCCGATAGTCATCAACTGAAGCCTGCTGGCTCAACCCGCCCTCACAGCACCGGTATGTTTTTTCAGATGTCGTCTTGCGTGATGACGCACCTGAATTGAACTGACAGAATAGAGGCAGTTCAATTCAGGTGCGTTGGCCATTTCAACTAAGACTATGCCGGTGGGGCTAGCGTCTGGCTGAAACTTCGATAGAGTATTAGCAACTTACGAATCTTTGAGTTGTCGGCGGCATTCTGCCAAGAATCGGGAACCTTGAACAGAGCTCATCCGCTGATGGCTGTTTTCTTCGCTTGGGGTCTCGGCCAACTTAACTAGCTGTTTAGAATGTTTCATCGCCTTTTGCTGATTGCGCTTACTTCAATTGCTGCCGGGGGTCTGGGTGTACCCGCGAGCGCTCGGCCTGCAGTGCGATCGCGCGCCGTATGGCCGCTAGCCCCAGGCGATCTCGTTGCTCAACTCGACAACTCTGACGCCGACTCCCCCACCCCAGCGGCCTCGCCAGCTGTGCAATCGCTACAAAACCGGTTAGGTCAGCTGGGCTACTACGAGGGGGCCGCTGACGGCGTGTTTAATCCCGCGACGAGTGCGGCGTTAAAAGCCTTTCAGCAAAACAATGGTTTGGTTGGCACCGGCATTTTAGATCCCTTGACGGAAGAGCGCCTACTGGATCGCGATGCCGTACCCGCCAATATTGACGGGGCCGCCGCTGACGCTGCTGAGCCGGCGGTGGAATTGCCGGAGCCAACGGACGAATCCACAGACGAACCCACGGACGACGAACCTACGGATGAATTGACATCGCCAGCGGCAGAGTCAGACGAGCGCTCGGCACCGCCCGCCGACACTGACCCCGAATCGATTATTGAGTCGGCTGGAGCCGAGGGCACGGAGGCTCCGGCAGAGGAGTTACCGGCCAGCGATGCCGAGGGTGAGACTTTTTCTCTTGAAGGGTCACCGACTGAGGGGGCCGATGGTGACCCAGAAGCGGCTGCCCCCGCGGAGACAGCCGCCCCGCCCGAATCGGAAGGGGGACTGTTTCGCCTGGCCTTGCTCGGTACCATCATCATGGCAGTGGGGGCCTTGGGCACTGGGGTAGTGCTCTGGTTGGCCCGCCAGAAAGCCCAAAAGGCTGCTGCATTAGAGGAGCAAGCACCGGGCAGTCAAGCGTCGGACGAGCAAGCACTAAACGATCAGGCGATTGCCCCGTCAAAGCTATCCCCGGTGCCGGTCGTTAAGCCGCCAGCACCTTCGCCTGCGCCTCAGTATGGTCAAAATGGTCAGCCCCCGGCCGTTTCTGAAACAGCTCAGCTCTCGGTTAATTCCCCCGCTCCGGCGCTGTCGTTGAGTGCCATGCCCGAGTCTCGGGTGACCAAAGTCAACATCGTTGATGAACTGATTCAAGATTTGCAAGAGTCTGATCCGGTGCGACGGCGTAAATCTATTTGGGAACTGGGGCAACGGGGCAATTCAGCCGCTGTGCAGCCACTGGCCAATCTGTTAACCGACGCTGACTCTGCCGAGCAGGGGCTGATCTTGGCGGCGCTGGCAGAAATCAGCACCAAAACCCTCAAACCGATGAATCGGGCAATGGCGATGGCGCTGCAGGATGACAATCCAGAAGTGCGCAAGAATGCCATTCGCGACCTGACTCGCATTTACGATTCGTTAGGGCAGGTGGGGCGCATGTTGGGGCAGGCTTCTGCAGATGATGATCCGGAGGTGCGCCAGACGGCCAACTGGGCGCTTGACCAGCTCAACAAGATGCGGCTGACGGCAACCGACACCGCTAGATCACTGCAAGACAGTCGCCCGCCTCTAGAGCAACGAGCTGACGATGAGTCGTCTTCTCATCGGGCTTAGTCGCGCCTTTCCCGACTCCCTGATCCCCCCTCTTCACGGCAGTTATCCCGGCTATGTCATCTTCGTCCTCGTATCGTCTGTTGGTAATCTCAACAGCGGTGGCACCGTTAGGCTCAGGGCTCGGGGGCGGGGTTGAGCTGTTTGTCAAAAATGCCGTGCAGAGCCTGCAGCAGCGCGGTCATCAGGTCACTGTGCTGGCACCTGCCGGTTCGGTGCTCGCGGTGGGCGACCTGATTCAGCTACCGGGGCAGTGGCAACCGACCGCCCACACCAGTGAGCGCAGCAGTCCGATTGTGATGCCCGAACCATCGGTGTTGGCGGCGATGATGGGGTACGCCCGTGAGGTGCAGCAGAAGTTTGATATCATCCTGCACTTCTGTTACGACTGGCTGCCGTTTTATCTCACCCCGTTCTTTCAGACGCCGATCGCCCACTATGTGTCGATGGGGTCGCTGACCGATGCCATGGATACCGTGATTAGCCAGGTCGCGCAGGCTCATCCGGGGACGGTAGGAGTCTGTACGCAGGTGCAGGCGGAGACGCTGCCCGCAGCCGATCGCTATCGCCCCATTGGCAGTGCTGTCGATCTCAGTTTGTATGACTACTGCGATCGCCCAGGAACTCATTTGGCGTGGATGGGCCGCATTTCTCCCGAAAAAGGGTTGGAAGATGCGATCGCCGCGGTGGCGATTGCCCAAGTTCCGCTCAAAATTCTCGGCAAACTCGAAAATCAGGACTATTGGCAACACCTGCAAGCGACCTATCCCGATGCTCCCATTGAATATCTGGGGTTTCTCGATACGGCTGGACTGCAGGCGGCCATTCGCTCCTGTCGGGCGCTGTTGATGACGCCTAAATGGGTAGAGGCCTTTGGCAACGTGGCGATTGAAGCGCTCGCCTGTGGCGTGCCGGTGATTGCCTATCGGCGCGGCGGCCCGACAGAAATTGTGCGCCCGGGTCAGACGGGCTGGCTCGTAGAACCGGACAGCGTGGAAGGCTTAGTGGACGCGATCGCCCGCATCGATCAGCTCGATCGCCAAGCTTGCCGCCAACAAGCTGTGACGGAATATTCGCTAGAGGCCCTGGCCCAGCGCTATGAGCAATGGTTCCACGACATCTTGAGCCCGCAACCTTAGGCCGCAGCCACCCTTCAACACCGAGGCGAAATTTCTCAAGTCGCTGCAGATCAGGGGTTTGAGGGAATTCTGCGGCATTCAGAATCGGGTTTTAAAGTGCATTGGGGCAGGAATAGCTAATAATGTAAAAGGTTGTAAAGTTTTGGAATTTCCATGTCATTACCCACAAATCTGACGACTCTCAACGGGGCTGCTTTGCCCGCTGATGCGCTGAGTAACAAGGTCGTGCTGTTTGTTAACGTGGCGAGCCAATGTGGCTTGACGCCGCAGTACGACGGTCTGGTCTCGCTGGATAAGCAATACGACGATTTTATGGTGGTCGGTGTACCTTGTAATCAGTTTGGCAAGCAGGAACCCGGCAGTCCTGAAGAGATCAAGGAATTCGCCGCCTCGAAATATAATGTCGAGTTCACCTTGCTAGAGAAGCAAGATGTCAACGGTGACACTCGCAGCCCGCTGTACCAGTTTTTGGTGGGCGACGGCGAAGACATTGAGTGGAACTTTGGCAAGTTTGTCGTTGATCGCACCGGTGCCGTGGTGGCGCGGTTTGACCCGCAAACGCCGCCTGATTCCCCTGATCTCAAAGCCGCCATCGAAAAGGCGTTGGGCTAGGAGTCGAGTCTGACCGCAGACTTGACGCGGTTTGAGCGTCTTAGTTGAACGTTAGCGATCGCGCCTAGCATCTGATTGCTGGGCGCGATCGCGGCTTTTCTAACAACCTTCTACCCACTCAGTAACGCTTCGACAAACTCATGACTAGAGAAGGGGCGCAAATCTTCGATGCCCTCACCCGCGCCGATAAACCGGATGGGCAGCCCTAATTGTTGAACAACGGCCAACGCTACCCCCCCTCGCGCTGTCCCGTCTAACTTGGTTAAAACGACGCCGCTCAGGTTGGCAGCTTCGGCAAATACTTCGGCCTGCCGTAGGCCGTTCTGCCCCAGTGTGGCATCCAAAACGAGCAGTGATTCCACTTGAGCATCCGGCGCTTTTTTGTCAATAATGCGGCGGATTTTAGACAGTTCTTCCATCAAATTCTTTTTGTTCTGCAAGCGACCTGCAGTGTCCACTAGCAGCAATTCACAATCGCGCGACTGGGCGGCAGTAATGGCATCAAACACCACGGCGGCAGGGTCGGTGTTTTTGCCCGGATTAGCAATCACCTCAACGTCACTGCGTGCCCCCCAAGCCTTGACCTGCTCGACCGCAGCGGCTCTAAAGGTATCCGCCGCGCCAATCAGACAGGAGTAGCCAGACTTTTTAGCAATGTGGGCCAGCTTGCCAATGGTGGTCGTTTTACCCGCACCGTTAACCCCTGTCATCAGCCAAATGTTGAAGGTGCCTTTATCGGGCACAAATTCCAGATTGTGAGAATCGCCTAAAGGCTGATCCAACATATCTTTGAGGATTTTTTTGAGATAGGCAATCGCCTGATCGGGGGGCAAGACCTCTTCGCGCAGCCGCGCTTGTAGCGACTCAATAATGGCATCCGTCGCGGCCACGCCCACGTCAGCCTGCAGCAGTAGCGCCTCGACTTCAAAGACCGCTTCTTCATTTAGCGGCCCCTGCCCAACGATCGCTTTTAGCTGGTTGACCAACCCGCGCCGAGTTTTATCGAGCCCTTGGCGCAGGCGATTGAGCCAGGTAATCTCCTCTAGAGAAATATCGACCGCCTGCCGTCCCTGACTGGCCAGCACCTCGGCTGACCACAAGAAGGCTTCGTCAAAATTGATGTCGAGCAGGGGCGCTTCAGCGGCAGCTGATTGCGGAGACTCGGGTTCGGGTTCCGGCTCGGGCTCCGCGATCGCGGTTTCCTGCAGGCGCTCTAACCGAGCTTGCCGCTCTGCCGTAGATTGCATCCAAGCGGGACCGGCAACCATTTCTGGCGTGTTATCGGTCTCGGTCTCAATCGCGGGGGATGGCTCGGCGAGACTCTCAGCTGGTGAGCTTGTCGGGGCCACCTCACCAGCGATCACGGGCAGTTCGTTCTGAGATGCCGCCTGTGCTGAAGCTTCGGCGACTGCCTCCGTAACACCCTCTGAATCGGCTTCCTGAGGCGATTCAGAGGGAGCGGGTTCTGCCTGAATGGGTTCTGCCTCAGTCGGCTCGGCCTCAGTAACCGTCGCAGCAACGGGTGGGGTCTCTGGCTCTGGGGGGGTAGACTCAGCTGTTTGCTGCTTTTGGATATTTTGGTAGGCGGTTTTAGCCCACGCCAGATATTCTTCTGGGCTCATCGTCTGCGGGTTGCTCTCAGACGGTGCCGCTTCCTCCGCTGGAGCCGCATCGGCTTTTTGCGAATCGGGCGGCTCGGCCTCAGAAGCTTGATCAAAACTACGGCTAAACCAGTTGAAGTTGGCCATGGGCGACGATAGGCGGCAAGGGATACAGGGTGGACTCGACTTTAAACTTACAACAGTGGGGAGTCAGCGTCGGGGGGAGTTGTAGCACTGATCGGGGGGCTCTCGACTGTTTTCGCCGCTGCCGCCATGGGATTGAGAAAGCGATTGACCCAGCGCCGCAGCACACCATTGATAAAGCGAAAACCATCTTCGTCGCTATAGCGCTTGGCAATTTCGATCGCCTCGTTGATCACGATGCGATCGGGCACGCCAAGATATTTCATCTCGACCACAGCGATGCGCAGAATATCGAGATCGATCTGCGGCAGCCGTTTCACTTGCCAAGACACCATTGCCTCATTAAGTTCAGCATCGATTTCAGTGCGATGCTTCGCCGTCATGGAGATCAGCTCAATAGCGTAACTCCGCACTTCTTTCCGGTTAGACAACTGCACCATCTCTGGAATTTGCAGCGCGTTCCCTAAAAGATTAATAGCCGTTTGGGTTTTCTCCAGAGCGGTTTGCACCATGGCGCGCGCTTCTTCGACGTTGCTGGTGCGGGTCTCACTTTCTAATAGGTGCTCTTGACTGCGCTGCGCTTCCCCTGAGGCGACCTCTAGGGCATCTTGCACTTCCCCCGCCAGCGATCGCACTGCTGCCGTCACTAAGGCTTCGAGATCTTGCGTGGCGACGGCACTGGGTTTTTGATTGGCTAGCTGGCTCATTCCCAGGAGGGCAAGCTCACGAGCAAAGCGACGGGGCTGCATACAGATACCGCAATTGATAGTTTTGTGATCTTAGCAGGCTTCTCTCCCTTCTTTTATCGCCGCACCCGTGCCAGAACAAGACCAATAGCGCTGATTCTCAGAGGCTTTCAGCCGGTTCTCAGGGGGAATTCAGGTTTACCGTCTAGTGTCTACGTCAGATAGTTAAGTCCACCCATAATTAAGGAGAATAATCATGCGCCCGCTATTGCTTGTCCCGATGACGTTGTTGGCGATCGCTGCCGCCAGCTGTGGCACCAAAACGGCCATGTCGGAGCCGCCAACCTCAACCTCAGCACCCGTGACGGAAACCGCACCGGCGCCTGAGTCATCCGAGACAGTCGCCGCGACGACAGAGGCAACCACTACCCCAGCTGCTGAAACGGCTTTGCTAGCGGTGTATGTGCAAGATAGCGTCGCGATCGCGGGCGCTGATCCAGTTGCTTATTTCACCGACTCGGCCTACGTTCCTGGCACCAGCGAGTTCTCCCATGAGTGGAGCGGTGCCACCTGGCATTTTGCCAGGGCTGAAAACCGTGATGCCTTTGCCGCCAATCCTGAGCAGTATGCCCCGCAGTATGGGGGTTTCTGCGCTTGGGCAGTGAGTCAGGGCTACAGCGCCGCCGTTGACCCCGAAGCATGGAAGATTGTCGACGGCAAGCTCTACCTCAACTACGACCAAAACGTTCAAGCGCGATGGGCTCAAGACATCCCTGGCAATATCGCCAAAGCAGACACCAACTGGCCCGAGGTCGCAGCCAACGAATAACGCGACGTTGGCACCTGCACTCATTCAGCTGATGCCTGGCACTGGGCATTGCATCATGAAGCCATGAAAATAGGGTTTCGAGGATGCAGTGTCTAGAGGGCAGCGGCGAGCAGGTCCGCAAGACTGGCAAACATCGACTAGGGAGGCCAACCTATATTTGCAGGGCTGGCGGTCGTCAATTCATCGACCAATGGGAGGCTGAGCAAGGCGATTCAGACGAGGTCAAATGTCAATGCCTAAAGCTTCATAGCAATGGGATAGGATTTTGTGGCATTGAACACGTGAGCGGAGTGGATCAACGGATTCATTCCCTCAAGTTTGGTGCAGCCTGTTCTACACAGATTCATAGTCTGATCCAACAATGCCTTGAGCAGAGGCTATCCTTCATGCTGGCCTATCCCCACCCGTGGTGGCCCAAACGACGCAATTGCGGCCGTTTCGTTTGGCTTTATAAAGATGGCGATCGCCCTCAATCAGCATGGTGTCCAAGTCGACTGGCCCTTGATTAGCCCAACAAACCACACCAATGCTCACTGTCATGACAATTGAGCTGCCCCCGTAGAACATGGGTGTCGATTCCACCGATTGCCGAATGCGCTCAGCTATCTGGCAAGCATTTTTGGCCTGGGCACCCGCCAGCACTACGGCAAACTCTTCGCCGCCGAGGCGCACCAGCTCGTCATGATGACGAATGATTTGAGAGATTACTTTGACAAGATGCACTAAGATAGCGTCTCCCACATCGTGGCCATAGGTATCGTTGATCCGCTTGAAATGATCCAGGTCAAGGATCAATAAACTGCCGACATGGCCCTTTTGGGCAAAGGCCTCAGGGGCTTTGAGAGACAACACTCGCCGATTGCTACAGCCCGTTAGCGGATCGGTATAGGCCATACGCTTCAGCGCTGCCGATTGTTGTTCTAACAATTTCTGGCTTTCTTCCAACCGTCGGTTCGTCACACTCACCTCGGTAATGTCGTGCATGATGCCAACCAGAAACATTTGACCGCTGGGCAAAGTCAGTCGGCTCTTGCGAATGATCATCTCTCTAGGCTCTGAGTCAGCCCGCAAGACGGTTTCCAAGGCTTCGTCAATCTCCGCCGACTCAAGCACCCGCAAATCGCTTGCGTTGCATTGAACCGACTGGCGTTCGCTAAAAATGTGCTGATCAAGCTTGCCGATCAAGTCTTCTCGACGCACCCCAAATAAATCTTCAAAGGCCTGATTGGCCAGAACATATCGCAGCTCCGTATCTTTCATGAAGACTGGATTGGGCAAAGTATTGAGGATTTCCATCTGCAGGAAATCAATATCCAGAAAAATACGATTTTTCATTTGAACGCATCGTCCTCAGGCCCCGATCTAAAGCATTCCCACACCAACTCACTCAAGCAAAATCAATGATCCAAAAATCGCAGTCTGCTTGTATTCCTTGTCGTATTACCAGCGATTCACTTGGAGACGGCCAAAAACAGCGCTAAATCTTATGAGTCAGTGTTTATAGCCAAGGCATCAAACTTTTTGAAGGGGAACTGATACCGCTCGGTACACTATCGTCGAACACGCGCTGTTAGCCACAAGTCCTATCACATCAAATGGCTACAGTCCTATCAACATTAAAGTTGAGCCCTCCCTTCTAGAAATATTTGATAGAGATTTTGCTGCGCATTTAATGCGCAGCAAAATCTCTTCCGCAATAGAATCCGCTCTACAAAATGAGCATCAGCAAAGAGTCCTACACCAGATCTGCAAAGTAGCGCTACAGGTCGGAGCTCCCCCGCTGTCGCTGCCCGCTTGTTGAAGGGGGCGACACACTTGTTAATGTGTAGTCCAAATTCAGCGAATTGGCATTAATTAACCGATACGATGAGACATGTGGCGATGGTATAGGCCCGATAATGAGCCCAAAACAGAGCCTCAACGACGCGAAGCTGCCTTTGAGTGCGATCGCCAAGCCTCAAAATTTCACAGATAACTGGTTACGCACAAAGCAGCCCAAAAATGATGATGTGACGAACTATTGAGGCGGCGGCTGCCGGACGGAGGGTAATAGAAAGGGCGAATGGCGCTCATTAAGCTCGGATTTCTCAAATTGGCTACCCAGGTTTCAGCGCCTAGTCCACCACGCGGAGCCGACCCTGATGCAGGGCTTCATAAACGCGATCCAACAGATCTTTGTCTGTTGGCGATAGCCCGCCCTCTAAAAACGAGCACATCAAGCGCTGTTGATCATCACGGGTGATGCGACGGGTCGTGAAGATTTTATCAATGGTTGCTTCGAGGTTGATCATGTCAAGGGCACTCCTGATTTACCGTACTGAGAAGAGGAATTTTGATAAAAAGGGCGATCGCGCTAATTGTTTCAAGCGATTCTTGGCCAGGCCCTAGGCGCAGACTCAAGACTACGCTAATCCGGGCGGCTTAAGCGACCCAGGCGATTGCGGGCGCTAATATCGCGTCTATTTCACCGTAATGGGTTTATCTTGGCGGCTGCATCGGTGTTAGCCGTGATTTTCTGCGGCGAGATTGTGAAGTCAGCAGAGTCAGGGCTGAGGATATACGGATCACCGGTTTTTGCCGGGGCATGAGGGCAGTGTGACGCTCTGAATATCCGGATTTCAAAGGGCTTTGCTCAGGTTGCCCCAAAGCAAAGCCGGGGACGCGATCGCATCCCCGGCTTTAATGAAGAATTCAGATTTACGCAGCCAGCTTAGACGACGGCTAGCTCAGGCGTCGCCGAGCCTGTGCTGTTACGAATGCCTTCAATCGCTTGGCCGTAATCAGGCGCTTTGAAAACAGCGGAGCCCGCCACAATCGCGTTCGCTCCAGCGTCGATGACCTGCCAAGCGTTGTTGGGCTTGAGGCCACCATCCACTTCAATCCACGGGTCTAAACCACGCTCATCACACATTTGACGCAGCTTTTGAATCTTGGGGACGACGCCAGGGATGAATTTCTGACCGCCAAAGCCGGGATTGACGCTCATGATCAAGATCAAATCGCACAGCTCTAGAACGTGTTCGATCAGTTCCAGCGGTGTCCCAGGGTTGAGCACCACACCCGCTTGCTTGCCCAGCTCGCGAATTTGGCCCAAGGTTCGGTGCAGGTGGGGAGATGCGTTGTGCTCAGCATGGACGGAGATAATGTCAGCACCCGCTTTGGCAAAATCTTCGACGTACTTCTCCGGTTCCACAATCATCAGGTGAACGTCTAAGGGCTTTTGCGTCACCGGACGCAGCGCCTCAACGATCAGCGGACCGATGGTGATATTCGGGACGAAACGACCATCCATGACGTCAACATGAATCCAATCGGCTCCGGCTTTATCAATGGCGCGAACCTCATCACCCAGTCGACTAAAGTCAGCCGACAAAATTGATGGTGAAACAACAACTGATTTTTGGGACTGGGTATGAACCATAGCGGGAGGTTACTCCTAAATGCTTTAGTATTTATCGTAACAAAATCTTTAACTTTTTAACAGATCTTATCGCCTTGATTTTGAGTTCATTTACCAACTGTTTACGCTTTAATGAAATCAGTTCATGCTGACCGCAAAAGGCGGACGGTGGTGGCCAGTAGCCGGGTCATGAGTGCTGCTCGGGCCGCGGGTTGCTGTTATGAAGCGATGACAGATCGCTGCTGATCTTGCTGATTCGGTTTGTCAAAGATCGCGCCTAACAGCTTTATAGAAGTCAACATTTCCCCAGCCAGCCATATTCGTGCTTTGGAGTTTGAAGTCTGCATGTATTCATCAAAACTGGCCGCTCTTTTACGCGCCTGGCGAGTTCCCTGTTTTGTGGCTTTAGGGGCCTTAGGTGTTGGCGTGCCAGCCTTGGCGCTATCCAACTCTGTCGGTGAGGAGGGCATTGACGCTCGGCGATTGCACCGGGAGCCGTATTTGTTGACGGGGCGTAAAATCGCGATCGGTCAGGTGGAGATTGGCCGCCCCAGCCAGTTTGGTCTCGACAAGGTGGCGGATGCCGATTTGCCGGTGAAAGTCGGGCGCGTCTTTTACCTCGATCAGCAGCCGAGTCCAAATCAGTATGTGGATGGTCACGCCGCCAATGTCGCCAGCGTCATGATTAGCCAAGATAAAACGCTGACCGGGGTGGCCCCTGACGCCGTGTTGTATGCCGCCGCTATTGGGCCGATTCGGGGCCGGAGTGGGCAGCCAGAAGAATGCTTTGCCTCGCAACAGGTGGCTTTGAGCAACGGGGGCGATGTGCGAGCGATTAATTTCAGCTTTGGTGAATCGTTAGCCCGCGACCCGCGACCCGACGCGATGTTAGATGGCAATGCCCTGTTGACGCTCTGTATTGACTGGTCGCAGCGGGTGCATGACACACTCTATGTGATTGCGGGCAATCAGGGCGGCGGCGGCATTCCCATTCCGACTGACAACTTTAATGGCATCAATGTGGCCTACTCGCGCGAGGTGGATGGCCGCTTCACCAAGGTGGATTTTGCCAACCTCAGCAGCGAGCCAGACTTTCGCCCCCAGCGATCGCCCGGCCCGGAGAGCAATGTCGGCGATCGCCGGTCGATTAATCTGGTGGCCCCCGGCAGCCAAATCGACGTGATTAACCCTAATGGCGAGTCGCGGGTGGTCAGTGGCACGAGTTTTGCCGCGCCCCATGTCACCGCTGTGGTTGCTCTATTGCAGGAATGGGCCGATCGCCAGATTCGCTCAGCGGATGAGAACTGGAGCTTGGAGGCGCGCGAGCCCATGGTGATGAAGGCAGTTTTGCTCAACTCGGCGGACAAGCTCGCCGATTCGGGCGATGGCCTGCTGTTAGGCATGTCGCGCACCCTCTATGACGAAAGCAATCTGACCTGGCTCGACTCCGATGCCTATCGCGACCCGACGCTGCCCCTACATGCTGACCTGGGCACCGGTCATTTGAACGCCACTCGGGCCTTGCAGCAGCTGCAGGGAGGGCAATGGTCGGTTGCTGACCCCGTGCCCGTCATCGGCTGGAGCTTTGGCACCGCCGAGTCGCCGTTGCCGCCAGATCTGCCGAGAACTGAGACCGCCGTTTTGCAGCGTGATTACGTTTTTGATCAGCCGTTGCGCGGGGGCAGCTACCTCTCCGCCACGCTGACGTGGGAGCGACTGGTTGTTTTAGACGATGCCAATGACAACGGGCTCTATGATTTGGAAGAGACCTTTAGCGATCGCGGGCTCAACGACTTAGACCTGTATTTAATGCGGGCGGAGGACGATGATATTGCCGATAGCGTCTGGTCTTCGATCAGCGAGGTCGATAGCCTGGAGCATATTTTCACCCAAGTGCCGACAACCGGGCGGTACAAGCTGCGGGTGGTGTATCACCAACAAATCGAAGACGATTTAGCCCAAGATTATGCCTTGGCCTGGTGGGCAGTGGCCGATACGGCTGAATAACTCATCGAGTTATAGGCAGGTGCCAGCCGGTGCCAGTTGCGGGCGAAGACGCGGGTTTTTGTTACGGTAAGTCAAACGGGCAAGCGGCTAGGCCAAGGGAACGTTCAAGGACTCACCGGGCAATCGCTCTGGAGTCTGGCCGCGACGCCGAACCAACCAAACCCGGCTCGAACGCGCAATGAGCCCATAGGAAGGCGATCACCCGTCGTTTACTTTGATTTCTCTGTGACCCCTTATGCGCTTGTTATTTCAAGGTTATCGTCGCCTCTTGACCAATCCCAAATACAGCCTTTGGGTGATCTTAGCGTCGCTGCTGTACCTCATCAGTCCCATTGATCTGTCGCCGGATTTGATTCCCCTATTGGGGCAGATCGACGACGTGGCGCTGATCGTACTGATGGTATCGGCAGCGGGTCAGTGGCTTACTCAGCAGGGGCTCAACGGCCAAGCGGCAGCCAACGCGCGGGAAGACGACGACTCGGGGCAGACTACGGTGGATGTCAAAGCCGTGGAGATCGATGGGTAATCGTTGTCTCCACGCCTAACTGGAGGTTGAGGGGGCGCGATCGCCTCACGGCAGTCAGAATGCAGCAGCCAGAAGTCGGAGTTAAAAGGCCAATTAGAGGGCGATTTCAGGCATCCGAAGTGACCGATCAAACAGCGGCTAAAGTAGCCATAGTTCCGGGCATCGGACTGTCTGAATAACCTTGGCAACGCCAGGGAGCTTAAGCACAAGCGTAATCCGACCTAAAAAACATCCACCGGAAGAACCCGGTTTCTATGAAAAACTTGCCGGAAACTGTTGACTTGTTCCCAGAAACCGGGTTCTTGGACACGTTATTGCTGGGAGTCCTCCCAGGGAGAGATTGTCTGCCTTTATCCAAAGCTTAGATTCAGAACAGAACTGTCGTTGATCGCCGTAGATTGCGTGGCTTAACTGCTGGCTTAGCCGACCCCGATGGTGCAGCTGGTTAAGGGGTCTTTCTGCAGCATCAGGCCATATTCCAATCCTTCAGCGACGGCTTGATAAGACGCTTCGATGATGTTGTCAGAGACCCCCAGCGTCGTCCATCGCTGCTGACCATTGCTGGATTCGATCAGCACGCGCGTCTTGGCATCGGTGCCCGCGCGACCATCTAAAATGCGCACTTTGTAGTCGCTCAGCTGAAATTCCGCGATCGCCGGATAAAAATTGGCCAACGCCTTGCGCAGCGCCTTATCAAGCGCCGAGACGGGGCCGCTGCCTTCCGCCGCTTCCAGAATTTCCTGCTCATTGATCTGGAGTTTGACGGTCGCTAGCGATCGCGTTTTCCAATCGGCTTCTGAGGGCAGATTGTCGCAGTGCACTTGAAATCCGCGCAGGGCGAAAAAGCGGGGGCGCTGACCCAACACTTCTCGCATCAACAGCTCAAAACTCGCTTCGGCGGCTTCAAACTGATAGCCTTTATTTTCTAGTTCTTTGAGCCGATTGAGTAACTGGCGAGAGGCGACATCCTGCTTGTGCAGTTCAATGCCAAAGCTGCGGGCCTTAGCCACAATGTTGCTGAGTCCCGATTGATCCGACACGACAATGCGGCGGCAGTTCCCAATCGCGGCGGGGACGATGTGCTCGTAGGTTTTCGGATTTTTTTCCACCGCGCTGACATGAATGCCGCCCTTATGGGCAAAGGCCGACAGCCCCACAAACGGCGCATGTTCGTCGGGCGCGAGGTTGACCAGTTCGCTGACCAGTCGGCTGGTCTCAGTTAAAGACTGCAGCTGCGCGGGGGCGAGGCAGGGGCGATCGAGCTTAAGCTGCAGATTGGGAATCACCGCACAGAGGTTGGCATTCCCACAGCGCTCGCCATAGCCATTCATCGTGCCCTGCACCATCGCCGCCCCTTCGAGGACTGCCGCGAGGGCGTTGGCGGTGGCCATATCCGCATCGTTATGGGTGTGAATGCCCAGGCGCGGCGGCTGGGGCAGCGGGTGGGGTTGGCGATCGAGCCATTGCCGCACCGCTTGCACAATTTGGCCCACTTCGTGGGGCAGGGTGCCGCCGTTGGTGTCGCACAGCACCAGCCATTCGGCCCCGGCATTGAGGGCACTGGCCAGCGTCTGCAGCGCATAGTCAGGGTTAGCCTTGTAGCCATCAAACCAATGCTCGGCATCGTAGATGACTCGCCGCCCCTGCTCGCGCAAAAACGCGATCGTGTCGCCAATCATGGCCAGATTTTCGTCGAGGGTAGTCTGCAAGCTGTCGGCGACATGCAGATCCCACGATTTGCCAAAGAGGGTAACCCACCGGGTACCCGCCGCCAAAATCGCCTGCAGCATCGGGTCAGTGGCCGCTTGCTTGCCGGGGCGACGGGTCGAACAGAAGGCCACCACCTCGGCCTGCTGCAGGGGTTCTTCTTTAAGCTGCCAAAAAAACTGCACGTCTTTGGGATTGGCCCCCGGCCAGCCGCCTTCGATAAAGGGAATGCCCAAATCATCAAGCTTGTGCGCGATGCGCAGTTTGTCTTCAATCGACAAAGACAACCCTTCGCGCTGCGCCCCATCGCGCAGGGTGGTGTCATAAATCCAAACGGCAGGCGTAGCAGCAGACTCAGCGGCAGAGGTCATGGGCGATCGCAGGGATAGTTAAAGTGACAATCGGCATTGACTAGCGTAAATGCTCTGTCACCATCTTATCGAGGGACTGGCCGACTGCAGCGGCGAGGTTGAGGAGCCGTTGCCCGCCGATGGCCGCCCCCCTGAGCCGCAAAGGTTAGCCTCTCTCTCCACCCTGACAGCAACCCGACTATTTGGTGGACGTGAGCGCAGCGCCTCGGTGGCAGGCCCGCTTAAACATTCACAAATAGGCTCTAGACACTTCTGTATTACGAGTGTAGTATTGACGCATCAACGCAACCGTGCTCAGCATTCCTGTTTAAGAATGCGCTATGTGGAGACTGGTGCCATGCTGAATCTGCTCACTCAATGGACTTGCATCCGCACTCGCAACGTGGGCGATCGCGCCACCGGATGCCTGCCTGGCGTAGCATTCAGCAGCGGTCTCATGAGCGTTGTCCGCATTAGCCTGCGGGGACTTCATGGCCCTGAGCGGCCCACGCCCCTGAGCGAGCGTGGCCAGACGCTAGGCGATGCCTCCAGACACGGATTGCGGGGCCCTGACCGGAGCCAGAGCGACCATTATTGGTGGATCGCAGGCGCCCTGCCACAGTGCTAGCCAACTGCATTTAAATCAGCGGGTTTTGGCGCTCTTGCTAATTCAGCAAAAGCGCGTTCAAAGCCAACGCAACGCATAGTTCACAGCGCGATCGCGGCGTCTCAGCCCAGTGGGGTGAGGCTAGGCCGGGGGCGATCGCCGCCCGTGATGGGTCACTACCGCCCAGCTCTGTTTGCCGCAGGCAGATGGCTTTGGTTGGATTCAGCGTGACGGCATTGGCGGCGAGAACTGAAGTTTGTGACCCAGGTTTCTAACCAAGATTTTTGACCGGAATTTGTCTCCAGGTATTTTTATCGGATATCTCCATGTTGAAAGTGACTTACACTGACACGGGCCTCTGCCTTGAATATTGCCCCACCCCCCTCAATCTGTTGCTGAGCGATCGCGTTTGCACCTATGCTCATGCGCAGCGATCGATGACAGTGCAGCCGATTCGAGCCAGCATTCCGCTCTTGGCGACGCTGATTGATCGGCAATTAGGGGAGCAGTTGCAGACCTTGGAACTCACGCGCTGCGATCGCGACTGGTGGGAAATCACCCTGTCGGGGCTGTGGATTACGGAAGGGCCGAACCCAGATATCGGCATCTTTATGGCTGAGTTTGACCCCCGGCTAGAGCAGCGCCTTTGGCGGCTCTGGCAGCTTTCTCAACCATCACGAGGCATTTCGGCGATGGGCACGTTCTAATCCCGATATGCTGGCAAAAGACGTGCCTCTCTGGGCCTCTCAGCAGCCCAGCGGGCAGCGGGAGGCCCATCACAGAGGCTGGAAAACCGTTCATGTTAGAGAGGCGATCGCCCTTGCAACTTCCCTTTGTCGGCTATTGCACACTCGGTTTAGCCCTCTTGCTCAGCGGCTGCACCCTCACCGCGCCGGAGGCCATCCCCCCTGAGCGGGCCGAGCCGCCGGCGGCGCCGCATGAGGCCGCGGGTGCCACAGCGGCCCATGCGGAGTTAGAAAAACAGGAACTGACCGATCAGTCCTATCCTTTGATAGATGCGGTGGTACATACGATCACCGTGCCCGCCAATAGCGGCTGGCAAATCGACGTGGCCGTGGCCACCTCGCTGACGCCCTTGTCTGAGTGGGCAACGGGCCAAGGAGCGATCGCGGCGATCAATGCCGGTTTTTTTGATCCGCGCAATGGCCTGACGACATCTTTTGTCACGGTAAATGGCGACTTGGTGGCAGACCCGCGCCAAAATGCGGGCCTAGTCGAAAATCCGGATCTCCAGTCCTACCTGCCGGCCATTCTTAATCGGTCAGAATTTCGAGTTTATGACTGTGAGGGCACGGTACGGTATGACATCACCGCTCACGGGGCCGCCATGCCCCCAGCCTGTCAGCTGACAGCGGCGGTCGGCGCGGGGCCACAGCTACTGCCCATTCAAACGGGATATGACGAGGGCTTTTTAGCCGATAACGATGCCGGCGAAGTGGTGCGTGATGCGCTGGGGAGCCGATTGCCCAATGCTCGCTCAGCGATTGGGCTCAAGGCCGATGGCACCGTGGTGTTGGCGATCGCCAGTCAACTGCCGATGACGAATCGAGCCACAGGGCTTACCCTGCCAGAGATGGCTGACTTTTTACAGACTTTGGGCGTGGAGCAGGCGTTGAATCTGGATGGGGGCAGCTCTAGCGGCTTATATTTTGAGGGTGAAACCAATCTGGGCCGCTTTGATGCGACGGGTGAGGCGATCGAACGCCCGATTAAATCAATCCTATTGGTGCGCTGAGAACGGCCATTTCGGCAGGCCAGTAGCGCCGCGATCGCGGCAAAAGAGGAGTCGTCTTAGCTGAGCCAGGAGATTACTCCTCCCCTCGGCTCAAATGTTCGGGGAAATACTCCTTTTGCCCCACTCGACTAGCGGGCAGCATCAGCATAATTTCAGTGTTGAAAGTAGAAATAAAGTTAAGCTCGCCACCGTGAGTTTCCACGACAATTTGACGCGCCATCAGGAGTTCTAAATCAGCATTATTGTGAACTGGGCTTTGGGGGACCGGTCGTTCAGAAGTTTCTGGTTCATGTTCTGACCACAGGGAACTGGTATTACCTCTAATTCGAATAATGGCCCATGAGGTTTCTAGAGTCGTTCTAATTTGAATCTGCAGAGGGGGGCTGCCTTGGGCCAGGGTGAAATTATTGACTGACTGATCGGCTGGCAGGCTACAGTGCTCATCAAACGCGTCAATGAGAATGCCGAGAATGTTTGTAAAAGCTTGACTAAGGCGACCGGGAAAGCAGGGAATTTTGGGCAAGTCGCCATAGGTTTTGATGACTTCAATCGCGACGCGATTGTTTTGTGTTTTGAGTCGGTGTCTTAAGAGCAGTAGCGCCCCATCTAGCAGTTCGTGAATATCAAATTCATACTTTTTATTTGGCTGGATGTCGTGCCGATTAAAAATCTGAATTAACTTACTGACGGCTGAGATGCGACTACTGCTGCCTTTGATCGACTCAACCGTCGCTGGCAAGTCTCTTTTAATATAGTCAAGTTCGATTTGAGCAGCATGCTGCTCAATTTCATCCTCCTCATGCGGAGTATTTTCCTCGTAAAGATCAACGTGATCTAAGAGGCTTTTTGTATACTTTTGAACGAACTCGATATTCCCCGCAATACAGCCAATGGGATTATTGATTTCGCTGGCAATGCCGGTAACCAATTCCGCAATGGCCGAGAGTCTTTCTTTCTGCAGAAGTTCAATTTGCACTCTCTCTAATTCACTATTGAGCTTATAGAGTTGCTGTTCGGTTTCTTGGCGTAGCGCAATTTCATGTTTCAGCTGATGATTTTGCTCCTGCACAGTTTGGATCAGGTCGTGCGTCTTTAAATGAGCCAGCACTCGGGCCAGCACTTCTGATTCATTAAACGGCTTAGTGATGTAATCAACTGCGCCTAGAGATAAGCCGTGCACCTTTTCTTGAATGTCATCAAGCACCGTCATAAAAATGATCGGCACTTCACAGGTATCTGAATTTTCTTTTAAGCGACGACAGGTTTCTAACCCATCAATGCCAGGCATCATGATGTCTAGCAAAATCAGCGAGGGTAGCTCTTCGGCAACCTGCTGAATCGCACTCTCGCCATCGACAGCAACCCGAACAGCACACCCGGCTCCTTTGAGGGTTTGAGCCAGCACTGATAGGTTCGCGGCATTATCATCGACGATTAAAACAAAATCAGCGGTTGGTAATTCCATCTCAGATATCAATATTTCTCCAACTAATTTCTACATATTTTGTTTAATAAAAGCTTTGAGTTGTTTGACTTGAAATTGCTCTGACATCAGGATTACCGTCTCAGCGAAGTGGCTGTACCGCTCGTCAAGGTGACGAGCGGCTTGAATGAGAGAATCCAGATCGCCTTTCCGCGCAAAAGCCGTTAGTGCGGCTAAGACTTCGGGCGGTGGGCTGATGACGACATGATCTTCACCCCTCAGATCGACGTCTTCAATCGGTGCCGCGTTTCCATACGTCCACTGTAACTGAAGGTGAATTTCGAGCAGATGGAGTAGCTCATTCGTGCGGATGGGCTCTGCCAAAAAGGCCACGGCTCCTGCCGCCAAGCTTTTGTAGCGGTCTGCCTCAAAGACACTGGCAGAGGACACAATGGTGGGCACTGCCTGCAGCTGCGGATGACACCGGAGCTGCTGCAACATGGCAAAACCATCCATTACGGGCATCAGCAAATCGACAATAATCAGGTCAGGACGGCTTGACTCAGCTTGCGCCAACCCCGCCTCGCCGTTAGTTGCTTCAATCGTGCTGAAGCCGATGGGCCTTAGGAGGTTGCTCATAACAGAGCGATTTTCCCAGCGATCATCCACAATCAGCACGGTGCGCTCATCGCCCTCGTAGCCGATAATTTGACGTGTGCGGTGGCTGCAGGAAGGGGATTGGATATGAGCGTCCTCAGTCAGCTCGACAGTGAAGCTGAACTGACTGCCCCCCCCCCACTCGCTAGCGATTTCTAGCTCACTGTCCATCATCTGAATGATTTGATTACTGATGGCCAGACCCAAGCCCGTGCCGCCTTCTTTACGGCTATGATCACCGACTTGTTCAAACGGGAGACAGACCTTGGCGACTTGCTCGGGCCGCATGCCAACACCTGTATCCACAATGTCAAACCGCAGCCGGTGTCGATTCGGGCTCACCGGCGGATCGACTAACTGCACCCGAAATCTCACCTGCCCTGCATCGGTGAATTTAACGGCATTGCCCAGTAAGTTAATCAGCACTTGCCGCAGGCGTCTCTCATCGGCCTTGACATGATGGGGCAGCCCCTGATCAACGTCGTAGATGAAATCGATCCCCTTCTGGTCGGCACGAACGCGACAGATTTCAACCACGCTGCGGAGAAAAGCGGGTAAATCGAAGCTTGCATGGAGCAATTCCATTTTATGCGCTTCAATTTTGGAGAGATCGAGAATATCGTTGATGAGCGTTAGTAAGTGGTCGCCACACTGATAGATGATGCTGAGGCCCGTTTTGCCCCGTTCGGACAAGGCCTCTGTGCGACCTAAAATCTGAGCGTAGCCCAAAATACCGTTCAGGGGGGTTCGCAGTTCATGGCTCATGTTGGCCAGAAATTCGCTCTTGGCTTTGTTGGCACTATCAGCAACTTCTTTCGCTTTTTCAAGTTCGGCTTTGGCCTTTTCGGCTTCTTCAATCACCTGTTTGAGCATGAGTTCTCGTCGTTGACTCGCGGTCTCCAGTTCTGATCGCGTCAGTTCTGAACGAGAGAGCTTTTTTTTAAGAATTCGATTTTCTCGTTTGAGGACTTCAACCTGCTGCCATAAATCGACTGAGTTCCCCTCTGCCTGCACTGATGTCATCGGATTTTATTGGGTACCCATTAGAACCGCCGTGAAAGTTTCGTTGTGGAAATAAGATTTCCCCTGATGCGATAATTGGCAGATTTCGCCATAGGCATGAAATCCCACATTCGGTAAGCCTTTCAAAACTTGTTGCGCGATCTTGTGCTCTTCCCAAGCGCGCGTGCCCAGTAATTTCATCCGCGATGAGCAAGAGACGATTAAAGCGGCGGTGGGCTGATTGCCCGCGTAGAGGGCGCGCGCTTTTTCCAGGGCTTCTCGAGCGGCGGCGAGGAGGTCTTCGATATTAGTCTCGGTGAATTGAATACTGGAGTGTTCAGGAATGTGGCCAAAATATTCGATGCTGCCAGAAGCTGTGTCTTGGTTGTTGGGGGATCGCACATAGAACGAAGCTTCGCCCGGTTCAAACACGGCAACTGCCCCGCCCCAAGAGCCGCCCGCCAGCTCGAGGGAGATGGCATTACCAAAGTAACGCTGGTAGAAAACTCTAACCGATTGGTCATCGACTTCATGCAGGGTATTGCCCATCGACTTGGTCACCGTGCCTTTTTGACCAATCGGATGCTGTCCGGTAGCCACGCCACAAGACACGCACAAATTGCCGAAAAAGACGAGCGTGGTGACCGCATTACTTAAGACCTGCTGGCCAAAAAATTGATAAGTCCTTTCAAATCGCCAATCATCGCCCGCAAGGCCGCCGAAGATGGGCACACCCTCGCCTAAGGCGATGCCCAGACCTTTGACCAAGGCCACGCCGTCAACGCCCAAGCCTTCGCCGATCGCGTAGCAGAGCTTCGGGGCTGCCCCCTCCAGGTCAGGGATAGCTTGCTGAGCCGCCGCGATCGCGTCTTGCGAAACTTGGACACCTAAACCCGCTCGCATCTCTACCTCATCGGAGCAGAACAGCATCAGCGTCAAAGAGTCTTCATGAAACCCCAACTGAGACGACATCTCGCCCACCGTTGTGCCCCCAATCAAAGCAATGTCGGGAAAGGTCTCACTAATAAAATCAAGAATGACTTGGTGCTCAAAATCAATGGCGCAGAGCAAAATGCCAGCCCTTGGCATCGCTTGTTGAAGCTGCTCACGGCACTGATTGACGGCTTCTTTGATCGCTGCCAAGGAGTCGGGATCAATGCTATGTCCGACGGCAACTTTGAACATAACAATTTTTTCGTGCAGAACAGTTAAACGTTAGGAACAACTCATGGTGAGCGGTAGGTAGATATGCACAAGATGATACTAGCGGTTAGCTCGCATTTATTCCAGCGGTGAACTTGCCAAGCGGAATCATGACATCACTGCTTGATGGCCTCACTTCATCCCCCACTTAAAGGGCACCATCCGTTGTGATCAAAAGGGTGGCTTCGATAGGCATTAAGCAGCAGCAGGCAGTGATCGACAGCAGCGGTGAGCGGGCAGAGGGCACCACCCAAGAGGGAGGGATTGGCTAGCTCAGGCGGTGAGTCCAGCCAGGACTCAGACCGAATAGAGCACTGTCATGTCGCAGGATCAGGGCTTGCTGCATACCTCAGTAGGCGCTCAAAGGTCACGCCGTCGCGCGCATTTTTGATGACGAATGCGCCTTGATAAGGATGCCATTGGCGGCATGACGACGCGCGATCGCGCGGCCAGCTATTGGCCGGAAAGTCAGTGATTTAATGCCGCCGAGTGACTGATTTTGACTGATGTTTATCTCTACGATCTGGATGTGATCTTGCTAATCAAGATTGAGGGTGCAAGGTTCATGACAAGTCCGCAAATTGCCGCGTAATTGAGTCAATTTTCCAGAAAACATTGGGATTTTGGGTATAAAGCGGCAGGTTCATACTTCATGAACCTATCGGCCGAAGAATTCCACGCAAAATGCTTTATGCCGCTTTGTTGATTGATATTGCTCCGAAATTCTAAATACTGAATTTTTAGCGTTATATCAACTACTCAGTGTGGGCAACAAAGCTGGCTAGTGGTGTTTGCAGGCACACGGGCCATCGTCGTCAGCTAACCCCTCAGTTAGCCCGGCGATCGCCCGACTTGTGTATTGAGTTCGTTTGTTTGATGGCCAGAAGTGTTATTTTCCTTAGGAGTTTTTCTCATGCTTGCTAATACCGATTGGGCTGCCTGTATTCGTACAGAAATTCCCCTGGCTCGTTATCCAAAGTATCAATGGAGACTAGAGCTAGACGCTAGAGGGCAGCCTCGATTTGACGATCAGCCCACCGTTTCTCGACATTTGACCACCTATCAGGGATCCAATCCCAAAATCTGCCCCTATGGCGATGAGGTGGCTCCCATCGCGCGCCTAGAAGCAACCCAGTCATGGCAACAGCCTCGGGATGCCTACACGCTTTCGGCTTTGAGATTCAACTTAAATCCGTTTAAGCTGCATCAGACCAAAAGCCGACCGAGCACTCGCCATATCGGCATTCCGACGCCCGTCAGGCATCTGCATAAAGTCTCTGAACAGCATCAGATCGATACCGATCGCGTGCTCCAGGCCCCTTCTTTGAGGGAGTTTGAAGCCGCTTTAGACAAGATGCAGCAAACCATGCAGGCTTTTTTCATTGATGAATTACTGCCTTGTCTGACGGCGAATCCCTTAGATGTCGGGCTGCATCGTCATGAGTTGCCGTCTGAATTTGCCGACGATCTCGAGCAATATGTGCGCTTGCAAAACAGTCCTTATTTGTTCTTTGACTTGCTGCAATCGCTAGAGAGAGATGTGGCTCGATATCGCCGCGTAACCGCACTGGCCGGAGCCGCCGTGACGACGGAAGAGGCCATGATTCAGGTGATGCGGAGCTGGCGCGATCTCGATGGGCATCGGCGAAAGAAGCCGATTGTGTTTCCGATTGGCGTGCCGATCGGTTACATCCAATCGATTCGCCGCAAGGATCAACCCTTTATGACCAAGGAGTTTGGCTACCATTCTCATGGGGCACTGAACCATTGGCTGCAAGAACATGTTTGGCGACGCTTTTGCTATCGCTACCCCGATCAGCATCAACTGCATCCCTGTGGATTTTTAAAGAAGCTGGGTTCAGTCCACTTTGCGTTTCCCGACACCATTTACGAGTTGCACGTTGAAGAGGTGGCCAATCCCGCGAACACTCATTTTTGGGCGGTACTGCAAAACTACTTCCCCCTCTTGTCGCCGTGGCCGTAAAAAAGACGTCATCTTCAGCGAATCGAGTATGGCCAAGGTGAACTGTCGTCCTACCCCATTACTTCTAGCCACTGAGTGTCTGAGTAATGGGTGACAGCGGACAAATTTTCGCCGCAACCAGCTCGTGTTTCACACTGCAGAGTCCCGGTCGTTCAGGCTGCTTGCCCCATGAGTGATCGGGGTTCTTGCTGATCCCTAAGCCCCTTTATCGATGAGCGCGATCGAGCAACCGAGCAAATCAATTCTTTTGAGGCGTTGATCGGTGCGATCGCGACGCGCGCATTTTGTTTTTTTCAGAACACTATTTGCCCATTGAATTCTCAAGCATCCTCTGAGCACAAGCACCTTTCTCAAGTCATTCTAGAAGTCAGCGCGTGGGCAGTACCTCAAGACTCACCGAGGCAATTGGCGTCAAGCTTGGGATAAAAATTAGCGCCTAAAAAGCCGCATCCTCTAGTTATAAGGATGCGGCATTATTGTTAAAACCGATAGGAACTTTCTAGCGCTTCACTTGGGGCGTGACGCCTTTTTCTTCTAAACAAGCCAAGTAGGCAATTTCAGTCTCGTCCAATTTATAGCTATCGTAATCGTCCTTCATGTCGAAGACCTTTTCTAGAAAGTCATTCTGCGATTCACTTAAAGCGCGTTTCAAATTTGGCTGGCTCAGCCTTTTGGGCAAACATTCAGCGACTGCGGTCAGGTCACGACCATCAGCGGCGATGTACTTTGGCGTATCGGCCAAGGTATCGCTGTAAGCAGGAGCAGCAAATCCTAAGGTAATGCCCAGGATACTGATCAGCAGGGCAGCGATCGCCCGTTGGCCCAACAAGCGGAACGATTTAGGGGCATGCAGCATGGAGAAGAGGTGGAGACTACTTTTTTACTCTAGCGAAGATATTAAGAAATATGTTTTCCTTATTGACTCTGAAGCAACATTTTTATCTCAAAAATTGACTAGAGCAAGTAGTGCCCTCATGATTCCATGCTGATCAGCTTTCTGCTACGGTGGCCATGCTGCGGCCCTGATGCTCTCTCACCAGCCTGCAAAGTAGAAATTGCGGACTCGGGACGCCTTGCTCTAGAAGTATTTCCATGAGCGAATCTTGCCAACGATTCTCCTTATCGATCCACTGTTTTCTAGCGCCATCAAATCGAAAAGGGTTATGAGAGCGATCGCCCTCATAACCCTCCCTCAAACGCTAGTTATGCACCAATGCTTAGACAGCGACCTGACTCCAGGCAGGCTGCAAAGCACTGATGGCAGCGTCATCCTGGAATGGAGTTGCCTCGGTTAGGAGCGAGTCTGACTGATCCAGCGGCCTAGCGCCGAGGTTCAAAAAGGTGCCTGCGAGGTTGCCGTCTACCCCGTTGAGCGAACGGCTGCCCGCCAGATCGACCACCGGCATGACGGTGCCCGCCGGGTCGAACAATGTGCTCACCGCAGTTCCCGATTGCGCCCCGGTTTGACCACCCTGCAAGAGTTGATCTCTGAGACCCACTGCGGCGGTGTCGTTATCGACAATGAACTGCTCAATCATGAGATCATCCAGCGTGCTGTAGCTGGGATCATCAGAGTTGACCGAGGCGCTAATGAAGCCACTGTGCCCCCCTTCGACCAGCGTATCGTCAAAGGCCGTGAACGCAATCTCGCGATTGGTGAGCGCGTCATCCGGCGTGAACAGCACATCGAGAGAATTACCGGCACCGTTGCCCAGGTCGATTTGCTCGTCGGGGTCGAGGGTGACGGTGACCGCCTCCGTCGGCATGGTGTTGAGCTTCAGGTTGAGAACAGAGCCTTCACCTTCCTGCAGGATGCTGTCGGTGAGGAAGAAGTTGACGCTGCCCAGCGGCGTTTCGCTCACCCCCAGAGAACCCGCCTGCAAAAAGACTGCCGTATCTTTCCAGCCGTCTTCAATATCTTTGACCTCAATTTCTAGCTGGTTAACCGCGTTGGGGTTGACGGCCCCCGCAAAGGTTAGCACCTGAGTGTAGCCATCTAGCGGCGTTTCGCTGCTGGCGGGGCCGGTGCCCACCGGATTGTTAATGAAGTCAGAGTGATAGCCCCCAAACGGGTTAGAGACCAAGTTGTTGATGCTGACCTCGGAGCCGTCGCTGAGGCGTGCCAGATTAAAGCCGTTGAGCTTGATGTTAAAGGCATCGTTGAAGTCACTGCCGCCGTATTCCACAAACTCTTCGGAGGCAAAGACGAACTTAAAGAACATCTGCTCGACGCTGTCATCGGCTTCAAAGCTCAAGGAGAACTGACTGGTATCGCCCTCGGCCCCCAGGAGGCCAAAGTCGGTGCTAAGTTCGCTCTGGCCATTGATACGCTGGGCGGAGGCGGTGATTTCACCCGCCAAGGATTCGCCATTATTGCCCGCTTCACCCACATAGAGGTACAGCGGCCCGTCGGGATTCAGCGTCTCAGTGAGATTGAGGCCAACTGAACCACCCGTGCCCAGACTGACAAAGCCAGTGTCGCCGTCAAAGTCGAACTCGTCGAGGGTGGCGATCGCGTTGTTCACGTTCCCGTGCAACGAGCCAAACATATCCGTCGTCTCCGGGTAATTGGGACTGTTGGACGGTTTTTGCTCGCCGGGGGTAAAGAAGGTGCTGAGCGGGCTGAAGTCAAAGACATCAATGCCGGGAATCTCGTCGATGTCGGCGGCATCGGTGATTAGCACGTTGCTCAGTTTGACCCCCACCAGGTCGAAGCCCGTACGCTCGCCCCCCGCGCCGCCCGTGCCCGAGCCGCTGTCAGCAATGGTGAGCGACTGTAGCTGGGTGAGATCCGACAGATTGGCTCGAAAGATGGCCGTATCGGGCGCGGGGGAATCGGGGTCGTCGGGATTCAAAAAGTCGTCGGCCCCGCCGAAGCCGGGATTGACCTGCTTCACCGTGGACACTTGACCCAGCTCTAGGCCTAAGCCCCCCCCAGAACCGAGTTTGGTGAATTCTAGAGGAATGCTAGCATCCCCGATAAAGCCGCCATCTTCGGTATTCTCGCCCACCAAGTCAGTGACTTTGCCAGTGCTCAGCACGATGCCGTTGCCCAACCCAAACGGATCGTATTGGAAGGTACCAAAGGCGCGGGCATCGCCGCTGGTTTGAGCATCCAGTATGGTGAGTCCGGTCGTGTCACCCAAGACGGTATTGAGCAAGCCGTAGGCGCTATTGGTCTGGGTGATGCTGAAGGCGCTGCTATCGGCAAGTTCGGCCTGAGCCGGTGCCGGGTCAAGTTTGGAGGCCGCTGCGGGAGAGAACTCTAGCGTCACCGCCTCAGCCATTTCGGGGGATGACGCGATCGCCTCACTCGCTGGTGCCAATTTATTTACATCGAAGGTCGTGGCAGGCGCGGCCTCACGGGCTTGTTGCACCGCTGGCAGCAGTAATCCAACCAAAACCGCTTCCGTCTCTGGCAGCACCTTGAAATCGTTTACAGAAATCGTCTCTTGAGACGCGGCCTCGCGCACTTGCTGCACCGCAGGCAGTAACAGACCAATGGTTTCGGGGTCGACCTCGTCGTCAAAATATTGGAAGGCGTCGCTGTTGAGATCGAGTCCCGTCACGCCCTCCAGAGTGCCGATGAGTTCGGGCACGCCCCCCGTGCGGAGAATACGCGTCGAGCCGCCACTTTCCTGTAGGGCATAGTCGCTGGCATCGCCGTGGAGGGCGATCGCGTCCCCTTCTTCCAGAGAAAAGTCAGTGATGATCGCCTGATGCTGACTGCCGGACGTGACGAATTTGCCGTCGTCATAGTAAGGCGATATGCCATCCCCCAGGATGAAGAAGTCGGCCCCCGTGCCTCCGGTCATCGTGTCGATTTCCGGCACGGCGGGGAAGACATCGCCGCCCCAGTTGACGCCAATGATGATGTCATTGTCAGCACCGCCATTGAGGCTGTCATTGCCAGCACCGCCAATCATGACGTCGTTGCCGTTGCCCCCTTGCAGCTCGTCATTGCCGCCAGCGCCGAACAGCCAGTCATTGCCGTCGTCGCCAAAGAGCTGATCATCGCCGCCTTGGTCATTATCTTCATTCACGTCGTCGATGATGACGTCGTTGCCGCGGCCCCCGTGCATGATGTCGTTGCCGCGACCGCCCATGATGGCGTCGTCGTCGTCACCGCCGAAGATTTGGTCATTACCGATGCGTCCCGAGATCGAGTCTTTGCCGTCGTGACCGCGTAGTTCGTCGTCGCCATCGACACCGACGATCATGTCGCTATGTTGAGTGCCATCCACCTGAACCCGCTCAAAGTTGACGAACTCCACCTCGTCCCACTGCACGGCGCCATTGTTGGCGGTGCGATAGTAGCGGCTCGGGAGGGCGGCATTGTAGTTGATCTCGCTCTTCATGCCGTCGCCGATATCCCCGACGGAATAGTCCACCACGAGCAGGTCGTCACCTTGAGCCGGTAGTAAACCAATGCCTGGGCCGTCAATGCCGCCATCGGCGTAGTCTAGCCCCAGTCCGGTGTTGACGATGTCGTCGCCGGCGCCCGTGCGGAAATCGTTGTCGACTCGTCCGAGCTGCGTCAACTGGTCATCGCCACCGCCGGTCTGCATGTCTTGAAACCGTTCGAAGCCGTGAATCACCGACCCATTGCTGGTGGTGAACACCTGCCCAGGGTTTTCGACCTCGGGGTCAAGGCTGGTGAGTACCACGTCACTGTCTTCATGGGCCAGGTTGCCCGAGAAGGTATCGATCCCCGCGCCCCCATTAATCCAGGACATGGTCTCAGTAGCGGGAGCGGGCGTGTAGAACACGTTGCCAAAGGCATCATTGAAGTGAACGACAGTGTCGTTGCCGTCGTCGGCGTTGACGCTGTTGTTGCCCTGCCCGGTGAACACCGTGTCGTTGCCCATCCCCGAAGAAATGAAGTCGTCACCGCTGCCGCCGCGAATGGTATCGCTGAATTGAGAACCGACGATTTGCAAGCGCTCGATTTCAGCAAATTTGACCTGGTTGGTAAACTCGCCCGCGTCGGCTGCCCCGACTTCGTAGTTGTAGCCCCCTTGCAGACTGGAGTTGGCATCAGCGTAGTCGAGGATGAGGCGATCGCCACCGCCACTGACCTCAGTGCCGCCATTCACCAAGTCACCGCCGCCGATGCTGCGGCCCGGATTGATGTCATTACTAGCACTGTCCCCCCAGAGCCAGTCTGCCTGGTCGCTGCCCTGGAGATTTTCGATGCTGGTGAAGGTGTCGCCCTGGGCATCGCCGAGCAGACCAAAGTTGCCTTCTAGATTGACGATGACGCTGGCATCAGCCTCGCTGTAGTCGGCCCAGTCGCGATTACCGCCGCCGTCGTGATGATCGGCCCCGGCTCCGCCGATCAGGCGATCGCCGCCCCCGTTGCCAAACAGGTCATCATCGCCCGCCAAACCTCGCAACTCATTGGCATTGCCATCACCCGTGAGGTCGTCGTCATGGAGCGAGCCGGTGAGATTTTCAAAGGAGTTGCGATCGGTCGGGGTGCCCTCTTTATCCGTCGCCATCACCAAGCGATCGCCCTGCGCGTGACCGCCGGAACCCGCTGCGCTAAAGGCCGCGCCCTCAAACTCAGCTTCGAGGGAAACCGTGACGCCCGTGTTAGAGCTGACATATTCCGCCGTGTCGTTGCCAGGGCCGCCGTGCAGCTCATCCGCGCCCCCACGCCCTTCGACCACATCATTGCCCCAGGCCGCATACAGGGTGTTGTCAGCGGCATCGCCGCGCATTTCGTCGTCCTGAGCGGTGCCGAGCACGCTTTCCATCTCAATCAGCACGTCGCCATCAGCATCACTTCCCCCGCCGCTAAAGACGTTGCCCGTTTCGAGATCCACATGGACCCCGGCCTTCGATTCCAGGTAGCTGGTGGCATCAATGCCACTGCCGCCGTTGATCGTATCCTTGCCCGCGCCGCCGATGAGGAAGTCGTTGCCGTCGCCGCCAAAGATCGTGTCATCACCGGCCCGGCCATCCACAGTGTTGTTGGCACCGTCGCCCACAAACGTATCGTTGTGGTCTGACAGCTCAAACTGTTCAATGCTGATGATGGTGTCCTCAGTGCCGTCGCCGTCTAGCGCCACATCATTGGGCAGATCGATAGTGACGCCGCTGGTCGCTTCCGAATAGCTGGCGCTGTCTTGGCCCGCGCCGCCATCCATGATGTCGTTGCCCGCGCCGCCTTCTAAAAAGTCGTCGCCATCGCCCCCTTCGAGCAGGTCGTTACCGCCCCCACCCGAGAGATAGTCGGCATACTCGCCGTCGCCCCCTTCGAGATGATCATCGTTTTGGCCGCCAAAGAGTTCGTCTTCGCCCGTGCCGCCGATCAGGTGCGCTTCAGAAAGCACGCCGACCAGCTCAATGATGTCGTTGCCGTCACCGCCGTCGGCGAAGATATTGCTGACGCCTTCATAGGTCCAGCTGGCGCCGTAGGCTTCGACCGAGATGGTCTCGTCCCCAGCCTCGCCAGCAACGTGGGTCACAGTAATCTGTTCGTTGATGGTTTGCCCGTTGATATCACTTAGCGCTGCGGCCTCATCACCGACGCTGAGGGTCGCCGTGCCGTCTTCACCGACGGTCGCCTGCTGATGGTCTTCATTGGAACCCGAGCATCCGGCCCGGAAGTCGACCAGCGTTTCGCGCACAAGTTCAATCCGCTTTTTGATGCTGAAGGCGCCAAAACCGATCGCCAGCTTCGCCGCCACTACCGCATCCAACTTACCCAGCAGCTCAAACAGGCAGGCAGGAGCCGCAAAATCGGTCAGATAGGTTTTTTCTTCTGTCAGGTTGACGAAGAGCTGGGCCGCGAGACCGGCAGTGATGCCGCCACTGATGACGCCAAAGTTGATGTTGAGTCCCGCTTCGACTCCCGCACCCACGCCCAACGTGAACGTCTCGGCCGGATCGATGGGGGCCGGGGGCATGCCGGGGTTGAGCGGCTGACCGACGTAAAAGCCGTTGGCGATCGCCAGCGGATCTTCAAATCCACCGTCCATAAACTCCTGTAGGCCATTGGTGTCGAAGCCAAAGCTGAGGTTAGCTGCCGCCCCAAACGCGCCGCCGAGTTCTATGCTGAGTGGCCCAAAAATCGGGATTTTGGTGGAATAATCAACGCCGAAGCCGATAGTCGGTAACTCCAGTCGGAAGATGTCGACGGGTTGTCCTAAAAACAAACCAATCAGGCTCTGGGGATTGGTCAGCATCGGAAATTCAAAGCGCGTGTTGTCGCTGATGCTCTGAGCAAAGCTGCTGCCGCCCTCGCCGAGTCCGGCAATTTGCCCCATGGCATCGACGTCATCTTGCAGCGCCTCGACCTCGCCCATCAGAACGCTAAAATCGCCCAGGCTGAGGGTACTGCCCTCGACTTGCAAGTCACCGAGAATGCTCAGGATGTCGGCAATCTGCGCGACATATTGAACGAACTCCACCGTTTCTGGATTAAAGTCGCCAAAGCCCACTTCGGCCAGGGCGGCCGCCACATCCACCATCGTGGCGTCCAAAATAGGAATCTCGGCACTGAGAATATCGACCAGCGGCATCACCGGCTCCAGCACTTGCAGAATGCCCTCAAACACTGGCCCGACAAAGCCGCCAAACAAGGAGCCGACGTCCAGGCTGACGCCGTTGAAGTCAATAGTGGGGGCGCTGGTTTCAAAGCCGTCGAGGTCAGCGTCGGCAAAATCCCAATTCAGTACCAGGTTAGTGCCGATGCTGGGCAGGGCCGAGACTACCGTCCCGGTCGACAGGTTGGCGTCAAAGGTGGCGCTGCCGCTGATGCTGGCCTCTGTCGTGCTCGCTAAATTGCCGAGTTCCGCTAGAGAAAGGTGGGTATCCGCGTCGCCAGAGTCTTGCAAGTCAATCGCGATACCGCCGCTCAGATTACTGCCGTTGTCTTCTACCTCAACTTGCATAAAGCCCAGCGTGCCGGTCGCTTCCAGGCCGGGCAAGGTAGCGCTGAGATTGACGCTGAGTTCGTCTTCGATCGCGGTGTCGAGGTAAAATCCGTCGCCATTCAATCCCAGCAGCAGATGTAGATCGAGGTTAACGCCCAGTGCCGCACTGCCCTCCACATCCAGGCTCAGGCCGGTTTCACCCAAGGAAAGATCAAACTCATCGCCACCCAGATCAACCAGGTCGCGACTCAAGGTGACGTCAAACTGCAGGTCGTCCGCCGATTCCATAATGTTGATGCTTTGCAAAATTCCCAGCCCGTCTTCGCCGAGAGCCTGCATCAGGGCATCTTCGAGCGCGGTGGTGGTGAGATCGGAAATAGCAGCAATTTCGCTGGCGATCGCCTCCCGCATATCCGCCACAAACTGTTGCGCCGCCTCGCTCACGTTGCCCAGGGCGGAGCCAATCAGCGGCAATTCTTGAGCGGCAATGAGCTGGGCGATCGTACCTTCCAGCGTGTCGAGAAAGTCATCGACCCCCGCCTGAAACTGGTCGAGGTTATCACCGGCGTAGGGCACCATCGCTTCGACCGCCACGGCCTGACCCTCTAGCGGCAGCGTCAGGTGATCGTTTTCTGACTGCAGCGCAGCGAGCTGACTATCACTGAGCAGTACGCCCTGCACCTGGGCGGCAAACAGCGCCCCCTCATCGCCTTGAGAATCCGCCGCGTTGACCTGAGCATCAACAAAATGACCGATTTCTTCGAGCAATACTCGGGTGAGTGCGGTGGTCGACTGCTGGCTCTGGCCCACCAGGTCGGCAGACAGATACAGGGTTTGAGTGCCGCTGGCAAACGCACCTTGAGCGCCCTGCAGATCAGTGGCAGAGAGAATTTCAATCGCAGGCAGTTGGGAAAAGTCACCGACTTGCCAAGCAGTATGCAGCGATCTCGCCGCTTCGATATCGGTATCTGGGCCTTGGTCAAAGCTAGCGAGCAAACTCTCTAGGCTATTCTCTTGCACCCAGGTTTGCAGTGCGGCCAGCGTTTCTGACAGACCCGCGTCAAGGGTCGCTTGCATGAGACTATCAAGGCCATCGGCGGCATTAATAAGGGGATTGGCGATCGTAGAGGTTGGGGACATGACACGCTCCAGAGTGAGAAAAATGTTGAGCAGTGCGGTTGACTGCTCTGTGGCGATCACTCAGGGAGTTTTTCAGCGTTTTATGCGAATGGGCAAAACTTGGCAGTTTTCGGCAAACTTGGCTCGACGGGGAATCTCCTACTTAGCGATCGCTCTCCCGATGCCATCCCGAAAGGGCTGGGGAGCCGGAGGACGGGGGAGCCAGTCTTGTCGCGATGTCTCGAAGAATCGGTATCAAAGCCGTGGTTGAGGCGATCGGAAAGGTGGGAATTTACTGAAGCGTGGGGCGATAAAGGTGACCATCCCCTAGCCGCAATAAAGAGAAAAGCACTGTGTCTCGGTCTAGAATTGGGTAACTCGCAAGAACACAATTCCAATAATTTCAACGATGAACTATAGAAACTACATCACGATAGAACCCAACAAACGTGGTGGTAAGCCTTGTGTGCGCGGCTTGCGAATCACAGTTTATGAAGTGCTTGAATACCTAGCTTCTGAGATGAGTGAAGCAGAAATTCTCGATGATTTTCCTGATCTGACACGAGAAGATTTAAAGGCTTGTATTGCTTATGCTGCCGATCGTGAGCGCCGATTCATGACCCCTCCACTCTCACATGAAGTTACTGTTTGATGAAAACTTGTCGCCTAAATTACCGAACCGCTTGAGCGATCTTTTTCCAGACTCGCTTCATGTTCGAGATGTGGGCATGAAAGCGACCATCGATCCGGTAGTTTGGGATTATGCCAAGGACAATGATTTGATGATTGTCTCGAAAGATGCTGATATGCACGATCTGAGCTTGGTATTTGGAAATCCACCAAAAGTCATTTGGCTTCGACTTGGCAACTGTTCGACATTACAAGTTGAAAACTTGCTGTGCCGAGAGTTAGACGCGATCAAACTCTTTTATAAAGATCGAAGTTTATCTTTGCTGGCTCTGTCGTAAGGTGCCAAGTGCTGGTGGTGGGCACCGTTAGCCTGCGGGAGCATCCCACTTTTGCAGATATACCAAAATGCTGGACGGCAGCATAAGGGTTTCGGATTACTCTCATCGTGTTTTCACGAAAGTGGGATGCTCCCTAGCCTGCGGTTTCATGAATCGTGTACTTTGCATTTTCGTAAAATTGCTCTCAAGACGTAATCGCAGGAGAACTGTGTGGCCTTAGATGGGAAAAATCCTAAACTGGAAAACGTCGATACGTTTGAGCGAGATCAAAGCTGGATTTTTGTTGTTTTCGTTGTCATTTTTTTACTGTTTATCGGATTGATCACGGCGTTCGAGGGGTTTCGTCGGTTCAACGGTGAAGGATTTATTCTGATAGTTTTTGGCCTAGTTCTTTGCGGTTTGGCATTGCGATATCGCTGGTATGCGCGCAAGCCAGCCGTGGAGGTGAGCGATCGCAAAATTCTGGTTCGTCGCTTACTCTTCCCCAGTCACCAAATTCACACTCGTGATGTCACAAAAATCGAGGCGCAGCTACATAAAATCCGGCCTCAGCGATCGCACTCGGGATATCACCTGATTGAATACATCACCTGCACCCACCGAAAAGGTCAGGTGACGAAATTTATTGCGCCACGATTCTTTTCTAATGAAGACTTACTTGATTCACTGCAGTTGAAAACTGGGGTTCAAGTTGAGCGATTACCCATGATTGAGCGAAAACCATAGGATAGCGATCGCCCACGATGACAGGAGATCAGCAAAGCGATCGCCTCTGAACTTCAGAGGCGATCGTTGAACCATATCTATCAGCTTGTACTGCTGTGACTGTATTTTTAGATATCTACGCGCCGTTGGAAAGTTAGCAGAACGTCCGAGATGCCGATATCGTTATTGTTGTCATCAAATATGGAATGGTCTACTAGGATAAAGCGGATACGATTTTCTGCTCCTGGAACAAACAAGTTGCCATTGAGAAACTCATGATGTGATCGGATAACGTTTGAGGCATCGAATGTCACATCGATTTGCACATTCTGACCAGCGTTGTCCGGATTGATCCAGAGCTGAAGATCGGTCTCCTGACGTGCACGATATTTAAACTGAATGACTGGCTTAGCGAGGTTTGTCCCCATGACAAAGTCGTCGGGCAGCTGAAAGTTGAGGTCAATAGCGTTAGGGGTGCCGTCAAATCGGCGCGACCCATCTTGCAGCGTGAGGTAGTCAGACAAGGTAACAGTAGCCATAGCGATCTCCTTAATTAAATAGAAAGGTGCAGAAAAAGCGGTTGCTCTTTCTGCATGTCACTCAGATAGAACGGCCAGGTTTTATGCAAATGGTGAGAATAAAACAACTCTTTGGCTAAGGTGATGACCCTTCGTAAAAAACGTGTTGTGGAAAAAGCGATCGCACCTCAAATAAAGGGCGATCGCTTTTTTGACTTGATAGAAAGCAAAGAATCAGGGCAAAACGAAGACTCTAGTTAGCGTCAAGAAACTCAATGGTGGAGCCGCTGTCCACCCCCTCAATGATGAGTTTCATGTTAGGGAGAGGACTATCGCCGCTGTTTTCTGTGAGGGGATAATTGAACTGCCAGGGGTCATTGTCTTCCTCATACTGACCGATCGCACCGGTAAAACTCAGCCGTAGATTGGGTTGAGCAAACGAAACCCAATATTCTCCTAATGTAAATCCTTGCGCTTGCCATCAACGCCGTTGCCGCTCTGAGTGATTTGCGTGACCTGGTCTTCGACGAAGCAAAGTCAAAACTCTATCGAGTATGGACTGTTTACTTCTGTCAGGTGGCTTCACGTAGGGGAAGTTCGCGGGTTGAAATTCTGAGTGAGGTAGGAAAGGCCAGCCAAACAAGCTTTTAGCTCCTTTCGGTAGGCCATCATAGACACTTTTATCAAGCACAGTAGCCAAGACAAATTTGTAAAAGCTTGTACCTAATCTGTAGACGCATTCTTCGTATTCTTCCGTGACTTCTGACTGTATCAGATAAATACCACAATTTTCGTCAAGGGTATTTATGCTTCTAAAATCCCATACGGCTACTACGCAGCTATAGTTAGTTCCGAAAACCAAGCAGTTGCTGAGAAGAGCTAGGATATCCGTCTCTGGATGACTAACAAGCTTGTGAGAAACGACTCTTTGCTTGAACCAGTCAGTGAAATCATTTGAATAGTCAACCATTTCTCTTGTCGGGGAAAATATGCGCCACTCACCACCAAGTTCTCCTGATCCAAATGTCTGGCAAAATCGTTTGTAATCTGAAGGTAGGCACAGATTATAGTCTGTTTCAAATTGGGCAATATCTTGTTCGGATACAGGATCTAGCGAACCGTTAATCTTCACCTTTAAGAGCAGCTCCATCCACATCTCTGCGTTATCTTGATTCATTATGCTTTTGTCTTAACTACCAATGATCGGGACAGAAATCTGCTCCTCATGCCACCTGCAAGCTAGTACCTTCTTCATTCAAAGTACTTAAAACATCGCCAGCCCGAAAGCAAACTTAGATTTAAATAGGTAACTGCTAGATTGATTACTCTGTGAGTATTGTGACTTCGTGGCTAAAACTGTCTAAGCTATAGCGTCATAGGCAAAGTCCACGCGCTTGTCACCGACACGATTGCCGCCCTGGGTCACGCAGATGACCATGCCATCAATCGTGTCGGTGACAAAGAAGACTCCAAGGCGCGTCATCAATTAATCCCAGGAATCTTGGCTCTACCGGGTCAACTATGCAGCCGTGGCAGGAAAATGCCAGCTAATTA
>CALCCA010000176.1 GCA_937899725.1 uncultured Halomicronema sp.
ATGGTGAAGCCTACGAAGTTGACCCGGCGGCCAGCTCAGTGGAAGTCACCATCGAAGATGGGATGACGGGCGGTGGTGAGCTCTCTGGCTTGGGGGGACAGGTTCAGTTTGATGTGGCAGCTGGTGAAGTCGTCACCATTACTGACTTTGGTGGTGTCGGTTTAGGGTCACTCCCCGGCGACACGATCATTGATGAACTCGATACGATTAAGTTCATGGGGGCCGGATTAACGCCAGAAAACTTGCGGTTAACGCAAGCTGGTGACAATCTGGAAATTACCTTTGTGGGGGATGCTACCGGCACTCAAGTCGTTCTAGAAGATTTTGCGCTGGATAACCTAGACAATCTTCTGAAACAGACGGGGGGCAGCGTCGATCGCGGCAACATTTTGTTTGACGGCGAGGCTGACTTTGCCGATAGCTTTGACGTGTTCAACGCCGATTCCACCCAGAGTGATCTCTGGAATCGCGACACGGTTACCTTCTTGAATGACTTGGATAATACTATTCAAGGCTTTAGTCAATCCAATGATGTCATCAACGGGCTCGGGGGAGATGACGTCATTTCTGGCCTTAGCGGTGATGATTTCCTCAATGGTGGCGATGGCGATGATACTTATACCGGGGGCGGAGGAGCTGACCAGTTTGTCTTTGGCTTAGGTCAAGGCATTGACATTGTTACTGACTTTGAGATTGGTGTTGATACGATCTCGCTGGGTGGCCTGACACCAGAAGGGGTGCGGCTACTAGAGTCGGGTGACAATACCCTCGTGCTCACGCAAAGCAATGAATTGTTAGGGGCTTTGCAGGGTGTGACGGGTCTTGACTCAACGATTTTCGCTTAGTCGCAACCTCTAAACAGACGGCCGATAGCGTGTCGTTGACATTCGCTTGAGACCAGACATCCTGCCGGCATGGCTCTTCGCCATGCCGGCAGGATAGTTTTTAGGGGCACATCAACGGGTTCCCAACCCCCGATCTAAAGGGGACTTTGGAGTATTCTTCCAGGATCAAATAAATCAGCGTCTGATTCGCAAATCAGACTAGAAGATGTCCCCAACGTGCTGGAGCGCTAACTGACGAGATGCCTGAGTTTGCTGGCGATTAAGGGCACAATCTGGGGCTGATGGACAAAAAAATGATCGCCGGTGATCGCATCTAGCGAAAATTGGGCTGCTGTATGAATCTGCCAAGATTTCACGTCGTCGAAACTCACGATCGCATCCTGATGGCCGCCAATAGCTGTGATCGCACACGATAGTGGCATCTGAGCTTGATAGCGATAGGTTTCTAGTAGGGCAAAATCAGCCCTCAGCGTGGGGAGTAACAGCTCCATCAGCTCGTCATTCTGGATGACGGCCTGGGGCGTGCCGCCATAACGATCTAATTCAGCCAGAAAGGCGGCTTTCGGCAGGTGGTGCAGCAGCGGCTCAGTTAAGGGCAGGTGGGGGGCGCGGGCGGCCGACACGACCAGCAATTCTGGCAGCGGCCATTGGCGCGATCGCAACCATTGCGTTAGTTCAAAGGCAATCAGTCCGCCCAGACTGTGCCCAAAGAACATAAAGGGTTGATTCAACCGAGGTAGCAAGGCTGCGCCTAAATGGTCAACAAGCTGGTCTAATCGCGTAATCGGCGGTTCGATGAGGCGGCGGCCATGTCCAGGTAATTCGATCGCGCAAACTTCAACGGCCGGTGGCAAAGCAGCTGACCAGTGCTGATAGATGCGCGCGGCTCCGCCCGCATAGGGGAAGCAAAATAGCCTGAGGCGAGCTTGCGGGTTAGGAGTAGAACAACTGAGCCAGGGGGAGGTTGGCAGCGGCATATTGGCTAGGGGCGATCATAATTTGGCGGTCAAATCCTCTCAACAGAAGGGGCGCAGCCCCTAGCTGGTTGGGTGAGTGCGGGCTTGGGACTGCTTGACCTTAAAAGCTTCTGAGCTTAATTGATGCCACGCCCGAGATCCTCGACCTGGTTTATCCAGCCAAAGTGACAGCCGGTTCGTCAGAAAGGGGGTGAACCGGCAGGCCAGCCGCCGCGATCGCTCCTTGGCAGCGCTGTTTACTTGGGTCGCCCGCATACACGATCCGCCCCAAACTGTGGGCCGTCGCCATCATTTCCGGCAGGGGTAACCAGGGAAAAATGACGGTGTCTCCCGGCCGAGAAAGTAAACCCAGCAGTTCTTTCAGAGTCCTTATCGTGAATTGTTCCTGTGGCAGAATGACGACGCTATCGACTTGGTCAATCAGCCAGTCGTGGGCCCAGTCTTCAGCAGTGACCGCGATCGCCAGCTTCGCCTGGGGGACGGCGTTGACAAAGCCAGGGGTCGCGGTATCGCCGCAAAACAGTTGATGTTGAGTTCCTAGTTGATACCAGCCAGCGGTAATCTCCAACTCCGGCTCCGGCTGCGCCGCGCGCGATGAGTCAGCCAGCGCCGCCGATTGGGGAATCACCGTGATGATTTCCGGCTTCTTGACGATGGGCTCTTGAGGTTCAGGCGCGGTGTTAGCGGCTTGCTTGCTCTGCTTAATCGCTGACTTGATTGATTTATGGGTGATTTTCTGACCATTAGCGGCTGCCTTTAGGACTTCGGTTCTCAACGCTTCTGGCACTGAAGGGGCCGCCAGCTGGTATAGCACTGACGTGGCAATGTCTACTTTTGCAAGTTTTGCAAATCTATCGCCGAAGGTCTCGTAGACGTTGATAAAGTTGTAGGCGGTGCGCTGACTCCAACCAAATTCTGCTTTCAGCCAAGTCAGGAACTGCCCATACTTCAGGCGCGATCGCACATCGGCTAAGCGCTGGCCAATCTCCCAAACATCCTGGGCCGAACGACGTAACCGCTTACGAATTTCGCCCGTATGTTCTTGAATGACCTGCCGTTGCGCTCGGTCAAGACTTTCATAATCAAAAAACGTAGACAGCTGTATCTGATCGTTCAGGCCACTCATTGCCGACATGGGAGTTAAGTTTTAGAAATAAGACTGGGTTCTAACATTAAATTACCCAATCCATAAATCATGGTAACTCACGAATTGAGATGCTTCTAAACTTTACATTCAACGCCCAGCCCTCGCAGGAAGGCTCCAGAGCCGGCCCTGAGGGGCAATGCGATAGTGATCCCTACTGCTTGGGAGATGCTCAAGTTATCTGAATCCTCAGGGTAGGCTTGAAGTCCAGTAACCAGCCGTTGGGAGGGGGCAACATTGCAGCTATCAGGCTGCTTTAGCGATCGTCAGGTGATGCCTACTGCCACATGAAAAGCTGCGGTTTCATCTTTTTCTAAGTCACTTTATGGCCTAAGTGACTTCTTAAGATATTTCCCAAAATAGCGCGAACTTATCCACTCTTTAAATGGTAGTGAGCTGGCCACAAAAATATTGTTGTAATCCTCATTTTCAACCAGGCCAGTGGCTGGAAACTCGTCGCGTATTGGATGATGATAAGTGCCGAACAAGATATCCCAAAAAGGGAAAAAGGCTGAGAAATTCTTGTCTAAATGTTCTGGCTTAAAGGAGTGATGAATGCGGTGATATTGTGGTCCGGTAACGATTGGCGACAGCGAGCGCAAATTCAACCGCAGGTTGAGATGAATAAACTGCAGCCAAAGCACTTGCACAAAGGCCAGGATACCCAGTGGTAGACCGTTGAACTCAAATAGCAGTCCCATCGGGAGGACTAGAAAAATTACGATAAGAGGATCCTCTAACCAGTGAACTCGACGAGTACTGGTCACATTCAAAGAAACTTCGCTATGGTGAAACTTATGCTGCTCCCACAAGAAAGGGACTTGGTGCTGGCACCGATGAAACCAATAATAGAAAAAATCAGTCACGAGTAAATACAGCAATGATAAGAAGCCATAACCCCAGATGTTTTGAGGAATCGGTAGAGAAATCAAAGGAGCTCCCAGAAGTGCCTGTATCCAGGCGACAAACATCCCCATGCCGAGTGCCTGTATAAGCACAACAATCAGGCTATAAACCACATACCACCGGAGGTTAAACCAGATGTGAGACAAGGGCTGATGAGGTTCAGCCGGACGGATGCGCTCGGCCACCATAAAACAGCCATACATGACCAAACCCGTTAGCACATATTTTGCGAAGCCGAGCGGGGCAGCAAGCCATTCCATAAGCAACCGGCCATGAATCTAGATTTAATCTGAAACCTTTTGAACGCGCAAGCCAGCAATCATCCATCGAGTGGAGAAAGCGAGTAACCACCCGCAGCGTTAATGACTTTCTGTATTATTAAGCGATGTCTAATCATTATGCAATGACCTCACCTGGATTGTGGGGTTGCCCAAGGCAGGGCCAAAAATGAGCCACCCGCCTACTGCAGGCCGCAAAGCCCACTGGCTAGGAACCGATGAAGTTCATGTGTGGATGGCGGCACCCAATCGGTTCTATCAGCCAGAACTGAGCAGCCAATATGTTTCCTGGTTAGATGAACAAGAGCGATCGCGGTATGACCGCTTCCACTTTTCCCAGCATCGCCATGAGTACCTCATCGCCCATGCCCTGCTCCGCAGCAGTTTATCTCGCTATGGTGGCTGTGCCCCGGCCGCGTGGCGGTTTACCACCAACGCTTATGGCCGTCCCGAGCTTGCCACCGAGCAAGGACAGCCGCCCCTCCGGTTTAACCTGTCTCACACGACTGGGCTGGTGGCCTGCGCCATTACCCGGTCAGCGGATGTCGGTGTAGACGTGGAGTGCATAATGCGGACTGGCGACTTGGCGACGATTGCTGACATGAGCTGTGCGCCGGAAGAACTCACGGAATTGCAGCCGTTATCGGGCGCTGCCTGGAGCCAGCGGTTCTTTAACCTTTGGACATTGAAAGAGGCCTACGTCAAAGCTCAAGGGCAAGGGTTATCGATACCGTTGCAGCAGGTTCGATTTCGTCTAGACGCCAGGGAAACAATTCAGTTGGATGCGCTGCCCGAGCCAGCCTCGACCCCCGCTTGGCAGTTTGCTTTGCTTCAGCCCACACCGCAGCATTGTTTGGCTGTGGCGGTATCCCTTGATCATCTACTACAGGTACAGTTCGGCTGGGTGGTCCCTGGCTGCGAGGGCCACCCAATGCGCTTTCCTTACACCAGCACTCAAGACGGTGTGCAGCGCCAGGATTGACTACTAACGTTATCGGCTCGGCCTCGCGTAGATGAGACAACTTCTCAAATAACGCCCCAATCATCTCTCGCTCTACCAACGCTCAAGCGTTCGGTGGTGTCAGTTGAGTTGGAGAAGCATCGCCTGTGATTACAGCAATACATTTTCCCTTTTTGAAAGGATTCAGGCTGAATTCAGCTGTCTGCCTTGATATCTAAGGATTTCTACAGATTTAAAATTTATCTCTGTGCAAGGGGCCACAATTCCTTTATAGAGGCTTTACATAACCATTGAATCCTCTATACTGTTGAGAACAGTTTTTAATAAGATCAGTGTTTGCCGATCTTTGTTGAGCTTAAAAGTCAATAGGGAGTGGCTGTTTAGGGTGATCTATGGTGCAAGAGTGTGACCGCGAAAGCGCTGGGATTGAGCCAAGACAAAAGTTTGCTCACACCAGTCTGAGCGAAATTCTGCAATGGCGGGCAGCGCATCAACCTCACGAGTTGGCCTATCGATTTTTGCCTGATGAGTGGGAAGCGATCGCGGTCAGTCAGGGGCATCAGTGGAGTTATGCCGAGCTGGCTCTCCGAGTCAATGCGATCGCGGCGCAGCTCGCGGCATTTGCTCACCAGCCCGTGATGCTGGCGCTGCCGGCGGGCCTAGACTTTGTGGCGGCATTTCTGGGGTGTTTGCAGGCGGGGGCGATCGCGGTGCCGGTGCCCCCACCGGGACGGCATCAAGGGTTGGCGCGTTGGCAGCACCTGGTGGCGAATGCACAACCGCCGGTGATTCTGACCCCGTCTGAGCAGTTACCCCAGGTGCGATCGCTCGTCCAAGCAATGGCGACTCAGTTACCCCATGCTGTGGTCTGCTTGGCACCTCAGTACGCCCCCGAAGAGAACGATCAGGCTGAGGCCGTTCCTCGCATCGCCTGCGACGACATTGCTCTTTTGCAGTACACCTCGGGCTCGACCCGTCAGCCCCGAGGGGTGATGGTTAGCCATGGCAATCTAATGCATAATCTCGGGTTGATTCACGACCGATTTGGCCATTCTGCGGCCAGTCACGGCGTCATTTGGCTGCCGCCCCACCATGATATGGGCCTGATCGGCGGCATTCTGCAACCCCTTTACAGTGGCTTTCCGGTGACGTTAATGTCGCCACTCGCATTTTTACGTCAGCCCAGCCGCTGGCTGCAGGCCATTACCAAGTTTGGGGGCACCACCAGCGGCGGGCCAAATTTTGCCTATAAGCGCTGTTTGCAAAAAATCACGCCAGAGCAGCGGCAAGGTCTAGATTTGAGCCGTTGGGAGTTGGCGTTTACGGGGGCCGAACCAATCCGCGCTGCTACTCTGAGTCAGTTTGTCGAGACCTTTGCGCCATACGGCTTTCGGTCAACGGCCTTTTACCCCTGTTATGGTCTGGCCGAAGCGACGCTCTTCGTCTCCGGTGGCGCTAAGGCCACCTCACCCCGGATCGCCTCGGTAGATCGAACGGCGATCGCTCAGGGGCGGCTGGTTGAGTCACGGGCGGCTACCGCGCTGCCGCTGGTGAGTTGCGGGTCAGGAGCAGCCGATCAAACCATTGCGATCGTTGACCCGCACACCCGTCAGCCCTGTGACGATGGCCAGATCGGTGAAATTTGGCTGCGTGGCCCGAGCGTGGCCCAGGGCTATTGGCGGCAGCCGGAAGTAACTCAAGCCACGTTTGTGGCTGAGTTCGCGAATGGCACCGGGCCTTTTTTGCGCACGGGCGATTTGGGCTGTTTGCGGCAAGGGGAACTGTATGTTACCGGGCGGCTCAAGGATTTGATCATTATTCGCGGGCAAAATCACTATCCTCAGGACATTGAGCAGACTGTCGGGCAGAGCCACCCGGCAATTCAGGCTCAGGGTGGGGCGGCTTTTAGCTTAGAGATGGCTGGCGAAGAGCGGCTGATTGTCGTGCAGGAAGTGCAACGGACGGCCCTGCGGACTCTGGATGCAGACGCCGTCATTGATGCCATCCGGGCGGCGGTTTCGCATCAGCATGGGCTGCAGGTATCCGCGGCGGTGCTGTTGAAACCGGGTCGCCTGCCGATCACAACCAGTGGTAAGGTGCAGCGCCAGGCCTGCAAAGCAGCGTTTCAGAACCAGGCGTTCGACGCGGTTGCCGAATGGTGGCTGGAGCCAGCTGATCAACCTTCTTCGACGGCTATTTTGGCGGCATCAGCGGTGTCCGATCATGACTCTGCAGCGGACACAGTTCCTGGCGATCCCGTTCGCACGGAGGCCCTAATTCAATGGCTGCGCCAATACGCGAACGAGTCGCTGAATTCCCGATTAATGGACGAGCGGCGGTGCCTTTCGCCTGGGGTGGTGCTCGATTTTGGCAACCAGGGACTGCTGGGGATGCAGGTGCCGACTGAATATGCCGGTTTGGGACTAGGCCACCAGGACATGCTGCGAGTGCTGGAGCAATTAGGGGCGATCGATCCCACCCTGGCGCTCTTTGTGGGTCTGAATAACGTGCTGGGTATCCGCCCGATTCTGCAATCGGCCCGTCCCGACTTACAGGCAGACTGGCTGTCCAGACTGGCTACAGGGCGAGAACTCGCGGCCTTTGCGCTGACGGAACCGGGGGCGGGGTCTAATCCCAACGCGATGCAATCTCAGGTGGCGATCGCGGCAGACGGCGGCTGGCGGCTGCACGGTGAAAAGATCTGGAGTGGTTCGGCGGCGTGGGCCGGTATTCTGAATGTCTTTGTGCAACATCCCGAAGTCTCTAGCATCAGCGGCTTTACCATTAGTAAGGGCACCCCCGGTTTGCGACAGGGGCCAGAGGCCCTGACCATGGGTATGCGCGGCATGGTGCAAAACACTGTGTATCTAGAGGGCGTCCCTGTCTCAGCAGCACAGCTTTTAGGTGAACCCGGCCAAGGCATGACCGTGGCCCAAGATGCCATGATGTATGGCCGACTGGCGATCGCGGCGGCCTGCGTGGGGGGCATGAAGCGCTGTGCCCAATTGATGCTGCGCTATAGCTCTCGTCGCCAGGTCAGCACTGGACGACTGCTTGAAAATCCCGTGCTGTTGGCAGGCTTAGGTGGCCTCACGGCTCAGATTGGAGCGCTGTCGGCCCTAGTGGGCTGGATCGCCGACCGGCTCGACCAGGGACAGGGGGTGATTCCTGAAGCGTTCACCGCCTGCAAAATCCTCGCCCCCGAATTCTATTGGCAGGCGGCTGATGACCTGGTGCAATGCCTGGGCGGACGGGGCTATATCGAAACCAATCTAGCGCCGCAAATTCTGCGAGATGCGCGCGTGCTGCGCATTTTTGAAGGCCCCACGGAAACCCTCACGATGCATTTGGGAGCGCAAGTATTGAATGCGAGATCGAGCCTCAAAGCCTTTCTCAGTGAGGATTTGAGAGCCCCCGACCTAGCCGATCGCGTGTTCGCTACAGCCGAGGACATCCTGGTGCGCTATCAACATCTTTATCCCGAGGTCGTGACGGCGCGGCGCGGGGCCTATCGGGCAGTCGGCAAGTTGGCGGCGATCGCTCTCCTCCTGGCCGTGCAGCAGACAGAGCGCCCCGCTTGCCCTCGGGCCGTGGAGTGGACGCGACTGTACTTTGAGCAGGTGTTGGCCCAGGCACTGACACCGACCCCCCAAGAAATCGTCGCCGCCGGCGCGATCGAGACTGCCGAGTGGATTGCGCATTACGCCGAGACCATTGGTGATATTGAGCAATCCCCAGTGGGTGAGCAGCATGGCCTTGACCCTTGGCTGCAAACAGCTGGGGCCAACTCGCCCATGGTCAGTCCTGAGCGCTCTCGACCCGGCAGCGACCCGGCCTCCTCGTTCGTAGACAGTCGCACCGATCACGATCTTCAGGGGCAGGCAGAGCCGCCGGTTGCCGGGCCAGAACCTGCTCGCCCAGCGACGGCCCCAGCCTTAGCGCAATGGTTGGGGGGCTGGCTGGCTGATCGCCTAAAGCTCTCCCCAACCGCGATCGATCCAAATAAAGCTTTCGCCGACTACGGGGTCGATTCCGTCATGGCCGTGGAGTTAGCGCAAGATCTGGAGGAGCGGCTAGCGCTTCCGCAGCCCCTGGATGTGACTATCGCGTGGAACTTTCCCACCATTACGGCGCTGGCCGCTCACCTCGCTCCCCCAGCGACCTCCCAAAATTCCCATGAAGGGGGCGCAACGGATGACCTCCCAACCGACCAGACAGCGTTGGCGGTGACTGACGCTTTATCCCAACGACCGACCGACACCCCTGTCCCCCGACCCGATTTAGATGACTTTAATGAAGGGGAAATGGCGGCTCTGCTGGCGGCGGAACTGGCCATCCTCAAAGGGGGGGCATCATGATTCAATCTCGCGCCCAGCACCCGAACTCTCATCCCAATAATTACCGGGACTTACTCCGAGAAGCGACCCTGCAGTTGCGATCGCTGCGATCGGAGTTAGACACGGTGCGCCAGCAACAAACGGAACCCATCGCGATCGTGGGCATGGCCTGCCGTTTTCCCGGTGGGGCTAACAGCCCGGCTGCCTATTGGGAACTGCTACGCCAGGGGGTCGATGCCATCACGGAGATTCCGCAACAGCGCTGGGACGTGGCGGCCCACTATGACCCTGATGCTGAGGCCCCAGGCAAAATGTATACCCGCTCGGGTGGTTTCATTGATCGGGTGGACCAGTTCGATCCGCAGTTTTTTGGCATTTCGCCCCGCGAGGCTCATAGTCTCGACCCCCAACAGCGGCTGCTGCTAGAGGTCAGCTACACGGCCTTAGAAAATGCTGGGCAGCCGCCTTTCGACCTGCGGGGTACCCGGACTGGCGTATTTGTCGGCGTGAGTTTTGACGATTACGCGCAGCTCAGCGTCCGCTCTGGCGACCTGACCCGCATCGACGCCCACAGCAGTCTGGGCAATACCCGCAGCATCGTCGCGGGTCGCTTGGCCTATACCTTTGGGCTGCAAGGCCCCACGATGCAGCTCGATACCACCTGCTCATCGTCACTGCTGGCGGTGCATTTGGCCTGTCAAAGTCTCCGTAATGGGGAAGCCAACCTGGCGCTGGCTGGGGGCGTCAACCTGATGCTGACCCCAGAGCCCACCATTGGCTTTTGCAAGCTCAAAGCCTTGGCTCCAGATGGCCGCTGTAAAACCTTTGATGCCGCCGCCGATGGCTATGGCCGGGGCGAGGGCTGTGGCGTCGTGGTGCTGAAACGACTGTCAGATGCGATCGACAATCAAGACCCAATTCTGGCGGTGGTGCGGGGGTCTGCCGTCAACCATGATGGTATGAGCAACGGTCTCACCGCTCCCAATGGCAAAGCTCAGGCATCGGTGCTGCGAGCGGCGATCGCCAATGCCCACATCGAGCCCGAACAGTTGCAGTACGTCGAGGTGCACGGCACCGGCACCCGCCTTGGCGACCCGATTGAAGTGCTAGCGCTCAATCAAGTGATGGGGCAGCGTTCGACACCGCTGCTGATCGGTTCTGCTAAAACCAACATCGGTCACCTGGAATCAGCGGCGGGCGTGGCGGGCTTGATCAAAGTCATTCTGTCCCTGCAGCATCAGCAAATTCCACCCCACCTGCATCTACAAACCCCCAATCCTTATATTCCGTGGCATCAACTGGCGGTGGCTGTCCCCACTCAACTCACCCCCTGGCCTGCGACCCCAGATCGCCGCTTGGCAGGAGTCAGTGCCTTTGGCATGAGCGGTACAAACGTGCATCTCGTGCTGGAGGAAGCACCGGAAGACGAATTCAAACTTCAAAATTATGAATTCAAAAATTCCCATCAGGATGAGGCCGCGATCGGTGCGGTCATCAATCCCCGTCCGCTGCATGTGCTGCCCCTTTCGGCTCGCAGTGATGGGGCGCTGCGCCAGCTCGTACAGCGATACCACGATGGGCTAGAGATCGAAGCCACCGAGACCCTGCCCGACATTTGCTTTTCGGCCGGGGTGGGGCGATCGCACTTCAACCACCGCCTCGCTCTCGTCGCCGCCGATCTCCCCGACCTGCGCCAGCAATTAGCACGCTATTTAGATGACTCCTCTGCCGCTATTACGGCGGCTAGCTCCAGCCAGTCCCACCGCAAAATCGCCTTCTTGTTCACCGGGCAAGGCTCCCAGTATCCCCACATGGGCCGTGCACTGTACAACACCGAACCCGTCTTCCGCCAGGCGATCGACCACTGTGCCGAGATTCTGGCGGATGAGGGAGTTGACTTGTTAGAGGTGCTTTATGGTGGCAAGAGAATCGGGAATCGGAAACAGGGAACAGAAGAAAACCCTTCACCCCTCACCTCATCTCCCCCCCACTCCATCCACGCCACCGCCCACACCCAACCCGCTCTTTTTGCCATTGAATACGCCCTCGCTCAGCTTTGGCTTGCCTGGGGCATTGAGCCCGACGGCGTTATGGGTCACAGCATTGGCGAGTATGTGGCAGCGTGCGTTGCCGGGGTCTTTTCTCTAGAAGACGGACTGCGGCTGGTGACAGCTCGCGGTCACTTGATGCAGGCCTTACCCGCTGGGGGCGGCATGGTCGCAGTGATGGCCGCTGCCGCGCCAGTCTCTGGAATATTGCCAGAAGGGGTCGCGATCGCTGCCATCAATGGCCCGGAAGCAACAGTGATTTCTGGCGAGCTGACAGCCTTAGAAGCTGTCGTGGCCCGGTTGACGGAGCAAGGCATTAAGACCCAGTCCCTGACTGTTTCCCATGCCTTTCACTCGGCCATGATGGCACCGATGCTGGCGGAGTTTCGGGCCGTGGCCAATACGGTAAGTTTTGCCTCGCCTCAGATCGATCTGGTATCCAACGTCACGGGGCGTACCCTCACCGCCGAGGTTGCTAGCGCGGACTACTGGGTGAGTCATATTCGCCAGCCAGTACAGTTTGCTGCCGGGATGACAACGTTAGCAGCAGACAACTACGACACCTTTATTGAAATTGGCCCGAAACCCGTGCTGGCTGCTATGGGTCAAGCCTGCTTGCCGGAAGTCAAGGCCCTGTGGCTGCCCAGCCTGCGCCCTGATGCTGATTGGCAAACCCTTCTCACCAGTCTCGGCCAACTCTATATGGCTGGGGCCACGATTGACTGGGCTGGCGGCGATCGCGCCTATCCTCGGCAAATGGTCAAGCTGCCCAACTATCCCTTCCAGCACCAGCGCTACTGGGTCGAACTTCCTAAATCCTCCCCTCCCCCCCTCCCCTGTTCCTCTACTCTCCCCCTTCACCCCCTGCTCGGTACGCCGCTCCCCCTGGCTGGAACCACAGCGCGATACTTTCAGGCCCAACTCCATCCCGCTGCGCCTGCTTATCTGAAAGACCATCAGGTATTTGGTGCTGTCGTGATGCCCGCCGCTGGGTATCTAGAAAGCGCGATCGCAGCGGCCCATGCCTGCCAATACCCAGCGCCGATGCTGCGCGATGTCTCCTTACTGAAGGCGCTAAGCCTCCCGGCATCAGAGTCCGTCATCGTCCAAACTGCCGTCACGCCACTGTCGGCAGTGGCGGCGGCGTTCGAGATCTTTAGCGCCGCTACACCAGCCGCCGCCACCTGGCAGCGTCATGTCAAAGGTCGGATTGAACCCGGCTCGCCCCTGACTACCTCATTTCCACTCGCTGCCAAACAGCAAGAACTCGCTAACCCAATGACCGCCGAGCGAGTTTACGACACCTACCAGCAGCGGGGACTCACTTACGGCCCCAAGTTCCGCGCGCTGCAAGCGATCTGGCTCGGGGCCGGGGAAGCCTTAGCGCACCTTCAGGTATCCGATGAGTTACTCGCCGATTCGCCGGCCTATCACCTACATCCCGTTCTTTTAGACGCTGGGTTGCAGCTGGCGGGGGTCACCCTCGATCAGCCCACCGACTCAGCCACCTACTTACCGGTCGAGATTCAGTGCTTTCGCCTGCAGCCAAACGCGGCTCACCCCCCGCAATGGATCTATGTGAAACGGCATCCCCAGGGAGCGGCAGCGGCCCAGCCAGTAATCGATATCGCGCTGCTGGCCGCCGATGGCACCGCGATCGCCGTCATTGAAGGATTACGTCTACAAAAGGTGTCTCCTGAACTGCTGTGGGGCGACTCACAGCCCCCCGCTGAGCCGGAAACTACTGGGTTGTATCAAGTCGCTTGGCAACTCCAGTCCTTGCCCACTCAGCCTTTAGACTTTCTCCCGTCGCCAGCTATCATTCGCGATCGCCTAGCTGCCGACTTTACTCAGTTACTGGCTCAACCAGAGTTTATCGCCGATCAAACGCAGCAACCCCAGCTCGCCGCCCTGAGCCTCAGCTACATCGCCCAAGCCTTGGAAAAACTAGGCTGGTCACCCCGCCTCAGTGAAACGTTGAGACCCCAAAGCATGGCAACGCAGTTGGCGATCGCCCCCCAGCAGCGACAACTGTTTCAACATCTTCTGGAAAAGGTACAGGGTCGGCAAGGTACAAGGAATGAGGTGCCAGGGGAGAACCCTGAACCCGCTACCCTGTACCCGCTACCCTCCCTTCCCTCCTCTTCCGAACTTGCCCTCCTGACCCGCTGTGGCGAAAATCTGGCCGCCGTGCTCCGAGGAGAAATCGAGCCGCTGACGCTGTTATTCCCCAATGGCAATCTCAGCGACTTGACGCAGCTCTATGAGCAATCGCCCGGCGCCCAGGTGATGAATACGTTGGTGCAGCGGGCGGTGACCACCGCGATCGCTCAGGCCCAGCGGCCACTCCGCATTCTGGAAATCGGTGCGGGTACAGGCGGCACCACGGCTCACTTGCTGCCCCAGCTTCAAACTGCGAACTATGTGTTCACGGACGTTTCACCGCTGTTTCTCCAGCAGGCTCAGGAGCGCTTTGAGGCGTATCCCGGCGTGCGTTATGAGCTGTTAGATATTGAGCGATCGCCGGCCGAGCAAGGTTTCCAGCAGCCCTTTGACCTGATTATTGCGGCCAACGTGCTCCACGCCACCGCCGACCTGCGACAAACGCTGGCCCACGTGCGAGCGCTGCTGGCTCCGGGCGGCGAGCTGATTTTGCTGGAGGGGACGCAGCCCGTCATTTGGCTGGATCTGATTTTTGGTCTGACGGCAGGCTGGTGGAAGTTTACCGATCGCGATTTGCGCCCCCATCATCCACTGCTGGCGGCGAATCAATGGCTCGATCTGCTGGCGACCAGCGGGTTTACGGCGGCGGTGCTGCAGCCAGAGCCTTGGGAATCCTCATCAGCCGACTTGCCACAGGCCGTGATGGTGGCTCAGCGGGATGACCGCCCAGCATCGGCTGCCGTGCCCCATGCTAACTGGCTGATCCTGGCCGAATCGGTGGAAACGGGGGAACGGCTGGCGGACAGTCTGCAGCAGCAAGGACAGTCGGCCCAGCTCGCGACGTTTGCACCCGCCGACAACTTGCAAAATGCGCTTTTCCTGGATGGGTCGGCCCCTGATTTAGAGGCTCAACTCTTGCAAATTTTGCAAACGGCATCAACCTGGCAAGGCGTGGTCTATGTGACCGCATCGTCTGGAAATGAGGATGCCCTGCCCGCGATCGCTCAGACCACCTGCCGGCGGGCTTTGCATCTAGTGCAAGCGCTGCTAAAAGCCCAGCCAACTGCGGCCCCTCGCCTTTATCTGGTGACGCCGGGGGCCACGTCGCTGCACCTGACCGCCGCTGGATTAGCGCGATCGCCCCTCTGGGGATTCGCGAAAACGGTCAACCTCGAACATCCCGAACTCCGTTGCACCTGCGTAGACCTGCAAGGACATGAGGTCGAGCCGCTGGTCGCAGAGTTGCTGGCAGATTCCCCTGAGCAGCAGGTTTGCCTGCAATCCCAGCAGCGACGAGTTGCTCGCTTGCAGCCCTACACCCTGACGGAGGCGACAACCGATTCATCTGTTCGCTTGGCAATTTCCGAACCCGGTGTGCTGACAAATCTGACCTTTGAGCCTATTAATCGTCGTTCTCCGGCGGCTGACGAAGTCGAAATTCAAGTGGCGGCTACTGGGCTGAACTTTCGCGATGTGCTCATGGCGCTGGGGCAGTATCCCGGTGAGCCCGTCTTGGGCTGCGAATGCGTAGGCGAAGTGGTCGCAGTCGGCGATGCGGTGCAGGATTTGGCGGTCGGGCAGCGGGTCATGGGCATTGCTGTCGGTAGCTTTGGCCAGTTTGTGACGGTCAACCGGGCGATGGTGATGCCGGTGCCCGAGAACCTATCCCTGACAGCCGCTGCTACCATTCCAGTGGCCTTTTTGACGGCTCACTACAGCCTAGTAGAGTGCGCTCAGATCAAAGCGGGCGATTGCGTGCTGATTCATGCCGCCGCTGGTGGCGTCGGACAAGCCGCGATTCAAATCGCCCAAACGGTCGGGGCGGAAATCATCGCGACGGCCAGTCCTAGCAAGTGGGAAGCACTGCAATCGCTCGGCATCACCCATATCTTTAATTCCCGCAGTCTTGACTTTGCGGACGAAATTACGGCTCTAACTCAGGGAAGCGGCGTCGATATCGTGCTTAATTCCCTAGCCGGTGAGTTTCGAGATCGTAGCCTCCAGGTGTTGCATCCCGATGGGCGTTTTATCGAACTGGGTTTAGGTGACCTGTCCATTCCCACCGACAAAGCCTACTTTCCCGTCAACCTGGTGGCTCTTTGTCAGGAGCAGCCCAACCTGATTCAGTCCATGCTACACACTCTGCATCAGCAATTTGAATCGGGCATTCTGCATCCTCTACCCTATGCGACTTTCCCGTTAACCGAAGCCCCTCAAGCCTTTCGCACCATGCAGCAAGGGAAGCATATCGGCAAGATTGTGTTGCAGGTAAAAGGCAAAGAAAAGGCAGAGAGCAGAAGGCAGAAGGCAGAAGTAAGAACGAATATCCAACAACCAATAACCCACCACCCAGAACAAAATCAAAACCCATCCACCCGGCCACCCAGCCACTCATCTCCTCCTTCACTCCCCACCTACCTCATCACCGGCGGGCTCGGGGGGCTGGGCTTGCTCACGGCTGACTGGCTCGTGGCTCAAGGCGACTGTCACTTGGTGTTGCTGAGTCGGCGATCGCGGGCCGAGACCTCAGCCGCCACGCAATCGCAGGTTCAAGCCTTGGAGGCTAAGGGTGCTAAGGTAACGGTCTTACAGGCTGATGTGACTAAGCGCGAAACGTTAGCCCCAGCGATCGCTTCTCTGAATACGCCACTGCGAGGCGTCATTCATGCGGCGGGAGTTTTGAGTGATGGTCGGTTAGAGCAGTTAGCTTGGCCTCAGTTTGAGCACGTGTTGGCCCCCAAAGTTGAGGGCGCCTGGAATTTGCACCAGCTCACGCAGGAGATGGCACTAGACTTTTTCGTCATGTTTTCTTCGGCAGCATCTCTGTTGGGTTCGCCGGGACAGGCCAACCATGCGGCCGCGAACGCCTTTTTAGATGGGCTGGCCCACTATCGGCGATCGCAGGGACTACCGGCTCTCAGTCTCAACTGGGGGGCTTGGTCAGAGATCGGTTCAGCCTTGAAGTATCAGCAGGGCAAGGCGCTGACCGGGCTACAGGGCGTGAACCTGATATCACCTGAGCAAGGGCTGGAAAAACTGACCCAGGTCTGGACCCAGCCCAGCCCGCAAATCGGCATTGTGCCCATTGAGTGGTCCGCCTTGCTGCGCCAGGGCAAATTTGACCAGTCGCCATTTTTGGAGACCTTGCGCCGGGAGAATTCCCCTTCGGATGCGGGATTAACGGGCTCAAACCGTTCACAGTCGGTTGAACCGGCAGCTTTTCGTCAGCAGTTGGCAGCAACGCCCCGAGCGCAGCAGCGAGCCTTGCTAGATGGCCATGTCTGCGCCCAGATCAGTCAGCTTCTCGGGTTTGCGCCAGAGAAGTTGGATCGGCAGGCAGGCTTTTTTGACCTCGGCCTGGATTCCCTGACGGCGATGGAGCTGAAGAACAGTCTGCAAGCGAGTCTGGGCTGTTCGTTACCGGCTACGGTGACTTTCGACTATCCCACGGTGGAACGGCTGCTGGACTATTTGGCTGAGCAACTGCTGACGGCACCGCTGCAGGCTGTGCCCACTCATGCTGAACCAGAACCTCAACGGGTGGCAGTCGATGGCACTACCAACGTGGAGCCCCCCTTGCGGGAAGCGGATCTCGCGGCTCAACTTGATCAAAAACTGGCCGATCTCGAAGACTTGATGAACTAGGCAATCCTGTGGTCAACAACAATTCCCCCTCGAATCACCAACGGATGGCCCGAGCGCTTCAGGCCATCGATAGACTGCAGGCCAAGGTCTCGGAGCTACAGCAGGCCAGTACCGAAGCGATCGCCATCATCGGGTTAGGCTGTTGTTTTCCCGGTGGAGCGGATAGTCCAGCGGCCTTTTGGGAGCTTTTGCACCAGGGACGGGATGCCATTTCTGAAGTGCCCAGCGATCGCTGGGATGCTGACGTTTATCACCATCCTAAGCCCGCCACGGCAGGCAAAATGGTCACCCGCTACGGCGGCTTTGTAGATCATCTTCAGGCGTTTGATGCGGACTTTTTCGGCATTGCCCCGAAGGAGGCGGTCAGCCTCGACCCCCAACAGCGGCTGCTGCTAGAAGTGGCTTGGGAAGCTCTGGAACACGCCGGCATCGTGCCTGAGCAGTGGTCAGGCCAGCCGGTCGGCGTCTTTGTGGGGATCAGCAGCAATGATTACTCCCGACACCTGCTACAGCGATCGGCAACGGACATTGACGCGTACCTGGCAACGGGCAACTCCCACAGTGCGGCAGCGGGGCGGTTGTCCTACAGTCTCGGATTAACTGGCCCCAGTTTGGCGATCGATACTGCTTGCTCTTCCTCTTTAGTCGCAGTACATCTGGCCTGCCAGAGCTTACGGAATCGAGAGTGCGATGCGGCCCTTGCGGGGGGCGTCAACCGGCTGCTGGCTCCCGAATTCAGCATCAACTTTTCGCAAGCGCGGATGCTGGCCCCCGATGGTCGCTGTAAAACTTTTGATGCCGCTGCGGATGGCTTTGCTCGCGGTGAAGGTGGCGGGGTGGTGGTGCTGAAGCGATTAGCCGATGCAGTAGCGGCTGGCGATCCGGTCTTGGCGCTGATTTGCGGCTCTGCGGTCAATCAGGATGGTCGCAGCGGCGGCCTGACCGTGCCCAATGGCCCCGCTCAACAAGCCGTGATTCGGCAAGCCCTAGCGAAAGCCCGCCTCCAACCGAACCAGATCAGCTACATCGAAGCCCACGGCACCGGCACCTCCTTAGGTGACCCGATCGAAGTCGGAGCCCTGGGCGGTGTTTTCGGTAGTAGCCACACCTCTGAGCAACCGCTATACATCGGTTCTGTGAAAACCAATATCGGCCACCTCGAAGCCGCCGCTGGCATCGCCGGACTGATCAAGGTTGTCCTATCTATGCAGCATGAAACCCTGCCCGCCCACCTACATTGCCATCAGCCTAGTCCCCACATTGTCTGGAACGAGTTGCCGATCAAAGTCACGCAGCAGCCCCAGCCCTGGCGACAACAAGCTCTCCCCCGCTTTGCCGGAGTCAGTTCCTTTGGCTTTAGCGGCACGAATGCCCATGTGATTTTGGCAGGGCAGAAGGCAGAAGGCAAAAGGCAAAAGGCAGAAAGTGATAGCCAGCAGCGAGAGTGGCAGTTGCTAACGCTGGCGGCGAAGGATGCGGGGGCGTTGCGAGAGTTGGCTCAGCGGTATGTCGATTGGTTGCCGACAACAGACAGTGCTTTGGCCGATATCTGCTGGAGTGGACATCAGTCGCGATCGCACTTCTCTCATCGCCTGGCGATCACGGCTCACTCCCTAAAAGACGCCCACAGTCAGCTCCGCGCGATCGCTGATCAACCCGTTGCCTCGCTTGCCGCCCCACCTCGCATTCCTCGCAAAATTGCCTTCCTGTTCACTGGGCAAGGCTCTCAGTACCAACATATGGGCCGCGAACTGTATGACACCGAACCCGTTTTTCGGCAGGTGATCGACCAGTGTGCCGAGATTTTGGCGGATGAGGGAGTTGACTTGTTAGAGGTGCTTTATGGTGGCAAGAGAATCGGGAATAGGAAACAGGGAACAGAAGAAAACCCTTCACCCATCTCCCATCTCCCCCTCACCTCATCTCCCCCCCACTCCATCCACTCCACCGCCCACACCCAACCCGCTCTTTTTGCCCTCGAATATGCCCTCGCCCAGCTCTGGCTAGCCTGGGGCATTGAGCCCGACGGCGTCATGGGGCACAGCGTTGGCGAGTATGTGGCAGCGTGCGTCGCCGGAGTGTTTAGCCTGGAAGACGGCCTGCGACTGGTAGCAGCACGAGGGCGCTTGATGCAAGCCTTACCCGCTGGGGGCAGTATGGTCGCGGTGATGGCCGCTGCCGAGCAAGTATCTGGGATGTTGTCAGAAGGTGTCGCGATCGCCGCCATCAACGGGCCAGAAGCAACAGTGATTTCGGGCGAGCTGACGGCTTTAGAAACGGTGGTCGCCACTTTGACGGCACAGGGCATCAAAACCAAGCCTCTGACTGTTTCCCATGCCTTTCACTCCGCTCTGATGGAGCCCATGCTAGCGGAGTTCCGAGCTGTGGCTAGTCAGGTGAACTACGCCCTGCCTCAGAGGGAGTTGGTGTCTAACGTCACTGGGCAAATTGCTACTGCTGAGGTGGCCACTGCCGATTATTGGGTGCGCCACGTGCGCCAGCCGGTACAGTTTGCCGCCGGAATGAAAACGTTAGCAGCTCAGGGCTACAATACCTTTATCGAACTGGGGGCCAAACCCGTTTTATTGGCGCTGGGGCGGGTCTGCTTGCCAGACTTCGAAGCCCTGTGGCTGCCTAGCCTGCGCCCCGATGCTGACTGGCAACCCTTGCTCACCAGCCTAGGAGAACTGTATGTCGCCGGTGCGGCCATCAATTGGACGGCCCTAGACCAGGCGGTGCCAGGCCAGCAGGTCTCCCTACCCACCTATCCCTTTCAACGCCAGCGCTACTGGGTCGACATCGACCGTTCTCAATCCAATATCCCACCGCCCTCCTCTCCTCTTACCCCACTCTCCCACGCCCCCACGCCCCATCCTCTCTTGGGAACTCAACTCAACCTCCCCCGCACTACCACCCGCCACTTCGAAAGCCTTATCAGTACTGACACGCCTGCCTACCTGGCGGATCACCAGGTTTTTGGGGCCGTGGTGTTGCCAGCCGCTGGGTTTATCGAAATGGCGATCGCGGCTCTGCAATCCATCCAACCTCACCAAGCGCTGGCGCTAAAAGCCGTCAATATTCATCAAGCGCTGGTGCTCAACCAGGCTAAAACGGTTCAGGTACTGCTGTTATCCAGAAAAGATCAGCTGGATCAATTTGAAATTCTCAGCCTGACCGATGCCGATTGGGTGCTCCACGCCAGTGGTCAGGTGATGAGGGAAGTGCTGGAAAACCCGACAGAGTTAGTCCAACTGCAGTCTCGCTGTGGTGAATCCGTTTCTGTAGCGGCCTGCTATCAACGGCTGGCTGATCAGGGTGTCACCTATGGCGATCGCTTCCGCGCGATAGAAAAGCTTTGGCGAGGGAAATCGGAGGTATTGAGTCAGCTGCGATTACCCGCTGCGCTGCATTCAACCGCAGCGGTGTATCAGCTCCATCCCGTGCTACTGGATGCCTGTTTGCAAAGTCTGGCGGCGGTCTTTCTCGATCAGTCTCGCTCCGACACCTACCTCCCGGCAGGAATGGCCGCAGTCCACATTCAGCCTGGGATCGATTGGGCACAGGCTGATTATCGGCTCTGGTGTCATGCTCAGGTGCAGTCTGGCGATCGCGACATCACTGCCGACCTGCAGCTTTTCCTCAACAACGGTCAGCCCGTCGGTACCTTGATTGGGCTGAAACTGCGTCCGGCAGCCTCGAAGCAAGTGCTCGGCACGCCTCAGTTCCAGGACTGGCTCTACCAAATTGATTGGCAGGCCCAACCGCTCTCGCAGGCGGCAACCCCAGCGGAGTTTCTCCTGTCACCGGCAGCCATCTGTCATCAGGTTGCTCCCGCCTTTGCTGACTTCCTCAATCAGCCTGAGGTCACTGCCTATCAGCAAGTCTTACCAGCGCTGGAAGCCCTGAGCCTGAACTATACCAAGCGGGCGATCGCTACCCTCAAAGACCCTTCCCCCACCGCTGGTACTGATGAAACCGCCCCCATCACGCCCCAACATGAGGCTCTATATCAAAGGCTTTTGGCAAGGGTGGAAGGTGCCAGGGATAAGGCGGAAGGGGAGCACCCTGAACCCCCAACCCCCAACCCCTCCCTTCCCCCCTCTCCTGAACTCACCCTCCTCACCCGCTGTGGCGAAAACCTGGCGGCAGTGCTGCGAGGCGAAATTGATCCCTTGACGCTGCTCTTTCCGCACGGCGACTTGAGTGACCTGACCCGCCTCTATGAATCCTCAGTCGGGGCTCAAGTGATGAATTCGCTGGTGCAGCGGGTGCTGACGGCGGCGACGGCGCGATCGCCCCGACCCCTGCGCATTTTGGAAATTGGCGCAGGTACGGGCGGCACCACGGCTCATCTACTGCCGCAGCTGCCGGATGGCGAATATGTCTTCACCGATGTGTCATCGCTGTTCTTAGCCAAAGCTCGGGAGCGGCTTCAGACCGATGACGGCGTGCGCTATGAGTTATTGGATATCGAGCGATCGCCGGCTGCCCAAGGGTTCCAACAGCCGTTTGACCTGGTCATTGCGGCGAATGTGCTGCACGCCACGGCGGATTTGCGGCAAACGTTAGCTCATGTGCATGAGCTGCTGGCCCCCGGCGGGGAGTTGATTCTGCTGGAAAGCACTCAGCCCCTGCTCTGGCTCGATCTGATTTTTGGCTTGACCGAAGGCTGGTGGAAATTCACCGATCGCGATTTGCGTCCCAACTATCCTTTGCTGTCGGCGGTCCAGTGGCAAACCTTGCTAGCGGAAAGTGGATTTACCCCAGCCATCCTGCAACCAGCAGCGGCGACTCAATTGAGTTCAGTGCCCCCGCACCTCAATCTGCCCCAGACAGTGATCGTGGCCCAACGGGGTCCGGCACCCGCTCAGCCTGCTCAAGCCACAACCTGCTTGGTTTTAGCGGCCAGTCAGGATGAAGCCGAGGCGGTCATCGCTGCGCTGGAAAAACCGGAGCGTCGCGGCATTGGGGTCGCGTGGAGCGATCTATATTCCCAGTCAGCTCCTGACCGGTTTGTCCTCAACCCTTTGCAAACTCAAGATTTTCAGCAGCTCTGGCAAGCTTTGACCACTGCTAATACTTTGCCGACCCAAGTGATCTATTTTGCCAGCCCCAGTGAAACGCTCAACCCGCCAGCGCTGGAACGAAGTTGTAGCGGTCTCTTACATCTGGTTCAGACCCTGGCCGAGGTGGCCCAGCCACCTGCGCTTTACCTGGTGACGCAGGGGGTGGCCCGACCGCCAGTGGTGAATCCGGCGCTAGCACCCCTGTGGGGTTTGGGGCGCGTCATTGCCCTCGAACATCCGGCCCTGCGCTGTTGTCGGCTGGATTTAGATCCCCAGTCATCGCCCCAGCAACAGCGGTTGGATTTAAGCAGGGAACTCGACAACGAACCGACCGCTGCCACTGTGGCCTATCGTCAGGCTCAGCGGTCGGTGGCGCGACTAGAGCCAGTCAGCTTGTCGCCGTCGTTAGCCCTCCCTGATCAACGTGGCCAGGAGATGGCCTTCCGGCTGGCGATCGCGGCTAAAGGCACCCCCGACGCGCTGCAAATCCAGCCTTGTCACCGTCGTTCTCCTGGCCCCGATGCGATCGAAATTCGGGTAGACGCTGCCGGTCTGAATTTTATTGACGTGTTGGATACCCTGGGCCTGCTGCCCTTTGAGCGCGATTGGCTGGGGGTGGAATGTGTGGGCGAAGTTGTCGCCGTCGGTGCCCAGGTGACGAACTGGGGCGTGGGCGATCGCGTCATGGCGTTAGCGGCAGGCAGTTTTGCTCAGTACGTCACGGTGCCCGCCATCCTCGCGGTGCCGCCGCCCCAGGGTCTCAGCGCAGTAGCAGCGGCCACCCTTCCCGCCAACTTTCTCACAGCCTACTATGCGCTGGTCGAGGTGGCTCAAGTGCAACCGGGGGAACGGGTGCTGATTCACGCCGCTGCTGGGGGCACAGGGATGGCAGCGGTGCAGATTGCCCTGAGTCGCGGGGCCGAAGTTTTTGCTACCGCCAGCCCTACCAAGTGGGAAATCCTGAAACGTATGGGCATCCACCAAGTGATGCACTCTCGCACCCTGGACTTTGCTGAGGCCATCCTCGCGGTCACCGATGATGTCGGGGTAGATGTCGTCTTCAACTCCCTATCCGGCGAGTTTATTCCCCAGAGTCTGGCTGTCCTTAAGTCGCGTGGACGATTCATCGAAATCGGCAAACGCGATGTGTGGAGTGCTGAGCAAGTCGCCGCCGTACAGCCCCAAGTCGCCTACCATCGCATCGATCTCCTGTCCCTGACCCAGCAGGCTCCGCAGCAGATCCAGGCGATGCTACAAGCCCTCGTCCCCTTATTTGACACCGGACAGCTCCAGCCCCTGCCCCACCGAGTATTTCCCATTACCGCTGCTATCAGTGCCTTTCGCACGATGCAGCAGGCGAAGCATGTGGGCAAGATTGTGCTGAAGGTAGAAGGGAATAGGGGACAGGGCATAGGGAATAGGGGACAGGGAACAGAAAGAACTCAGAACCTAGAATCTCAGGCAGCAGAGGCGGTACAAGATGCCAGGTCTGAGGTGCCAGGTGCGGTGCCACGTGCGAGGTCTCAGGAACAGCCCAGCACCCCATACCCCGCACCCACAACCCACAACCCCGAACCCGCAACCCGTAACCCATCCACCCATCTACCCATCCACTCTTCTACTCCTTCACTCCGCACCTATCTCATCACCGGCGGTCTCGGGGGCCTCGGCTTGCTGACGGCTGACTGGCTAGCAGCCCAGGGTGCGTGTCATTTAGGGCTGGTGAGTCGGCGATCGCTGGCCGATCATTCCCCTGAGGTGCAAACCCAAATTCAGGCATTGAAAGCCAAAGGAGCCCAGGTCACTGTCATCCAGGCGGATGTGGCTCAGCGGGAGCAGCTAGCAGCGGCGATCGCCGGGCTCGACTCGCCCATCCAGGGGGTGATTCATGCGGCGGGGGTACTGGATGATGGGGTGCTGCAGCAGTTGACCTGGCAGCGCCTGGAGTCGGTCTTGGCTCCCAAAGCTTATGGCGCTTGGCACTTGCACCAGTTGACTCAGGATCAGCCGCTGGAGTTCTTCGTGCTGTTTTCCTCGGCGGCGGCGCTGCTGGGGTCGCCGGGGCAGGGCAGCCACGTAGCGGCGAATGCCTTTTTAGATGCTCTGGCCCATCATCGTCAGGCGCTGGGCTTGCCGAGCCTGAGCATTAACTGGGGGGCTTGGTCAGGGGTGGGGGCGGCGGCCCAACGTCAGGTCGATCAACAGATACAGACCAAAGGAATCGCGGCGATCGCCCCCGACCAGGGAATCCAAATTTTCTCCCAATTGCTGGCTCAGTCCATTGATGCCCAAGTGGGGGTAGTGCCGATTCGTTGGGCTCAATTCCTGAACCAAGGATGGTCAGATCCTTTCTTTGAACGGTTTCAACCCTCGGCTCCGGTCGTTAAACCGACGGCGGATTGGCGAGTTCGGCTACAGGACTTGCCGCCGCCCCGGCATCTGAGTTTTCTCACCACGGCCCTGCAGCAGGAGGTCGCTCAGGTGCTGGGGCGAGCCGCTAGTCAACTGCCCGATCCACACCTGGGCTTTTTTGACCTGGGTCTCGATTCGCTGATGGCGGTAGAGCTGAAAAATCGCCTGGAAGGGCAACTGGGAACAACGATCTCTTCCACCGCCATTTTTGAGCATCCCACCATTGCCGCGCTGGCGCAGCACCTGGCGGTGGTCATACTACCAGAGCCGCTGCCGCCCCCGAATCGAGGAGAACCCGAGCTGCCAAGGCGCTCAGATGTCGCGAATGGGGAGCGCCCGCTGCCCGTCTCAGCGATCGCTCCCTCACCACCGCCCGCCACCTGGGTAGGGCCGGAACCAGCCACTGCCCCAGCAGTTCCCCCCGATCCCGTGGCGGCAGAACTCGCTGCCCTCGAACGCTTACTCAACCAATCGTCATGACAGAACCTTTATCCCACCCCTCACAATCGACTGACGAGCGCATCCTGCGAGCCTTGCGAGAGGCGCGATCGCAGCTAGAAGCCGTTGAGCAGGCCAAAAATGAGCGGGTCGCGATCGTCGGCATGGCCGGTCGGTTCCCCGGTACGGATAGCATTGACGCCCTCTGGCAGTTGCTGACAGCGGGCCAGTCCGGCATTCGGCGGCTCTCTGATCAGGAACTTGAAGCGGCCGGGGTCGCACCGGCCACTTGGCAGCAGCCCGACTACGTTCGCGCCTACGCCGGATTTGCCGACGCCGACAGCTTCGACGCCGCCTTTTTTGGCTACTCCCCCCGTGAGGCCCAACTCATCGATCCCCAGCAGCGAGTCTTTCTGGAATGTGCCTGGGCCGCGCTGGAAGATGCGGGCTACGACAGCTGCCAGTATGACGGTTGCATTGGCGTCTATGGCGGCGCGGCCCTCAATAGCTATCTGGTCAACCTGTTTTCTGATCCCCAACTGCGGGCATCGACCGACACAGTGCAGGCGGTGGTCAGCAACGTCATGGGACTGATGACCACTCGGGTTTCTTACCAGCTTGACCTCAAAGGGCCGAGCTGTGGCATTCAAACCGGCTGCTCAACCGGCCTGGTGGCGGTGCATCAGGCGTGCCAGAGCCTACTTCAGCAGGAATGCGACCTGGCTCTAGCGGGGGGCGTCACGGTCAGCAATACCGCCCCTCAGGGCTATGTCTACCAGAGCGACGGCATTGCGTCTCCCGATGGTTGCTGTCGTGCGTTTGATGCCGCTGCCCAGGGCACAGTATTTGGCAACGGGGTGGGGATCGTCGTGCTGAAGCGATTGTCAGCCGCGATCGCTGACGGTGACACTCTCTACGCCGTGATCAAAGGTTCTGCCATCAACAACGATGGAGCCGACAAAGTCAGTCTTACGGCCCCCAGCGTCACCGGACAAGCGGCCGTCGTTACCGCTGCTCTGGAGCAAGCGCAGGTCGAGCCCGCCAGCCTCAGCTACATCGAAGCCCACGGCACCGGCACCGCCCTCGGCGATCCCATCGAAATTGCTGCCCTGACCCAAGCCCTGACCCATCATCCCGGCGGCTGCGCGATCGGCTCTGTCAAAACCAACCTGGGCCACCTGGATGCCGCTGCTGGTGTCGCCGGACTGATCAAAACGGCCCTAGCCCTCAAGCACCAGCAAATTCCCCCGAGCCTGCATTTTCAGCAGCCCAATCCTCAAATCGACTTCGCCCACAGCCCCTTCACCGTGCAACAGCAGCTCAGCGACTGGCCGCGCAACGGTACCCCTCGCCGCGCGGGTGTCAGCTCCTTTGGCATGGGGGGGACGAATGCCCACGTGATTTTAGAGGAAGCGCCGGAAGGAGAGTGGATGAGTGGGAGAGTAGGAGAGTGGGAGAGTCAGAATAATTTCTCGCCCCCTCGCCCCCTTGCCCCCTCGCCCCCTCCACGCGTGAATCAGGCTATTACTGTGGAGTCGCCCGCTCATTTGCTGCTGCTTTCGGCGAAAACGGCGACGGCGCTGGACACGATGACGGCGAATCTGGCCCGGCATCTCGCAGCGCATCCCGACCTGGATTTGGCGGATGTGGCCTACACCTTGCAGGTGGGGCGTCGGGCCTTACCCCATCGCCGTACCTGTGTTTGCCAAACTTCGGCGGATGCGATCCAACAGTTGAGCACCGGGAATCTCTCTACCCAAGTTGCGGAGACGGCGGCTTCCGCAATCGCCTTCATGTTCTCGGGCCAAGGTAGTCAGTACCCTCACATGGGCCGCGAACTATACGACACTGAACCTGTCTTCCGGCAGGCGATGAACCAGTGCGCCGAGATTTTAGCGGCAGAGGGCATTGATCTACTGGAGATTCTTTATGAAAAGGCAGATGGCAGACGGCAGACGGCAGACGACACTGGGGAACAGGGAATAGGGAACAGGGAACAGGGAGCATCCGGAACCCAGACCCTAGAACCTGACACCCAATACCCAGAGCCCCGAAACATCCCCCCATCCCCCCATCCCCCCATCCACTCCACCGCCCTGGCCCAACCTGCTCTCTTTGCGCTGGAATACTCCCTCGCCCAACTCTGGCGCTCCTGGGGAATTGAGCCGCAGTCACTGATCGGTCACAGCATTGGCGAATACGTGGCGGCCTGCGTCGCGGGGGTATTTTCCTTGGAAGACGGGTTGCAATTAGTGGCTGCACGGGGACGGCTAATGCAAGATTGCCCCGTCGGGGCGATGCTGTCGATCGCTCTATCAGAGGCCGCTTTGGCGGCGCTGCTGCCAAACGATATCGTCATTGCCGCAGTGAATGGGCCAGAGCTGTGTGCCGTCTCGGGCACAGCGGCGGCGATCGCTTCCTTTCAAGCGCTGCTGGAGGCTAAGCAGATTACCTATCGACAGCTCCAGACCTCCCATGGCTTTCACTCGTCGCTGATGTCACCTGCCGGGGCGAAGCTGGCGGTGCTCGTCGGGCAAATGGCGCTGCACCCGCCCCAAATTGACCTGTTGTCGAATGTGACGGGTACCTGGCTGACGGCAGCTGAGGCGACTGATCCGGCTTATTGGGCCAGACATCTGCGGCAGCCAGTGCGGTTTTATGACGGGGTGAAAGCACTTTTACAGTTGCCCGGTGCCATCCTATTGGAAGTGGGGCCGGGGCGCGCCCTCAAAACCCTGGTCCAGCAGGCAATCGCGCGCGCTGAAGCGCCTACCGCTTTAGTGCTGAACTCCTTGCCTCATCCCCAGGAAGACGTCGGCGATCGCGCCGTGATGCTAAGCAGTCTCGGCCAACTATGGTTGACGGGAGCCCCAGTGCAGTGGGCAAACTTTCCGCCCCAGCGACGAGTGCCATTACCCACCTATCCCTTTGAACGGCAGCGGTACTGGGTCACCCTTAATCCCAACGGATTGGCTGCTTCCGCCACCCCCGCTCCTCGGGAGACTAAAGCCACTGATTTAGCCGATTGGTTCTATATTCCCGCTTGGGAGCGCTCATTTCTGCCGCAGTTGGAGCCGCCGACCAGTGACTGCTGGGTGGTGTTTACGGCTGACCCCATCGGGACGGCTCTGTCCCAGCGTTTGGCCGCGACTGGGCAGACCGTGATGACGGTGCAACCGGGCTCCCAGTTCGCCCAGCAGGCCCACACCTACACGCTGAATCCGCAACATCCTGAAGATTATCGATCGCTGGTGCAGGCGCTGGCCACTCCGGGTGAGCGGTCAATCCATTGGGTCTACGGCTGGAGCCTGGCCGCTCCGTCAGCTTCAGCTGATATAGCCACGGAATTCTACAGTGTGCTGCACTTGGCGCAAGCGCTGCTGGCCGGCGATCGCCCAACGGCTAATACCCTCACCGTGATAACGCCCGGTGCCGACGCAGTGGTGGGTACCGATGGGGTCAATCCTGGGCAGGCGCTGCTAGCCGGGCTGTGCAAGGTGATACCCCAAGAGGCGACACACCTGCGCTGCCGCTGCTTGGATGTTGCGGCGATCACTGGAGAGACGGCCCCCGCTGAGTCACTGCTGGACAGTCTGTATCACGAGCTGGCGGCAACCGCCCCGATCGTGGCCTATCGCGATGGTTATCGCTGGGTGCAGACGTATCAGCCACTGCCGCTACCAGCAGGTCAACCGCCCTTGCGATCAGAGGGCACCTATCTGATTGCTGGCGATCTGGTTGAGGGCCTGGGGATGGTGTACGCCCAGGCGCTGCGGCAAGACTGGCAGGCGCGACTAATCCTGATCGGGCGGGCGGGTTTACCCCCTGCAGAGCAGTGGGAGCAGTGGCTGGTTACCCACAGCCCCCAACATGAGGTCAGTCGCCTGATTCATCAACTGCAGAGCCTGGGAGCCGTGGGCACAGACTATTTATGGTTCAGTACTGATCTAGGGGATACAGCGGCGGTGAGCGCGGCAGTGGCCCAGGGCTTGGCCCAATTTGGCGAGATTCACGGGGTATTTCATGCCGGGGTGATGGGCGATCGCGCCAGTTGCCCGATGCCCGAGTTAACTCCGCAGGCGTGCGAGCAGACACTTCGCCCGAAAGTGCAAGGCATCCAAGTGCTGATGTCGGCTTTAGAGGGACAAAGCCCGGACTTTGTTCTGCTCCAGTCGTCGCTATCGGCAGTAGTCGGTGGGGTGGGGTTTGGGGCCTATGCCGCCGCCAACGCCTATCTCGATAGTCTCGCCACCCAGCATCGAGGCCGCCCCCCTCGGTGGGTCAGCATCAACTGGGATGCCTGTCGCCCAGATGACACCCCCCAGACGACGGGATCAACCTGGCTCGATCACGCTATGACACCAGCCGAAGTCTGGCAGGTCACTAAACGGGTGTTGGCTCAGCCTCACTTAACCCAGGTAGCCGTATCGCCAGGGAATTTGCGTGATCGCATTGACCAGTGGATTCACCATCCTGAAACCCTGGCGGCCAATGCCTCGACGGCCAGCGCCGATCACGCTCCGCGATCGCTGCTAACGAGTGAGTATGTTGCGCCCCGCAACGCGATTGAAACCGCTGTAGCGATCGCCCTGCAGGAGCTATTAGGAATCGAAAAAGTCGGCATTCATGATAACTTCTTTGAATTAGGCGGGCATTCATTGCTGGCCATTCAAGCCGTCACGCGACTACGCAAAGAATTCCAGGTTGAATTACCGATGCGCGCCTTGTTGTTTGAAGCGCCGACGGTAGCTGGAATTGCCAAAACGATTGAAGAGAATCAACTTAAGTCTGCCGATCAAGCTGCCATTGCCGATCTCTTAAGTGACATCGAAGCGATGTCTGCTAAGGAGGTCAATAAACAAGTTGACCTTCGCCCCTAAGAATTTGTTTTTGACAAGTTTTTGCTGATCATAAATGCTGGCAGGATTCACTATTTGCCAATAAGTACCGATACAAAACTCATCATGCTTAAGCCATAAATTTTATTTTTAATCAAGCTCCTTTTCGTTCCTCCAAACCAGGAAGCCAACATGGATTTTAGTCTGTTCTATTTCGACGGTGACGGTTCCGTGGCCCGTCCCAACCAGTACCAACTGTTGATCGAGAGTGCCAAATTTGCCGACCAGAATGGCTTCACTGCCGTGTGGACTCCCGAGCGCCACTTCCATGCGTTTGGGGGCCTTTATCCCAACCCTGGCGTCACTAGTGCGGCCCTGGCCATGGTGACGGAAAACCTGCAGCTGCGAGCTGGCAGCGTCGTGGTGCCGCTGCACCATCCCGTGCGCATTGCGGAAGACTGGGCCGTGGTGGACAACCTCTCTAACGGAAGAGCCGCGATCGCCTTTGCCTCCGGTTGGACGATGGATGAGTTCATTTTGTCGCCGACCCCCCATGCCAGCCGCAAAGCCCAGATGTGGCGAGGCATTCAGCAAGTGCAGCAGCTCTGGCAGGGGCAAGCTGTTGACTTTCAAGACGCCGCCGGCAAATCGGTGGCGGCGCGGTCTTTACCCCGGCCTCTCCAGCCCCAACTGCCGACCTGGGTGACCTGCCAGTCGACAGAAACCTTCATCGAAGCCGGACGACTGGGGGCCAATATCCTCATCTCACTGCTGGGCGGATCATTAGAACAATTAACTCCCAAGATCCAGGCTTATCAGCAATCCTTAAGTAAGCACGGCCATGACGTTAATACCAAAACCATCTCGCTGATGTTGCACACATTTTTAGGTCACGATATTCATCAGGTCAAGGATGATGTCCGTCAACCCTTTTGTGAATATTTGAAAACCCATTATGGCTTGCTAGAAAATCTTGCTAAAGGCATGGGCTTATCGATTAGCTTGAAAGATTTTTCTGACGATGACTTAGATAGCCTGCTATCATTTGGAGTGGAAGGCTTTATGAACGATCGCTCCTTGATCGGTACGCCCGCAAGCTGTTTACCATTTGTGCAAAAGTTAGCTCAGGCTGGCATCACTGAAGTGGCCTGTTTGATCGACTTTGTCCAAGATTTTGACGTTGTCATCAACGCCCTACCTTATCTCAATCAGCTCAAAGATCATTGCGCGATTCATCTATCAGCCACAGCAATGGCTGGTAGCGCTTATTAACATCAATCCCTCAGGCATCACAAGGGTCAGATGATGCTTGAAGCATCCCAAGACCCAGATTTAATTTCCTAGACAAAGTCGTCATGGCTTTAGTCGGCTCTATTGCCCCCCTCATGGCCCCCGTTACCCATCGGTATGACAGACCCGCGACTTAATTCTGAAGCTTTGCAGCAGCGTATCGCCGCCCTTTCCCTAGAGCAGCGGGCACTGTTGGAGCAGCGGTTGCAGCAGCAGGGCTGGTCGCCGGTGGCCGTCACGTCTCCCCTGGGACCTCAGAGCCGCCCCCCGGAGGTGCCCCTGTCGCCAGCGCAGCAAAATCTCTGGGTGTTACATCAGCTCAATCCTGAGAGTTCGGCCTATCACATCGGCCTGGCCTGGCGGTTGACCGGAGCCCTCGACATTGCAGCTTTAGAGCACAGTTTGAGCGCGATCACCCAGCGCCACGAAAGTCTGAGAACACAGTTTGTTGCGCCCACAGGGCAGCCCTATCAACAGATTCGGTCTCATCACTTGGCGGCACCTTTACCGATCACTGACTTGAGCGCATGGCCCAAGGCGGCGATCGCGGCTGAAGTCCAGCGACTGACGGCACAGTGTGTCCAGCAGCCGTTTGATCTCAGCCAAGATTCATTGCTCAGGACGCGACTCCTCCAGTTGGATGAAAACCGTAGCGTGCTGCTGCTGGTGCTGCATCACCTCGTGGCGGATGGCTGGTCCCGTGGGGTGCTCATGCGGGAACTAGCGACCCTGTATCGGGAGTTTACGGGTGATGTCATCCCGGCGCTGCCGCCGCTCCCCATTCAGTACGCTGACTATACCCTGTGGCAACAGCAGTGGCTGCAGGGCGCAGCTTGCCGGACTCAACTTGACTACTGGCGGCAGCAGCTCTCAGGGTTGCCCGCGTTAGCACTGCCCACCGATCGCCCACGTCCGGCAGTGCCCAATTTCACTAGCCGGACTTGCACCTGCACCCTCTCATCAGACTGCGTCACGGCCCTGAAAACCCTTAGTCAACGGGCCGGTACGACCCTCTTTATGACTCTGCTGGCGGCGTTTAAGCTATTGCTGCACCGCTACAGCGCCCAGGCAGATATCGGGGTTGGGGTGCCTGTAGCTAACCGTCATCATCCCGAGGTCGAGCCGCTGATCGGCTTTTTCGTCAACACCCTGGTGCTGCGGACCCGTTTCACCGACAAGATGACGTTTCGAGAGCTGCTGCTACAGGTTAGACAGGTGACCGCCGATGCTTTCCAGCATGGGGAAGTCCCCTTTGCCAAGGTGGTCGAAGCCCTGCAGCCCGATCGCGACCTGAGCCAGAATCCGCTATTTCAAGTGATGTTTCAGCTCCAAAGCGGCTATCAGCATCAGAATGCGGCCCATCCTGACCTGGCATTACCGGGCCTAGCAGTACAGCAGACCTGGCTCGATCCGGGCCAGACCAAGTTTGATCTGACCTGGCATGGCATTGAGCGTGAGGACGGCTTGTTGCTGGCGGTGGAATATCGCTTGGACTTGTTTGACGAAGCCCGCATTCAGCGCATGCTGGGGCATTTTCAGACCCTGCTGGCCGGGATTCTCGCCCACCCCGATCGCCCAGTGGCCGATCTGCCCCTCCTAAATTCAGCGGAACGGCATCAGCTATTGGTGGCGTGGAATCCCCCCCCGGCCCCCCCGCCGAGCCAGTGCTTTCACCAGCAATTTGCCGCTCAGGTAGAGCAGACGCCAGATGCGATCGCGGTCACTGACCCAGCCCAGCAGTTGACCTATGACCAGCTCAACCGCCGCGCTAACCAACTCGCCCATACCCTCAAAGCCCAGGGTATTCGTCCTGAAACCCTGGTCGGCGTTTATCTACCTCGCTCCGTCGAGTTAATGGTCGCTCTGCTGGGGGTGCTCAAGGCCGGCGCTGCCTACGTCCCCGTCGATCCCAGTCTGCCGGTAGAGCGGGTGCGCTGGCTGTTGGCTGATGCCCAGGTGGCGCTGGTGGTGACGGCGGCGGCAGAGACGCTGAAAAAAATCGTGGACGGAGCCCACCCAACGGTGGATTTGAGCCGCGATCGCGCAAGCCTGGCTAAAGCGCCTGACCACAATCTCGCCATCAGCCTCGACCCCGAAAATCTGGCCTACGTCATCTACACCTCTGGTTCCACCGGCACCCCCAAAGGCACCCTACTGACCCACCGGGGACTAAGCAACTACCTGAACTGGGCGACCCAGACTTACCCCGTCGCGGCGGGCGGCGCGCCCGTACAGTCCGCTATCGGCTTTGACGCCACCATCACCAGCCTGTTTGCACCTCTGCTGGTAGGCCAAACCGTCACCCTCCTGCCCGAAACCCACCCGATTGAAGCCCTCAGTCAGGCTCTGCAGAGAAGAGAGACCTTCGGCTTTGTCAAACTCACCCCCGCCCACCTCAAGGCCCTCGAACCTCTGGTGCTTCCCCCCATACCTCCACGCCCCCACACCTCCACGCCTTCATCCCCCACCCAAGCCCTCATCCTCGGCGGCGAAGCCCTGCATGGCCGCGACCTTGTCCCCTGGCGTCAGCACTTTCCCCACCTCCGTCTAGTTAATGAGTACGGCCCCACTGAAGCTGTGGTCGGCTGCTGTGTCTACGACGTGCCCCTCGATTTCACCGCTGATACTATCCCCATTGGTCGGCCGATTGCCAACGTGCAGCTCTACGTTCTCGACCCCAACTTAGAGCCCGTTCCAATCGGTGTTCCCGGCGAACTCTACATCGGCGGCGCAGGTGTCGCGCGAGGGTACTTGAATCGGCCCGATCTGACTGCCGAGCGGTTTGTGCCGAATCCGTTTTATAGCAAGGCAGAAGAGATTAGAGAACAGGGACTAGGGAACAGGGAACAGGGAACAGAGAACAGGAAGAACCCAGAACTTAAAACCCACCTCCTAGAGCAAATAATCAAGAACCCAGAACGAGGTCAAAACCCATCCACCGTTCGGCTGAGCGTTCACGCCGAAGCCCATCCACCCATTCACTCATCCACTCTCTATAAGACCGGCGATCGCGTCCGCTACCGACCGGACAGCATTCTCGAATATCTGGGCCGCATGGATGACCAGATCAAACTGCGCGGCTACCGGCTCGAACCTGGTGAGATTGAAGCGGTGCTCTGTCAGCATCCGCAGGTCGCGCAAGCTGTCGTTGTACGGCGTGATGACTTGGGAGCAGCAGCGAAACTGGTAACATACGTCGTTAAGACAGAAGGCAGAGGGCAAGAGGTAAAAGGGAGTAGGGAACAGGGAACAGGGAACAGGGAACAGGAAGAATCCAGAACCCAGAACTTCAAACCTGATATCCCATATCCGGAACCAATCACCGATCACTCATCTCCCCATCCCCCCATCCCCCCGTCTGTTTTCCGACTCCTTCACCAATATCTGGCCGAGCAACTTCCCGCCTACATGCTCCCCGACCACTTCGTCACTCTGGAGGCTTTGCCGCTGACGGTGAATGGCAAGGTGGATCGGCAGGCGCTACCTATGCCAGAAATCCGGACGAGCGATCGCGATCAAACCGCCCGTTCCTTGACGGCAACAGAGCAGCAGCTAGCAGCAATTTGGGCTGAGGTCCTGCAGCGCGATGCTGTGGGCCTGCACGACAATTTCTTTGAGCTGGGGGGGGATTCAATTCTGGCGATGCAGATTATTGCCAAAGCCCACCAAGGCGGGCTGCATCTCGTGCCGCGTCAGCTGTTTCAGCATCAGACGGTGGCCAAGTTGGCAGCGATCGCTGAGGTCCGGTCAACCCCCGCTGTTTCCCCAGAGCCAGTGACGGGAACGGTGTCGCTGCTGCCGATTCAGCGCGACTTTTTTGCCCAAGCGTTGCCGGAGCCCCATCACTATAATCAGGCGGTGATGGTGACGGTCAACTCAGAGGCCCAGCCGGAGCTGCTAGCCCAGGCTTTACAGGCGTTAGCGGTGCATCATGACGGCTTGCGATCGCGCTTTTTTCACCAAGCCGGTACCTGGCAGCAGATCATTCGAAGCCCGGATGCCGTCACCGTAGCGCTCGATGAGTGCGATCTATCCCACTTGCCTGCGGATGCTCAGACTGCAGCACTGGCAGCCGCAACAGATGATTGGCAGGCGAGTTTGCATCTATCGGTTGGGCCGCTATGGCGAGCCGTGTGGGTGCGACTGGGGGAACGGGGCGATCGCCTGCTGTTGATTGCCCATCATCTAATTGTAGATGGGGTCTCGTGGCGCATTCTGCTGGCCGATTTGGCGACGGCTTATCAACAGTTGGTGGCAGGAAGGGCAGTACTGCTGCCGCCCAAGACCCACTCCATCCAGGCTTGGGCGCAGCAGTTGGTAACGCTGGCGCAGTCCGGCTACTTTGAGGCCGAGCGCTCTCACTGGCGAGACGTCTGCGCTCCCACCGCAGCGATGCCCGTTGATTTTGAGGCTGATGCCCACGGCAACTCGGTGGCGTCCATGGCAGAGATCTCTATCGAGCTGGATGCGGCGCAAACCCAGGCGCTGTTGGCGGTGGCCACCCAGACTTACCACGTTCAGGCCAATGAGGTGTTGCTCACCGTGCTGGGCCAGACGCTGCAGTCCTGGATGCAGTCCTCTACCGTGCTGATTGATCTAGAGGGCCATGGCCGAGACCTGGATTTGCAAAGTTTGCAAGAATCATCATTAGAGGTGTCTCGAACCTTGGGTTGGTTGACGACGGTTTATCCGCTGCGCTTGACCATGCCCTCGGGAGCCATGGCCGAGCAGCTCCGGTCGGTAAAAGAGCAGCTCCGGTCGGTGCCCCATCAGGGGTTGGGCTACGGTATGCTGCGGCATCTGGCTGCCGAGCCCGATCCGGCTTTGGTTTCCCCCGCTGCCATTAGCTTTAACTATTTGGGTCAGGTGCGGCTCGACGCGGCCTCTGATTCCCAGGGGTTAATGCAGTCCCTGGCCCCTGAGTCGGTGGGGCCACTCCGCAGTCCCTTGGGCAGCCGTCGCTATCGGCTAGAGGTGATTGCCCTCATTCGAGACGGCCAACTACAGATAATCTGGCGCTACAGCCAGTCCGTACACCGTCGTGCCACTCTGGAAGTCTTGGCTCAGCGATATCTCGCCACGCTGCAGTCATACCTGGCTCCATCGGCCCAGCCCGCGATTGCCGCCCACCACACCCCGTCTGACTTTGCAGCGGCGCGGGTGAATCAAGCGCAGTTGGATCAGCTCTTTAGCAAGATTCGGGGGAACTAGCGCGATGACCACCGTCCAGGACATCTACGAACTCTCCCCGATGCAGCAGGGCATGTTGTTTCACACCTTGTATGCGCCGGAGTCGGGCGTCTACTTCGAGCAGCGCAGCTGTCTGTTGACCGGGCCGCTGGACGCTGTGGCCTTCAAACGCGCCTGGCAAGCCGTCGTCGAACGCCATGCCGTCCTGCGCACTGCCTTTTACTGGGAAGAGGTAGACAAGCCCCTGCAGGTGGTTTATGCCAGCGCGGAGCTACCGTGGATTGAGGCCGATTGGCAGGCCCTGTCGGAGCCGGAGCAGGGAGCAAAGCTAGCGGCATTTTTGCCGGGCGATCGCATCCAGGGCTTTTGCCTCAATCAGCCGCCCCTGATGCGCTGTGCGCTCTTCCAGCTCAGCCCCGAACGGCATCGCTTTGTCTGGAGCCACCACCACCTGCTGATGGACGGCTGGTGCAACGCCCTGCTGATCAAAGAAGTCCTGGCTTTCTATACGGCTCAGCGCCAGGGGCAAGCCCTCACCCTGATCCCGCCTCGCCCCTATCGGGACTACATTGTCTGGCTTCAGCAACAAGATCAGCAAGTTGCCCAGGCTTACTGGCAGCAAACCCTAGCCGGGTTCACTGCGCCCACGCCGCTGGGCATTGACGGTTCACGACCGACTCCAACCACCCCTCACTCAGAGCACTGTGACGAGTGGCACCGGTTGTCCCCGCCCCTGACGGCTAACTTGAATGCCTTCGCCCAGCGCCACCACCTCACGCTAAACACGCTGTTTCAGGGAGCCTGGGCACTGGTGTTGAGCCGCTACAGTGGCACTGCGGATGTCGTGTTTGGGGCCACGGTTGCCGGACGCCCCCCGACCCTACCGGGCTCAGACTCCATTGTTGGATTGTTCATCAACACGGTGCCGGTGCGGGTGGCGCTGCCTCCAGCGCTGCTGTTGTTACCCTGGCTCCAGCAGATCCAGGAAAACCAGCGTGATCGCGAAACCTACGCCTTCAGCGCCCTCACGGATATCCAATCCTGGAGTGCAGTGCCCCACGGCACGCCTCTATTCGAGAGCCTGCTGGTCTTTGAAAACTATCCCGTTGCCTTGACTGCGGCCCTCACCGACGACAGCAGTGGCCTCACCATTTGCGAAGGCCAGGGATTTGAGCAGACCAACTACCCCCTCGCACTGGTGGTCATACCGGGCGAAACCCTGGCTTTACGGGTAAATTACGATCGCGATCGCTTCCCTGCCGCCACCATTCGACGTCTGCTCGGCCATCTAGAAACCGTGCTGACCGGCATCATGGCTGATCCTGAAGCCTCCATCGCCACCCTGCCTCTGCTTACCCCCACCGAGCAGCAGCAACTCATTGGCTGGAACCAAACCGAACAGCCGCTTCCAGACCGCTGCGTCCATGAGCTGATTGCCGAGCAGGCCCAAGTCACCCCGAACGCTAAAGCCCTCATTTTTGAAGAAATCGCCCTCAGCTATCAGGAACTCGACCAGCGGGCCAACCAGCTCGCCTATCACTTGGTGCAGCAAGGCGTTCAGCCGGGCGATCGCGTCGCCCTATGCCTAAACCGTTCTGCCGAGCTGGTGGTTACCCTGCTGGCCATCCTCAAAGCCGGGGCCATCTACGTCCCGCTCGACCCCACCTATCCCGTCGAGCGACTGCGGTTCATCCTTAAAGACGCCCAGGTATCGCTGCTGATCACAGCGCAGGCGGCAGCGCAGGCGATTCCCCAGACTGCTGTGCCGACCCTGGATTTGACCCGCGCGGCGGCGGCGATCGCCCTTGCTCCCTTGCCCCCCGACCCCCACGCTCCTACTCCCGATGACCTCGCCTACCTGATCTACACCAGCGGCAGCACCGGCACCCCCAAAGGCGTTCCTATCCAGCATCAGAGCCTGACCAACCTGCTCACCAGCATGGCCCAGGCTCCTGGCATGACTGCTCAGGATACCCTGCTCGCCGTCACCACCCCCGCCTTTGATATCGCCGCGCTGGAGCTATTTCTGCCCTTGACCGTCGGCGGCACCCTGGTCATCGCTAGTCAGGCTACTGTTCGCGATCCACAAAGTCTGGCAACCCAACTAGAGCAGCATGACGTCACGCTGATGCAGGCGACTCCCGCTACCTGGCGACTGCTGCTCGAAAGTGGCTGGCCAGGCAAAGTCAACCTCAAACTGCTCTGCGGCGGTGAAGCCCTGGAGCTTACTCTGGCTCAGCAACTGCTCAACTCTGGTGCCGAACTGTGGAACCTCTACGGCCCCACCGAAACCACTATCTGGTCTGCTGCTTTGAAGCTAGAAGCGGCGACGTTAGCGGATGGCTTCGTTCCCATCGGCCAGCCCATTGCCAACACTCAGTTCCAAGTGCTCGACGCCCAGCAGCGCCCTGTTCCCCTTGGTGTCCCTGGCGAGCTGTACATTGACGGCCTGGGGCTGAGTTCGGGCTATTGGCAAAGGGAAGAGTTGACGAAGGAACGGTTTGTCGAGGCAGAAGGCAGAAGACAGCAGGGAGCAGGGAACAGGGAACAGGGAACAGGTAGCCCCCAGAACCCAGAACGAGGCCAAAACCCATCGACCCATCCACCTATCCACCCATCCACCCTTTACAAAACCGGCGATCGCGTCCGCATCCGCGAAGACGGCACCCTGGAATACCTGGGTCGTCTCGACCATCAGGTGAAGCTGCGCGGTTTCCGCATCGAGCTAGGTGACATCGAAGCCGTTCTCACTCAGCATCCCGATGTGTCTCAAGCGGTGGTCGTACTCCACGAAGATACCGTCGGTGAGTCGCAGTTGGTGGCCTATGTAGTCAAGGTAGAAGGGAACAGGGAACAGGGAACAGGGACTAGGGAACAGGGAGAACCCAGAACCCAGAACCTAGAACCTAATAACCAAGAACAAATAATCAAGACCCATCTACCCATCCACCGTTCGGCTGAGCGCTCACGCCGAAGCCCATCCACCCATTCACTCCCCCCCTTCCTCTCCCAACACCTCCCCGCCTACATGGTGCCAGCACAATTCGTCGTACTCGAAGCCCTACCCCTAACGCCTAATGGCAAAGTCGATCGCAACGCTCTACCGGCACCAGAGTCTCGCAAAATCAGTCATGGCTCGACGGCTCCTCGCACGCTGACTGAGGAACTACTCGCTAATATCTGGGCAGTAGTGCTCAACCAGCCTGAGGTCAGTCATGATGCCAACTTCTTTGAGCTGGGCGGGCATTCGCTGCTAGCGACTCGGGTCGTGGCCCAGGTGCGGCAGGCTTTTGGGATTGAGCTGCCAGTGCGATCGCTGTTTGAGCATCCGACACTGGCTCAACTCGCCGTCGCGATCGATGCCCTCAAAGCGGGTGATACGTCGCTATCTCTGGCACCGATCGTCCCGATTAAGCGGGTGGGGGCGCTACCGCTATCCGATGCGCAACGGCGACAGTGGGTATTGGCGCAGTTGGAACCGGATAGTCCGTTCTACATCATTCCGACCGCCGTACGAGTCAAAGGCGAGTTGTCGATAGACCAGTTGCAAGAGAGTCTGGAGCACCTGATTGACCGCCACGAAGTGCTGCGAACCGGGTTCATAGATCGGGAGGGGCAAGCCGCGATCGCGATTCAGGCGGAGGCGGCGATCGCCATTCCCCTGGTTGATTTGAGTGGGCTAGATCAGGTCAGCCAGCAGGCCCAAATGCGCGAACAGTTGCAGCGCGAAGCGCGGACGCCATTTGATTTGAGTCAAGCGCCACTGCTGCGGGTCCGGGTGCTACGACTCACCGAGCGAGACCAGGTGGTGGTGCTTTGCCTGCATCACATCATCGCGGATGGCTGGTCAATGGGGATTCTCGTTCAGGAACTGGCGCAAACTTACGATGCCTTACACTCAGGCCGAGCGGTTGCACTGCCCCCGTTATCGCTGCAGTATGTGGACTATGCGGCGTGGCAGCAACAGCCATTGCCACCCGCCCCACTTGATTACTGGAAACAGCAGCTCCAGGGTGCGCCCCCCTTGCTAGAACTGCCGACAGATTATCTGCGGCCCGCAGTGCAGTCTTTTGCCGGAGCTACCGCCGAGTTCCAGCTTTCCATCGAGCAAACTCAAGCGTTAGAACAGCTCAGTCAGCAGCAGGGGGTGACGCTGTTTATGACGCTGCTGGCCGCTTTTCAAGTGCTCTTGCAGCGCTATAGCGGCTGTACGGATCTGGTGATTGGTACGCCGATTGCCAATCGCCCCCACACCGAGTTGGAAGGTTTGATCGGCCTGTTTGTAAACACGCTGGTATGGCGCACCGATTTGTCAGGCAATCCCCGCTTTGAGGAATTGCTAGGGCGAGTGCGAGCCGTGGCCCTAGATGCCTACACCCATCAGTCGGCTCCCTTTGAGCAGGTGGTGGAAGCGCTGGCGGTGCCCCGCAGTTGGAGTCATGCCCCCCTGTTTCAAGTCATGTTTGTGTTACAGAATGCGCCGTTACCCGCCATGACGCTGAAGGCGCTGGAATGGCAGCCCATCGCCCTGGAAAGCGAGACAGCCAAGTTCGACCTCACCCTGTCGATGCGTCCCACCCATGCCGGGTTAAAAGGTGCGCTGGAATATCGCACCGATCTGTTTGAGCCCGACACCATGCAGCGCATGGCCGGGCACTTGCACACTTTGCTGGCCGCGATCGGTGAACGGCCCAGCCGTCGGATCGCGGAACTGCCGCTGCTGCCAGCAGCTGAACGCAGTCAGTTCGGGCACTGGCATCAGACGCAGACGGATTATCCGCGCCACCGGTGCATCCACCAACTCTTTGAGCAGCAGGTTGAGAAGACACCGGCGGCCACAGCGCTCATCTTTGGTGATCAATCCTTCACTTATCAAGCCCTGAATGAAAGCGCCAACCAACTGGCCTGGTACTTGCGATCGTTGCACGCTATTGGCCCCGATACTCTGATTGGTCTCTGGGCCGAGCGCTGTCCAGCGACGATGGTCACGATGTTGGCGATTCTCAAAGCGGGCGGTGCCTACGTGCCCCTCGACCCCAACTATCCCGCTGAGCGACTCCAGTTCATGATTGCGGATGCCGGACTGAGCTTAGTGATTACGCCTCAAGCCATCAACCTGCCGCTGGATGCTGTTGCCTGCCCATCTCTAGCTCTGAACGCTGAGGCGGTGGCCATTGCCCAACAAAGCCAAGCTAATCTACCGACCTCGACCACGGCAGAAAATCTGGCCTACGTGCTCTATACCTCCGGGTCGACGGGGCAGCCCAAGGGCGTATGTACGGCCCATCGCGGGGTAGTGCGATTGGTCAAAGATACTGATTATGTCGAATTTGGCCCCAACGAAGTCTTTCTCCAGGCGGCGTCCCTCTCCTTCGATGCCTCCACCTTTGAGATTTGGGGAGCCTGGCTGAATGGTGGTCAGCTGGTGCTGATGCCAACGCCCGTTCCGGCTTTAGCAGATCTCGCTAATGTGATCGCCCAGCACCAGGTTACGACTCTGTGGCTCACTGCCGGATTGTTTCACCTGATGGTAGATGAGCAGCTTGATGCTCTAAAACCTGTGCGCCAACTGTTGGCCGGGGGCGATGTGCTCTCGGGTACCCATGTCCGCAAAGCGCTGGCCCAGTTGCCGCATACCCGCCTGATCAACGGCTATGGCCCGACGGAAAATACCACCTTCAGCTGTTGCCACACCATCACTGCCGACAGTCTTAACCACACCGCTTTAGCAGGCTCCCCCCCTATTGGTCGCCCCATTGCCAATACCCAGGTCTACGTGCTGGATGACACCCTGCAACCCGTCCCCATCGGCGTCCCCGGCGAGCTATATCTGGGCGGCGACGGCCTGGCGCGAGGGTATTTGAACCGGCCTGACCTGACCGCCGAACGGTTTGTGCCGAATCCGTTTTATGGCAAGGCAGAAGCAGAGAGTTTTGAGTTCTCAGTTTTGAGTTCTCAGTTCGATGCTATTCAAAACTCAAACCTTAAAACTCAAAACTCTTACCCCTCCACCCCTCCACCCCTCCACTCATCTACTCTTTATCGAACTGGCGATCGCGTCCGCACCCGTCCCGACGGTACTCTCGAATTTCTGGGTCGTCTGGACAATCAGGTAAAAATTCGCGGCTTCCGGATTGAGCTGGGTGAAATCGAAGCGGCGTTGCTGAGCCATCCTGATGTTGAGCAAGCGATTATCAATCCTTGGCAGGACGATACTGGCCGTCAGCAGTTGGTGGCGTATGTTGTCAAGGCAGAAGGCCGAAGGCCGAAGGCAAAAGAAGACGAGGCCCAGGTTCCAGGTTCCAGGTTCCAGATGAAGGGCGAAGACCCTGTACCTTCTACCCTGCACCCTGTACCCTCCCCCCCTCCACCCATCCACCCATCTACTCATCCCCTCTCCTCCCACTTCCGTTCCTTCCTCGCCGACCAACTCCCCGCCTACATGCTCCCGGCGGCCGTTGTCTCATTGGAAGCGCTGCCGCTAACGAGCAATGGCAAGGTCGATCGCCAGTCGTTGCCTGCCCCAGTCTGGGAAGTTGCCGCCGCCGGGGCACCCCCTCAGACCCCGATAGAGCAAGCCTTGGCGAAGATTTGGGCGGCGGTGCTGCGGTTAGAGGCTGTGGGCGTGCAGGATAATTTCTTCGAGCTGGGGGGGGATTCGATCTTGGCGCTGCAGATGGTGAGTCGGGCGGCACAGGCGGGGCTATCGCTATCGCCCCGACAGATTTTTCAGCATCAAACCATTGCGGAGTTGGCCACGGTGGTGGGGACGACAACGGCTGGGGCGATCGTCCCGATGATGGCGACAGGGTCGGTGCCGCTGACGCCCATTCAGCGCTGGTTCTTTGAGCAGGGTTTAGTAAACCCCCATTACTTTAATCAGGCGGTGTTTCTAGAGCTGCCCCTTGACGTGGAGCGTGCTTGTTTAGATCAAGCAGTTCAGCAGGTGGTAAACGAGCACGATGCGCTACGGCTGCGGTTTGAGCAAACGGCTGACGGCTGGCAGCAGCGATATGGGGACTCGGCAGATGTGGAGCCCGTCACCTGGTATGACCTAGCCTCCCTACCAGAGCGTGATCAGGCTCGGGAAATTGAGACGTTGGCGAATGCACTACAGGCCAGCCTCCATTTGGAGCAGGGTCCCCTCATGCGAGTCTGGGGGTTCAACTTGGGGACGGAGCGTCCTAGTCGCCTATTGATTGGCATACACCATCTGATCGTGGATGGTCTTTCCTGGCGGATTTTGCTGGCTGACTTACTGCTAGCTTACCGACAGGCGGTGCAGGGCCTTACCACTGTGCTCCCCCCCCCAACGCACTCGTTTAAGCAGTGGGCCACCTGGCTGGAATCAGCGGTCAACCAGGCGGAAGCAGCCCTATCTGACTGGCAAGATCTCCCTCAATTACCGGCTCTGCCACTCGATCAGAGCACTGGAGAGAATACGGTGACGGCAGCGGAAACGGTGACGGTAACGCTGTCGCCGCTGCAGACGCAAGCCCTCCTGCAAGACGTTCCATCGGTCTATAACACCCAGATTGACGACGTTCTGCTGACTGCCCTGATGCAAGTTTTGGCTAACTGGACGGGGGCGCGATCGCACCTGATCACCTTAGAAAATCACGGTCGGCATCCTGATGTTTTAGGGGGTGAACTCAACCTAAGTCGCACCGTGGGCTGGTTCACCTGCCTACATCCGATCGCTTTGCAGCTGACCGGCAGTGAGCCGGGTGAACAGTTGCAAGCGATTAAAGCCCAGCGGCGGCAGGTGCGGCATCAGGGTCTCAGCTATGGCCTCCTGCGCTATGGCGGCAACCCAGAGCTGGCGGTACACCCGCAAATTAGCTTTAACTATCTGGGGCAGTTTGATGGACTGTTGGCTGAGGCCCCAGAGTTTCGCCTGCTGGCCACACCGGGGATGACCATTGATGGGCGCAACCAGCGATCGCACCTGATCGATATCAACGGCTCGATTCGGGCGGGGCAACTGCAGATGGCCTGGACCTATAGCCGCCACCATCACCACCGCACCACGCTGGCAGCCTTAGCGCACCAATATATACAGGCGTTGCAGCAGTTGATTGATCACAGCCGGTCGGCGATCGCCCCAGCGTACAGCCCCGAAGATTTCAACTTGGTAGAACTCGATCAGGCCACGCTGACAGCGGTATTAGGCGGCGTGACATTTCAGGGAGGGGGCAGCTAATGACAATGACCAGACCCGCCGTCGAAGATTTATATCCCCTGTCGCCGACTCAGCAGGGCCTATTGTTCCACAGCCTCTATGGGCCAGACTCGGGGGTCTATGTGGTGCAGATGGGGTTTACCGTGCGGGGCACCCTCAATCTGGAGACCTTCTGTCAGGCCTGGCAGGGGTTAGTTCAGCGTCATCCGGTGCTGCGCACCGCCTTTACTTGGGAGTCGTTGGCAGAACCGCTGCAGGTCGTCGGACGGCAAGCCACGCTGCCGATCAACACTCAGAATTGGCAGGCCAAATCACTTCTGGAACAGGCTCAGGCGCTGGCAGACTGGTTGGAGTGCGATCGCCGCCAGGGCTTCGACCTCTCGGCGGCTCCCCTGATGCGCCTGACCATTCTGCATCTGGCCCCAGACCGCTACCGCGTTATTTGGACGTACCATCATCTGCTGCTAGATGGCTGGTCGGTGCCGTTGCTGCTGCAGGAACTGCTGGTCAACTATCAAGCACTGGAGCGGGGCCAAACACCGGCACTAGGGACTCCGCCCCCCTACCGAAATTACATTGCCTGGCTGAAACAGCAAGACATGGCCGCCGCCACCCAGTTTTGGCAGCACCGTCTTCAGGGGCTCCATGCCCCAACCCCCCTGGGCATTGACCGCCCCCATCAAAGGGTGGCCACCAGTCCTGCTCAATACGCTGTGCAGCACCGTTGCCTATCATCTGAACTGACGGATGCGCTGCGATCGCACGCCCAAACCCATCGCCTCACGCTCAATACCCTGGTGCAGGGAGCCTGGGCACGGGTGCTGGGGCGCTACAGCGGCGAAGCCGAAGTTCTCTTTGGCAGCACCTGCGCCGGACGCCCCTCGACGCTGCCGGGCGCTGAGACGATGATCGGCCTGTTCATCAACACCCTGCCGCTGCGGGTCAGCCTCGCCCCTGAACAGTCTGTCCAGAAATGGCTACAGCAGCTCCAAACCCAGCAACTCGACCAGCAGCCCTACGAATACACCCCCCTCGTGCAAATTCACGGCAGTAGCGATATTCCGCGCAGCCTGCCGCTATTTGAAAGCGTCGTGGTGTTCGAAAACTACCCCGTTGAACCGGCCTTAAAGCGAGGCGTTCATGACCTCGCCATTGAAGACGTTTCCATTGTTGAGCAGACCAACTATCCCCTCACACTGTTTGCGATCGCTGACCGTACCCTAGATTTCAAGGTGCAGTATGACGGCGAGCGCTTTACCGCTGCCGCGATCGGGCGCTTGTTGGGGCACTTAGAAACGGTGCTAGCAGGCTTCGTGACTCATCCCCAGTCTGCTCTCGGACAAATTCCCCTGCTTACCCCCACCGAGCAGCAGCAACTCATTGTTTGGAACCAAACCGAGCAGCCCATTCCAAACCGCTGCGTCCATGAGCTGATTGCCGAGCAGGCCCAAGTCATCCCGAACGCTAAAGCCCTCATTTTTGAAGAAATCGCCCTCAGCTATCAGAAATTGGATCAGCGGGCCAACCAGCTCGCCCATCACTTGGTACAGCAAGGCGTTCAGTCGGGCGATCGCGTCGCCCTATGCCTAAACCGTTCTGCCGAGCTGGTGGTTACCCTGCTGGCCATCCTCAAAGCCGGGGCCATCTACGTCCCGCTCGACCCCACCTATCCCGTCGAGCGACTGCGGTTCATCCTTAAAGACGCCCAGGTATCGCTGCTGATTACGGCACATGGGGCGACTGAAGCAATTCCCCAAACCGCTGTTCCAACCCTGGATTTGACCCGCAAGACTGAGGCGATCTCCCTTGCCCCCTTGCCCCCCGGCCCCCACGCTCCTACTCCCGATAACCTCGCCTATCTGATCTACACCAGCGGCAGCACCGGCACCCCCAAAGGCGTTCCTATCCAGCATCAGAGCCTGACGAATCTGCTCACCAGCATGGCTCAGGCTCCTGGCATGACGGCCCAGGATACCCTGCTAGCGGTCACGACTCCCGCCTTTGACATCGCCGCGCTGGAGCTGTTTCTGCCTTTGACCGTCGGCGGCACGCTGGTCATTGCCAGTCAAGATACTGTTCGAGATCCACAAAGTCTGGCAACCCAACTAGAGCAGCATGACGTCACGCTGATGCAGGCGACCCCTGCCACCTGGCGACTACTGGTCGAAAGCGGCTGGCAGGGAAAAGCCAACTTGAAATTGCTCTGCGGCGGTGAAGCTCTGGATGTCGTATTAGCCAATAAACTGTTGGACTGCGGGGCCGAACTGTGGAACCTCTACGGTCCCACGGAAACCACCATTTGGTCGGCTGCCCTGAAGCTGGATGCCGCCATCCTGGCAGACGGCCTCATCCCGATTGGCCAGCCCATTGCCAACACTCAGTTCCACGTGCTCGACGCCCAGCAGTGCCCCGTTCCCCTTGGTGTCCCTGGTGAACTGTACATCGGTGGTCTGGGTTTGAGTGCGGGCTACTGGCAGCGGCAGGATTTGACGGCAGAACGGTTTATCCTAAATCCGTTGGAAGAGGGGATAGGGAACAGGGGACAGGGGACAGGGAACGAAGAACGACTTCTCTACAAAACCGGCGATCGCGTCCGCACCCGCGAAGACGGCACCCTGGAATACCTCGGTCGCCTCGACCATCAGGTCAAACTGCGCGGCTTCCGCATCGAACTCGGCGAAATTGAAGCCGTTCTCACCCAGCATTCCAATGTGAAGCAAGCAGTGGTCGTGCTGCGAGAAGACACCGCTGGCGAGTCACAACTGGTCGCCTACTTTGTGAAGAACGCAAAACCAAGAGCCGCTCACGAAGAACACGTTCCAACCTCAAAACTCAAAACTCACAACCCATCCTCCCATCCCCCCATCCCCTCATCACCGCATTCACTCCCCCCCTTCCTCTCCCAACACCTCCCCGCCTACATGGTGCCAGCGCAATTCGTCGTGCTCGATACCTTACCCCTAACGCCCAATGGCAAAGTCGATCGCAACGCTCTACCGGCACCAGGCAGTTCGCTACCGCCCGAACCGCTGGCTTTGCCGCGAACCCAGGTAGAAACAGCGATCGCCGCCATCTGGCAATCGGTACTTGACCGAGAGCAGGTGGGTCTGTACGACAACTTCTTCGACTTGGGCGGACATTCGCTACTGATGGTGCGGGTTCATGGTCAGCTGCAGCAGCAGTTGGCGGTTGAGATTCCCTTGGTAGACCTGTTTCGCTATCCCACGGTGAATGCGTTGGCGGCGCATTTGCGATCTCGTTCGTCGGAGGGGCCGGTCAGCGATCGCGCTACGGAATTAGCGGCGGGGAAGCAGCGGCTGCAGCAGCGCCGACAGCAGCGCCATCGCCACCCCCAACAGCCAGCGGGAGGCCGACAGCATGGATAAGGAAACGGTCATGTCAAACCACACAACAGGATTAGAGATTGCCATTATTGGTATGGCGGGGCGGTTTCCGGGAGCGGCCTCGGTGGATGAGTTCTGGCACCTGCTGCGGGAAGGGAGAGAGGCGATCGCGCCGCTGGATGCTGAAACGCTGCGCCAGCAGGGAGTGGATGATACTTTGCTCAAGGATCCGCAATATGTCAAGGCGGGCGGCGTTTTGGCTGATGTGGATCAGTTTGATGCGGCGTTCTTTGGTTACAGCCCCCGCGAAGCCGAACTGCTTGACCCCCAGCAGCGTCTGTTTTTGGAGTGCGCCTGGGAAGCCCTGGAAACCGCCGGTTACGATACCGAATTTGACGACGTCAGCGTGGGCGTTTACGGCGGTACTGGCATGAACGGTTACCTGTTCAACCTGTATGCCAATGCCCATATTCGCGAATCTGCTAGTCCTTACGAGCTATTTCTGGCCAGCGACAAAGACTTTCTCACCACGCGAGTTTCCTACAAGCTGAATCTGCAAGGCCCCAGCCTCGACATTCAAACCGCTTGCTCTTCGTCCCTCGTAGCAGTGCATACGGCCTGTCAGAGCCTGCTCAGTGGCGAGTGTGACATCGCGCTGGCGGGGGGCGTGGCCGTGTCAAAGCAGCAGGGCTACCGCTACCAAGACGGCGGCATCTATTCCCCCGATGGGCACTGTCGCGCTTTTGATGCTCAGGCTCAGGGCGCTGTAGGCGGCAACGGCGTCGGCATCGTCGTGCTCAAGCGTCTGGAAGATGCCCTCAAGGACGGCGACACCATTGACGCGGTAATCAAAGGCTCAGCCGTCAACAACGATGGAGCCCTAAAGGTCAGCTACACGGCCCCCCGCATCGATAGTCAGGCGGCGGTGATTCGCTCGGCTCAACTTATGGCGGAAGTGGCCCCCGACTCCATCACTTATATCGAAGCCCACGGAACGGGCACCGCTTTGGGTGACCCCATCGAAATCGCCGCTCTCACCCAGGCGTTTCGGCAAGAGACAGCGCAGCCGGGCTTTTGCGCGATCGGCTCAGTAAAAACCAATATCGGTCACCTGGATGCCGCCGCTGGTATCGCCAGTCTGATCAAAACCGTCCTCGCGCTCAAGCATCAGCAAATTCCCGCCAGCCTGCACTTTCAGCAACCCAACTCGCAGATCGACTTTGAGCGCAGTCCTTTCTACGTTAATACCACGCTAACCGACTGGCCTCATGGTCATCAGCCGCGCCGCGCCGGAGTCAGCTCCTTTGGTATTGGCGGCACAAATGTGCATGTGGTACTGGAGGAAGGGCCGGAGAGGAGAGGGAATAGGGAACAGGGAATAGGGAATAGGGAACAGGGAACAGGGAGCACCCAGAACTCAGAACTCAGAACTCAGAACTCAGAACTTAAAACCCCATACCTAGAACCAGTAACCAACAACCCACAACCAATAACTCATGACCAACGACTAGAAACAGACATAGATCTGCCAGCCCAACTGCTGTTGCTTTCGGCCAAGACGGAAGCGGCTTTAGAGGCCGCTACGGCTAATCTGACGGCCTACTTAGAACGACAGCCGCAGCTAGATTTAGCGGATATTGCTTACACGCTGCAGGTGGGGCGGCGGCAGTTCGCCCATCGGCGCGCTTTAGTGTGTCAGTCGGGGTTGGATGCGATCGCCCAGCTCCAATCGGGCAACTGCTGCACCCACGCCGCCCCCGAAAGTCCTCCACCTGTCGTCTTTATGTTTCCTGGCCAAGGTAGCCAACATTTCGGTATGGCCCAGCCGCTTTATGACCAAGCGCCCGTCTTTCGCGCTGCCTTAGATCAGTGCGCGGCGATCCTGACAACAGAAGGGATTGACCTGCTGGAAGTGCTTTATGGGGAGAAAGTGGAAGGCAGAAAGCAGAAGGCAGAAGGCAGAAAAAGGAACGAAGAACAAAAAACGAAGAACGAAGAATACTCTCCTCATCCACCCTCCCACCCATCCACCCGCTTACCCATCCACTCCACCGCCCTGGCTCAACCTGCCCTCTTCGCCGTCGAATACGCCCTGGCCCAACTCTGGCTCTCCTGGGGGATTCGTCCTGAGGGGCTCATCGGTCATAGCTTGGGAGAATACGTGGCGGCTTGTCTAGCCGGAGTGTTCTCGCTGGAAGCAGGGCTGCGGCTGGTGGCACTGCGCGGACGGCTGATGCAGCAGTGTCCCACGGGGGCGATGTTATCCGTGGCGCTGCCAGAGATGGAATTGCTACCGCTGCTATCCGAGGATGTCGTCATTGCGGCGGTGAATGGGCCAGCGCTGTGTGCGGTATCGGGGACGGTCGCCGCGATCGCTGCTTTGCAGTCGCTTTTAGACGCCAAAAATATTCCTCACCAGCGACTACAAACCTCCCATGGGTTCCATTCGCCACTGATGGCACCCATGCTGGAGCCGTATCGCCTGGCGGTGCAGCAAGTCGCTTTGCAGCCGCCCCAAATCCCGTTTATCGCCAATGTGACAGGGACCTGGATTGCGCCAGAAGCTGCGACCGATCCAGACTATTGGGTGCAGCAGGCCCAACAACCAGTACAGTTTGCGTCAGGTCTGGAGACAGTGCGGCGTGAGATGAGTCCCATGCTGTTGGAGGTGGGGCCAGGGACGACTCTGAGCACCCTGGCTCGGCGAGCCGATGCGGGGGCATCGCCCCCCCAATCTCCCAATACTGGGGCACTTCAAGCAGATATTTCCCCCTGTGTTGAGGGGCCAACCTCGACCAGTATCAGCGCGGGCAAAGTACCGACACTCACGCCAGTGATGCTGTCGTCTTTGCCTCATCCCCAGTCTTCGACAGCGGCATCGGCTCATCTGCTAGAAACGCTGGGGCAGCTCTGGCGGCAGGGCATCAGGGTGAATTGGTCACAGTTCCATCCAACTCCCCGGCGGCGGGTGCCGTTGCCGACCTATCCGTTTGAGCGGCAGCGATACTGGATTGAGCCCGATGGGGTGCCGTTAGCCCAGTCTCCTCAAGCCAGATCGGTAGGGCGGCAGGCCGATCTGGCCGATTGGTTTTACCAGCCCACCTGGCAGCGATGCCTGCCATTAATATCCTCCTCGGTGATGAAGGAGCGCCACTGTTGGCTGTTGTTGACTGACCGTCGCGGTCTGGGTACCCAACTGGCTCAGCGGCTAGAGCAGGCTGGTCAAGATGTGATTACGGTGGCCGTTGGCGACGCCTTTGGTCAAACCGGCTATCGGCAATTTGCGCTCAACCCCCAACAGGTTCAGGACTACACGCTGCTGCTGGAAGATTTACACCAGCGAGAGCTACAGCCTACGCAAATCGTTTCCCTGTGGAGCTTGGAAGCCCCCGAAAATCCTCAGACGGCCTTTGAGCGAGCCACGACCTTAACCAGATTGGTCCATGCCCTGAGCACCCAGCCGACCCAGCCCCCCTGTCAGCTCACCGTGGTCACCTCGGGCCTATACGACGTCGTCAGCACCGAAGACTTGCAGCCGCTGCAGGCGGCGATCGCCGGTCTCGCTCCGATCATCAGCCAAGAATATCCCCATCTGGGCTGCCGCTTAGTGGATATTCAGGAGGAGGGAAACGAGGTAGAGGGTGCCGGGTGCCGGGTAGCCGAGCCGGTTTGGGCTGAACTGACGACCCCGACCGATGCCTTGGTGGTCGCCTGTCGGGGTCGTCATCGCTGGCAGCAAACGTATCAGCCGCGATCGCTGCCCACGAGCGCCCAGCCATCTGCCGGACGATTGCGGCGGGGCGGCACCTATCTGATTTTGGGCGACCTGGAGCAGGGACTCGGTCAGGTTTGGGCGGCGGGATTAGCCGAGCACTGGCAGGCCAAACTACTGTTGATTAGCGATCTGGGTGCCGCTCTACCCCAGCTTCCGGCGGGAGTCGAGGGGCAGGTGCTCAGCTTAGATATCACGGATGCGGCTCAACTGAAGGCGGTGGTGCAGCAAGCCGAAGGGGAGCTGGGGCCAATTCGCGGTGTGTTCTATTCCACCCCGACTACCCACGAGCAGTCAGCTGCGCCTCTGGCGCTCATGCAGTCGACTCACTGGGAGTACAACTTCCGTCACAAGCTGCAGGGGCTGTTACCACTGCCCGGCGTGCTAGCAGGCCAAACCCTAGACTTCTGTATGGTGCAGTCTTCCTTGTCGGCGGTGCTGGGTGGGGTGGGGCTAGCCGCCTATGCCGCCGCCAATAGCGCTATGGATGCGTTCATTCATCAGCAAAATCAGCAGGGGGAAGTGCCCTGGTTCAGCGTCAACTGGGATGCTTGCTTAGCCGCAGAGGCCCCTAAGCTGACCGGCGTGGGCAGCGCGCTGGCCGACTTTGCCCTGACGCCCGCTGAGGTCTGGGCCGTCACCGAGCGCCTGCTGACTACGGCTCCCCCCGGACAGTTCGTGGTTTCTAAAGGGGATCTGGCTGCCCGCCTGGATCAGTGGATTCATCCGGCCCCCCAATCGCCCATCGGGGACGAGGCCTCCCCAGCGATCGCCCACCCGCGACCGTCACTGGCGACTCCCTATGCCCCACCGCGCAGTCCGGTTGAGCAAACCGTCGCCACTATTTGGCAAGACCTGTTAGGAGTCGAGGCGGTGGGCATTCATGACAGCTTTTTTGATTTAGGAGGGCACTCGCTGCTGGCGATTCAGGCGATCGCGCGCCTGCGAGAAGCTTTCCCGGTGACGCTGGAGATGCGTAACCTCCTATTCGAAGCACCCACCGTGGCAGGCATTGCCGGCGTGATTGGGGAACATCTGCCAGAACGCGAAGAGCTGGATGAAATGGCCACCCTCCTGGCGGAAATTCAAACCCTCTCACCAGAAGAGATTCAGCAGCAGTTAGCCTCACAGACTGGAGGGCCGACACCATGACCAACCTGTTTCACCAGCTCTCCACCTTGTCCCCAGGGCAGCGGGCGTTATTTGAGCAAAAGCTGGCTGAACGGGGGCTGAGATCGCCCCAAGCCGCCAGCATCGTACCCCGCCCCAACCGGGAGCAGGCACCGCTATCCTTTGCCCAGCAGCGACTGTGGTTTGTGCAGCAGCTAGAGCCCGACAACACCGCCTACAACGTGGCAAGTGTGCTGCGGCTCCAGGGCGATTTGAATGTCTCCGTACTGAAGCAAACCCTGAATGCCCTGATTGAACGGCACGAAACGCTGCGCACTCGCTTCGAGACCACCGCTGATAATCAGCCGATTCAGGTGGTGCCGCCGTTCCAGCCCGTCGATCTACCCGTGATCGACCGGCGTCAGCCTCAAGCTCCCCAGTGGAATGAAACCAATGGGGATTTGGCAGGGCTGAAATTATTGGGTGCCGCAGCGGCGCTGCCTAATCGACAAGAACGACGAGATCCAGAAAATGCTGCTCAGGACTGGATTGCCGCGCTGACTGAGCAGCCCTTCGACCTGGCCCAGCCTCTACTGCGACTCGCCCTGCTGCAGCTCGATGAGCAAGAACATTTGCTGGTGCTGACTACCCACCACATCATTTCCGATCGCTGGTCGGTGATGGTCTTCCTGCGCGAAATGACGGTGCTGTACGACGCCTTTCGGCAAGGGCAAGCCTCCCCCCTGCTGCCGTTGCCGATTCAGTATGGCGATTGGGCCGTCTGGCAGCAACAGCAGCTCCAGGGCGAACGCTTGGAGACGCAGCTGGCCTATTGGCAAGCGCAGTTGGGCGGCGAACTGCCCGTACTGGAGTTGCCCGCTGATCGCCCCCAGCCAGCGGTACCGACTTACCAAGGTGCCCAGCATCCGATCACGCTATCGACAGAGCTATCAGCGGCCCTCAAAACCCTAAGTGCTCAATCAAACACAACGCTGTTTACCCTGCTGCTGACGGCGTTTAAAGTCCTGCTGCACCGCTATAGCGACCAACATGACATTGTCGTGGGCAGTGATGTGGCTAACCGCGATCGCCGCGAAACGGAAGGGCTGATCGGACTGCTGGTGAATACTCTGGTGTTCCGTAGCGATCTCTCCGGGAATCCGCGATTTTGTGATCTGCTGGGACAGGTTCGAGAAACGGTGCTGGGGGCGCTGGCCCATCAGGACGTGCCTTTCGAGAAGCTGGTAGAGGTGCTCAACCCCGATCGCCACTTGAGCCAAATGATGCCCCTGTTTCAGGTGAAGCTGGATTTACAGCAGGTGCGGGTGCGGCCTTTAGAACTGGCTGGCCTCACCCTGGAGCGCTATCCCCTGCCGGAAAGGAGCACTAAATATGAGCTGCGCCTCACCCTGCAGGATACAGAGGCCGGAATTTCTGGGCAGGTCGAGTACAGTACCGACCGATTCGACGCTAGTACCATCGCCCGCCTAGTCGAACATTTTCAGGAACTACTGACCGGAATTGTCGCAGACCCGACGGCTCTCTTATCTGAGCTGCCGTTGATGAGTGCCGCCGAGCGCGACACCCTGCTCATTGACTGGAATCAGACCCAAAGCCCCCTCCCTAACGACTGCTGCATCCATCACCTGTTTGAAGCCCAGGCCGAGCGCACCCCGAACGCTACCGCCCTAATCTGGGCGGAGCAGCACCTGACCTATCGCGAGTTAAACGATCGCGCGACCCAACTCGCCGATCACTTGACGACCCTCGGTGTCGGCCCCGAAGTCCCGATAGGAGTTTGCCTCAACCGCTCCGTCGAGATGGTGGTGGGCCTGCTGGGGGTGCTCAAAGCGGGCGGTGCCTATGTGCCCCTCGATCCGGCCTATCCCGCCGAGCGGCTGGCTTTCATCGTGGCCGATGCGGACCTCGCAGTGCTGCTGACCGACAGCGAGTTGCTCTTTGACCGGGGCGATCGCGACTTGACTTTGGTCAATCCCGCCGCGATCGTGGCTCCGGCCACTGGTTACAAGGCTCCCGAATCCAGCAGGGCGGACTCCTCTCGCCCAACGCCCGACCGCTTAGCCTACGTGATTTATACGTCAGGTTCCACAGGACGACCCAAGGGCGTGGCCATTGAGCACCGCCATACCGTCGCCCTGCTGCACTGGGCGAAAGCACAATTCAGTGAGGCGGAACTGGCTGGAGTGCTGGCTTCCACTTCCATCTGTTTCGACCTGTCTGTCTTTGAGCTGTTTGTGCCCCTGAGTTGGGGCGGCTGCGTGGTGCTGGCGGAGAACGCCCTCGCCCTGTCCAAACTGCCCGCTGCCGAGGCAGTGACCCTGGTGAACACTGTCCCCAGCGTGCTGACCGAATTGCTCAACCTGAGTGGCCTGCCCCCGTCGGTGCAAACCGTCAACCTGGCCGGAGAAACCTTGCCCCCCGCTCTGATTCACCAACTGCAACAGCTGCCCCACATCCAACACATTTACAACCTCTACGGCCCCTCCGAAGACACCACCTACTCCACCTGGGCCGACGTCACTCACCTACCGGCCCACGCTCACCGCGTCCCCATCGGTCGCCCCATCGCTAACACTCAGGCGTACGTCTGCGATCGCCACGGCCACCCAGTGCCCATCGGCATCCCCGGCGAACTGTACCTCAGTGGTGCGGGCATTGCCCGAGGATATTTACAGCGCCCCGAACTCACGGCAGAACGGTTTGTGACGAATCTGTTTGGTGGCAAGGCAGCAGGGAATAGGCCGAAGGCCGAAGGGAATAGGGAACAGGGAATAGGGAACAGGGAACAGCTTCTTTACAAAACTGGCGATCGCGTCCGCTACCGCCCCGACGGCACCCTCGAATTCCTGGGCCGCTTTGATCACCAGGTCAAGATTCGCGGCTTTCGCATTGAGACCGGCGAAATTGAGGCCGTTCTGACCCAGCACCCCACGGTTAGAGAAGCTGTCGTCATCGCGTTAGGCGCAGCGGACGAGCGATCGCTAGTGGCCTATGTGGTGAAGGCAGAAGGGACTGGAAAACAGGGAACAGGGAATAGGGAACAGGGAACAGGCTGCCGGCGGGGGGGGGGGGGGGGGGGGGGGGGAGGGGGGGGGGGAGGGGGGGGGGGGGGGGG
>CALCCA010000177.1 GCA_937899725.1 uncultured Halomicronema sp.
GATGCGTCTGATATGAATCATCCTATCGGTTCAATTTCCGATAAGGTCTAATGACAGTCCATTGATCGGCATCGATTTCCTGCGCCAGGTCAACAGCTTTTTGGTCGATCGCGTCAGCATCGAGCAGGCCCTTGGCGATCAGTAGCTTTTCACAGGCCTGCAGCCAGCATTCATAGTAGGTGCGGGAGTCGGTGGCGCTAGACTCAGCCGTGGCGATTTCTTGAACGAGCTGATTGTTCCATTCGGTCCAGCTGTATTGGCGATCGGCGGCCAACTGATTGACGATCGCAAATGCCTTAGCTTCCCAAGGCGCTTGAAAAACCGGCTCATCGGCGGCGGTGTGGCCGTCAGCGGCCAAGGGAGGCTGAGACGAGGGCGGCGGCATCTGAGTCATCGAGTTAGGGCCCTTCGAGGTGGTCATCAAAGAGATCTAGATAGAGCGCATCACTCGCGGGCGCCGCTGGGCCCCATAGCGCTTGCGCCGGAAATCGCACGCTGTAGACATGTTGGGGCTTCGTGGCCAGCAGCTGCCCCACCGTATCGGGAAAGACATACACCCCATGATCTTGCATGACGGTGCCCACCTTGCCGCGCACGTAGCGCGGTAAGCGGGTGTAGGTGGCTGGGTGCACGACTCTGGCTCGCACTAAATCACCCACCTGAAACTGCGGCGGCAGATCGCTGTTGACCTGACAGCTAAGGCCTTGTTGCAGCAGCGCTTTAGCAGCCGCTGCGGTCATACATTGATTACTGGTTTCAATCGTCATCGTTTCAAGCTGATGGGTTGCTGACACACTGGTGACTGCTTTAACTCTCTGTCTGGCGGAGATGCGTGATGCGGTCTTCAATCTCGGCGGGGGTGAGCCAACCATGCTCGGTGAGCAATAACTCTAAGGCCGCGAGCCAGCGCTCATAATAGCTAGCGCTGAGGTACTCGCCCGCGGGGATGCGCTCGGCAGCATGGCGCGTCTCATCCACAGGGAAGAACGTGCTAAAAGTGGCGAAACTCATGGCAAACACTTTGGCTTCCCAGGCGCTGTGAAAAACGGGCTCATTTTCCTCAATGGGAATCGCGCCGAGCCCCTGCATTCCCCCCAAATCATGCGGTCCATTCATGCGATTTACCTCCTAAGCGGCGATCGGGGTGGGTGAAGTCGGCGGCTCTACCTTAGCTGTCCCAATCATGGCATTGCGGGTGACTAAAGCGGCCAACGCCTCCTCGGATAATCCTTCAGCGCCATCGGGGCGCTCTGGCAAGACCAGGTAGCGGAGGTCAGCATTACTATCCCACACGCACACTTCGACCGTATCGGGCAGCACGAGGCCAAATTCGGCCAACACGCTGCGGGGCTCAATGACGGCGCGTGATCGGTAGGCCAGCGATTTGTACCAGGTGGGCGGCAGGCCCAAAATCGCCCAGGGATAGCAGGAGCAGAGCGTACACACAATCAGGTTGTGCACCGTCGCCGTGTTTGCGACGACGATCATATGCTCACTCGAAAAGCCCGTGAGGCCGAGTTCGGCGATCGCGCCAGTGCCATCGGCTAACAGCCGACGTTTAAAGTCCGGGTCTACCCAGGCCTTCGCCACAATTTGAGCACCGACATGGGGACCCACCTGATGCTCATAGTGCTCAATGATCGTGTCTAGTGCCGCCGGATCAACAATGCCTTTTTCAACTAAAAGCGATTCGATAGCTTTTACCCGCAGCGCGATCTCTGATTCTGGACGATGGTGATGAGTGGTCATCGGTGTAGAAATTTCCTCTCTGCCAACGCAAAGCAATGCTCTTTGAAGCAGCTGCCCTCTAACATCTCGTTATCAGGAACCAATGGCAAAGATTCTATCAAGCTTATCCTGAAATCCCAACCCTTGAACCCTCATAGTTGCCGCAGTTGTCCGCAAAAGTATACAGTTCGTTTAGCTCAGTCGAGGCCTACATGGTTTTAGTCAAAACGTATACTCACCCCTTTGATCTGCCCCTCGAAAAAACGGCTTTACTGATCATTGATATGCAAAATGACTTTTGCCATCCCGACGGATTTAACGGTAGCGAGCTAGCCCTTGATCTCACCGCCGTCAGAGCCATCATTCCGGCAATTCAGTCGCTCCTTGACTGGGCTAGAAAAATGGAAATCAAGACTATTTTTACCCGCGAAAGTCACGCGCCGGATCTTGCTGATTTATCACCGAGCAAGCAAACGCGGTATGCCAATGCGGGGTCGCCCATTGGTCAGCGCGGTAAGATGGGCCGATTTTTGGTGAGAGGCGAAGCTGGGGTCGCCATTATCAATGAATTACGACCGCTGCCAGAGGAAGCGCAGTTAGACAAACCCGCCCACTCTTGCTTTATTGAGACGTCTCTCGACCAGCAGTTGCGGGCCAACGACATCACCCACCTCATCATCACCGGTGTCACCACCGAATGCTGTGTGCTGGCCACCTACCGCCATGCCAGCGATCTGGGGTATTACTGCCTGCTGCTCGATGATTGTTGTGCGGCCTTTGAGCCGCAAGACCATGACGCGACGGTGCACATTTTGCAGGCGGAAGGCGGTGTCTTGGGTTGGGTGGCCAACTCTCTGCAGCTCTTTGGCGCCCTGTCAGTGAAATCAGCCTAAACGACGGTAGCTGACATCGCGATCTGGGGCTTTGCTGAATCCGTAAAATAGTTGGCGGTGAGTGGCTGATGCCGCAATATTTTGAGGCTTGACTTGCTGTGACTGTGGCATTGGCTACAGCGAGCGCCGATTAAATTATCTACTGTCATAGCATCAAGTTCCCTAAGCTCCTGCTTTGACAACACTTGCCCAACCTTGAGGTGACTGCTATGCCCCCGACTCCCCAACTGCTAGGGCGGCTTCTGATGCTTGCCCTCGGTGCCAGCCTGTGGACTGCCTGCGCCACGTCTGAGTCTGTCCCCGAGGAGACGGCAGAGACTCCATCATCAGACGCTGCGATCGCCCCGGATGAGCTGATTCCGGTGAAAGCGGGGCATCTAGTTGCGCTCGATATGGCCCCGCTGTTTGTGGGGGTTGAATCCGGCTGTTTTGCCGATAATGGCTTAGCCGTAGAAACCGTATTTTTTACGAATCCGGGTGATAACAATGCGGCTCTAGCGGGAGGGCAGATTGACTTTAGTACCAACCCCTTTACTTTGCCGTTTTTTGCCGCTAATAGTGGCGTCCCCATTAAGACGGTTGCGGCTGCCGGCGGGTGGGGCGTCATGCAGGTCATTATTAATAACGAGTATGGAGTTGAGTCCATCGCTGATTTGACCGAATTTGTCGCAAATAGTTCAGACGAAAAGCTGAAGATTGCCACCTTACGAGGCGACACTTTAGAGTTGATTTTGGTCGATGCCTTTGAAGAAGCTGGGATTGCCCCGGATGCTTTTGAAATGGTTTACTTCGATGATTTGTTGGCGATGGTGGATGCGTTTCGGGTCGGTGAAGTCGATATTTTAAGCCACATCAAACCTTACACCACCCAGTTTGTGGCCAGCGGTGAAGCCACCGTGCTGACTGACAATGCCGAGGTGTGGTCACCGATGACGCCGAATACTGTGGTCAGCGTGTTGGAGCCCACCTTGAGCGATCGCCCCGAAGTGGTCGAAGCCTACCTGAAGGGCCTGCAGTGTGCGGCTGAAATCATCAATACTGACCCCGCCGCCGCGATCGCGCTGCTAACCGATGGCAACTACTACCGGGTCGAGGAAGACGTCTTACTCACGGCCTTTGAAACGCAACCCTCACCCATTACCTTCACCCCGGATTTAGACGCCGTGCAAACCGTGGTCGATAAAATGGTGGACTTGAAATATATCGAGTCTGATGTGCCTGCTGCCGATATCTTTGATACTGAGATTGTCAAAGGGTTAGAGCCGTAGGATGCCCCGTCAGATCTCTGGTCAGCCGGCATGGCAAGCTTCCCTACTGGCGATCGCCTGTGGGTTGGTATCTTGTGCGGTGGTGGTGGGCATTTGGGAAATGGCCGGTCGTGATTCGGCTAATCCGGTCACTCAGGTCTTGCCACCGCCCTCCCAGTTTTTGCCGGTGTTGTTTGAAAGCGACTTTAAAGTTGGCCTGGGCTCGCAGTCGGCCTCTATTTATCAGTCGGTCATGGTCACCTTGATCCGAGTTTCTCTGGGCATGGCGATCGCCTTTGTCGGCTCCATTGCCTGCGGTTTACTCATCAGTCTTTCCAAATGGTCGGAGTTGTTTATCTTGCCCCTGCTAGGGTTGATGGCACCGATCGCGCCCATTGCTTGGGTGCCCTTAGCGCTCGTCGTTTTTGGGGTAAGTAATTTGACTGCCATCTTCATCGTCTTTATGGGCGTGTTCTTTACGCTGACGATCGCCACGGTGGCTGAGATTAAGCGGATTCCGGCGCCGCTGTTAATGACGGCTGAAAATTTGGGGGGTGGCAGCTTTAACCGCTGGCGCTGGGTGATTATTCCGGCGGTGCTACCCGGCGTGTTTACCCTCTTGCGACTCAACTTTATCGCCGCTTGGATGGCCGTGCTGGCCGCCGAGATGACCGGCTTGCGAGATGGCTTAGGCACTGTGGTGATGACGGGGCGTAACCTGTTCAACAGCGATCTCATTTTGTTAGGCATCTGCATCATTGGCATCACTGGCTTCGCCGTTGATCGTTTACTGTTACTGATTCAGCGCAAGTTCTTTTGGTGGCAGGTTTAAAGGATGGCAACCGGTGATCACTCCCAGACTTCCGGTGCTACCCCACCCATCATTGCCTGCCAGGCACTGACTAAAGACTTCTCAAGGGGGCGGCAAACAGCCCCGATTTTGGCGGACGTCAATTTGGCGGTTGACCCAGGCGGCTTTGTCACCATCTTGGGGCAGTCGGGGGGCGGTAAGTCAACGCTGCTAAAGCTGTTGGGCGGCTTCATTCCTCCCACTTCGGGGCAGGTGCTCTTTCACGGCTTGCCGTTGCCAGGCATTACTCCCAAAATTGGCATGGTGTTTCAAGAAAACACCCTTTACCCATGGCTGACGGTCGAACAAAATATTGGTTTTGGCTTTAAGGTGCGGGGCAAACAGCCGGCGCAATATCGCCAGCAGGTCAAACATTTTTTGGAGCATGTGGGGCTTTTTTCGGCGCGCCAGCTCTACCCCCATCAGCTTTCGGGGGGGATGAAGCAGCGGGTGTCGATCGCCCGCTCCATTGCGGTGCAGCCCGATGTCCTGCTCTTGGATGAGCCTTTTTCCGCGTTAGATATTCAATTACGTCGCCGCCTGCAGGGATTTTTGTCCGCTATTTGGCAAGATATGGCGACCACTATGGTGCTGGTCACTCACAATGTGGAAGAGGCGATTTTATTGGGCCAAAGGCTGATTGTCGTGGGCGATCGCCCGGGCCGAATCATTGAAACGGTGGATCTGTCAGATCCGCGATTTCGCGATCGCTACGATGCTCGCTTTTTAGCATTACAGCGCCATTTGGAAGGCGTCATTGAAGCCGATGCCTACATGCAGGATAGTCGGCTGCCGTCGCATTCCGCAGAGATGAGATCGACCATCCCCAATCCCGCCTTCAACCCGTCACCTAAAACTTGAAGCCCTGCTATCCCCAAAAAGCTATCAAGGACTCAGACTAACCTCTGGCTAGGGATTGCATCTGAGTCCTCTACAGCACTTTAAATGAGAGCTCTCTGCTGTTGCCCACCTTGAACCCTAAACCTTGAACCTTAAGCCCAAGTCATCTACTACGGCCTAGCGGCATTTATCCCCCTTGCTTCCCAGCCCCCTTGCTCCTGATCGTCACGAAACAATAGGTAAATTGCTGCCATCCTCTATTAGGGCTGAACTCTAGCGGGATATTGAGCCTTGTGAATGGTAAGAATCGTTTTGGAATTCAAGCGTTTAACCTCAGGGTTACTTTTGAGAGAATTAATGAACTTCAACAAATCACGATTGTCTTTATAGATATATTCCAACATGAGATTAAATTCTCCCGTTACCGAGGCAATGTAGCTGATACTTTTCATGCTGATCAGCTGACTGAGACTGGCCTCTAAAAATACGGGATCAATTTCTAGTTCCAAGTAAGCCACATTTTCATGTTTGACTTTACCCATATTAATAAAGGCACTAATAGAAATAATTGCTTCATCCAGGAGCCGTTTAACTCGATATCGGATCGTCGCTTCCGGCGAGTCGATAGAGCGGGCAATGTCGCTGTAAGCAATCCGACCATTTTGTTGTAGAAGTTCAATAATTTTTAGATCTAGCTGGTCTATTTCATATCCTTCAATGGCTTGGGCATCTGAATCAGGAGGAGAAATTTGCATAGTTCTATTGTTAAGCGATCGCACTCATAGATATTCATACTACAAGTCCTGACAGCATCACTGCTTAATTGCCGGCGTTTATGGATTCCGCATGATCTAAGTAAAAATTAACGATATCAGCAAATAAAAGTATTCCTCTCTACAGTTCTGGATAATAGTAGGCGATAAGATTGCTCTCAAAAGAGAAAGTCTGCATGAAAAATACATAGTTTTGATGCTTGTTATTACTATCAAGACTATGCCAAAGACTCTAGAGTCTTTGGCATAGTCTTGATGCCTGGAGTCAAGGTGGAAGTTTGATTGCCAAGGTGGCCTTGTAACTTGGGTGAGTTTAGGTTCTCTTTGGCTTTTAGCTGATGTTTTGTCTGAGTTTTATGGCCGTAGTATTTGACGACTGAGCGGCAAGTATCCCTAGAAAGAAGTGTGTTCTATGAAGCAATCGGAAGCGTTGACGATCAGTATTGGAGTTTTAGGTGGGGTCGATGTTTTTTTGACCGCAACGGTGATTTTGGTGCCGGTTTGGGTGACCTTTACGGCTTGGGCCTCCTTCTTTATCGTGGGCGGTGGCACCCAGGGGTTCATTAAGTCGGTCGCCTGCAACATTACCGGCATTATCATCGCGGCTCTATCTTTGTTAGCGATTGATTTGATTGGTGCTAGCCCAATTGTTGCGGCCATTTGTGTGGGGATTGGCAGCGCTGGGATGGTGCAAGCGTCAAAATTACCGTTTACCCACGGCATTACGCCGGCGATTGTTTGGGGCTTTTCTCAAACCGTGGGCACGGTTGCCGTGACCGGTTTGTCAGTGACTGCTCCGCTGCCGAGCAATCCCGTTTTGATTGCGATCGCCGCCATGATTTTGGGTGCCATCTTTGGCTACCTGTCCGAGGCTTGGGGCAAGGCAATGACCACCTCTGCCGCGTAGGTGCAGTTTTTGAGGTGGCTGAGATTAGGGGTGGAAAACGTACCTTTAGCGAGAGGTTGATCGCGATGGCATTGATTCAGAAAGTTCCGGTGACGGTACTGACCGGATATTTGGGCGCCGGTAAGACCACTTTGCTCAATCGCATGCTGACCGAAAATCATGGTCAGCGAATTGCCGTGATTGTCAATGAATTCGGTGAGGTGGGCATTGACCATCAGCTGGTGATTGATGCTGATGAAGAAATTTTTGAAATGAATAACGGCTGCATTTGTTGCACCGTGCGAGGTGATTTAATCCGAATTATCGGTAATCTCATGGCTCGGGTTGATGCCTTTGACCATTTAGTGATTGAAACGACTGGGCTTGCGGATCCGGCTCCGGTGATTCAGTCGTTTTTTACCGATGAGGTGATGGCTCGCCAAACCCAGTTGGATGCGGTGGTGACGGTCGTCGATGCCAAATATATCTCAGAGCATTGGGACAGTAGCGAAGCTCAAGAACAAATTGCCTTTGCCGATGTGATTTTGCTCAATAAATCAGATTTAGTGTCGCCAGAACACCTAGAGAATCTAGAGAAAAAGGTGCGCGGCTTGAATGCGATCGCGACTATTCACTCTACGCAAGACTGTGCCATTGGCTTAGAGCAGCTATTGGGTATTCAATCCTTTGACCTGAAGAATGCCCTCAGTATCGATCCGCAGTTTTTGGATGAAGATGCCCACGAGCATGACGAATCGGTTTATTCAGTTGCGATTACCGCAACGGGCACCGTCGATAGTGACCAGCTCAATCGGTGGCTCTATCAACTGGTGCAGGCGAAGGGCTCGGATATTTTTCGGATGAAAGGCATTTTAGATGTCGATAATGCCGATCGCCGGTTTGTCTTTCAAGGCGTTCACATGACGTTAGATGGACGCCCTGGTAAACCCTGGCAGCCGGGTGAACGCCGTCAAAGTGAATTGGTCTTTATTGGCCGCAATTTAGACGAGGCAGAGCTGCGGCAAGGCTTTCAAGACTGTTTGGCTAAAGCCTATGCCGATGTGTCGTAATCAACTTTTACCTTTTTTTGATCTGGGGGAGACTGCGTTAAATCGATGAAACTACAGCACTATTTAGGGGGACTAGAAAATTTAGACCCCGTCAACTTTGAAACTCAGGTTTTTGTTGAATCTTGGGAAGAACGGATCTTTGGCATTCACACGGCGATGATGGCGCTCAGCAATCATCTCGATGATTCTCTGCCGGATTATGAGATGGGGGCGGTGCCCACCGAGTTCAAAAGTTTTTGGACGTGGGGGCATTTGCGCATGGGGGCTGAGGCCATGCAGCCCTTTGAATATTTCCGCCTGCGGTATTACGAAAAATGGTTGGGGGGGATTTCGGGATTTTTTGTCTCCGAAGGCTATATCACCCAGGAAGAGTTGGATGCTCGCACTGCTGAGTTCTTGGCCGATGCCGACAAGGGGCCGAGCGATGCTTCGACGGCAGCCGCCGCCATTGATGAGCAGGTGGTGAAATATTTGACCGAGGGCGATTCGCCGATGCGGCCTTTGCCTGCGGTGCCGCAGTTCAGCGTGGGCGATCGCGTGCGGGTCAAAACTCTGGTCTCGGCTGACCATACGCGCCTGCCGGGTCATATTCGTGGCCGCGTGGCGGAAATCGTGAAAGTCTATGACGAAGCTTACACCTACTTTTTCCCCACGACTGACGGGTTAGGTACGCCCATGCCCATCTATAGCATCGTCATCAAGGCTACCGACATCTGGGAAACCTCCCTGGCGGATGACAATTCGGTGTATTACAACGACATTTTTGAAGTGTATCTAGAGTATTTAGAAGACGATTAGCGATTTGTTAATCGCTGCCCGATTGAGCCCTTTGGGCCGCCGTGCTGACCCAAATTTGCGCCCGCTACTCAGCGTGGTTTGGGAGCTTAAAGGCGGTGTCTCAGCATTTGTAAATCACAGCTACAAGGAGCGTGTCATGCCCAGTAATTATCCCGGATTTGGGTATCCCCCCGATCGCGAAACGGTGAGTGCGGCGAAGGTAAAAGCCCTCGAATCACTCCTGATTGAGAAAGGCATCATTACCAGCCAGACCGTGGAAACCGTTTTGAGTCATTTTGAGACCAAGATGGGGCCGTTTAACGGTGCGAAATTAGTCGCTCGGGCTTGGGTCGACCCAGAGTTTAAAGACCTGCTGGTGGCTGACTGTAATGCGGCCTGTCAGCAAATGGATTTTCCTGAGGGGATGTCTGGGGCCGAGGGCGAGCACATGCGCGTCGCCGAAAACACGCCCGAAGTCCATAACGTCATTGTCTGCACCTTGTGCTCTTGCTATCCCTGGCCCACCCTCGGCCTGCCCCCCTATTGGTACAAAGACCCCACTTTTCGCGCCCGCGTCACGCGAGAACCCCGCGTGGTGCTATCGGAGTTTGGCGTGGAGTTAGATGATTCGGTGGAGGTTCGCCTGTGGGATACCAGCGGTCAGATTCGCTGGTGGGTGCTGCCGCTGCGCCCTGCTGGTACCGAAGACATGAGTGAAGCCGAACTCGCGGAGTTGCTGACGCCGGAAGCCATGATGGGCGTGGCCACGGTCAAGGCTTAAACCAGCTCCACCCCGATCAGCGGAGACGTCTGCTTGTTCCAGTCGTCTTACCGACCCAGGCAGATCCGCTCCCTGACGCTAAATCATCGCCAAAGTGATTGTGTATGTTTACTAAATTTGAGCATTTTGCTGCCACTAGCCTGATGGGCTCCTCCGAAGAAGCGCCCCCTCGCCAGGATGGGCATCTCCAGTTTGATCGTGATTGGGAAAAGCTCGCTTTTGGGGTGGCGATCGCCCTTTCTAAGCAAGGCTATTTCGAGTGGGAAGAGTTTCGGCAGACGCTGATTGCCACCATTGCCGAATGGGAGGCCACCCATGAACTCGATGACCCCGATTGGGACTACTACCAATGTTGGTTAGCCGCTTTAGAAAAACAGGTCGTCGCCTCGGGGGTGCTCGCTGCCAGTGAATGGGCAGCCCTGGTAACTCAACTGCTGGATTGTAAAGGCCCGACAGCGACAACTTGAACCGATGCCCGAGACAATAATCCTGAATCATCGCCATATCAGTGGCCAAATTAAGCGGAAGGCCCGACGACGCCAACCACTCTGTTTGTTTACTTCCGCTGTCAATTTTCCGCAACCGAGAACAGCCGAGAGGGGGTTTCTGGGGGGCCGTATTTGATTGACTAACGGTAGATGGCGATCGCTCAAGAACACCTGCAATCAGTTGGCCGCTGCCTGAGCGCGGCAATTCAGTCTCCCGGTTGCAGCGGATGCTTTTCAGACTGCGATGATGGCAAAGCCTCGGGGCAATAGAGACCGCCTGATCTCACCGAAGGTTGAGCGGAGTCGTTCAGTCAGCTGTCTCCCTCAGGGAGACGGCTGACTGAACATGTGTAGCCATGATTTTGAGAATTGAGACAGTACCGATTCTCTGAGACAAGACGACAAATCTGGCCCCTCTGCTCTTTGGTTCTCCTACATTTCTAAGGTGGCATCGGGAGTCTGAGCCAATTAATTGATAGGTGCTGAACCGTCTTATACCAGTTCTACGAATTACAGCTACACAGACAAGTCGGCTTTCTCCCTCGGGGAGACGCGATGCGAACGACTCCGCTCAGCCTACGTTCCTTGAGCGGAGTCGTTGGCGTAGCCTTCCCGTAGGGAATAAGGAAGATCTGTAGCCCAGTTTCAGAGAATTGGTATTAATCATGGCTGCGCCAACTCAATGGCTTCCTAATTCCTAATCTCACCGCGATTAGACTGTCTCAGTCGGGTTACAAAAGTTGAGGTAAGGTCTGGCGTAGGGGGATCGGGTTGAGAAGACGATCCGAATTGTCGCCTCAACCCAGCCAGTACGGCCTATGGGCCATCCAACTGCATTCACGGCGATCGCCTCACTTTCGGCTCAAGACATGCCACAACCGGTTTGAGGAACTTATTCAGAAATAATCGGTTCAGGTATTGAAGACATCAGCAGTGAACCGACTGTTGACTTGCCTACTGAGACTCGTTGTAAATCTCTAACCCCCCTTTAGAGCAACTTTTCTTGGCATTTTACAATGTCAGCATTCCGACCCTCATCAGGCAGCATTTACGAGAAGAACCATGGCCCTAGATCTTGATCGGTTCTGGAAAGCGCTCAATCCATCAAAACCCCTCAATATTGCCCATGCTGAAGATGTCAAATACTACATTGATTTCTCCGATGTGCGGGGCGGTAATGTCACTCGCCAACTCGCCCGTACCATTGAGCGGTTGAAAGACAGTCCCACTTGTCAGTTGTTTACTGGACATATCGGTTGCGGTAAATCGACTGAGTTGTTGTGTCTCCAAACGCACCTGACAAAAGCCGGATTTCACGTCGTTTTTTTTGAGTCCAGTGATGAAATGGATCTCAACGATGTGGATGTGACCGATATTCTGATGGCGATCGCCCGGCAGGTGAGTGCCAGTCTAGAAGCCATCAATATTTGTCTCAAGCCCAACTATTTCGTCTCACTGTTTCGCGAAGTGAGTGAGATTTTAAGAACGCCGATCGAAATTAGCAACGTGCAGTTTTCGGCAGGGCTGGCCAGCGTCACCGCCAGCACTAAAGACAGTCCCGAACTGCGACGGCAGATGCGGCAGATTATGGAGCCCCGCACCAACAACATTCTGGAGTCAATCAATCAGGAACTGCTCGCCCCTGCCGATGCCGCGTTGAAAAAGCAGGGCTACCAGGGGCTCGTTGTTTTGATTGATAATCTGGATCGGCTCGATAATACCGAAAAAGCGGGCAAACCTCAGCCCGCTTACCTGTTCGTCGATCGCGGGGAACAACTGCGGCGGCTCAACTGTCACGTGGTCTACACCATTCCCATCGTGCTGGTGTTCTCGAATGAACTCAATCCCCTGGCTAATCGCTTTGGCATCGATCCACAAGTATTGCCGATGGTGATTACGCGCTATGCCGATGAGGCCCTCTGTGAACCTGGGCTAGAGCTGTTGCGGCAGCTCATTCTGGCGCGAGCGTTTCCCGAAACATTGCCCAGCGATCGCCTAGAGCGCGTGGGCGAAATTTTTGAAGACTTAGCAACCCTCGATCTCCTCTGCATGGCTAGCGGCGGCCATGTAAGAAATTTGCTCAAGCTGGGGTTTAGCTGCCTGCAGCGCATGGATCCCCCCTTTTCGCGCGACTGTGTGGAGCGGGTGATTCGGCAGCGCCGCAACGAACTCTGGCGCGCCATTACCCCAGATGAAATGGAGTTGTTGCAGCAGGTCAAGCGCGAGAAGAAAGCGCGGGGCGAGACCAGTTACGAAGTGCTGCTGAAGAGCATGTTTGTGTTTGAATACCGCAGTGACGACTATGGTCACTGGTTTGACGTCAACCCCATTCTTTATGACGATCTCTAAAGTCCCGGCACTGTCATCCGCCAATCAAGATGCGTTGCGATCGCTGATCCGCTCGATTGAGCGATCGCAGGGCACGTTTTCGCTGATTTTGGCCCGCTGCAACTATCGGATGCTGCGCGATCGCGTCCGAACGGCGCTCACACAGCAGCTGCAAGTTCCCTTGCAAGCAGTTGACCTGACGCCCCACTCCTCAACGCTGTACACCGCGATCGGTCGCGCCTTAGGCAACAAGCCACCCACGGCCATCATTGTCAGTGGGCTGGAGACGGTCACCGATCTCGATACGTTTCTTCGGGTGGCCAATCAAAGCCGAGAAGAGTTTCGCAACAACCTAGCCTGTCCGCTCGTGATCTGGGTGACCGACAGCCTGCTCAATCGGCTCATCCGCGACGCCACCGATTTTGAAAGCTGGGCCTCAGTCACCCTAGAGTTCGAAACTGACTTGTCGGAACTGACTCAGTTTGTCGAGCAAACTGCCGACACGATTTTCGAGCAGCTCCTGAACTCCCGCGAAAACATTTTTCTCGACAATCAGGTGCTCGACCTCGATCAAAAATCTCCCCTGCGAGCTGAACTGCGCACGGCCTGCGAAGAGATTCATCAGTATTTAGATCCCCTGCCATCAGCCGTCGAAGCCAGTAGCCAGTTTATTCTGGGTCGCGTCGCGGATAACAATACTGAAGCAGCCCGACAGCATTACGAGCGCAGCCTCGAACTTTGGCAGCAAGTGGGCCATCAAGATCGCTACGGTCATGTCCAGTTTTATCTGGGTCTGTGGTGGGGCAATTATGCGGTGCGCCACCTGCCAGATCGCACAGCGGGATTGCAAAAATCGCGGGCGTGGTTAGAAGCCGCAATTCAGACTTTTGAAGCCATTGAGCAGCACCATCGGGTAGCTCAATTCATTAATTATTTAGGCGAGGTGCTGCATCGCCAAGCCGACTGGCTCGCGCTAGATGAGTTAGCTCATCAGGCCTTTACCCTACATCAACGCTTTTGCGATTACTTTCGTCAGGCGAAGGCGCTTGGGTTTATGGCGGCGGTGGCGATCGCCCACCAAAAATGGGTGCAGGCCGAATATCACGCCAACTTGGCCCTTAGCACTTGGCAACAGGCGGCTGAGCTGATGATGGCCGAGGGCGATCATGCCGCCCTGCTCAACTGGGAACGGAAGTTTCACCGGCCCTGGTATCTCTATTTTTTAGGGGCAGCCCAACGGCACAGTCAAAATTTTGTCCCCGCCACCCAAACTTTGGAAGAGGCACGTCAAACCGCGCGACCCAGCTACGATCCTGACCTCTATACCTACATCCTGAATGAGCTACGAGAGGTCTACTTCACCCAAAAAGCCTATCTCAAGGCCTATGAAACCCGTCAGCTCCGGCGAGAAATTCAGAGTCAATTCAATTTACGGCCCTTTGTCGGCCCCGGTCGGTTACAGGCCAGTCAAGAAGTCACCAATCCTTCTTTGCCCCAGCCCCAGAGCCGCGATCATATCGCTCCAGAAATTGCCACCTCGGTCCGCTACCAAGACATCACGGCCCTGCTGCAGCGGATTGAACGCAAAGACTTTCGCCTCAGCGTGATTTATGGCCCCTCGGGCGTTGGCAAAAGCTCCGTGCTCCAAGCCGGATTGCTGCCAGCTCTGGAGCAGCGCACCTTTGAAGGGCGACCAGTGATTGCGGTGCTGCAACAGGTTTATCAAAACTGGATACCGGAACTCGGCCATCAGCTCACCCAGGCCTGTCAAGAAATTTACCCTGATGCGACGCCGATTCCGACTTTTGACTCCCTAGAAGCGATCTTGCAGCAGCTGCGAGAAAATGAAGAACGATACTTCAAAACAGTGCTAGTTTTCGATCAGTTTGAAGAATTCTTTTTCGCCAACTCTAACGTTGATGAGCGCTATCGATTTTATGATTTTGCGGCGAGCTGCCTCAAAATTCTGGATGTTGAAATCATTCTTTCGATGAAAGAAGATTATCTACATTACCTATTAGTCTGTAATCGACTGACCGATTTGGCGATTATTGGCAATAATATCCTCGACAAAAAAATCCTTTATTACATTGGCAACTTCACTCAAGAAGAAACCTACAACATCGTTAAAAATCGCACCCAGCATACGCGCATAAAATTTGATGATGATTTGATTGATCAGATGGTGCAAGATCTGGCCGATCAGTTTGATCAGGTACGTCCTATTGAGCTGCAAATTGTGGGCGCTCAGCTGCAAACGGAAGAAATCACGACGTTAGCTCGGTACCAGGAACTCGCCCAAAATGGCTGCCAACCCAAAGAAGAGTTGGTCAATCGGTACCTGGAAAACGTGGTGGAAGATTGCGGGGCCGAAAATCAAGACTTAGCTGAAATCATTCTCTATTTGCTCACCAGTAAGGAAGGCACTCGTCCGGTTAAGACCAAGTCAGAACTGATGCAGGAAAAGCTGTATGAAGCGCTGTCTAGCACCCCTCAACAAATCGATCTCATTCTGGGGATTTTTGTCCGAGCGGGGCTAGTGCTGCTGGTGCCCTCAGCCCCGGCGGACTCCTACCAGCTAGTCCATGATTATCTCGTTAATTTAATTCGAGAAAAGGTCGAGACCAAGCACCAAGAAAAAATCACCGACTTAATGAAGCAAGTGCGGGGATTAGACAAAACCGTCCGCTTGTTGGCAGGGCTACTGATCTCTATTATCTCGGTAGGCTGTGTGCTGTATCTGCTTTATCGCAATAACAAATTGCTTTATCAGGTCACTCAGCTAGAGCGCGACTCCATTGAGAATCAAAGCAAATTTGATGGCTATCAGCTCAACAGTCTGGAATCTGCCGTGCGCGTGGCCGATCAGTTCAATGAGCGATCGGTGCTCGAAAAGCGTACCACCCTACCCATTCATACTCTGCAGTCGATTCTGGACAATATTTCAGAAAGACGCTGGGTCGATACTCAGCAAGTGCAAATATTCGCCGCTGATGTACACGCCGAAAAACAGTTGGTTGCCACGGCAGGGCTCGACCAAACGGTAAAAATTTGGGACTTTTCTGGGCAAGAGAAATACGACATCGATATTTCTCAGCAGATGTCAGACTCAACTCAAATTTGGGATGTTCGGCTGACAGCTGCGGGCGATCGCCTCGCCGTGATTGATAGCGCGGGCCAACTCATGCTCTGGCAACTTGCCGCTGATCAAGCTGAGCCGGAATTATTGCGTCAGGCCCATGTCTCTGAGAACTTTCTGACCCGCCTGGTGTCGAGTCCTGATAAATCCGTTTTAGCTACGGCAGGGGCCGACGGCATGATCCGCCTGTGGCAGGCTGACACGCTCGCCCCCCTCGCCGACTGGCAGGCCCATGACGTGCCTATCAGTAGCCTGTACTTTAGTGGCGGTCAGCAGCTCGTGTCGGCCGACTATGAGGGCCAGATTCGAGTTTGGTCCACCGAGACTGCAGAAACTGGTCAGGGCAGAACCCCATTACGCGAGTTTTCGGTATCGAGTCCCGACAATACCCCCCTGAGCACCTTTGGCCTGGCCGTGAGCCCTGAGGGTGATTTCCTGGCCGCCGCGTCAGAAGACGGTTTTGTGCGGCTTTGGGACTTAGCGTCCGGCGAACTGTTACAGCAATTTTTAGCCCATAATGGCCGCTGGATCACGGCGATTGACTTTGTGACCGGCTTGCGCCCCGATACTGCTCAGACCCAGGTGTTACAACTGGTGACAGCCGATGATCAAGGCGCGATTCGGAGCTGGTCAGTCGATGCCGCCCAGAGTGTTCAACTTCAGGAGTTGAAAGGACATCAGGGTTGGATTTGGAATTTGCTCCACACCTCTCAAGCGACTCTGTCCCAAACGGCAGCAGCGACAGCGACCGATCCACTCCTGATCTCTACTGGCATTGATGGCCGCTTGCGCTTTTGGGATCTGAACCACATCTTTGAACAAAATTCTGGCTTTCTCACCAGCGTGATAGGGCATCAAGATCCAGAGTTTGGTTGGGGCCAGGCTTGGAGTACCAGCTATAGTGCCAGTCGCAAGTTGCTGGCGACTGCTGGCTCTGATGGCACTGCGAAGGTTTGGCAGTTAGCAGACCCTGCAGAGGCTCAACAACACCCGCAATTCCGGTTTCAACTCCAGCATGAAACGGAGCCCTCGTCCCAGTGTGAAGCGCTAGCGACGAATATTGACGTGTTTTGGGTCGTTTTTTCCCCTGATGAGTCCACGATCGCCACAGCTGGGGCTGACTGTACTGTGCGACTTTGGGATAGTGAAACGGGTCAACCGCGCCCTGGGGTGATGCAGCACGAGGCCGATGCCTTTGTGTACAGCGTAGCGTTCAGCCCTGATGGTAACTACATTGCTTCCGCTGACTCTAGGGGCCGCCTCTTTTTGTGGACAGCTGCCGGTGAGCTAGTGGGGAATTTTCTGCCCACGGAAGCGGGGGCCGCAAATCCGAAGAAACAACCCGTCTTTGCAGTTAAGTTTAGCCCTGATGGTGATTACATTGCGACCGCTAGTGAAGACGGGAACGTCAAGCTCTGGGCCTTAGAAGTTGGTCAAGACGGCAACCGGCAATTGCCAGCTGAGCCGATCGCTACTTTGGCGGGGCATCGTCAAGGCGCCACCAGCGTTGACTTTAGCGGCGATGGTCTGATTGCCACCGCCGGGAAGGATGGCACCGTGCGCATTTGGGAAATGGCCACTGTGCTCCAACAGGAGTTTCCTCAACCGATTCAGGCACTGTCGGCCTACAGTCGGCGGGTCACTTGGGTCGAGTTTCAGCAAACGGAGGGCGCCCCCACCGAGTGGCTGGCGACCGCCAGTAAAGACGGCTCAGTGATTATCTGGGATCGCAGCCTAGAGGGTTGGGGGTTTCAGCAACCGGGCAACGTGTTTAAGCGGCGCTATCAGTTTGCCGGTCATCAGGAGGGCGCATTCAGTGCGACGTTTATCCATGCCGGTCAGCAAATCGCAGTCGCTCAGGGAGATGGCGACATTAAGCTGTGGCCATTAGAAACGACCCCACAGCTGATCGAGCGCGCTTGCCAATGGCTCGACACAGCATCTGAAACGCTATCAGCCGAGCGATCGCCAGAATCGATCTGGCCTGGGCAAAGTACACCCACTCCGGATATTGCCACCGTGTGCCGTAAATATGAGTAACGGCAAGGTAGACTCGCCAGCGCTTTCTTTTTTTGATTGTGCCAGTTAAATGGGCCAGTTGAGATAATGTCTCTGATTGCTCAATGGGCTCAGGCGATCGCACTATTCTGTAAGTGTGAGGGTTAAGGCCTCAGCAACCTCACTTGATTCGTGAACGATGTCAGGGCCTAAATCTACCGTTTGTTCTCCAGTCCTGCCTCCATTAGGAGTCAACCCCATGAAACTCAACCTCACAGCTACCCTTAGTATCCTGTGTCTCAGTGCCGGTGTATTGACGGTTTGGGCAGGAACACAAACCCTCGCCCAAAACCTGCCAGCCGATGGCCCCGTGGCCAGCGAGTATGATCCGCCTAGTCGCTCTCGTCCCCGTGGCAGCTACCCCGGTGGCACCCGATTCATCGAGCCCACCCCTCACCGCAACTACGTCTAAAATCTAATTCTGGTTGTGAACGAGGTTAGGTTGCCACTCAAGTCCTCGTCACTGGCCACGAGACACCCCTACAGCGATGGATTTTGCTCCCTTCAAACAGCGGAAATCCATCGCTGAATCGTGAGTAGAGGGGGCTAAGCCGCCGCCCTCGCCCCAAAAACACGCTCTAAAACCGGATACGAATCTGAGTCATCTGTAGCGCTCTGCCATGAAGTCGCAGGAATGCTTGATTTGGCCCTAACTTGAGCACCGGAGTGGCTACGTTGCCGATCGCTGGGTTGCAGCCCAGAACTGATCGATCGCCGCAAATATCAGCTCAATTTCGGCCAGGGTTGTGTAAGGGTTTAACAGCACCACCTTGAGCCAGTTGTGGCCGCGATATCGCGGCAGCGACAAAAAGGCCCGCGCTTCCTGCAGTAGATGCGCCTGTAGTTGGCGATTCCAGTCGTCCCACTGGTCTGCTGGCAGCCACTGGGGGCAGCCCCGAAAACAGACCAGATTCATCTCTGGCTCACTGGCCAACTGCAGCTCGGGTCGGGCTTTAACGGCGGCGGTGAAATGCGCCGTTAGGGCATAGTTAGCTGCGATCAGGGCGCGATAGCCCTGCTGTCCCACATGCTGCAAAGACAGCCACAGCTTTAGCACATCGGCATGGCGGGTGCCCTGCACCGCAATTTCACCCAGATTGACCCAGTCATCTTCCGTATTCATGTATGGGGCTGCGACTTGAAAGTGCTGCTGCAGCTGCTCCATCTCGCGAAACAATACCGAGGCGCAGGTTTTCGCCACATAGAGCCACTTTTGCGGATTAAACGTGACGGAATCGGCCTGCTCAATGCCCTGCAGGCGATCGCGATAGGCCTCAGCAAACATCAGTGCCCCCCCGTAGGCCGCATCGACGTGAAACCATAGGTCATGCTCACGAGCGATCGCCGCTAGCTCTACCAGCGGGTCAATATTGCCCGTCACCGTTGTGCCCGCTGTCGCCACTAGTGCAAACGGTTTTTGGCCCTGCTGCTGAGCTTGGTGGATCGCCTGACGCAGCGCCTGCAGATCCAGCTGTGACTGGTCGTTAGTGGCTACTGCGATCGCGCCATCGGTGCCTAACCCCAGCAGCATTGCCGCCTTTTTGATCGAGGAATGCGCCATTTCCGACACGAAAAAGACGGGAGGCTGCGCCTGGCCCGTCAGCCCCGTGTTGAGGGTGTCGAGCTTGACATTGCGAGCCACGGCCAGGGCCTGCAGGTTAGCCAAACTACCGCCGCTGACCAACAGCCCGCCAGCGCGATCGCCCAGGCCAAATAGCTGTGCAATTTCGCGCAGCAGCAGCGGCTCCAACCGCGAAAACAACGGTGACATCTCGACGCTTAGCATGTTGTTATTGAGCGCCGCTACCACCCAATCGCCAACGATTGAAGCCGTTGTCGGCAGTGGATCCATGTGCCCCACATAGCCGGGATGAGCGGGGTTCATCGCCGTGCTCAATACGGTGTCTAGCGTCGCCATCAGGGTCGCAACGTCACCCGATTTTTCGGGCAGGGCGATCGCGGGTAAGGTCTGCAGCGCCGGCAAAGGGGTCTGGTCTGCCGCCCCGGTCAAATAATCCAAAATCCGCGTAGCGACCTGGCTCAGCAACGCCTCAATTGCCGCTCGATTCTCGCCCCGTGGGTGCACAAACGCAGTCTCAGGCAACCTCGAAAAATCCAAGTTCCAACTCCATCGCGTCATCCCTGATTGTGAATGATTCCGCCCGCCAAAAGCGAACCGACAATTTGGCATTGATTCTAGCGAGCAAAATCTGGCAACATCCTCGCCCTTCGCCTTCTCCAGTGCCGACAACTCTGGCTGCTACCTGAACCCCGAACCCTCTACCCCCTACTCTCGACCCTCGACTCTCGACCCTCCACTCCCCATCCCAATTTCCCAATTCGCCAAAATGCTAATCTCTTAATCACCCTCTTTATGCGATCGCTGATGGGCACTCAATCCACCGCTAAAACTATTTTTTTACTCGCTTCGATGGTGGGTTGGCTCATCGTCGGCGCTGCTCTGATGTATCTGTTTCCCACCCTGGCGGATCAGATTGTGGGCAGCGATCTCACCCATTTGTGGATGACCAATTTGACTCGCAGCGGCTATCAGCCCGCATTAGCGTGGACGGGTGGCGGTATCGCCCTGGCCATTACTACTGTCATGAATCTGGTTTGGTATCAGCGGTTTGACGGTCGAGTATAGACCGAATTTTGACTGCCTCATCGCCCCAAACACCGCCCGCCGCCCCACCCCCTGAATCAATAGACCCATAAAGGTTGCCTTGCGGCTAAATCGAAATTCCCAGCGATCGCGCTTCCCGTCAACACTCAATCACGTTCACGGTAGTCACATTCACCGCCAGCCCACCGCGAGAAGTTTCCTTATACTTTTCGTGCATGTCGCGGCCCGTGTCGCGCATGGTTTTGATCACCTTATCGAGGTGAACGCAGTGTTCGCCATTGCCTTTCAGCGCCATGCGCGACGCGTTGATCGCCTTGATGGCACCCATCGCATTGCGTTCGATGCAGGGCACCTGCACTAGCCCGCCGACCGGGTCGCAGGTCAGACCGAGGTTATGTTCCATGCCAATTTCTGCCGCGTTCTCAACCTGTGCTGGGGTGCCGCCGAGGACTGCGGCTAAAGCCCCCGCCGCCATCGAGCAGGCGACGCCCACTTCCCCCTGACAGCCCACGTCTGCGCCTGAGATCGAGGCATTTTCTTTATAGAGGATGGCGATCGCCCCCGCCGTCAGCAAAAACCGAACAATGCCGTCGTCGCTCGCGCCGTGACAAAACCGATGGTAGTAGTGCAACACCGCCGGGATGATGCCTGCTGCGCCATTGGTCGGAGCCGTCACGATACGCCCCCCAGCGGCATTCTCCTCGTTGACTGCCATGGCGTAGACATTCACCCAGTCCATGATGCTGAGCGGGTCGGCGAGGGCAAAGTCCGATCGCTCCTTCAGATGGCGATAAAGATCGGCAGCTCGCCGCTTCACCTTGAGGCCGCCGGGCAGCGTGCCCGCGGTATGGCAGCCGCGAGAAACGCAGTCTTGCATGACCCGCCACAGCCGCAACAGCCCCGCCCGAATGTCGGTTTCGGACCGCCACACCAACTCGTTTTGCAGCATTAAGTCGCTGATGGCGATGCCGTCTTGTTGGCAATAGTCCAGCAGTTGTGCTGCCGTGGTGAACGGGTAGGGCACGGGGGATTGGTGCAGCTGCAGACGATCGATACAGGCCGCGTTTTCATCCACCACAAAGCCGCCACCAATGGAATAATAGGTGCGCGATCGCAGCATCGCCCCGAAGGCATCAAAGGCGGTGAACATCATGCCGTTGGGATGAAAGGGCAGGGGCTGCCAGTGAAAATTCAAGTCCGTCTTTTCGTCAAAGGGCACGGCATATTGCCGCAGCAGCCAGATCGAGTTGGTTTCGTGCACGCGGTGCAAATAGCCTTCCACCATATCGGTGTTGACCGATTCGGGCGATTCGCCTTCTAAGCCGAGGAGGATAGCGCGATCGCTGCCGTGTCCGCGTCCCGTTGCGCCCAGCGATCCGTGCAGGTCAATCTGCAGGCGTCTGATTTGATTTAGCAATTCATCCCTGGCCAGCCCCTGGGCGAACTGTTGCGCCGCCTTCATCGGGCCAACCGTGTGGGAACTGGAAGGGCCGATGCCGATTTTGAAGATGTCGAAAACGCTGGTAGACATTTTGGGTGTGAGGGTAATTGAGTGGATGGGGGTGAGGGTAATTGGGTGGATGGGGGTCGCAGGGACTGCAGGGGCGAGGCATTTGGTAAACAACGTTATTTGCCAATCCAGAAAGTAACAACCCAAATGCCTCGCCCGTACGGGATATTGGCGGGAAACCGATATGTCACGCCGGAATGACCACGTCAGATTGGCGCGTAATCAGCCAGTCGCCCGATCGCTGAATGCCGCCAAAGGTATAGAGATGAAAATGGTCGATGCGATCGCCCAAGCCATCCACCAGATAATCGGGCGTTTGCACGGTGAGCAGTTTGCCCAGACGTCCTGACTGATGACGCAAGCCTAGCAGGCTGGTTTTGACGCCGCAGATGTGGGCAAATTTCAGCAGCGTGGCAGGAGATGTGGGGCCAGCAATGCCGAGGTAGATGGGCAGGGTATTGAAGGTTTCAATGCGATCGAGCCAGCGATGAATGGTGGCCACATCCAATGACCACTGGGTCATGACGAACATTTCGGTGCCGGTGTCGCGGGCGTACTGGTTTTTCAAGTTGAGGAAATAATCGCACTCTCGCTCACTCAAGACCGGCATGCCTTCTGGGTGTCCGGCGACACCGACCCGCAGCCCGTCAAACAGTCCCGTTTCCAGCAGATCCAGCGTGGAGGTGAAGGGGCCAGCGGGGCGATCGGGGCTGCCGCCGATGAGGAGAACTTGGCGGATTTGCGCTTCGGTTTTGAGGGCAGACAGGTAGCTGGAGAGGTGGACGCGATCGCGGATGCTTCTCGCCGGAACGTGAGGAATCGGGGCACCCCCCAGCTGTCGCAGCTTGACCGCTTGGGCGACCACATCGCGATCGTCCGCCCCTGGCAAGTACGTGATCGACACCTCCCGGATGCCCTTCGGCAATGCCGAGACATCCACCTTTGGCGTGACTTCGATGGAAAACTGCATTGCGTCAACCTGTGAAAGAAATGGGTCAGCTCAAGGCATCATGCTGCGTAATTTTCTGGGGTCAGGATTGCACACATCCTCGGCACTATCAGTGCCTCCCCGGTAAACCAAGGCCACACCGATCGCCGTAATCAACAGACCCGCCGCATCGACCCAAGCGATTTGGTCGTTGAATAGGAGAAATCCCAGCAACAAGGTTGTGGGTGGGGAAAGATACATCAAACTAGACACTCGGGCCGCTGTGCGATATTCCAACAGCTTTAGCATCAGCCCGTAAGACCCAATTGAAAGCACGATGGTCAGCCAGGCCAGGGCCAACATGAGCGGCCCACTCCACTGGATGCTCAAGCCCTCGACCAACACTGCCAAGGGCCACAGGGCGATCACGCTGACCACTGCCTGCACAAATAAACTGGGAATGACCGACAAATTCTGTCCTGCTTGGTTGCGGTTGAGATGCCGCTGATACAACGTTGCCAGGGTCATACTGGCCGCCGCGAGAAAGGGCAGGACATATCCGACCAGCGAAACCCCTGCCGCGCCATCTAGTTTGGTAACGACCACCAACACCACCCCGACTAAACCAATGCCCAAGCCCCACCACTGCACGGGCGATATTGATTCCCCCAACAGCGGGCCAGATAAAACGCTAGTTGCCATGGGCTGCAACGCCGTGATGAGGGCCACAATCCACGGAGAAACGCCGAGGGCGATCGCGCCAAACACAGCACTGAGCCAAATGGCGTGAGCGAGGAGGCCAATGATGGCGGAACGGGCGATCGCCGCTCGACTCGGGAATCGCAATTGGCGGCGATAGCTGAGCCAGATGAATAACAAGACGGCGACGCTCACATATCGAACAAACAGTAACGTAAAGGGGCCGGCATAAGGCAGCCCATACTTTGCCCCGATGAAACCGGAACTCCAGAGCACCACAAACAATAATTCCAATCCGATCAGGTGCATGTTCAAAGCCTCGTTGCAGTCCACTCTCTAGCAGCATAGAGTGGCCGTTGGATGATGACGATGTGCTAAAGCAGCTTTTCTACGACAGTCGCGGTCAGCACTTTACCGAAGTACTCCACCGCGACCGATGTGCCAGGTTGGGCATAACCCAGCGGTAGATAGGCATACACCACACCGCGTCCCAGACTGTAGCCGTAGCCCGCACTGGTGGCATAGCCCAGCACCTTGCCGTCCGCTATCACCGGTTCTTTGCCCATCACCACTGCCGCCGGATCATCTAAGGTCAAGAAGCACAGCTTGCGACTCGCATATTCCTTCCTTTGCAGCAGCGCCTCCTTACCGATGAAATCCCCCTTATTTGGCTTTACCGCAAAGCCCAGACCCGCTTCATAGGGGTCGTACTCGGTGTGGATATCGGTGCCCCACAGCAAAAAGCCCTTCTCCAACCGCAGCGTTTCAAACGCGGCCAGACCGGCAGCGATCATGCCGTGTGACTGACCTGCCGACCACAGGGTATCCCACAGCTTCAGACCGCACTCCGTCGGCGCGTAGATTTCCCAACCTTCCTCACCGACGTAGGACACCCGCACCGCCAGCACGGGAATATTGCCGATGCGAATGTGCTGATTGGTGAAGAATTTGAATTGCGGTTTCGATACATCAGTCTGGGTAACTGATTGCAGCACCGCCGGGGCTTTTGGCCCCCAGAGGCCCACACAGCAGTAGCTGGAGGACACATCCGTAAGGCGGACAGACCCATCGTCCGGCAGATGCGCCTGCATCCAGGCCAAATCATGCCCATGGACGGAACCGCCTGTCACCACCCAGTATTTTTCTTTGCCTAAACGGCTCACGGTTAGGTCGCACATGATGCCGCCATTCTCGTCCAGCATGGCGGTGTAAATCACCTTGCCGACGGGCTTATCCACGTTGTTGGCGCAAAGACCTTGTAGATAGTCCACTACTCCGGGGCCGGTGATTTCAAATTTGGCGAAGGGGGTGAGGTCATAGAGGGCCACGCGATCGCGGGTGGCGAGATGCTCTGCCCCTTGAATCGGTGACCAGTGCTTGGCCTCCCAGCCATGACGGAGCGGCACGTCGTACTCATCCAACAACGCAATGTTGGACTTGTACCACTGGGGCCGCTCCCACCCCGCGCTGAAAATGAATTGGGCACCCATTTCTTTCAGGCGCGGGTAAAAGGGACTGACCCGCAGCTCCCGTGAATGGGTCTGCTGATCGAGCGGGTGAATGATGTCGTACACCTCGTCGTACTGTTGGGCCCCCGCGCGGGTGATGAAGTCGCCACTCTGGCACACTGCTGGGAATCGATGAATATCCATTTCGTGGATGTCGAGGCTGGGGACGCCGGTGGTCATGAGTTCGGCGACAATTTTGCCCACCCCGCCGCCGTGGGTCACCCACACCGCTTCCGCCACCCAAAAACCTTTGGCCTTAGTCGATTCACCGATGACGGAACCGCTGTCCGGCGTGAAGGAGAACATGCCGTTGATTTTGTAGGGCAGTTCTGCCCCTTGCAGCGCGGGGAATAACTCGGTGGTGGATGCCCAGGCGGGGCCAAAGTGCTCTTCAGTAAAAGGCTTGACCGACGGCATCACGGGCGCATCGGCGTAGGGCAAAATGTTGTCGGGATCAACCAGCAGCGGCTCGTGCTGATAGGAGCCAATGCCCCAGCAGTCCCCATGCTGCCGGAAATACATGGCGTGATCCTGATGGCGCACCATGGGGTAGTTGACTTCCTCCGTTGCCCCAGCCAGTTCAGCAATCGGGGCGGTTTTCACATACTGGTGCTGCACGGGGGTGAGGGGAATGACTTCGCCCACCATGCGGCCAATCCGCGGCCCCCAAATCCCCGCACAGACGAGCACTTTATCAGCTTCGATGCGGCCCTTGTCCGTGATCACTGCCTGCACCTGACCCTCCACCACCTCAATATCCATCACGGTGGTGTTGCCGTAGAATTCAGCGGCTCCGATTGCTGTGGCGGAGTTGGCTAACGCTTCTGCCGCCCGTAGTGCTTTGGCGATACCGTCTGTCGGCACATAGTAACCGCCGAGGATTGTGGTTTCGTCCATCAAAGGGACTTTGGCTTTAACCTCTGCCGGCGTCAGCAAAGTCGCCCCTTCTACGCCCCAGGATTTGGCCCAGCCGAGTTTGCGCTGCAGTTCCGCCATGCGCTCCTCGGTGTAGGCCACCTCAATGCCGCCGCAGGGATAATAGGCGGGGCCTTCGTCGGTGCTGAGCTGGCTATACAAGTCGATGGTGTATTGGGCCAGCTTGGTCATGGTTTTCGACGCGTTGGTTTGAAATACCAGACCGGGAGCGTGGGACGTGGAACCGCCGGTGGCAAAGAGGGGACCTTGTTCCACGACGACAATGTCTTTCCAGCCTTGTTTGACGAGGTGATAGGCGGTGCTGCAGCCGACGATGCCAGCACCGATAACAACCAGGGTGGCGTGAGTTTTCATGGGTAGGCTCCGAGGGCTAGACGTGAATGGGAGAAGGGGGATGGGGAGTGGAGGGTTCAGGGTAGAAAGTAGAGGGTGCGGAGTAGGGTAGAAGGTCGAGAGTGGAGGGTTCAGGGTTGGGGATTCTTTGGGTTCTGCGAGCCGGGTGGAGCCTGATGGAGTTTTGAACTCGGGGTTCTTCCGGCGATTGTTAGTCAGGACACCCGTAGGGCCGGGTTTTGTAGAGACCTTAATAGCGATGAACGTGAGCTTCTCGCTAAACCCGCCCTGACAGTAGCGGTAGGTTCTTTCTCAGAACTCCCCCCAGTTCTGAGGATTGGGTTGGGTCACGGCTCACAGTGGAATTAGTTGGCTTTGATGGCTATCGCTGCTGGTTAAGGAGCGGGGTCAAGGGGGGAGTTCTCCGATCGCACGAGCGACCATCTGCTGAAATCGGTAGACCGGCTGTTCTAACTCGGGAGAAAAGCAGCCGCCATCGAACCGGGGTGAGTTGCGGCCCGCCTGCAGGCGCTCGATCATGGCGATGTCTTCGTCGTTGGTATCGCGCCAGAGATCGATGGGTAGGTTGCGCAGTGCTTGGTTCTCGGGCGTCATGGCCTCATCTCCCATGAAGTAAAAGGCCAGGCGCTCTTGCGTTTGAGTGGGACTCAGGGGATTGACGGTAAACGCCAAAAAGTAGTCAGGGTGAACGCCCAGCATGAGGTTGGGAAACACGGTGATGTATTCGGCGACGGTGGCTTTTTGGTGAGCGGCCAAATCGGGCAGGCAGGGCAGCGATCGCCCCTCAATCTCACCACTTTTGTAGAGCAGGCTGCCCTGACCCACATGAACATCGCCGACCTCAAAGGCAAAGTGGTCTTCCATGCGAGAGCAACTGTTCAAGGCGGGATGCACCCAGCTCAAGTGATAGCTTTCTGAAAAGTTTTCGACGGCCAGCTTCCAGTTGGCGTTGCACTGCAGCGAGACTTCGCGAGGCTCATGGCGCAGCAGGCTCAGATCGTACATCGACCAGCGATCGCGCACTGGCTGCAAATACTCTGCCAGGGGCGGCGCATCACCTGACAAATTGACGAAGATTAGGTCGAGCCACTGATCACAACGAATGGGCTGCAGGCCGCGCTTGTCGCGATCAAAACCTTCGTAGGAATCTTTGTAGTAGCCGCCAAAATGGGGCGTATTTTTCAGGCTGCCGTCGAGCTTGTAAGTCCAAGAGTGATAGGGGCAGCGCAAGTGTGCCTGCACGTGGCAGGGCTGCTCGACCAACTGCAGGCCGCGATGGCTACAAATATTGTGAAAGGCTCCCAGCTGACCCGCGCGATCGCGCACCAGCACGATAGGCATCCCGGCCACATCCGTCGGATACACATCGCCGGGATGCGGTAGGTCTGACGCCAACCCCACACAGACCCAGTAGCGGCTAAAGATCGCTTGTCGCTCTTGCTCTAGGTGCTGAGCACTCGTATACGCTTCACCCGGCAACCCCGGCTGACGATAATCATCGAGGTGGATAACCGCCGATTCTGATCCCGTATTCACCTCCTGATAGCTGCTATAAGGCTCAACCAAGGTCAGCTCAGGGGCAGGGGCAACAACTTTTTCCTGGGTCATACTCTGCCTCTGTGGCACTTGCACGAATTTTATCGGGGCACTTCACCTGTAACCAAAGACCTGTTGCCGACGCACCGGGCAACTCAACATCCATCCAAAAACGACTTAATGGATGTTGTCATTACAAGTGCTTCAAACATGTCATCACAAGTGATAGAAGAGACCATAAAGGCGCAAAAACTCTTTTTATGTTCTCTGTTTTACAGTTTCAAAACTTTTTTGTAGAAATTTTCTGAACAGGAAAAGTCCTCTCTGCAAAGGCTATTCAAGGTCTGAGTTGATAGTTTAAGAGGCTGCAGCCGCTATAATTCTCTGTCAAAAATCAAGATTCCAAGACTTGTCGCGACAATGGTATCGACAATGACAGTCTTTTAAGATAGCGCGGCTTAAATTCATTTTCGATAGAGTTTCTGGACTGCTTGCCGCAGCTGGGAGAGTGGTTCCTTGCTGAAGAAAAGAACGTTTGCGAGCTGAGATATTTTGAATGCTGCCTCAGCTAAGCCCACACAACCCTATTACGGGGTGTTGTGATTTCTTGCCAATCATGTGATTTCTGCTGAAAAGTGTTCACAGGTAACATGATTGGCAGGCAAGAAGTGGCGGCGTCAGTGACGGAATTGAGCAGTAATTTGCTGTGGTTCCGGCTCACGAAACTCTCTGTTTAAGAAGCATTGCAGTGCTACGACGGGTGTTTCTTGCAGAGATCTGTTTGCCGTTCGTTGATGTGTTGAAAACTGAATCACCCCTATGACTACTCAGAATAATGGGCAGGGAAGTCATGACGAGCATCCATTTGTGATGCCTGAGCATGCTCCCACGCGCCATATTAGTCGCCGCCCCGGCGATCGCAATATCACCGGTAAAGGCTTTGATTTCCATCCCGAAGTCTTCCTAGTATCCGGTGGTTTAATCCTGCTATTTGTAGTGTTTACCCTGGTTTTTCAAGAACCTGCCGAGACGGCTTTTGGCGCAGTTCAGGGTTTCATCGCGGGCTCTTTAGGATGGTTTTTCATCCTCTCAGTTTCCCTCTTCTTAATCTTCACCATCTTTCTGGCGTTCAGTAAGCTGGGGCAAGTCCGTCTCGGCGGCCCCGATGCCAAACCAGAATTTCCCACCTTTGCTTGGGTCGCGATGCTGATCAGCGCGGGCATGGGCATTGGCCTCATGTTTTGGAGCGTGGCCGAACCCACTTTCCACTTCCAAGATCCCCCCGCTTTGCTGGGTGACATCGCCCCAAGTACCGCCGATGCGGCCAAGCAAGCTTTGGGCATCACCTTTTTCCATTGGGGCTTGCATGCCTGGGGCATTTACGCCCTGGTGGGTCTATCCCTCGCCTTTTTTGCCTTTAACTGGGGCCTGCCGCTGACCATCCGCTCGGTGTTCTATCCCTTGCTGGGGGAAAAGATCTACGGCTGGCCGGGCAATGTGATTGACATTTTGGCCGTGGCCTCTACGCTGTTCGGCCTCGCCACCTCCCTCGGGTTTGGTGTTCAGCAGGTCAACGCGGGCTTCAACTTCTTGTTTGGGCTACAAATTAGCACCCCGGTTCAAGTGGGGCTCATCTTTATTATCACGGGCTTTGCCACAGCCTCTGTGGTCTCTGGCTTAGGCAATGGGGTTCGCCGCTTGAGCGAGCTGAACATGACCTTGGCTGCAGTGCTCATGGCCTTTGTGCTGCTGGTTGGTCCAACCCTGTTTATCCTCAATTCGTTTGTGGAAACTCTGGGCTACTATGCCGCTTCGCTACCCACCCTCAGCTTTTGGACAGAAACGTTCTCGGGCACTAGCTGGCAAAATAGCTGGACGGTGTTTTATTGGGGTTGGTGGGTGTCTTGGTCGCCCTTTGTGGGCATCTTCATCGCTCGGGTCTCGAAGGGACGAACCGTGCGGGAATTCATTTTGGGGGTGCTGCTGCTGCCTTCCATGCTGACCTTTTTGTGGATGTCAGTGTTTGGCGGCACTGCCCTCAGTTTTGAGCTGAATGAAGCCACGGCAGGCGTGATTAGCACCGCCGTGGGTGACAACGTGTCAACCGCTTTGTTTGTCATGCTGCAGCAGCTGCCGCTCACTGGCATCACGTCTTTTGTGGGCATCGTGTTGGTGGTGGTCTTCTTTGTCACTTCTTCTGACTCGGGTTCGCTAGTGGTAGATAGCTTGACCTCGGGCGGCAAACTCGAATCGCCCGTGCCGCAACGGGTCTTTTGGGCCGTGATGGAGGGCGTCGTGGCAGCAGCCCTACTGTTGGGCGGCGGTCTAGGCGCTTTGCAGACGGCTTCGATCGCCACGGGTTTCCCCTTTGCGATTGTGCTGTTGATCATGTGCTACAGCATCTACAAAGGGCTGCGGTACGAGCATGATGTGGTGCATGTGAAAAAGGTGCTACAAGAGTCTGACGCTGCCGAAAAAGCGATCGCGTCCTAACGGGCTCTTTTGCTTTTTCTCTGGATGAGGCGTCATCAGCTTGATAAGCCTCATCCAGATTCAGAGGTGGAGTTTTAATCTCTAGGGCAACCTCACCGCCTGCGGCACCTCTCCTTCTCAAGGAGAGGCTTAACTAGACTCTGGCTCCTCTCCTTCTCAAGGCTACGGCTTATACACATCTCTAGTAAGACTGCAAAATGCTGCATTGGCCCCCCTTTATCCCCCCAACTTTGGGGGGAGGCCGGAGTTCACAGTCCCCCAGAATTGGGGGATGTAGGGGGCTAGATCTCTGGAAACGACCAACCAGAGACTTGTGTATAAGCGGCAGCCTTCTATAAGGAGAAGCTTAACTAAACTCTGGTTCCTCTCCTTGAGAAGGAGAGGTTAGGTGAGGTTTTCCTAGGCCAGCACAACTTCAGTTTTCAACTTGGACGGGGTTTGAAGTCTCCGTGGCCAGGATTACCCCTCAGGATTGAACTTTCAACATTGAACTTTCAACGATGCAGCATTGCGATTAAGCCAGCGTGAGGCGATCGCCCACCTTTTCCCCAGACCAGGCAACCATTCTGAGCAAACTCTATCAAGCCTTGCCGCAGCGACGGACCATGGTCTGTCGCCTGACGGTTGCAAAATTCTGAATATGCCCCTGACTTTTCACTAGGAGTTTGATTGGCAATGGTGAAACAATTTGATGTCATCGTGGTCGGTGCAGGCGGCGTCGGCAGTGCCGCTGCGTACTATCTGGCTAAGGCCGGACAAAAAGTCCTGCTGTTAGAGCAGTTTGAGCTAGACCACCAAAACGGCAGCTCCTATGGTCAGTCGCGGGTCATTCGCTATACCTACGACCATCCTACCTACGTCAATCTGATGCAGGATGCCTATCCGCTGTGGTTCGCCCTGCAAGAAGAAGCTGGCGAAAAACTGTATGTGAAGACCGGCGGCCTCGACTTTGGCTTTCCCGAAACCGATACCTTCCAACGCATGAAAGCCAGCTTGGATGAATCGCGCTTGCCATATGAGTATCTCTCCCAAGCTGAAATTGCTCACCGGTATCCTCAGTTTGCGCTCGAAGATGGCATGACCGGTCTGTTTAACCCTGATGGGGGCTTGCTCAAAACCTCTCGTTGTGTGCTCGCCCATGCGCGATTGGCTCAGGCCAGGGGTGCAACCGTGATTGATCAGACCCCTGTGCTCAAAATCACCCCTTCAGATTATGGCGTTGAAGTCGAGACGGAGACAGAGACGTATCGGTGCGATCGCATTGTGCTGACCGTGGGCAGTTGGGCCAAGGGCCTGCTGGCTGAGCAAGGGATTGATTTGCCCCTCAAGATCATGCCCTGCCAACTCGGCTTCTATGAACCGAAAAACGCCGCCGACTTTGAACCCGGCAAATTTCCCGTGTTCTTTGCTCATATGAATGGCGACTACGGCGAAATGCCCTACGGGATTCCCCACGAAGATCCCAGCATTGGCGTCAAAATCACCACGTTTTACGGTTGGGACACTGTGGATAAACCCAGCGAGGTGGACTACACCCCCAGTCAGGCGTGGACCGAGCGCATCCGTGACTGGGCTAACCAATATCTGCCTGGCGCGGCGGGGCCGCTGCTTTACACCCGCCGCTGCCTCTACACCGTGACCCCAGACAAAGATTTCGTCGTTGATCAACATCCCGACTATCCCCATGTGGTCATCGGTGCGGGCTTCTCCGGGCACGGCTTTAAGTTCACCACGCTGATGGGCAAAATGCTGGCTGATTTGGCCGTCGAGGGTAAGACGCCCCACGACACGAGTTTATTCAAGTTGTCGCGATTTCAGCTGATCGCGGCGTAGCCAGCGTCAGGGGGGGCAGGAAAAAGGGGAATCCTCGGGCTGAAATTTTGAGGCTTTATGCCAGGTGTGGGGCTATTTTCTGCCAGCAGGTTCCTCGGCAAATTTCGATAAGATGTCAGGGATGGTCAGCAGACGATGACATTTTTTATGGTTCCGAGTGAACAGCTTTCAGATAAGCAGCCTCTGCATGTCGCAATTTCGGAACAGTTGAAGCAAAAAATTGAAGTCGGCGACTATGTGCCCGGTAGCCGCTTGCCCAGTGAATTTGACCTCGGCCAAGTCTTTGGTGTCAGTCGCACTACCATCCGCAAGGCGATCGCTAACCTGACGCAGCAAGGTCTTGTCACTACCCAACAAGGTAAAGGCATCTTTGTCACCGAGCAGCACAAGATCAGTTTTTCCATGTCGAATCCGCTGATGCAGTTTGACGCAGCCTTGCAGCAGCAGGGCTACGAGGCACGCGTGCATTCTCTGCGGTTTCAGCCCATTGAGGCACCCGCAGAGGTGAGCCGCCAACTGCAGCTGACTGAGCCATCCGCCCCGGTGTATTGGCAAGAGAAAATTATTTATGCTGCCGCATCGCCGATCGCCCTCGACATCACTTACTATCCAGCCGCGATCGCAACGCCCCTCGCCAGCGAACTGCAGCACGGTTTTACCTACAGCACCTTAGCGCAGGGTGGCATCACCCTCACTGCAGCAGCAGTGAGACTAGAGAGTGTGCCCGCCACCTACGAACTCAGCGAATATTTAGCCGTCCCGCTAGGGATGCCGCTGCTGGTGTTTAATTATTTGGCCTATCAGCGCGATCGGCAGCCCGTGGTTTGCGGCAAAACCCTATCGCGCTCTGACTGGACCTGCTACACCGCCGAAGTTGAGGTTGCCTCGCCTAACTCGCTGAGGTAAGGCGGTTATGCATTTGACGGAAACGGTCTTTCTGATGAAGTTGTTGATTGGCATCGCTAATATTTAGGGATGGAAATTCTTCTTGGCGTTGGCATCGGAGAGCTGCTGTTTGGACTGGCAGAAGCTCAAGTACAGGCAAAACTGGGGGCAGCAGATAGGTCATACACCACTGAATTGGGTTGTCGGAGAGTGCAGTTTGACGAATTGATGTTGGAACTTTCCTTCGAGCCAGAGAATGAAAATTTGTTGGGATGGATTGAAGTACATAATCCCCAAGCAACCTTATTTGGGCACCTACTCATCGAAAAATCCAGGCAGAACGTTTTGACTCTGTTGGCTAAGAAGCTGGGAAATCCTTCAGAATACGAGGACTACGGTAGCTTCAATACGGCTTTCTATGAGGAACAATGGCTCGAACTTCATTTTGAGTTTGGCCGACTTAAAAGCATCAACTTCGGAGTTTGGTATAGCGAAGATGATCAACCACTATGGCCCAACGGTTAAAGTGCCAAAGTTGGGCAAAGTTAAGATTGTGTAGCGATCGCAATGCCCTTGACTGGTTGCCTAGGGAAAACATGGTTACAACGCTCAAACAGCCATCCTCGCTAATCCATTGGCGTTGCTGGCATCGGGGATGAATGGAAATGCGTAACTCAGACTAAATTTGGCTTTTGGAATTCAGTTCATCCCGAAATTAAGCAACGCCGAGCATACCTCAATCATCCAGCTGAAGAGTTGACTTATCCAATCGCTTAGTACACGCATCTAGGCCAAACACTGCTTTGCGATAATGAGAGGAGAAAATTTATGCAAGTCACAATCAATCTGCCCCCAGATTTAGAGCAGGATTTGATTCGTCAAGCAGCCCAATCTAACATGCCGCTTCAAACTCTCATCTTGCAAGCTTTACGTCGGACAACTCAATCAACTGCTGCAGCCACTTCACAGTGGTCAGAGATAGTCATAGCTTACGCCGGGACTCCTGATTTTCCTGCCTTTGAGGCTTACCGTGACGAACTTCTTCCGCCCCATGAACCGGAACTGTTTTGATGCGCTATCTCCTCGATACCTGCGTCATTAGCGATTTCATCAAAGGTGAACCCGGAACGATGGCAAAACTCAAGCAAACATCACCTGTCGATATCGCAATTTCAGCCGTGACTGTGATGGAATTGCAATACGGCTTAGTTCTCAATCCGCAACGGGCTCAAAAAGTTGAACCAGCGATTTCCAGCATTTTAGCTGCCGTCACGATGCTGCCTTTCAGCAACGACGAGGCTGAACAAGCCGCTCGAATTCGGGCTGTGCTCAAATCTCAAGGACAACCGATCGGCGCTTACGATGTCTTGATTGCGGCTACGGCCCTTCAACATGACTTGATTATGGTTACAGCCAACCAAAGAGAGTTCGAACGGGTTGCCAACTTACAACTCGAAAATTGGCGGCAAACCTAGATGCGTAGCGATCGCCTGACCTTGAGGACTGGCAGCTTACCGCCACACCTTAGCCACCCGACCCTGTAGAGATTGGTTGAGGAAGGGGGTATTGCGAGCGGGCGATCGCAACGTGGTCGCCTCCACCGTCCATGTTTGAGCTGGGTCGAACAAAAAGGCTTCGACGGGCTGATCCACCGCAATCGTGGGCGGGGCCATGCCTAAACAGTGGGCGGGGCCGCAGCTCATGGCCTGCAGTAGTTCCAGTGGCGTCCAGTCATGGGGGGCGACGAACCGCTGCCAGAGGGCGGACAGGGCCAGCTCCAACCCGATCGCCCCTGGTGGCGCATCGCTAAAGGCCACCGTTTTTTCTTCATAGGTGTAGGGGCTGTGGTCGATCGTGATCGCGGCCAGCACGCCCGATTTTGCCCCGGCAATCAGCGCCGCCTGATCGGCTGGATTCCCCAGCGGCGGTTCCAACCGTAAATTGGGGTCATAGCTCAAGGCATCGGCGGTGGAAAACAGCAGGTGCATCCAGGTGGTGCTGGCGGTCACGGGCAATCCAGCCGCCTGAGCTTCCCGCACTAGCTCCACACTGCGGGCGGTCGATAGGCGCATCAGGTGAACTGGGGTGCCAATTTCGCGTACCAGTTCTAGCACCGTGGTTAGTGCCGCAGTTTCAGCGGCGACCAGCGTACCGGGCAGGCCGCCCATTTGCGCCAGGGAACCTTCGCGAGCAATGCCGTTACCGGCCAGCGCGCGATCGCAGGGCCAGAGGGCGATGGGTCGCCGCAGGGGATGGGCATATTCCAACAGGCGGCGCAGCAGGACGGGATTGCTCAGCGGTTGACCATCGGCGAATCCGGCCAGGGCTAAGTCTGCCGTCCCGGCGATCACCGCCAGCTCGGTCATGTGTTCGCCTTGCGCGCCGAGGGTCAGCGCCGCCCAGGGCAGCAGCATCGGTCGCGGGTTCACCCCAGCCGTATCGGCCAGACTGAGCAAATGGCGAATGGCGGCGGGCTGATCTAACGGTGGATCGGTATCGGGCAAAATGCTGAGGCGCGTCACCCCACCCGCGATCGCCCCCGCCAGCAGAGCCGCCAGGGTTTCGCGGGGTTCGTTGCCCGGTTCACTACTGTGGCTGTACAGATCGACCAGACCCGGCGCGAGAATTTTGCCGGTGCCGTCGATGATTTCCACTTCACTGTCGGGGCGATCAAGGCGGGGGGCAATGGCCCGAAACCGGCCCGCCTCGATCCACACATCGGCAGTCTGATCGGTCTGCGTCGCCGGGTCGATCACCCGCACCTGCTGCAGTAAGGTGCCTGTCATGCTCCCTGCCTACCCGGCGGATGCCGCATCTCCAGGCGGTTCTGGCCTGCCCCCATTTAGAGCGCCCCCGCAGCCGTTTGATCAAACACGCTGCCCGAGAGGTGAATGGTGATATTCGCTGCCGTCAGCACTGGCGCACTCTCCACCCCGGTAGGATAGTCAATCACGCTCACCGCGCCATTGCCCTGCTTAAACTGCCAAAACGACGCTGGCCCTAACCCCATCACATGGCAAAGAATGGCTTTGTTGACGGCGTCGTGAGCGGAGACCAGCACCGTCACGGGCTGGTCGGTGCCGCTGTATTGCGCGACGATGTCGTTCCAAGCAGCGATCGCTCGCGCCCATACCTGCTCCAGATTTTCGCCCCCCTCACCGGGCATATCGACCGTTTCGGGGTGGGTTTGCCACTGCTGCAGCATGCCGGGATAGCCCGACTCGATCTCGTTTTCGTAGAGCCCTTCCCAGTCGCCGTGGCCGATTTCCTTGAGGCCGTCGGTGGTGGTAAGCGTGATGTCGGGATGGTGCTGCAAAATCAGCTCCGCCGTTTCCTTCGGACGCGAGAGGGAACTGCTCACCGCCGCATCAATTTTCACGTCTTGCAGAAATTCCGCCGCCTGTTTTCCCTGGTTTCGACCGTTCTCATTGAGGGGAATGTCGATCTGCCCTTGAAAGCGCTTTTGGCGGTTCCATTCGGTTTCACCGTGACGCACGAGCAGCAGGCGGGGGCCGTGGTAGCGCGATCGCCGCGCTGGCACGGCTTCGCCCATGTGACTGGTCAGGTTCATCGACTCTAGCTGCACCCCTTGGCCGAACTCACCGGCAAAGTTCAGCAGGCTAATGGCGCAGTTGGCCTGCCCCAGCTGCTCGTGAATTTCTGGCCCTTTGCCCAAGGCGGTGGCGATCAAAGCGCGATTGATGGCGCTGTGCCCGACGATGAGCAGCGTTTGGCCCGGATGCTGGGGCAAAATCGTTTGCCAAAACTGCGTCGCGCGATCGTAGAGCGATCGCACCGGATAAAACTCTGTACCGTCGGTCAGCGGCATCTTGCAGTTGAGCGGATCGTAGTGCCAAGCATGATAAATGTCGGGATACTGGGCCTCGGCCTCAGCAAACGAGAGCCCTTCCCACAGGGGCAAATTGATCTCTTTGATCATCGGTGTGGGTGCAGGCGCGGGGGTATCGGGCAGTTCTTTTTGCAGCACGTCCACAATCGTAGACGCTGTTTTGAAGGCGCGCTTGAGCGGGCTGGCATACACGTGATCAAAGGTAATGCCCCGCAGCGTCTCGCCCACGCGCTGGGCTTGGGCCACCCCCATCTCCGTCAGTTCAGACACATCGATCTGCCCTTGAATCAGCTTTTTGACGTTGTAAGTGCTTTGACCGTGCCTGACTAAGATGACGCGCGTTTTCAAGGTGTTTCCCTCTCCCTGCGTAAAACCAGTCCGATTCTACCCCGAGGCGGTTTATCCCCATGAGGACTTATGCGTGGCTTCCTGGTATCTCCTAACTTTGGGGGCGAGGGGTGCGATCGAGGATGCCTTTGGCGTCTGTCGGCTTGCCGCTGCTAGATTTATGGCGATAACGGAGGGCAATAGGGCATGGCGGATAAGGAGCAATTAGCTTCGCTCTGGAAGAGAGTACAGGTATGGAATCAGTGGAGAAGAGATAATCCAGATGAGGCAATCGACCTCCGCAGTGCTAACCTCAGCGGTGCTAACCTCAACTATGCGGATCTCAGCAGTGCCAACCTCCACTGTGCTGACCTCAACCGTACCGACCTTAGCGATGCCAACCTCAACTATGCGGATCTCAGCAGTGCCAACCTCCACCTTGCCAAGTTCAGGGATGCCAAGATCAGCGGTGCCAACCTCAACCGTGCCGACCTCAGCGGTGCCGACCTTAACGATGCCGATCTCAGCGGTGCCGACCTCAGCAATGCCCTGCTCGGCGGTACTGACCTCCGCAGTGCCGACCTTAGCGATGCCGACCTCAGCGGTACCGACCTCAGCGGTGCCAACCTCAGCGGTGCCGACCTCAACAATGCCCTACTCGGTGATGCCCTACTCGGCGAGACGTTATTCGCTGACGTTGATCTGAGTCGTGTTCAAGGACTGACGAAATGCCATTATCTCGGGCCTAGCACCCTTGATCATCGAACGTTATCCCGCTCGGGTCAGCTGCCCGAATCATTCCTGCGGGGCGTGGGCTTACCCGATACCTTCATTGACTACATCCCCTCACTGTTTAATCAGCCCCTCCAGTTCTATTCCTGCTTTATCAGCTACTCCCACATGGACGAGGCGTTTGCCAAACGACTACACGCCGACCTGCAAGACAAGGGGGTGCGCTGCTGGTATGCCCCCGAAGACTTGCCCATTGGCGAAAAAATTCGCGTCGGCATTGACCAAGCCATTCGCAAGCATGACAAGTTGCTGCTCATCCTCTCGGAGCACTCCGTCAATAGTCAGTGGGTCGAAAGCGAAATGGAAGCGGCGCTAGAGAAAGAGCGAGAGAGCCACAAGCTGGTGCTGTTTCCCGTCCGCATTGATGACACCGTGATGCAAAACCGAGACGGGTGGCCGCGCGTGGTCAGAAACACTCGCAATATCGGCAACTTCTGCAACTGGAAAGACTATGACGCCTACCAGCAGGTGTTTGAGCGCTTAGTCAGAGACTTGAAGACGTCGTTGGCTGAGAGGGGGGATTAGGTGTTTTAGTCTTGCTGAGGGTTGCTGGCTGCTTCAATGTCCTCAAGCGACAATCCCTGCGGTAATTTGGCACCGTCAAGCTTAGCTCCCTTCAGAGTGTGCGCCTCAACTGTGGCCCCAGTGAGGTCAGCCTTAAAGAAGTTGGCCTTGCTGAGGTGGGCGCTGCTGAGGTTGGCCCCGCTGAAGTTGACAAAGCGGAGGTCGGCATAGTTGAGGTCGGCATAGCTGAGGTCGGCATAGCTGAGGCTGGCCCCCGTGAGATAGGCGTTGTGGAGACTGGCATAGCTGAGGTTGGTATAGCTGAGGTCAGCATGGCTGAGGTCGGCCTCGCTGAGGTCGACCCCGCTGAAGTTGACAAAGCGGAGGTTGGTATAACCGAGGTCGACCCCGCTGAGGTCAGCATCGCTGAGGTCAGCCTTGTCAAGGTTGGCCTCGATGAGTTTGGCATCGTTGAGTAAGGCTCTGCTGAGGTAGGCATGGCTGAGGTCGACCCCGCTGAGGTCGAGCTTGCTGAGGTTGGCCCGAAAGAAGTTAGCCTTGCTGAGATCAGCCCCGCTGAGGTCGAGCTTCGCTTTGCTGAGCACCTCAGCCTCGATCAAAAACTGAATCACACTGGCTTTCCGGGCTCCATCTCCTTTAAATCGCCGCAGAGTAGACAGGGTTCTGGCGCGAATTACATCAACCGATGCGGCAAGCAACTCCTCTTCATTGCGATTGAGTGGCTCTTGGTCATTGCGAGGAGCGTATTTTCTTGTCGCTATAGCAGAAGTCGGAATGCAGAAGTCGGAAGTCGGAGTTAAAAGGCTCGTCAGATGGTGATTTCAGCTATCTAGAGTGACCGGATCAAATTGCGGCTTGCTATAGTGCCAGCAAGTTCTTGTCCACTAATAGCGTTGAGAGCCGATCAATATAATTTTGGAGAATCTCTTCTCTCTCTTCATCGGCGGCGATTTCTCGCTGTTGTTTAGCTTCTACAGCGGCGATTTTTCGCTGTTGATTGGCTTCTGTCCTGGCTTGTTTCCGCTGTTGTCGTTGCAGGAGGTAGCCCAAAACCGCCAATGACAAAGGCACCCCAAGCAGCTCTAACCATTGCCAAAACGACTGACCAAGCAGAAAGCATTGGGTGAGGTTTAGAGAATCTACGCATCGCTTGACGTCTGGTTGTCCTTGCCAGTAGGCGATCGTTGCAGCAATGAGCAGGCCGACGCTGATTCCTGCCAGCCCCTTCTGCCAGGAGGGTATAGCTTTCCATCGCATGTAGATGGTCTCTGCCACTGCAAGCTTTTTGATCATGATCGCCGTTGTTCAACGTTGAGATTAGCCACGTCCTGAGCGCCCTAAAAACAACAAACCCCTAGTACTTTAAAAGACCAGGGGTTTAAGGGTGGAGCTAGAACAATATTACCTAGCTTCCCGCTACCGCCAGGGCCCGAGCTGCCATAAACCACACACAGCACCTCCTCAGCGCCATAGAGGGGCAGCGGTGTAGCGAAAGCGCTAATCGTGGTTAAACGAAAGGGCCTCATAATCGGGGCTCCCTGATCTTTTGAAGTCAACCGCCAGTGATGTTTATGGGGCGCTGCCGACCTGCACAAAGGCCGCCCACAGGGCCGGATCGTCGGGATAGGTTTCCAATGCGGAGAGCATCGCCTCGCGCAGGGCCTGGGGCGTATTGCCCTGTTTCAGGCGCTCGGTGTGAAAGTCGATCAGCAAGTCGGCGGTTTGCTGATCGGGCACTTGCCAGAGAGACACCACCACCTGAGGCACCCCGGCGGCCATGAACGATCGCGATAGACCAATCACCCCATCGCCGGTAATGCGGCCCCGACCCGTGTCGCAGGCACTCAAAATCGCCAAACTGGCCTGCAGCGGCTGCTCTAGAATTTCGGCAGCGGTGAGGAAGCCATCGTTCTGGGCATCGGGAGCCAGCGCCAGCGCCCCCTGCAGCGGCTGTGTGCTGTTGAATTCGCCGTGGGTGGCCAGGTGAATGATATCGGCCTCCGCCAGGGCGGCTTTGACCTCTGCTTCGGTGGCGTCGCCGCGTAACAACGGCGTGGCCGAGAGCAGATCCGCCACGGTGGCAGCCTCTGTTTCGGCGTTGGGTAGGGGTACAAAGCTGCCGGGCATGGGACTGGGGTTGCCCACGACAAGGGCGTTCGGGGCGGCTGCGTTGGCAGGCGCGGCGCGGTTGCTCGTCAGCTCCAGCACCTGAATCGACGGCGTGATCGCCACGGTGTGCTGCTCAATCAAATAGGTACCCTGCTCGTCTTGCAGGGCGGCAAACGGCACGAGAAAGAGATGTTCTTGCGGGACGAAGATGACGAGATCGTTGGGGTCAGTGGGCAACAGTTCCGCGATGGGGGCGATGAGCAAATCATGGAGCTGCTGCAGGGGCGGCTGGGCGATCGCCCCCGTAGGCTCGACCCGCGAGAGTTCACCGACTGGCAGGGTCGGATCGGGCAGGACGAAGTCAGGATGACTCACGGTGACGGTCTGCCCATCGGGCGACAGACTGACCACTTCGTAGGGGGCAATGTCTGGCAGGTCACCTGCTCGTCTCACAAAATCGCCGGGTTGCAGGGGGCGATCGCCCACGCTGGGCACCACCCGCAGGCCCCGGTTCGTCGCCACGAGGGACGGATGACGACCGGTGAGCGCAGTGCGGGTCTCAACCACGAGATCGGCGACAGTGCTGGCCGAGACCGCAGTGGGCAGACTGACTGAGCGAAACTGCACCGTGCCATCCGGCGACACCACCCAAATATAGAGCTGGGCATCTCTCGGCTCGACCGGATTTTGTACCGATGCGGCATGGGGTGGCTCCGCTACCTGGTCGCGAATGATGGCATATTCCACCAGGGTGGCGTTTTGAGTGGCGGCGATTTGCTGCAGTCGGGCCAGACTGGGAGGCGACACTGGCCCAGCGGCACTGGCTGGCCCTTGGCCACGGGCGAGCAGTTCCACAAAGGCGCGGGCACGACTGCGTTCTGATACTTCGAGGGCGATGGTCAGTTTGTCTTGATTGACCAGCGCTTCTTGCAAGTTGTTGTAGGCGGCCAGCTGAGTTTCAAAAATGGAGATTTTGAAGGCATCATTAGTCCCCAAACCGGCGCGCAGCGATTCCCAAAGTTCGATCGCAGTGAAAAGGGTCTGTTCCGCTTCGGTCAGTCGGTTTAGATACAGCAGCGCGTTCCCCACATTCGTCAGGGCGACCCCCTCGCCGAGCCGGGAGCCGAGCTGCTGAGCGATCGTCCGCGCCTCCTGGCTATAGCGATAGGCCTGGTCGTAATTTTGCTGGTAGGCGTAGACCGTGCTGAGCCCGAGCAAAATCTGGGCGGCCTCTAGGGGCTCTGCCAACGTCGTCGCCAGGGCCAGCCCTTGCTCATGGTGGGCGATCGCCTCCGCAAAGCGCCCCTGAATAGCTCGCGTTGAGCCCAGATTGCCGTAAGCCTGCATTTCGCCGTAGCGATCGCCCGCACCCCGCGCAATATCGAGGCTGGTGAGTTGATGCTGGGCGGCTTGTTCGTAGTCCTTTTCGGCAAAGTAGGCGTTGCCGAGATTGCGATAGGTCAGTGCCTTCCACTGCGGCGCGGTCTCAATGGGCAGGCGGCTGAGGCTGCGCTCATAGAAGTCAATGGCGGTGGCGTAATCGCCGAGGGCTGCATAGGTGGCCCCTAGCCCTCCCAGCGCAATCCCTTCTTGAGTCGCATCCCTCAGGGCGATCGCCTGATCGAGCTGCTGTTGATGCAAGTCCAACGCGGTGAGATAGTCGCCAATGACAAAGTGCGAAATCGCCAAGTTGTTGAGGGAATAGGCAATCCAGCGAGTATCGCCTTGGGCGGTAGCCGTCGCCAGGTTAGCTTCGTAGCAGTCAATTAGTGCTTCATAAAGGGCCTCGGAGCGATCGCGGGCGGCGGTGTTCTCGACACTTTCAACCGTGGCCTGGCAGTTGCGCAGGCCGGTATTGGCCTCGGAGTCGGCTGCTGATTCGGCTGCCGGTGAGGCGATGCCGTCTTCCTCAATGGAGTCAGTGGTGGCATCACTGGAGGTCGTTTCTCCGTCGGTGGTCGGGGTGCCGCTATCCGTTTCTGGGGTGGGCGTGGAGGGCTCGGTTTCGTCGGTCAACAGCGAACTGCCAGCCTCGGGCTCCCCTTCAACGGCGGAGCCGTTGTCACCGGCGGCGGGTGCGGGCAAGTCGTCCTCACCGCCGCCTTCGTCGCCGCCCTCCCCGGTTTCGCCCTCGTCGTCCGGTTCCTGAAGCTGACTCAGATTGACGCCCCCGCCCGGTGGCGGCAGCGCTTGGTTTTCCCGTGGCTCTGTAGCAATGTCCAAACTGGGCACGTTGGCAGCGGGAGCATTCGCGGCGCTCGGGGGAAAGATGCCATCCTCACCGGTACTGATCGCGATCGCGGCCCCAATCAACAAGCTGGGTTCGGGCAGCACCATGCCGAGCACGCTGAGTTCCTCTAGCTGCGGCGACTGGGCCAGCGACAGGCTCTGTATAACCGTTTGCTCCGTTGGCAGGAGATCAGGCTGGGACGGAGGAGCCGCTCCCAAGGTGGGATCAAGCGTCGTCACGTCGGGCAACTCGGGGGAATCAGGTGTCTCCGAGGCCGCGATCGTGACGGTGATGGCGACTGGGGCAGAATTGGCGACGCCATCTTGAGCCCGCAGGGTAAAGGCCGTAATCGTGCCGCTGGTATCAGCGGGGGGGATGAATTGCAGGGTATCGGTGGGGGCGATCGCATCACCGGCCTGCACGGGCACGCCATTTCTCAGCAGCGTCCCTGACTGAATCGAGGCGATTTCCAGCATGGTGATGTCGCTGTTGGCGTCAGCAATCGTCGGGTTGAGGTCAGCCACGGTAAAGTCCAGCGGCTGATCGACTGCTGTGGCCAGTTGCTGTGAGGCAGACAGCGTCGGTGGGGCGTTGACTGAGGTGATGGTGACAGCGGGCGAGGGATTGTCAGTACCGCCAGTGGGTTGGACATCGAAGGTACCGCTGGTGAGCACGCTATCAGCGGCGATCGCGCCCGCTGTGCCATTCACGGCGGCATTGCCAATCGTCAAGGCCGCGTTCGTCGGGCCGCCATCATGCTGAATGGTTACCGTGCCGGGGTTGGCCCCTTGAGCGTTAATGGTGATGCCAGCGCTCAAGCCTTGCACGGTGCCGTTGGCCACAATATTGACGTCGCCCCCCGGATTGACGCTGGTAGTGGTGGCCGTGATCGCATCAAAGGTAATGTCGCCGCTGGACATCAGACTCACCGCGCCGGGAGCTACCGCGCTGGTATCAATCGCGCCCAGCTGTAACCCCGCCCCCATCACTGTTACCGGGCCGCCCTGGGTTTGCAGGGTCGTGCCGCCACCGGCAATCACCCCGCCGCTGCCGCTGTTATCAGCATCCGCCTGCAGCGTGATCGCGCCGAAATTGGTGGTGAGATTGCCGTTGAGAAAAATGTTGTTGTTGGCGATCGCGGTCAAGCCGACGCCGGTGGTGGTGGTGACATCGGTACTAAAGGTAATGTCATTGGTGGCTTGCAGCACCACATTGGCCAACGCGGCGTTGAGCGCGGTGACGTCAATGCGCGTCGTGTTGTTGGCCCCCAGGTCAGGATCACCAAACTCATCCACTGCCGTGAGTGCAGCGGTATCGGCTCCGGCAGCCACAATCTCAATGTTGGTGGGATCTAGCAGCAGCGTGCCGGTGCGGCCCGACGCTGCGAAGGCATTCACCGTGCCCGAAAACTGGAGTGACTGGGCCGCCGAGACTTCGACCAAGCCGCCACTGCCGCTGCCATTGCCCTGCACGCTGGCCTGGCCGAGAAATCGCGTCGTGTTGGCCCAGACGATTATCGTGCCGCCATCGCCTGCCTGCAGCGCGTCCGCCGCGAGCTGAGACTCGGCATCGACGGTCGTAACCTGCGCCCGAGGCAACGACCCCTGCCCCTGAAAGTCGCCGCCAATGCGGATGTCGCCGCCGCCGCTGGCCCCCGAGGCAATGACGTCCGCCGCGAGGAGCGAGACCTGCTCGCCTAACAAATAGATTTGCCCCCCTTCGCTCCCCGCTACCGTGATTTCTCCTGACGCAATCACGCTGCCCAGTTCGACCGGAGCCGCCGCCGTGGCAGACTCCAGGCGAACGGTGCCGTCCGCCGCCTGAACAACGGTCAGATCCGCAGCCGCGAGGCCGCTACCGGTAAGCAATTCGGGGAGGGCCAGCGAATTCAGCTGTAACTGTCCGGTGGCAGTCAGGGTTGGCGGAATTTCCAGACTGAGCAGCTGATTTTCCTGACTGATGCGCACTAAATTTTCACCGGGAATTGCCGCTAGCGTAATGGTGCCTTCAGGGGCGGTGATGCTGCCCAGATTGATGACTTCGCCGCCCAACAGCGTGATGGATTCGCCAGCGTCTACGGTCAGATCGCCCAGGTTGAGCACCGTGCCGGATGAGTCACCGGTGAAGGCGAAACCATTAGGGGTGCCGGTCAGCGCTTCATAGGCGGTAGGATTTTGCACATCTAACCAGGTGTCACCGAAGCCGATCTGGTAGGCTGTCGTGGCCGTAAAGGAGCCAGTCAGATCGATCGCGCCATGGGGGCCAAAAATGACGCCCGCCGGATTGATCAGATACAGATTGGCACTACTGCCACTAACCTGCAGCAGCCCGTTAATGATCGAGGCGTTCCCGCCATTGACGCTGCCGAGAATGTTTTGAATCTCCGGCGAGGCGATAAAGTTAGCGACCTGCTCCGCCGTCAGGCCAAACTCCTGAAAGCTGTGGAAGAGGTTGGCCCCATCGCCGGAAAGCTGGCCGCCCGTGATGTCAAGTTGGCTGCCGTCGGGCGTCACCACGGTGCCGGTGCCGTCCGCATTGGGAATCACGGCCTGAGCGAGTCGAGGCGACGAGAACTGCGGCTGCCGCCCCGTCGGGGGAGACAGCAGCGGCTGCACCGAGACGGGTGGCCGGGGGGCGTCCATGCGGGCAGCGAGCGCGACTGACGCGAGCAGCAAGGGCGGCGGGGCCGGGGGCGCGATCGCACAAAAGATACATAACATCGGGTGGGGGCTCCATTAGTTTTCGACCGGGAAATCGCAGATTACGGCGTCACTCGAACCGTCTAGCGCCGCGCTTTGGGCCACACAGAGGGTCGCCGGGCGCGCACGGACATAGGCCCACTCATTCTCTAGATAGAGCGCCATCTGACTGGAGCCAGCCTGAAACTCAATCCGCGCCACTGCCGCCGAAAACACGTCTGTGTAACCGCGATAAACCTCGTGGCACAGGCCCCAGCGGCCACATTCTAAAAGCATCAGCGGGCCGTAATTGTCGTCAAACGCTGGCGCAACGTAAACCGTGCGATAGGTTTTGTGCCAAGCGGCGATCGCCCGCTGTGACTGGGGCGCATAGCCAAACAGCACCGCGGGAAAAGCGGCCATCGATAGGAGAACGCCCCCCGCGACCGCGATCGCCAGCAGCATAACAGCGCGTCGCGCGACCGGTTGCCACTGGGGTTTGAGTACCCTGAGCAGCAGCAGCCCGACTAACCCGCCGCCCAATACCGGCAGCGCTAACCCGACGCTCGTACTGATTAGCAGTGCCGGGAGTCCCAGGTGGCTGTAGCCCAGTGCCAACCAGTGCCAGCCCGGTCCCTGACCACCAGTGAAGGGGGCATACCAGAGCCAGCCGATCGCCGCGCCCCCGGCCCAGAGGGCCAGCAGTATCAGCAGGGGCGGTTTTGACAGGAACGGGGGCATCGCTTTTCTCGCTATGGATACAGAGCCCGATAGATCGCCAGGGTCTAGGCTGGGTGGGGCGATGGGGGATATTCCGCACCCTGGGCTCTAAATGCTTTAATCGGGCTGACAGCAGTCGGTGAGGGGCTGCTCGACGACATCATTGAGCTGGACGAGATCGTGCTCTAGGAGGCTGGCCCAGTTGAGGAAAGCGGCTTCCGATCGGGGATTTTGCAAGCGCTGCTCGGCGAGTGCGGTTAAGGTGTCGTACCAAAAGCCGTGACTGGCCAGCAGGGCGATGCGTTCGTCGGTGTCCGCAGTGGCGAGCTGCTGCGCCAGTTCGTCGGTGGGCGATCGCCGCACCACGATGCCTGTGGTAGCTGGGCCATCGCCACTCTCGTCCGGACAATCGACTGACAGGGTCCAGCGGTAGGGTACGTCGGGGGCCAGCTCCGGGGCCGCTTCGGGCCCGGGCAATCGACTGATGCCCACGTCCGGAATGGCGCTGTAGGTCGCGGTGTACAAGATTTCGTCGCTGCCTTCGGGGGTTAGCGTCAAGGCCACCGAGCGGCCAGCCTCCGAGAGAAACACCCAGAACGTCGGCTGAGCCTGCAGCGTTTCACCCCAGTGGGTTTGGGTCGGTTCGAGCGCGATAATGCCACAGCCCCGACTGCCCGCATCGCGCACCGTACTGCTGCGTCCTGGTGCGCCCCGATTGGGCGGATTGAAGGGCACGGCTAGGGGCGCTACATCCGCGATCGCCACCAGGGCCAGTAAGCTCCAAAGCATCGCTGTCAACCCACCCAGGCGTGTTTGACGAGGCTGTGTAAATAAGGATTTCATGAGGGCAATTTTTTCCTGAGTTGAGAGTGATCGAGCCCGTGAGCGCTGGCAACAGTAACGACCGTGGCCAAAGTGGAACCGATCGCGGCTGGCACTAGAGGCACCCACCAGCTTAGATTCAGCAGTCCCCACGCAATTCCGTACAGCAGCAGGACGCTACCCCCGGCGGCGATCGCGGCCACACTCAGACGCCGCCCGCGCCAGCCCACCAAACCCCCTAAGCCACACCAGGCCGTGATCCACACTAGCTCTACCCCAGCGGGCCAGACGCGAATGGGCGAACGTCCGTCTAAGGCCGCGGTCAGCAAATGATTGACCATTTGCGCGTGCAGCAAGACCCCCTCAGTTTGCTGGCGGGGCCATTGGTTAGCCCCGGCGGGCGTCAGAAAAAAGTCCGTCGGATTCGAGACCGGAGCCGACATGCCGATGAGCACGATATAGTTCTCCAGACTTTCCAGGTCGATGTTTTGTGTCAGGAGGTCGGCTACAGAAATTTGTTGAACAAATGTTTCGGTAGCCGTGTAGTTAAGCCACACCTGAAACCCCCAGTGATCGAGCTGGTGATAAGGGCCAGAGTGGCTTTGCAGCGGCGCAAACTGAGCGCGGCCCAGCTGCAATCGTTCGTCAGGTAAGATTTGCGGCTCAATGCCTTGCGCATCGAGATATTGGATGGCCAGCTGCGCACTCAGCGAAAACTCTGTGGCGCAGGGGTCATCGATCTCGGGCGTCATAAATAATAAGTGGCGGCGCATGACGCCGTCATGGTCTTCGACCACGTTGCTAAAGCCCAAGCGCTCGGTCGGCAGACTCGGCGGTGGGGCGATGCCATCGCCCTGGCCTAAGCGCACACTGCACAGCCCGACGAGATTGTTTTGCGCCGCCAGCAGCGGTGCTAATGGACTGTTTTCCTCCGGCCGATCGCGAAAAATATCTAGCCCAATCAGCCGGGGCTCGTAGGGCTGCAGGCGCTCGATTACCTGGGCCAACACGGCATCCGGCAGGGGATAGCCATAGCGGTTGATGTCAGCTTCCGTGGCCTCAACCACCAGCAGTCGTTCGGGGGTGGCGCGGGGCAAACGCTGCTGCAGGAGGCGATCGTAGGCACGGAGTTCCGCCGGTTGCAGCCCCCCCAGCGATCGCACCGCCAAGATCAGCACCGACGCAGCGACGCTGGCCACCAGCGCAATGTGTCCCCGTCGGCGATCGCTCACCAGCGGCGCGGCGGGGGAGGTGGGTGGGGAGGCCAGCGGAGACGACTGGGTATCCCCCTGCAGCTGAGGCCAGGTGGGCGGCGGGTCGGGCACCGTTTGCACCAGCACCGGTAGCCAACTCGCACAGGGAAAGTCGCCTTCTAAGCCCTGCAGCCGCTCGCGGGCCTGCCGGAGAGCCAGTGGCAAAGGTTGGCCAGCGGCATAGGCCGGTAGCAAGTAGGTCAAAAACAGCTGCGCAATGCGATCGGGCACCGGCTGGCGCATGACGATCAGCTGCGGCAGGTTCACCTGCTCTAGCGCGGGCACTAACCCCAAGCCGTCACAGGAGTTAAAAATTGCCAGCTGCAGGCCGTTGGCGATCGCTCGCCGGAGCCCGTAGCGCAGCTCCTCCAGAGTCAGGCTGTCGTGGGGGTTGATGAAAATGCGCCCGGTGGCTGCAGCGCTCTCGCTGTGCCCCGCAAAAAATAGGACGTGCCAGGGCCGCTCCCACAGCTGGTCGTTGATATCCTGTCGCTGGGGCTCAACTAAAAAGGTGACGTGGGCCTGGGGCAGCGCGGTCAACAGGGCGCGATCGCGGCTGACGTCAATGCCCGCGCTATGGCCCAAGATAGCGAGCACGTTGACTTGGGTCGAGTTCCCCGGAGCGATCGCTGGTCGCTTAAACTGCGCCGCGCTGAGAGCGACTTCCGCCTGGGGATAGTGCTCTAAAAACTCCCACAGGTGCCAGGGTAGCTGCTGCAGATCGGGGTTCGCGGTGCGCACCAACACCCGCACGATGTCGTCGGGCTGTAGCTCTTCGCGCAGCCGGCGGTCAATCGGGCGAAAGGCGGCGGCTGAGAGCCACTGGTTAAACTGTTGCTGTAGCTTCTGCGCCGCCTGCTGACAGGCAGCAACCCGCTGAATTGAGCCGACATACACAATCTCTTTGGGGCGAATGCGCGTCGGTGTATCGAGCTGCCGGTAGCACTGCTGCCACGCCTGCAGCTGCTGTTGCAGGACGGGGTCGGTCGGTAACGTGCCCGTCACCACCGCCGCCGGGCGATCGCCCTCGGCACCCACTTCCGCCGTCACGCGAAATCCCTGGTGCTCCAGGTTGCCATCGAGAATAAGCGTAACCAACTGACAGCGCATGGGGTCGATACCGGCTTCAGATCAGGACAAATAGACTCTTCAAGACAGTCGTCGCAGGGGTAGCTACCGCTACACTTCAAACCGTTCGGTATAGGTGCGATCGCCCAGCACCACTTGCACGCTAAACTGCTCCGCGATCGCGGCGACAAACTTGAGCTGAATCGCTTCCGTATCGCGGGCCTCCGCCTGCATCACCGCGACGTCAGCAGCATCCAAAATCGCCAGTCGCAGGGCCGTCGGCAGGCGAGTCTGGCCCACCGCCGGACTCAGCTGCACCCAGATTTCTAGCTCATCTGGCCCTTGAGGCAGCAGTCCCACCAGCAGCGTCACGGTGACGGCGGCGGCCCCAGTGCCGAGCACGATGGACTTAGACTGGCCAACTTGAGGCACCGGTTGCGGTGAGCTATCGGCAGCATCCGTCCCTCCTGTTTCAGCTGCCGCGCCACTGCGCCAGGCAAAGGTTGGTGACGGTGCGGTGAGTTCGGCCACCGTGTCGGCGACCGCTTGCCAACCCGTCTCGACTGTTTGCTGAAGCCAACGACTCAGGCGCACCGGCATCGCTTCAGTCGCCTGCTGGGCTAAAAAACTGCCCAACATTTCCGGAGACTGCAGATCTGACAGTGGAATAGAAGTGACGTCTCCGGTGGGAACGGGGCGGGTGGCGGTAAAACCGAGGAGCGTGGCCTGACGCAACGAAGCGTCGAGGTAAATGGCGAGATAGGCAATCCGATCGCTGCTCACAGCAGCCGGAATGGCGATCGCGCTCGCCCCCGGTAAGACTGGCCGACATTCCAGCCGTCCGACCCCGCTCACCATTACATCGGCCACATCCAGCAGCATTTGCTGCGCCGGATCGTGGCTGTAGCTTGCGCTCCAATCAATGTCATAGCCCCGCCTCTCCAGATAGGTCGCCCCTGCATAGGCTGCCAGGGTATTGAGGTAGACGCGTTTTTGCACCGCAGGCACCGAGTGGCGGCGTTGAAAGTCTTGGGCGCGACGGTGGGCCGTTAGGGCCAGCGGCAGCGATGCCGCCGATAAGTTGCTCAAGTCGTTCATGGTTGAGGTCTCACGGGGGAACGGGGCCGCACCTTATAGCAGGCGCTGAAACTGGGGGGCAAACTTATCGCAGCAGCGTTGAAAAAAGCTGCTGAGGGTGGGGACTTTGATCGCATACTCCTGGGCAATGTCTTCCCAACTGCGTTCGCCAAAGCGAGCCAGGGCGATCGCCTGAAAACTGGCCTCTGGGTGATGGCGAATGTGCGTGGTTCGAAACTGGTCGTCGGGGTCAGTGGCAATGTAGTCGCGCACGGTGTGCGCCAGCGAGGGCGTCTCTGGCGACGGCGCGGCGATCGCCTCCAAATCATTCAAATTGGGTAGTTCTTGAGTCTCCTGCTCGTTAAACTCACGACGGCAGTCAAGGATCTGGCGATCAAGGCGAAAGTTGACCCAGTTCATAAATTTTTGCGCCGTGCCGCGCTCTGGGTCATAGTTCTCAATTTTGCGGCAGACGTAGGTTAGCGTTTGGTTCAGCGCCTCCTCATAAAGCAGGTCATAAAACGCGGGCGTAAACTTACTGCGATGGGGATGCGCCAGCCGCCCAGAACGCCGAATCGCCTCGATTAACTGGGTTAGAGCGTGCTGTCTTTGAGGACTGCGAGCCGGATGCCGTTGGGCTTCTAACGCTAGCTGCTTAAGCTGATCATCCGTGAGAGCTGCTTGGAGAGCAGTTGCCTGTACGACGGTACTCCACTCCGAAACTGCGCCGTGATCGCCCTGGTATTGCTCAACTGCTGCCGTTGCGGCTACCAGCATCTGCTGCTGCAAGCGATCGCGCAGCGCTTGATAAACCGGATTGTCCGGAGCCTCTGGGCCGGGTCGGCCCAATCGCTGCGATCGCATCAGCACCGCAACAATGGCCGCCAGCGCCGCCGCCCGATTTGCCGGGGTAGCCTGTTGCGCTTGGTGCAGCAGTGGCGTCAGTTCTAAATCCATAAGCACTACTTACCGCAGCCGCCAGTCACGGATGACCCGCGATGACGTTTTCACAATTTACGGAGTCGGCCCTGCAGCTCAGCGAATTCCCTCAAATCATATCGGACTAACGCCGAATGCCCCATCTCAGGGCTCTGACTCCCGGCAACGCAGCACGACTGGCGGCCTGGGCCGCCGGTGAGAACAGTCGTGACGCGAGCCCGCGATCGCCGCCGCTAAGACAACGCGCAGATCGTGTAGATTCTGACATTGCGGGCAATATCGTCAGTGTTTCTGAGTCTGAGCTGCCAAGTGTTATAGCCTTCCGGGTGGGAATTAATCACCTTGAAACCAGCGAACGCATTGCCAGAAACGCCTTCGGTTTGAAAGCCGCTACTAATTGCGCCGCGATCAGCGGGACAGTGCCAAACCAAACTGGCAGACTGCCCCGCGTCCACATTTACCCAATCAGATATCGCCGTCATATAAGTTGACGGCGGTCGCGCGATCGCGCTCGACATAAAAATGCTAATTGTCGTCGCGACGGCAATCGCCAAAACCAGTACCGGTTTATTGAAGCGCTGAAATAACTGTTGGATGACAGACATAAGACCAAGCTCCAAAGTGCAGAGTGTTGTTACATCCATCACTCAGGGTGATTGGCAGACTTTTATGCAAATTGAGCGATCAAATCGGTCGAGGCATCCAATGATTGGCTTCTGCAGTGTCATGCCTTAGCTCTCAGACCAGCTTGTCTAAGCGATCGCGAGAATATTTGAGTCTAAGACTGCAATTACTCAACAGTTCGGTTCACCGGTGGTGGGTATTTTCTCGTGTCTAAAAGGTTTCATCCAGGAAACGCTTTTTGAGTTCGGGAGTTGGCATTCGACAGGTGGTACGCTTACCAAACCATCTGTAGCGGTTACGAGCTACCCATCGATAGACAAAGTCGCGAATCAATGGTGGAACAACTCTCAAATAATAAAGCAGAGACCACAACCCATTTAAATGCCGAAATATCATTAGTACGGCAGTAGAGTGAGTATAGTATCGACTCTGGTTGACGAAAACAATTGTTTCAGGCTGAGATGAGATTCCTAAGCCTCTCAAAATTGCTTTTCCCGCTACCGATTGCTGTGATGCAAAAGAGAAATATTGCTGAGGATCGCGATCAATAACAAAGCTTACGAATCCATCACAAACATTACAGAATCCATCAAAAAGGATGACTGGCTCTAGATTGATTTCTGTTTCTCTATCGGTATTCATGTTGCGAAATCGATTTTTTTAAAGGTCAACGTCGTTGGCTGGTGAAACTTGAAAAGTAGCTGCAGGGTAACGTTCTCGATAGGGAATGCCTTGAAAATCTTGTAGTATGCTTAGCGCCTCTGGTTTTCGGGGCGATCGCTTTTCTGCTTCACGTAATTTGCTGTCTCACCCAGTCTCGAATCGCTCGGCGTAAAGCCAGTCTGCCGCTTTGGCGATGCGCTGCAATCAACTGCGGGAGTTCCTGCACCTTGAGCGATGGAAACACTTGGCTCTGACTGGCTTCGGCATATTGATTTTGCTGCAATTGATAGATCGTCAGGGTCCCGCTGTCATAGCACCAAATTTCGGGCACGCCGAGCCGAGCGTAAATGGGAAACCGCGCCAGCGACTTTCGCGTAAGGTCAATTTCGAGCGCCAGATCCGGCGGTGGGTCTTGGGTTAGGTCAAACTCAAGCCGACCGCGAATCTGCGCTTCGTTTTGAAAGTAAAAGCAATTATCGGCCTCTAAACCGGCCTGCTCCGCCTGTCGTCGCCAAGTCGTAGAGCCATAGCTCTCATAGTCTTGCTCTAAAACTTCGGCAATATCTTCAATGGCAATACTGATTGATTGCTTAAAGTATTCGTGTTCGGGGAGCGGCGCCATAATTTCCAGCAGGCCATTCGTGTAGGCAATCCGAGTATTCCGGTGTTGGCCCAATTCCGCCAAAATCGCTTCAAACTCGCCCCAAGACACCTCACGGAGCAACAGGCTCTGTCCCGGAAGCACCTCTAATTGACGAAGCTGTAAGGTCACCATTGGCGTCACTGGCAAAATGGTCTCTCCACCACTATGGCGTATCGTCCTGATTTTTAATGACCTGACTTTCGCATAAAACCCTCGAATTGCGCTGAGTGATAAATGGAACGGGGTGATCACTGTTTCAAAAACACAGCACTTCAGGAGCAACAGTCATGTTTCATGCCAAGATGCTTTACCGCATTCTCCGTAAGCTACCGATCGCCGCTTTATTACTGACCTGCACAGCGACCGAAGCTAACGCCCAAAACTTGTCAAACCTTCGCTATCAGGCAGTTTGGCACTCGGGTTCCGGCTCCAACATCGTGACGGAACCGCTCAATCGATCGGAATTCATTCAAAGAGGCCAAGAACTGACTAGCCAGGGGTTGCGCCTGGTCGATTTGGAAACAGCAGAAGTCAACGGCGATCGCATTTATGTTGGCGTTTGGGTCAGTGGTTCTGGCAGCAATATCTTTGATGGGCCCATGACTCGCGGCGAATTTCGTGACCGGCGCGAAGAATTGCGATCGCAAGGGCTGCGGCTCATCGATTTTGAGGTATTTCAGGCCAACGATGGTAGACGGCGGTTTGTCGGGGTGTGGCGATCGGGCAGTGGTGAGGAAAGACTTTCCCTGCCGCGTAATGCTGAAGAGTTCACGGCGCTAGGCGAAGACTTCACCTCACGGGGTTTACGGCTGGTGGATGTCGAAGTCGAACGCAACCAAGGCGAACTGCAATATCGTGGGCTCTGGCGCGAGGGCACTGGCTCCAATCTATTTTCTACACCGCAACAACCCGCCGACTTTCGCGCCCTGCGTGATCAAATGGTTGCCGATGGCCTAGAGCTGATTGATATGGAGCGTATTGGCAATCCAGGCGAACAGGAATTTGTCAGTGTATGGGCGTCTGGCAATGGCGAAAGTCGGCTATCGATTCCCCGAAATTTTGCCAATTTCGTAACCTTCGGTGAACAACAAACGGCTGCGGGGATGCGCACCCAGGATTTTGAACTCTTTTTGTCTGACGCTGCTTCTACGCCGCCCGATGATGACAACAGCGATGAAGAAGATCCCGATGACGACGACTCGGATCCTGCCAATCCGGGACCTGGCGGCGATAGTGTTCCCGACTGGGTAGAGGTTTCCTCCAATGAGGGTCGGGTCATCGTTGACTTTAGCAATATGGTTGGCAACTATCCGCGCATCACGCTGCCGCTGGAAGCGCTACCGGAATCTCTTTTCAGTAATGAGGATGGGTCGCTCACTATTCCTGATACCTTTTGCGGCATCAGAGTGACCCATGCCGAATCGTTCACCTGGCAAACACAGGATAATCAGGTGGTTACCACCAGCCCGTACCTACAGTCCAGCGATGTTGAAGAAGATTTCGGCAGTGAATTCTTCTTCAATGGACTGAGTTTTACCGGCGCGATCGGTCAGTGTGAGGAAGACAATGACCCTTGGCAGTTCAACTATCCCCTCACAGAAAACAGCGGCGATAGTCCTCTCGCTAACATGAAACTCATCATTGAGGGGGTGGACAGCGGCTCCACCATTGAGTTCCTTGATGCTAATTAGGGACTGTCATCCGGGCGCGGTCAAAGCCTTTCAGCAAAGGAATGACAACCCCTAGCCTGTGGAGTGAATACGGGCGCGGGTGTGCTTAACCCCAAAGATTCCGGCTCTACGGAAATGAGTATGCTGTTGTAGCAACTACTATACCGAGCCGTTATG
>CALCCA010000178.1 GCA_937899725.1 uncultured Halomicronema sp.
CTTATCGGACGCCGCTACAATATGGCAAGAAACTTAGTTTCCAGAGTACTTAGAGGAATCCAAAATAAAAATGTCCCACCAGAAGAACTCGGTTTCTGGGTTCCGATCAACAATGTTTGGCCAGTGCTTCCATAGAAACTGGGTTCTTGAAGACGTTAGTTTTTGGAATACTCTTAACGCCTCCCTTAGGGCTCTGCTCTCCCCGCCGGGGATGCCAACTCTCAACCCCTACGGCCTAATCCGATCGCCAGTTCCGATACAGCGCCACCCCAAATAGCCCCACCCCCCACAGCACCAAATTGGCGACAAACCACGACAGCCAAGTGGCCAAATGCCCCATCAAAGCCCACAGCCCCACGGTCATGCGGACTAGATAAGTGCCCAGCGAGCAGGGATGTGGGGGAATGTCCGGTGGGGCCGGCGGACAGGTTCCCGTTTGCATTACCTGCAGGGCTCCCGGCAAGATCCACGCCGTGCTCATGAGCAAGGGCGGCAACACCATAGACAGCAAAAATAGCCACGTCCATTTGGGCCACCGGCGCGATCGCGAGGTGGCGTTAGATCTTAAGCCCATGTCTTAGCAGAATGATTCGACGGCTTTAGCCTAACCTTCGTCGTCTAAGACGCGCACGCCAACCGTGCTGGTATAGAAGCTGTAAAGATCGCCTTCGATCTGCACCTGAGTACCAATTTTGACCGGGCTGTTGCCCACAACGGGGCTGTTTTCCGAGATTCGGGCGTTTTCATCGAGCAGCGTAATCAGCATGTCGATGGTGTAGTTCAACTCCGGGCGGGGGTCTGGAAAAGATTTCACCGTGCCATCGGGCTGGGCCACAGCCTGACTGCGAGGCAGCTTCACCACCTCTTTGATTTTGGCCGCGCCTGCCGGTTGATTACGAATAATGATGTTGGTCGTTTCAGCTTCCTGCAGGGTTTGAAACAGACCTTCTGGGTCAGAAACGGTCAATCCCCGCACGATCAGGTCAACTTCCACCGGCACCGTGTCTTCGAGCTGGGCCACCGTGCCCCCCGTGCCAGGGAACAAGAAAATGCCGACCAGCACCATGAGGATGACCAAACCGGCACCAATATCTAACAGGCTGACCTTGCCAAACAGCCGACCTTTCGCATCTAAGATTGCCATACTTAATCTTCTCTTATTCGGGTTGCCAGCGGCCTGCCTCAGCAATGCCTCGGGAGGAAATCATTAATCGCTAGTATTTAAGCATCCAGAACGGCAACTTGAAAGCGCCTCTCAACGTCATGAGAGATTGAGTAACCAAATTAGGCACTCTAAGCGCACGCCAGTGATGCCTAGCGAAGGGGCAGGAGACCACAGTGATCAGAGTTTGGACACAACAATTAAGAAATTTGGGTAAACGGTGGATGTACGGGGCGATCGCCCTGGTGGTGGCCAGCGGTTTAGTCGTCGCCACCCCCCAGCCCAGTAAAGCGGACATCAACATTTTCGATCTGATTTTTAACGGAATTCAATATATTCAGCTGTCGAACTTGAACGACGAGCAAGAAGTGGATCTGGGCCGACAAACCGACCAAGCCCTACAGCGCCAAGGCGTGCGCATTTATAACAGCAACCCAGCCGTAGTCAATTACGTCGACGAAATTGGTCAGCGGCTCGCCACCACCAGTGCCCGCAGCAATATTCCCTATACCTTTCAAGTGGTCGCTGACGACAGCGTTAATGCCTTTGCCACCTCCGGCGGCTTTGTTTACATCCATACCGGTCTGATCCGTGAAGCCGATACCGAAGCGGAACTGGCAGGCGTTATCGCCCATGAAATCGGTCACATCGCTGGGCGACACGCCATCAATCGCATGCGCGACATCGCCTTAACTAATGGCATCGTGGGTGCGCTAGGCGTCTCCCAAGATGACCTAGTGAACATCGGTGTACAGTTGGCGCTCTTTTTGCCCAACAGTCGTGGGGCTGAGTACCATGCCGATGAACTCGGCTTTGAAAATATGGGATTAGCTGGGTACGATCAGCAAGGCTTAATTACCTTCATGAGCAAACTCGCCGAGGGCGGTTCGCCACCCGAGTTTTTTAGCACCCACCCTGACCCTAACAACCGGGTGAACAATCTCCAAACGATGTATCAAGAGTCGCGTCAGCCGGGCGCTACTGATGGCAATAATCCTGAGGTTTACCGGTCTCAGATCAGCGGCGTTTAGTCTGCGGCTGTTGGCGATTGTAGTTTAGGCCCCAAAACATCAGGTTGGCATCTTGAGAGAGTCCCGGCCCGGTCTTCTCAGCGGTCAACCAGTTGAATAAATCGGGGCCATCCCCGCCAGTCAGAACCACCTGACCGCTGGGCTCTTGGCGGTGCCACTGCGCGATGAAATCGCGAATGGTGGCGAGCGCACCCAACACGATGCCACCTTGAATGGCGCTCACCGTATCGGTCGACCAGCGAGGTGGCAATGCGGACGGCATCGGCAGTTGGGGAAGGGCCGCTGTGGCCTGATTGAGCGCTTGGAACTGCAGGGCCAACCCCGGCAAAATTGCGCCCCCCAGCAGCCGGGGTAACAGGCCACTCGACGTACCAGCGGTAAAGGTCAGGGCGGTACCGGCATCAATCACTAACACGGGCCAACCATAGCGATCGCCCGCCCCCAGCAGGTTTAAGGCGCGATCGATGCCCAAGGTCGAATACTGATTTTGTAGGGGTAACTCGGCCAGGTGAACCTCGTGGAAATTGGGATAAGACTGCCAAATTGCCGTTTGCTGCGGCACTACCGATGCGCAATAGAGTTCGATCGGTAGCGGGGCTGCCGCTTCAAAAGATGCCAAAAAGGTTTGAAGCGGATCACTGTGGGCAAATTGGGCAAACAGCGTGAGCCAAGCCTGAGCAAAATCACCCTGCTGCGTGAGCTGGTTAACCTGTGCGGCGGTCAGCGGTGGCGAATGGCAAACTGCCTGCATCTGGCCCGTCCTAAACCCAGCCCAGTGGAGCCGAGTATTGCCCACGACCAGCGCTAGCCAGGGGGCGTCAGGGTCTGTCTGTCTGCCCTCAGCCATCAATCAAAATGGCGCGAAAGTCGTTGACGTTGGTCAGGGTTGGCCCGGTCTCAACCAGGGCGTCGATCGCGTGAAAGTAGGTATAGCTATCATGGGCGGCCAGCAGCTCCGCCGCGTTGAGCCCGCGATCGCGCCCCTGCTGCAAACTCTCTGGCCCGATGATGGCCCCAGCATTGTCTTGACTACCGTCGATGCCATCGGTGTCACAGGCGATCGCCCAAACCTTATCAATGCCTTTGAGCGCCACCGCGAGCGATAGCAAAAATTCGCTGTTACGGCCTCCCTTACCCGCCTGGCCCGTTACCGTCACCGTCGTTTCTCCACCAGAAAGGAGGATGCAGGGCGGGGCGATGGGTTGGCCATATTGCACCGCTTGAAAGGCGATGCCCGCGTGCACGACGCCGACCTGCCGCGCTTCGCCTTCCAAGGCGCTGCCTAAAATCAGCGTCGGATAGCCGAAGTCTTGAGCCGCTTTAGCCGCCGCTTCGAGGGACTGCTGCGGGGCCGCGATCAGATGATTAACGGTCGTGCTCAAACGCGGATCGGTGGGGAGTATCACCGGATTCGGGTCGCGCTCCAAGTAGGTCAACACCTCGGGCGGCACCTGCAGGCGATATTTTTGCAAAATCTGGAGCGCGGTCTGAGCCGTGACCGGATCGCCCACGGTTGGCCCCGAGGCGATCGCCTGCAAATCATCCCCCGGCACGTCAGAGATCAGCAGCGACACCACCCGCGCCGGAAACGCTGCCGCTGCCAGCCGACCGCCACTGGATCGCGAAAGATTTTTGCGGACGGCGTTCATCTCTCCAATGTCGGCCCCCGATCGCAGCAGTTGTCGATTCAAATCGGCCAGCACCGCTAGCGAAATGCCCACGGGCGGTAAGGTCAGCAACGCTGACCCGCCTCCCGAAATCAGGCAAATCACCAAGTCGTCTTCTCCCAGCGGGATTACCGTTTCGAGAATGCGCTCAGCCGCCGCCATGCCATTCGCATCGGGGACAGGGTGCGCCGCTTCGAGCACTTCGATGCTTTGGGTTTCAGCACTGTGGCCATAGCGCGTCACTACGACGCCCTCTAACGCTCCAGACCAAGCCTGTTCTACCGCTCGCGCCATCGCCGCCGCCGACTTGCCCGCGCCTACCACCACTGTTTTGCCCTTCGGGGGTTGAGGGAGGAATTGGGGAATGCGGTGATCGGGTTGGGCCGCAGCGACAGCGGTATTAAACAGCGATCGCAAAATCTCAGTCGGGGTCATAGGCGGGCCGAATCAGTGACCGCATTATGCCAAACTCCATGCTAATGACACACCCGTTACAGGCCAAAAGTCGAATGGACTCCAAAAGGCAGGCCAGTGCCAACGCGCAGACCACAAGTGTCAGGACAGTTTTTCCCAGCAGTCACAGTCCTGTCAGCAAGGGCAGATTGACCTGCTTGAGAAGTCTTAAAGCATCTGAGGTCGCTAAAGCGTGAGACCCACTAGGCAAAAATTCCAGTAGGCTGCAGCCCACGACATCAAAATGGCGGTGTAACTGCGCCACCAACTCTGCGAGCGCATCGATCTGAATGCCGCCACGAGTCGGGCAAGCCACATGGGGAAACTCATTGGGCTCAATTACATCGAGATCAAGGTGAATGTAGAGCTTGTCTCCTCCAGCCTGATGCAGCGCTGATAGCAGCTCATCAGGCTGCCTGTCGTTCATCGCTACGGCGGAGAAAGTCGATATTTGCTGTTGTTGAATAAAGCGACTTTCGGGCCGGTCAAATTCTCTCGCCCCCACCAGAAATACTTGCTCTGCTCGCAGAGTGGAAAAAGCGAGCTGGGCCAAGTCAGGATCGCCGTCCCCCAATAAGAGGCGCAGCGGCATGCCGTGAAAATGGCCACTGGGAGACGAAGTCGGTGTATTAAGATCGCCGTGGGCATCGAGCCAAATCACCGTAAGCGCTTCACCGTATTGCTGATTGAGCCAAGATACGGGTGCAATCTCTACCCCACAATCGCCACCTAGGGTAAAGATGCGCTCGGGCTGGAGGGTTTGGATAACCTGAACCGCCTGCAGCAGTTGAGCATGAATTTGGCTGTAGCCAAAAATGTTGGCCGCTGCCGCCAGCGAATATGTCTGGGGGGTCGAAATTTTGGTGAATGGACAGCGATCGCTGAGCAGTGAATAAAGCAGCTTTGCCCCTTCATAGAGTTCGAGCCTAGCGGCCCCCTGCCACGGCGGAAAAAAGAAGTTTAAGGGTTCAGATAAGGATTCTGACATTAGTCACCCGTCAGTCGTATTCATACGTTCTATTTATTGGGTGCCGAGAGTAGTGCCGCTCTAAAGCGATCGCTCAATTCAACGTTGTCAAAGAGCACCTCAAACCTCATCGCTCGCTCAGGGCCGCTGCGATAAAGAATAGGGAAAGTAATACAGGTTGGCTGATAGATTAGCGTTTGATGATTGGCGACAGTTTTGTGAGAGTCACAGCTAGGATCCAGATAGAAAACAAGATCAGCCACTCCCAGCCCAAAGAATTTTTCTTTAACGCTATCTGAAATATTCATGACCCTCTTCAAATCCTTCCACCCTTCTTGTAAAAGTGCTTCGCGATAGTCTAAGTCAGGCTTAAATAGGTCACTCAGCTCAAAAACTTCTCCTGTCTTGAGATTAAAGGTGACTGCCTGGCTTACCCCAACTGGATAAACAGTGTGAACGCTTAGTCCTGGGCACAAAATACTCACCACACTCCCTTGCGCGAATTGGGTTAAGCACTCACCCACATCAATATGCCGCTGCCAGGTGCCGTTATAGGACTCCTCAATGCAGAATGACTCCTCTGCAAGACTCGAAAAGCGCCGCGCATTGGGGGTAGTGATTTCTTGTTTGATAGCGCGATTGAGCTGGTCTTGAACATCTCTGTTTTGCAATCCTTGAATGACCGGATACGTCGATGTGAATCGACAATTGCGGTTGGGGGAATCCTGAATCTCAGTTTGGCTGGTCACCGTGAATGCCGTCGCTGTCTCGAATAGAGAGACGTCGAGATTTGTCAAACTGATCGAACTTTTAGATGCATAAGACTTGGGCTGTAGCAGGTGGCCAAATGATGGCATTTCTGGGAGAGTTTTTCCGATCGCCTGCCATCTTTGCACCGCTGGCGGCGCTGAGAAAATATGGCACGCCGTTGAAAATAGCGACAGGAATAGCAATAGATTGAGATATCGCATAGGTTTTTGGGCGATCGCCGCTACGTCAACACCCTACCGAATCGCGACGAACCCAGCTGTATTGAGTAAGCCTTGGCCTTCCTGAGTCAGCAAAAAATTAGCGTAGGCTTCCCCCGCCTGCTGATCAGGAGTGCCGTCTTCGCGCACGATGACAAACAGGCGACGCGTGAGGGGATATGCGCCACTGCGCAGTGCTTCACCGTTGATTTGATTGCGCTGAGCGGGACAATTTTCCGGCGGCACATAGGGCTCAACATAGGGCTTAACCAGCTGGTTAGCGCTTTGCCCGATCGCGATGGGTTTAATGGTGCATTGGCCCACCACTTCTGGCGCTGACGCATAGTAAATCGCGCCGGGAGTCGCGTCGACCAAGCGCAGGGCTTCGGTCGTAGTATTGGCAATCGTGACGTCATTCGGCAGTCCCGCTCCGCCCAGCACCGTGCTCACAAAGAACTCGACAGTCCCTCCCGATACCGGGCGCGAAATGCGCACGATCGCCAGATCGGGGCCGCCGACTTCCTGCCAATTGCGAACATTGCCGAGATAAATCTCCCGTAGCTGATCGAGGGTGAGCCCTTCTACTGGCAGATCCAGATTGACGGCGATCGCTAAGCCTTCTAGCGCCACGGAAATTTCCTTGAGCGTATAGCCCTGTTGCTCGGCTTGGGTGCGCTCTTCGGGCTTAAGCGATCGCGAAGATTGAGCAAACGACAGCTGATTATTTAACAACATGGCAATGCCCGTTCCCGAGGCTGGCGGCACGCCAATGGGGTCGGTATACCGTAGCTGAAAGGCCGGAGATGCCTGCTGAATGACCGGATCAATCTGGCCCCGGATGGGCGCCCAAGTTGTACTGCCCCCATAGTTGAACAGCCCACTGGGCACCCCTTGCACCGACGCAAAGCGATCACCGCCCCCAGCCGGAGTGGGTGACGGCGGCGATGGAGACGACGGGTTACCGATACCTGGTAAAGCGCCGGTACCCAAGCGCCCGCTCTGGGTCAGCCACCAAAAACCGCCCCCCAGGAGGCCCACCGTGATCAAAAGGGAGGCAATCAAAACTGGCGTTTCGTTTTTGCTACTCATACCCGTCTCCGCAAGGCTGTCTTGGCAAGGCTAAGGGAGTTGCTTAAAAATAGCCTCCCCGATCGCCGGGGGGTGGCACTGCCCAACCCTGACAGAAAATTGCCTGATCTAGGGACATTGTTTAAGCGCAGCTCTCTAACCAAAGTAGAGGGACCGGAACTCATCGCACTACATCAAAGCCGACAACACTCGATAAATCAGCCGAAATATCGTGCCCGCTGCCATCACTGCGGCCCCAGCCATGAGTGATAACACCACAACGGTAGCCCGTGGCGCTGCGGTTGTGGCCAAAACTGTCTGCAAAGGCGGAAATAAAACCACCACCCCCAGGGTGACCGCCGCAATCAGCACCAAATCAAACCGCTCAATCACGCGGCGCAGCTGCAACAGCCCTAAGCCCGCCACCAGCAACAGCCAAGCCCCGCTGCCGAGCCAGGTGGTGCCCAAGAGGCTCAGCAGGGCGATCGCCAGCAGCCCCCCTTCGACGCCGAGAAATGCGGCGCCGCCCAAAAACTCCAGCAGCGATCCGGATGCCATCGTCGTTTGCGTCGCTGGTGGCGGGGCGGCAGCCGCCTTCACTGGCTTGGGGTTGGGGGGTGGTGTCGGCGTGACCGGTGGCCCCGACTTGGCCGCGGTGCCCCCCTGCAGAGCGGTGGAAGCACTGGCCGCGGCTGCCCCCGTCGACTGCCCGGGCGGTGATACCGGGGCCGCGCCTGTACCCGGTTGGCTCGTGGCTTCACGTAGCGCCACGAGCACGTCTTGCGCAGTGGCATAGCGCTGATTCGGTGAGGGCAGCAGCATCCGGTCGAAAATGTCAGCGATCGCCGGATTTATCGGCCCATGGGCTCGCCACGCCCAAGTGTTGTTGTAGGAATCGTAAAGCTCACTGGCTTCCTTCCCCGTCAGCAAGGTAATGCAGGTAACCGCCAAGGCATACAAATCCGTCGCAGGATATACGGTGCCGCCCGCCATCTGCTCGGGCGGGGCAAACCCGATGGAGTAAATACCTGTGGAGCGGCCTGCCGGACTGCCCTGGGCGCTGGTGACCTGTTTGACCGCGCCAAAATCCAGCAGGTACAGGGTATCGTTACGGTGACGCATGATGTTAGACGGCTTGATATCCCGGTGAATCGTTCCGTTCTCATGCACGTAGTCCAGCACTTTGAGCATCGAGACCAGCACCTCAACCACGACAGAGGGGGCCAGCGGCCCCGTACGAGCCAGGGTCTGCTCCAAGTCTTCGCCGTCAATAAATTCTTGCACCAGGTAAAAATATTCTTCCTGCAGTCCCGGCTGCAGACCAGGCACAATCAGCGGAAAGAAGGCGTACAAGTCGGGGATCTGCGGATGCGTATTGCCCAACTCTTCCAGCACGGCAGCTTCGCGCTGAAAGAGGTCTTGCGCCAGCGCCAACTGGTCAGGGCTCAGGTCACCTGAGGGTTGAAACAGCTTGACCACACAAGCGCGCAGCGTCGGCGTGTAGCGATCGCGGGCCAAATAGGCCGCCCCAAACCCCCCCTTGCCTAACAGCTTTTCGGGCAGATAGCGACCGCTCAAAATCAGCGGCATGCCGCAAGCCGTGCAAAACTTTTGCTGCACGGTGGTCAACGTGGCCCGATTGGATAAATCGGCAAAGTGATTGCCAGGCCGAGGACAGGTCGGACGCGTGCAAACAATCTCCATAGGCGCTGCATTAGGGTCTGTCATCAATTTAGAGTATGTATAGCTGGCCGCCTCATTTCCAGACCCTAGTTGGTGTGAGTGCTGCCGTGATCATGCTGAGACTCAGCAAAGCGTTGAGTGATCAACTGATGACGCCACCTCATCTAGCCAGCCAGAAGCATCAGTGCCCGTCAACGGTCACCCCAACCTGACACCCCGGACATCACTCGACCGTCGCCTTCCCATTCACGGCTGGCAATGATGGCACAGTAGGTTCTTGACCATTCTGCTCGGCCTGAGCTTGGGTTAATTCTAAAGAGCGATTGGTAAACTGGGGTAAAATTTCGGCCGTAAAGGCTTCCGCGGCCTTTGAACGATACCGGTTGGGGTTAAAAATGACCGATAGGGTGCGGTTCACCACCACCGATTCGACCCGGCCCCGGTGCAGCATCCCCATCTGCAGCTCTTTCTCAATCGCTGAAATAGACACGAAGGCGACCCCTAACCCCGCCTGCACCGCATTCTTGATCGCTTCAATGGAGTTCAATTCCATCTCAATGCCGAGGTTGCTGGTTTCAATACCGCAGCGCGTTAAGACCTGGTCAATCACCTTGCGAATCGTGGATTGCGAATCGAGCGCGATAAACTTCAGCTGATAGAGATCTTCTCGACGAATGATTTCGGCATTGGCCAGGGGATGAAACACCGGCATAATCAGCGCCAGTTCGTCCTCAGCGTAGGGAATAATCTCTAAGGATTCCTGCAGCTCACTAGGGACTTCGCCGCCAATAATGGCCAGATCGACCTGACCGTTGGCGACGCTCCACGAGGTGCGTCGAGTCGAGTGCACATGTAGCTGTACTGCCACTTCTGGATAGCGCTGGCGAAATAACCCGATCATTCTCGGCAGCAGATAAGTCCCAGTGGTTTGGCTGGCCCCCACAATCAGGGTGCCCCCCTGCAGATTTTGCAGGTCTTCAATGGCCCGACACGTTTCTTGACAAAGGCTTAGAATGCGATCGCCGTATTCCAATAGCAAATGGCCCGCTTCGGTCAGTTGGGCGCGTCGCCCGCCCCGATCAAACAGCGGCACGCTTAGCTGGCGCTCTAGATTTTGCACCTGCAAGCTCACCGCGGGCTGGGAAACATAGAGGCTGTCGGCAGCCCGCTTGAAACTGCCTTCAGTTGCGATCGCCTTGAGAATGCGCAACTGATCCAAAGTAAAGGGAAGGTCAGAGGACATAAAACCCTATCCAAGAAATCGAAGGAAACATACAATGCATCAACGAAACAGTCGGTAAAACGTAGAGCCAACCCAATTGCTATCCCCCCTTTTTTGCCCCTAGAAACCCGTTGACGAGAGAAAAACTTTGGGATCAACGGCCATCCCTAGATTACTCGTTCGATGGAAGTTCCCGGAACCGCACGCGGAGAAAACTCGCGACTTTATGGAACAGCAAGTCATATCAAACTTCCTAAATTCACCTGGGATCCTCGGTTTAGGCCTGATCGAAGGTGATTCTCGGCCCTATTTCGTCGGCGTCGATCAAGCCTTAACCTTTCAACAAAAATCAGCGCTCAGCCAAGGTATTCAGCAGGTTATCAGTACGACTCCACCAGCATTCGACTCCTTTAACTTTCGCTTTGCGCAGCAAGATATCTGGATTTATAAACTCAGCAATGGCGTGATCTTGCTGGTGGTAGCCCACAAACAGCTCGATAACTTAGCTTATACCGATGCGGTTGATCAGCTCAAAAAAACGCTGACGGGCGATCCCCAACGCACGATTGCCACCTTTCGCCGCCTCGCCGACCAGCATTTACTCACCCAGCCCACCGGGGCTGCTAATGCATCGGCAGAGGCTAACGAGCCAGTTGTGCCTCATGAGCCGCCAGCGCCAGCGCCAATCGCTCCAGATTCCTGGTCTGCCTACATTACTGTCTTCAATCAACTCACTGATGCCACCACAGAATATTTGGGCAAAATTGTGGTGGCCAATACCTGGCGTACCACCTGTCCTGATCAAGCCTTGTTAAACAGACTGCAGATGGATCGCGGTGGCCACTTTAGTTTGGCCGTCGAGCCGACGGCGCAAACATCCACCGCGATCTCCCCCGAAGAGCGCACCCTGATTCAGCAATGGGCTGAAAAGTTTGTGCAGCGCTGCTCCCTGGTGATTCGAGGCTATTCTGAAAGGGTTGTCAGCCAGTGCCTTAACGGCCCGCAGCGTGCCCTGTTAAACCTCGAAACGGCCCCCTAGCCGATGTGCGCAGGTAGCCAATGGTGGCCATTCGAAATCACTTCCCCTTGGCTGGCCCCAGTTAGCCAATTGTTGCCCCTGACCCATCCCTTTTTTTTGAAGAGACCCAGATACCATGGCCAAAACCGTTCGTTTAGAACCCATCGCTCAAAACAGCACCATTGAGACCAATGGCAACTTACTCTCGGTCTTGCTGAACAAAGACCTTGACGTGTTAAAAGAATGCGGTGGTCGCGGTATGTGTGCTACTTGCCACATCTACGTGCGAGAGGGCAACGACGCGTTGACCCCGGTTAATCGCCGTGAGCAAAGAACCTTAGAAGTGATCACCTCCTGCAAGCCGAATTCGCGGTTGGCTTGTCAGGCTCGAGTGATGGGCGAAGGGGTTGTGGTCGAGCTGCCCCCCGGGATGTACGTCAACTCCCTACAGGATATTGAGGCGCTCATTGGGCGGCGGGCCGAAGCGAACCTATTGCACCCGCTAAGCGGTGCGGTGCTGGTCGAAGAAGGCAAGCTGATCACGCGCTCAATGCTAAGACAGCTATCAGAAACGGCTTCCTTCCAGGTCAGTGAGTACTATTCGCGGTCTTCAGAGGTCTAACGTGATCGGCCGAGGGCGAGCATCGACCATACTCAACCGGAAATCAATCTGCTAGAGTTGAACCCAAGATTTAACGTCAATGACGCCATCTGAGTAGCGGCATGTTAGCGCCTACCCCATTAAATACCCGCCAGCAACAGGTTCTTTGGGCAACGGTACGCCAATATGTCACCACGGCCGAGCCGGTTGGCTCCAAGGTGCTAGCTCAGGAATATGATCTGAAGGTGAGCCCGGCCACTGTGCGCCATGTGATGGGTGTGCTGGAAAGCGCCGGCTTATTGTTTCAACCCCACACCTCTGCTGGTCGGGTTCCCTCTGATTTTGGCTATCGGCTGTATGTTGACAACTTAATTCACCCGTCTCAGGTGGTTGCTCGACAGGTTGATAGCCAGCTGTCAGGCTCTTTGAAATGGGACGGTTGGAGCTTAGAAGCGCTGCTGCGGGGAGCGGCTCAAATTTTATCGACCCTCAGCGGGTATCTGACGTTGATTACCGTGCCTCAAAAGCGCGGCGTCACGATTCGCCATTTGCAACTTGCCCTGCTGGATTCGACTCAGATTTTAATGTCGGTGGTGCTGAACTCATTAGAGACCCAGTCCATGGTGATTCAGCTGCCGTCTACGGGGGAGGGCGCAGGGGCGCAATTGGAAGGGTTAGAGCGAGAGCTCAAAATTCTGTCTAATTTCCTGACGCATCATTTGAGCGGACAGCCCTTGCTGAAGATTACTGAGCTGGATTGGGGGCAGCTCGGCCAAGAGTTTCAGCGGTATAGCGACACGTTGCAAGAAGCCATTCACATGCTGGCTAAGCGCAACCAAGCGCTAGAAACGGCGCAGTTTGTGATCAGCGGTTTGGGCGAGGTGCTCAGGCAACCGGAGTTTTCTGAAGCCCAGCAGGTGCAAGCGATTGTGCAGCTCTTAGAAGAAGAACAAGCCCAGCTCTGGCCCTTAGTTTTTGAGGCCGACCCCCTTGACATTGCCGGGCGGCGGGTGCGGGTGCTGATTGGCTCTGAAAATCCCCTAGAACCGATGCAGGGCTGTGCTTTGGTGTCTTCGACCTATTGCCGCGATGAGATTCCGTTGGGGAGCGTGAGTGTGTTGGGGCCGACGCGTATGATGTATGACGATGCGATCGCCACCGTTGAAGCCGCTGCCGGCTATCTCTCAGCAGCATTCAAATCCACTTTTTAGCCTCGATCCAGTGTTCTCAAACAGCCCAGTTCAGTCGGCAAGGCCCAGGACGGAGGTGGGGTCGAGGCTATTTAGCTGGGGTGGTCAAGATGCGGGCAGCGATACACCCGCCCAAGAAACCAAACAGATGACTTTCCCAAGAGACGCCTGGCTGGCTGGGCAAAACCCCCCACAAAAAGCTGCCATAAAACACGATTACCAAAACGGAAGCCGTAATCGCAAACGCGCTGCGCTCAAAGTAGCCGCGCAATAGCAGGTAACCAAAGTAGCCAAAGATGACGCCGCTTGCGCCCACATGCACTGAATTAGGCGCACCGACGAGCCAGGTACCGAGCCCACCAATCAAGCCAGACATGACCGTGACCACCCAGAAATCACTGGCTTCCCCCAGCAAGATTAAGCCGCCGAGGGTCAGTAACGGCAGGGTATTGGCCATTAAATGAGCAAAATTACCGTGTAAAAAAGGAGCCCAGATGATGCCCTGTAGACCGTCTAGCTGCCGGGGATGAATGCCCTGGAAGATTAGCTGACTGTCGAACAGGCTCACATTGACAATCTGCACGACCCACAGGAGGGTAGCAACCCCGCCCAGCACCCATAGGGGATGCTGAAACCTTGGCCCACGAGTCTTATCGGTTGGTGTTGCCATCGTGTTAAAACACTTAATGATGAGTAAATCTGGCGGTGCGGTGTTAGTGCCCCGGACAGTCAGTGCCCTAAGCCATGCTTCAGGGAGTTTTTGATGGACAGTCCGGAAAAATTCAGGCCGTTACAGTAGAGGGGATGGGGGTTGCAAACGCTACTGTCTTTCAGCATAACTAGCTAGGGATTCTTGTGCTGATCACTGAGCTATTAGCAGTTTTATCAATTTCAGCGGCGGCAGGGTTCCATATTGCTTTACCCTTGCTGCTGATTGGTTTTATGTCAGCTGATTTGTGGGCTGAGGTGCCTTTTTTGTCGAGGCTACCGCCGACGGTGGTGGTGGGGGCTCTGGTGAGTTGGTCGCTGGTTGAATTGGTGTTCTCCAAGCAGTTTTGGGTGCAGCGGCTGCTGCAGAGTGCGGGCCTGTTTCTCAGTCCCATTGCGGGGGCGATCGCGGGACTGGCGATCGCCAGAAGCTTTCAAATCTCTGGCTGGTTGGCGGTGCTGCTAGGCATCGTCAGTGCTCTATTGGCCCTCGTCATTCATCTTGTGCAGGTGGGCTGGCTCTATCGTCTCAAGCAGCCTTCGCCCTGGTTGATGTTTGCGGAAGATTTTCTGTGCGTGGGCTTGGTGCTGTTGGCGTTTGATGCCCCGCGTCAGGGCGGGCTGATTGCCTTGCTGTTGCTTTGGTTAGCGTTGCGCACGTCCTATGTGTGGCGACAGTGGTATCTAGAGGGCAACAAGTCTCATCATCCCCGGCGCCGCCGGCGGCTGAAGCGTGAGCCTGATTAGCCAGGGTGGCGGGCTCAGGCCAATTGGCGAGACTGTCAAGTTGCCGATGCCAGGGGGAGCAATAAAGCTCAGCTTGTTAGAATCATTTAGAGGAAAAATCACCCCGTCTGTTGCGGCCGGAATGCCTGTATGTTTAAGCCGTCAAGGCTCTGCCGACTCGCCATTTGCCGACGCGTCATCATCATTGTGGCGCTGTGGATTGCTTTTTTAGTGGGCGCAAACGAAGTCCGGCGTGCTGCTCAAGGCGAAAGTGCCGTCTATGAAAGCCTCAAACGTCTTGTTGTCTACAGCTTAGCCCGGCAGGATGAGCGCTAGTCGGAGGGCGTCGCCAGTAGCGCTCATCGGGGCGAAAGCCTTGGCGCGCGTGGCGGTCAACTTTTGGTCGTAGTGGTAAACAGGGTTTTGAAGGTGCCCTCTCTGGTTGTTGAGGCTTCTCCAGCCGGTTGCCATAGGGTTTCGTAAAAGAAAAACGCCATTCCGGCATAGCCGTTGGCTCGCACCGCTTGGCACTGCTGTTTGAGAATCGGCAGCGGCATGGGGCGATTGCGCAGACCAGATAGCACGCCAATGCTGATCGGCACCTGCGATCGCAGCTCTTGAACGGCCGGTTTTTGCAGCTCTCGCACAAAACTCGCTACGTTCCAGCGATAGGTTTGGATAATCACCTCCTCCACCGGGGCCACAGTTAGCCACTGTGGCCAATCTTGCAGGAAGTTTCTGTATGAAAAAGCGGGCGGATTTGGTGACACCGAGAAACAGGCTTGGGGGCGGTGTTTTTTGACCGTTTGCCCCACCTGCGTGACAAAGTCGGTAATTTTGTCAGCGCGCCAGCGCATCCACCGTGCTTCTTGAAAGTTGCTGGGCACGAGTCGGCCGGTTTCGGCTCGATAGCGCTGAGCCGTGTAAGGGTCATAGCCAAAGCGGGTCGGTAGGCCAAAGTGGTCGTCGATTTGAAAGCCATCTACGGCATAGCGCGACATTAACTCCTCAATGAGGGCCACATAAAACTGCTGCACCTCTGGATGAAACGGATTGAGCCATTCCATTTGATGTTTGTCGATCGGCGTGCCATCGCGCTGCTGGGTAAACCAGTGGGGGCGTCGAGGTCGTAGCGTGTTGCCCTGACGCGCAAAAAAGCCATATTCAAACCAGGGAATCACCTTCAGCTGTTTCGCATGAGCTAATTCCACACATTCCTGCAGCATGTCGTAGTTGGGGGCGGGCTCAGCAGCGCGACTGCCTCTGGGGCGCAGACGTTGACGTTCGCCCAACACTGACTCGGCGATCGCCGACGGGTAAAGGGTAAAGCCGCCATTCCACACGGTGGGATACAAGGTGTTGAAGCCGCAGTCCGCCAGTCGCTTAATCGCTGCCGCCAGAGTTTGGCGTGAAAACAAAACTTCACTATCCACGTTGGTTAGCCACACGCCCCGGCGTTCGGCCTGACTCGGGTTGGCGTCAGCTGGCTCCAGCGTGGCAATCAGCGCGGACGACAGCACGCTGGGGATGCCGGTTTGCTCAACCAAGGCGCGATAGACAAACGCCGCTGCATCAGCTCGCGTCGTGGGCTGCAGGGGGCGCAAGCGATCGCGCTTCGGATGATTCACAATCAACCCATGTTCTAGCGCCGCTGCGACTCCCGCGATCGCGTAGGGGGGAATGCTCGCCGCATCGACAAAGGTGCGTTTTACGGCCTCAGTGGCGGGATGCAGCGCCACGAGTTCTAGCCCTGCCGCGAGGGCCACCACGACCTGCACTCGAGGCATTAACTGCTGGGGCCGAAAGCTGCCGTTCGTAAAACCTGATAGCCATTGCGCCCGATAGATCTGATCGATCAGGGCGCTGGCCCAATAATCAGAGGGCACATCGGTAAATTGTTTGGGCGATCGCCGCGGGGGCAACTCAAACGCTTGCCCGATGATCGCGGCAAATTCCGCCCGGGTGATCGCTTGCTCGGGCCGAAAGGTGTCGTCGGGGTAGCCCGAAACGATATCTTGCTGCACCAAGTATTCAATACAGGGCTGGGCCCAATGACCTTGAATATCTCGCATAGTGACCCTCACAATCAACCGCAAACGATGGCAGCAGCCGTTCAGCATCGCGCCGAACCGCCCCGGTGCTGATGCCCTGGTTAAAGTCCTGAGGACTGCCAGCGCCTGACATCGCGCCGCCCCCAGCTCCGGTTACCGGCGGGCGTCGCCGCTCAAAATAGCTCAAACCCTGGTGGCCTCACCTGCAAGGGGTGAGCCCTTAAGGTTTAATGTAGGAAGATCACAACATTAGCCTTCAAAAACCGATCTGTCTGGCTTTGAATCGGGTGGCTTAGAGCCAGTCTCACCTTTTAAAAAACTGCCTAATCAATTTTTGCCCTGATGAAAGAACTGCTTTATTTAGAAGTTCCCACCCCGAACACGTTAGCCGTGCGGGCCTGGCTGCAAGAGACGTTTGAGCCCGCCGTCGGCACGGCGATCGCCACGGTTGACGGTCTCCGATTAGAGTTTCCTCACCCCAGTGCAGCATCGGCTTTGCCTAGGGCGCTGTCGGTGTTTGTGTGGTCACTGCAACGCACCACCTATCTCAAGGCCTATCGCTGGGGAGACACCCCTTTACCCCAAGAAGCGCGCCTGATTCGTCAGCTAGAACAGCAGATTCATCAGACGTTTCCGCCCACGTTTCCCGAGCTGCCGCCCTTTGCGCCAGCGCAGGAAACCATCTTCGAGGCGCTGTCCGCCCACTTTCCGAAGACGGTGACTTATTTTCAGCGGATGCCCAATGGCAAGGCCGACCTCGAGCGCGTCTACTGGTGGGAAAAGCGCTGGCGCGACAGCGTGCGATCGCCCAAAGCACCTAGGCAAGTCATCTTTCGCCAGACGGAACCGTTGCCCGCGGCGGCAGTTGCGGATTCCACTGCTGACCCCTCAGAGACCTTCGACATTGTCTATGTCGGGGGGGCACTGGGCATCATTCATGCCGCTGTGATGGCCAGCTTGGGCTACCGGGTCTTGATGATTGAGCGGCTGCCCTTTGGCCGCATGCATCGTGAGTGGAATATCTCCCGCGCCGAGTTTCAAAGTTTGATTGACTTAGGACTCTTTACTGAAGCCGAGTTTGAGTCGCTGATTGCCCGCGAGTATGAAGACGGCTACAACAAATTTTTCGATGCCAACAATCCGGCTGTGGCCAAAGCGCCGGTGTTACATACGCCCACTGTGCTCAACGTGGCGCTGAACTCAGAAGCGCTGCTCAAACGCTGCGGCGAGAAACTCCTGGCCGCTGGCGGCACCATTTGGGATGAAACGGAATTTGAGCAGGCTCAGGTTGGCGATGAGGGCGTCACCGTGCAAGCCCGCGATCGCAACACCGACACCCTGAAAATTGTCTCAGGCCGGTTGCTGATCGATGCCATGGGCACCGCTTCGCCTATCGCCTGGCAGCTCAATAATGGTCGGGCTTTTGATAGCGTTTGCCCGACCGTCGGCGCTTGCGTTTCTGGCGGGTTTGAACCCGAAGTGTGGGATTCCACCTACGGCGACGTGTTGTTTAGCCATGGGGATATCTCGCGGGGGCGGCAGCTAATCTGGGAGCTGTTCCCGTCCCAGGGCAAAGAACTCACTATCTATCTGTTTCACTATCACCAGGTGCATCCTGACAATCCGGGGTCGCTGTTGACGATGTACGAAGACTTTTTCCATATCCTGCCGGAATATCGCCGCTGCAACCTCGACAAACTCACCTGGCGCAAACCAACATTTGGTTATATTCCCGGCTATTTTAGCCTGGGTAAGGACGATCGCACCGTGGCTTTTGATCGCTTAGTCACGATCGGCGATGCCGCTTCTTTGCAATCGCCGCTCGTGTTTACTGGGTTTGGCTCCCTAATCCGCAATTTGGCGCGGTTAACCAACCTGTTGGATGTGGCGCTGCGCCATGACCTGTTAAAAGCGAAACACCTCAATCAAATTCGCGCGTTTCAAAGCAACGTTGCCGTCACCTGGCTCTTTTCTAAAGGCATGATGGTGCCCACTGGTCAGGTCATTCCTCCAGCTCGAGTCAACTCCATGCTGAACACGTTCTTCGGCATTCTTGAATCGGAAGATCCTGTCGTCGCCGATCGCTTCATCAAAGACCGGGCCACCTGGAGCGAATTTAACCGCATGGCGCTCACTGCCGCCAGCAAAAACCCGGCTTTGCTATGGTGGATCTGGCAGCTCGCCGGGACTCAAGACCTGCTGCGGTGGCTGGGCAGCTATCTCAACTACACGCTTCAAACCTTCCTGCTGTGGCTATTTAGCTGGTTTCCTGGTTGGCTCAACCAAAACCGCAGCTGGGTAGAAAAGACCCAGCCAGCTCTATTCTTTTGGATGCTGGCCCAGAGTTACCATCTCACCTACGGTATGGGCTCTCCGCCAGACAAACAGACGGTCAAGATTCAGCCACCAGTGTTACCCGAAAAACCCTCTCAGCAGGTGCGTCGGCCTCCCCAAGCGGTGGCACCAGCGGCTAACCGCAGTCCTGTGCCCCAATCAGATTCTTCGTCTTCTTTAGATCCTGAACAGAGCTTGACTCCTTAGGGCTGATCTCATCAAGCATCGAGCGGATACCCCACTTTCTCAAGTAGCGTCAGCGGGCCGATCTGTTGCAGCTGATCGAGGCCAGACGAGTCTTTGACTAATAGCCATCCCGCATAGCCCAGGCTATTCACGTTGATGCCCTCGTAGCTGGCTTGCGATCGCCGCACCCCCATCATCCAATCCCTAGTGACGAGCAGATTGTAAGGCTCACTCGGCTGACCGTTTTGCTGGTGAATGCCCAAGTCTGCCATGATCTGCTGGTACGCCTCTAGCAAGCAGCTCGTCAGGGTGTGATGACTGCCCTGCAGCGACTGCCAGACATAGGATTGGATGCTGTGGCTAAACGGTAGATTGGGAACCTGGCTCGCGATTTTTAAGGCTGCTCGATGCGGGGCGATCGCTTGAGCAATGGGTAAGGCCGCCGTTCCTGCTGGATCCAGTAAAGGCACCAGCTGCAAATGTTTGTGGGGCTGACTCGCACCTGCCGCCGCGCCGCCGTTATAAAATCCCAACCCCGCAATCTCGATCAGGCAGCGGGCCAGCGCGGCAAAGTCTGGCCGCGTCAGCCAGTCATCTTGTGATTCATACTGTCGGGTCACCATGAGCAGGTGATGGTCGACCACGTTGAACTTGTTGAGCAAACAGACATGGGTATCGAAAAGGGACGCGACAAACAACGCCTCTTCATAGGGCAAAAATGGATTGACCGGCGGAGCTGATTGGGCGGTCCGCGATCGTGCTGCTGCTTTACGAGCGAGGCTGTCAACAACACGTACGGTAAAAGCGAGTTCCCCTGCGTTCAGGACACCGGTTTGAGTGGCGATAGGCTCTAACGCACCGCTTTGAAGGGCTTGCTGAGTCGTGTCTTGAACGAGCGACCAGAGGGAACCAGAGGGGAAATCGGCTTGTGTCATCGGGGTCTCGCAGAGGAGTACGGATAATGCTATCTACACCGTCTAGAGCCTGACTCATCAAGGTCGTGAGTGCTGGCAGTGCTCGGCGCTTCCCATTCAGAAATTTCAAATCTGCCGGCAGGTCCAATCTCACGCCCATGGAATCATGGTCACTGACGCCTCAAGATAAACCGCAGAAAACCGAAGCGCCTTGGTATAATGGCATCTTAAAGATTACCTCGCAGGCTTTATGCTCAGAAACAATTCACCCTTCGACAACCAGCAGCTAATGCGCCGGCAAGAAGAGCTGATTAACGCAGCGTCTAATCGATATCGCATCACGGTGCAAGTGGCCAACCGCGCCCAGCGCCGCCGGTTTGAAGAGTTTGAAGCCTATGATGATCCCCGCATGAAGCCGGTGCTAAGAGCCATTATCGAGATGTCTGACGAGCTGACGCAGCCGGAAATTATCGGCGAATAGAGCATGCGTCACCTCAAAGAGGGGCCTGGTTGGCGTTTGGGCTATGACCCAGACGCCGATATTTTTAAGGGCTTAGTGGGGGGAGATCGCTGGGCCGTTGAGATGACACAGCCCGAGTTTGCTGACTTTTGTCGCATCGCTTTGCAGCTAGCCGAGACGCTTCAGAGCATGGCAAGTGAACTCATGGCAGAAGAACGCATCACCTGTGAGCAAGAGACGGCTCATATTTGGGTTGAGGTGGAAGGATTTCCAATCCAGTACAGTCTGCGATTCATCTTGCTACAGGGTCGGCGGACGGAGGGTGCTTGGCCGGCGACTGTGACCTCAGCCCTGCTGCAGGCAATACCTGCCCTCACGTTGTTTTAAGCCCACCACCCTGCCGATTAATTCCTTCAGTCTCGAAGCTGATCGCTAGTATCACGCCTTGCCCAGCTGGGTAAATAAACGCTCTGCCAGACACCACACGCTCGTCGGCGCGTCTCCGAAAGCTGCGGCTTTATTCGCTACCGCGATTATTTCAGAATTGTCACGGAGGCTCAAAAAGTGGCGATTCTTCTCAAATTGACCGAAGTTTCTTCGTCCATTTACAGCAGGTTAAGGCATAATCACCGGTGAGTCAGGCTATGGAAGTCAAGAGGTCTGCGGCGATCCCCCGCTTCCTGATGGTTTAAGAGCGGTAATGGGGCTTATTTGCGGCGATCGCCTAGCCGCCTAGCCCCGCTGTTCCAACCCGGCTAACCAGACAGACTGCATCCATTTGCCTGAGCCGCTTGTGTAGAGAGTGATTGCCATGAAGGCCACAGTTAAAAGTGACACTTTATTTAAGCGTCAGCCAGTTTTATCGAGCGAGCTAGCCGATGCTGAAAAGCTCTATATCGCCAGCGGCAGTGAGTTTGACGTCAAATTCTTCACCGAGGCTGAAAATCACCATTTTCGGCTGGAGCTGGCTGACGCCATGGTGGCCCAGCCGCAGGTCTTTACCTGGTATGTGCAAAAAGCTGATATTGACGTTCAGGGGTCTGAGGTCACGGTCAAAGCTCTGGACGACACCGTCTTTAAGCAACGGCCAGTGCTCTCAAGTGAGCTAGCAGACGCTGAAAAAGTCTTCGTATCTGCTGACAGCGAGTTTGAACTGCAGTCCTACTCACCCGCAGCTGAAAACCACTTAAAACTCAAGCTAGTGGATACGCCACTCGGTAATGGGCGTTTCGATACTTGGTATGCGAATGCTGCCGACATCAAAATTGCCGGTCAGAAAATTACCCTGAAGGTAATCAACGACACCCTGTTTAAAGTTAAGCCGGCTCTATTAGGCCAGTTAGCGCCGACGGAAAGAGTCTTTGTCCCGAAGCACAAAACATTTGGCTTGCAATCCTACAGCGAAGTCGAAGGTGATTTTCTCAAGGTGACGCTAGAAGGCTCATCTTTAGGGGAAGAAAGCCGAGTGGTTTGGTATGCCTTTGCCCCTGATGTAGAAATTGAGGGCACCGACCCTCGCGATCGCCCCCAAGATCATAATGAAGCTGGGCAGGTAGAGAGCGGCGATCGCGGTCAGCTGCTCAACTTGCCGGGATTTCAAGGGGCCTATTACGCTAATGATGCCATCATCAAAGGCGGCTATTTTACCTGGGCTCAAGCTACTCACGGCGGCACCCGCATTCCCGCCAGCGTGGATGTGGTTTATGGCATGATTCGGATTGCTGAAGCGATGGAAGAGGTGCGAGTGTGGTTTGGCAACCGCCCGATGACGATCACCTCCTGGTATCGCGATCCAGCCACAAACGTACGGGTGGGCGGCAGCAAACTGTCTCGTCACCTCAGCGGCGATGCCGTGAACTTTGTGGTTGAGGACATTCACCCCAATGAGGTTTACTCTCAGCTCGATCCCTGGTGGGGAGCGAGAGGCGGGCTAGCCAGTGCGACCCAATTCACCCACATTGATGCGCGAGGCTACCGTGCCCGTTGGGATTATGGATTCTAAACTGACGTTCGCGATTCAACCGAGAACGTCAGCATCGGACTAGCTGTGTCCCCGTTCCATGGCTCTGTATGGGGATTCTCCTCAGTAGCTGTGGAACCAATTTTTGCCCTTTTATTCGCCGCGCGATCGCCCCATGCGCGCTGTAACTGAGTTCTGAGTCTTTGGATCTGGCCTAAAACCGGCCTAATTGATCCAACTGGCACACATCTCAAACCCGCATTCTCTCGTTATCGATGTTCCTCAAAAACAGCCGTTTCCTTGGATTAGTTGCGGGTCATGCAAATATTCTGGTTGGGTAACGCTTGAGTTCACCCGCGTGGCTGGCCGTCGGCGATAAACTTGAATTCGACGCCGCTCGCGGCCAGCCACGTCGGCGTGCAACGAGTTGTTAGCTATCCGTAGAAAGATTGGCTTCGCGTGCACTCCGTTTTTCACGAATCTGCTGCCGCTGCAGCTCATCTAAGACAGGAAACAAATCGTCGCAGAATTCGTAGCTTTGTTCGAGCAAGGAGCGCGCATATGCGAACGCGTCCTTTTGCCAGTATCGAAATCTCTTTAGGGAACGGGCACTTGGATTGTACGGCAACCATACTTGTGCGTGAATCACGCCCTTGGACCAGAGCAACGTCGGAGCCATGTGCGCACCGGGCGGAGCGTAGTGGATGGAGTTGTCACGGTATTCGGTGAGATCGTTCAGGGACGAATCCAAGTAGTTCTGTATCACTTGCGATAGCTCATAAGGCAGATTCGCGGACGCAAGCGTTCGCAGATTTCGCGGAATACCCTTCTTGCGCGCAAGAGCACGCCAGATGATGAAGCGCGACGAATCAGCGAAAGACCTCAAGGCGAAAAGGCATGCGTCGAAATGTGCGTAGGCTTCGGGGTATTCCAGAGAACAGACAGGGCTATGATCGAACGGAATCTGAGGCCCGATCGCGGACGTCAATCGCGCGTAAGTATGCAGTAGCGTGCGAAGGTGGGCGTGAGCGGCGGCGAAATTGAAGAAGAGTACGCTGATATCAGCTGACAATACCCTGCGACGGCGAGCGATTTTTCTTGCGAATTCAAAGAACGTAGGTTTAAAATCCTTCTCGCCCTCCAGAACCTGACGTCCAGCGATCGTGAGACAAAGACGGATTTCGCGGTACGTGTTCCCTCGGTGCCACTCTCCCCAGATGTTGTTGAACGCAGATATGTTGGCGTCACTTGCCGTGATAACATCCCCACTGCGGCATGACAGGATACGCGCGTCATCTTTGCGGCCAGAGGCAACGACTCCATCTGCATATATGATTCGGGGTTCGTCCATGACGTTCTTTGGGATAGCTAACTACTTATTAACGCGATGTGCAATTAAGCGTTTTCCAAGTCAGGCCTTAATCAAATCCTCAAA
>CALCCA010000179.1 GCA_937899725.1 uncultured Halomicronema sp.
CGATCGCTTCATTGTCGAGGGTAATACCGCCATTAGCGACGATAGTTTGGCGGCAGTGTTGGCTCCCTTTACCGGGCGACCCCTATCCTTTGCCGAATTGCTTCAGGCCCGCTCTGCCGTCACCCAGCGCTATGTTGACGCCGGCTATGTCACCTCTGGCGCGGTCATTCCCCCGCAGACGCTAACCGATGGGGCATTGACGATTCAAGTCATTGAAGGTCAGCTAGAAGTCATTAATGTTGAGGTCAGTGGCAGACTCAACGCTGGCTATGTGCGATCGCGACTAGAACGGGCGGCGGCTCCCGTTCTCAACACCAACGAACTCCTCGATGCGCTCCAGCTGCTCCAACTCGATGCCCTCATTGACACCATCTCTGCTGAGCTGTCGGCAGGCGTACAGCCCGGCACCAGTATTTTGAACGTCACGGTGGTGGAAGCGGATACGTTTGATGTCGCGCTGCAGCTTGACAATGGCCGCTCACCGAGCGTCGGCAGTTGGCGGCGGGGGGCCACCCTCAGCTACGGCAATCTCTTCGGCTTGGGCGACCAAATTAGTATTGGCTACGCCAACACCGAGGGCAGCGATTCTCTAGATGCCAGTTATCGCTTGCCGCTCAATGCTGCCGGGGGGACACTGATCGCCGACATCGGCTTCACCGATAGCGAGGTGATTGAAGACCCGTTTAACTTTCTGGATATCCAGTCGCGATCGCGATTCTACGAACTCACCTATCGTCAGCCCGTCATTCGCACCCCTGAACAGGAGCTCGCGTTCAGCGTCACGGCCTCCCGCAGAGAAAGCGAAAGTGAATTCCTAGAGAGCATTTTGGGTGAGCCGCTGCCCTTTCCAACGCTCGGGGCTGACGAGGATGGGCGGACACGGATTTCGGCGCTGCGGTTTGCTCAGGAATGGACCCGGCAGGGAACCGGTCAGGTATTCGCCGCGCGATCGCAGTTTAGCCTCGGTCTGGGCAGCTTCGACGCCACCATTAGCGATGACGGCCCCGACAGCCGCTTTTTTGCCTGGCGCGGTCAGGCCCAGTGGGTGCGCCTACTCAGTGCAGACACCTTGCTGCTAGTGCGCGGCGACATTCAACTCGCCGCCGATCGCCTGGTGCCGCTAGAACAGTTTGGCCTCGGCGGCCCACAGACCGTGCGCGGCTATCGGCAGAATGCTCTGCTCACTGACAGTGGCGTCCTGTTTTCTTCAGAAATTCGCTTGCCGGTGCTGCGGGTCCCCGAGGTGGAGGGTCTGCTCCAGGTCATCCCCTTTGTCGATGTGGGCCACGGTTGGAACGTCTCGACCCCTGAGCCCGATCAGCCTACCCTGGTCACGTTGGGGCTTGGAGCACTGTGGCAGATGGGCGATCGCTTTGATGCTCGCTTGGATGTCGGGATTCCCCTGGTCGATATTGGCAACGAAGGCAATAGCTTACAGGACAGCGGCCTCCACTTCACGCTGGACTATCGGCTGTTTTGAATAGGACTTGCGCATGGCCCCTTGCATCTCCCAATTCTGGGGGAAAGTTGCATCCGATTTCCCCAGCAATACGCCCTCCAGGCACGCTGCGCGAGGGGGATTAAGGGGCCAAAACCGGATGCAACTGCGTAAGTCCTGCTGAAGGGTGTAATACCAGTTCGACAAATTACAGCTACACATACAAGTCGGCTGTCTCCCGAGGGGAGACGCGATGCGAACGACTTCGCTCAGCCGACGTTCCTTGAGCGGAGCCGAAAGGAGGATCTGTAGTCCAGTTTCAGAGAATTGGTGTAACACTGCAGTCATCGATCGCCCACCATTGGCTCCCCGAGACGGAAGGGTCGACTGCTGTTCACAGCCAAGCTTTGTGATCTGGGTGCGTGTTCCCCAGCCTAAACCTCATCCCGATTCAGAAGTAGAGTTTTGACATCCTGTGCGACCTCACCGCCTGCGGCACCTCTCCTTCTCAAGGAGAGGCTTAGCTAGACTCTGGTTCCTCTCTTTGAGAAGGAAAGGGGAGATTTTCCCAAGCAAGCACAACTCCAGTTTTCAACTTGGGCGTGGTTTAAATTATTCATAAAAAGGGCAATAGGGGACAGAAAAAAGCCTGAGACGTAATAGAATCAGGCTTTCCCAAAAAATAAGTTTCCTCAGATTTTGCCATTATCTAATCACGTACTAAATCATCTGCCGGCAGTTGGTCTGGCAAGCTTTTTGGCCAGCCTCACGCTTTATTTAAAACTCTCTTAAAAGCTTTTGTTTTTAATTCCCAAATGTGACAATTTAAAGTGTGGAAAGTGAGAGATTGCCTTCCTCTTGTTTGAGAAATATAATTACCTTAAAGTCTAGGATTTTTGAATGATTAACACACGCATAACCAGAGTATCTATTATTTCTGGGGCAATTATAGGAACAATTACTATTGGCGGGTTTCCTGCTCTATTTATTGCTGCAAATATTGCTGCAAATATTGCTGACATAAATGCATTTATTGAGTTTCTTTCGCTAATGACAAGGTTACTGCTGCTTGGTGCTATTAGTGGCCTCTTGATGGGTTTGGCGAATGGAATTTTAATGAGTTTTATTGTATTTGATCGCCCTCGAACGAGATCGTTTTCTCGTCGATTGATGTGTATATTCGCTAATATCTTGGTCGATTCAGTAATTGGCCTGATTCCACTTTATTATTCTCCATCCATCCTCCTTGCGGATCCCAATAATGGCGTTGTTGATGGGATGGCTTTGGTCTTAGCCCTATTATTTTTCTCGCTTCCGCCAACTGTTGTCACTATATTTTTGATGGCAGTGATAGTACCTTGGGTGATGTTTAATCGCAGGTATTATTACAGCTAACGTATTGAGTTCGTGTGAGTTTATTGAACTTAGTGAAAAGGGGCATTCGGCCGCGTTAGCCATAGCCGGATGCACCCTAAAGGTTGTCCGTTGAACCCGGCCTAAAAGATGAAGTTATCGGCCTGGTTCAGCGCCGCAGGGGCGACGCCCTCAACCGTCAAAAAGTTGCGGGCCTGAGCGGCCCCCTCAAAGCCATCGGGGTCGATTGCCACCACCGTGCTGCTGCCCAGTGAGCGAAACTGCACCAACCCGTCGGCGAGGGGGTCACTGCCCGCATAGCCGAGGCGTTCTAACAGCTCGGTGAACACGATTTGGTCTTCGCCGAGGGTGAAGTCCGTGATGGTGTCGCCGCCATCGACCGGGCTGGTGTAGATAAACTGGTCGCGACCGCCGCCGCCGGTCAGCCGGTCAGCCCCCTGAAAGCCGGTGATCAAATCGTCTCCCGCATCGCCAATGAGGGTATCGCGGCGACGGGTCCCATCGCGGCGAGTAAACGCATCGATAGTGTAGTTTTCGCTAGTGACGATGTTACGGTTGCCGATGTTACCAGCGAGGTCTGTGTAGGTGTTTGTGAGCGTGATTTGGTTCGTGGCGTCTTGAATGTTGGCTGGCGTTAGGATGCCGGTCCAAGTGATGCCACCATCGGCTGAGGCGAGATCGGTGATAGTGCCATTGTCAACGACGAGATCTTCCGCTGAGAAGTCAGTGACTGCTTCAGTGAAGGCAATGGTGACGGCAGAGGTTTCCCCACCGGTGAGCATGGTATCGGAGAGGGTAATCGTCGCCGTCAGCGACGGGTCGCGCCGAATAATAGTGGTGGTGTTGGAGAAAGCGTTGCTTGCAAGAGAGACGCCCTCGTTGATCACAACTTCGCTTATAGGTGTAAACAAAAAGGCTTGATTATCAATCGAAGTCACAGAATCGGGAATATCTATCGACGTTAGACCCGATTCTTGGAAGGCGGCAAATCCAATCGAGGTAACAGAGTTGGGAATCGTGACTGAGGTAAGTTGTGCGATCCGGGCAAAGGCTTGTTGGCTTATCTCAGTCACCGTATCAGGAATGACAACAGAGGTGATCGCAGTAGAGTCAAATGCACTAGTCCCGATGGTCTCTACAGAGTCTCCTAATGTCAATGACGTTATCGGCGCTAATACAAATGCGCCTACGTCAATCGTGGTAACAGAATCAGGAATGGTGACTGATGTGAGCTGCGTTTCTCGAAAGGAGTTAGCCCCAATTGAAACGACAGAGTTGCCAAGGGTGACTGTTTCGAGCGGTGCTTTGAAAAAGGCCTGAATACCGATTGACGTCACCGAATCAGGGATGATGACTGAGGTGACGTTGGCGTCTTGGAAGGCAAAGTCAGCGATGCTGGTGGTGCCATCGGGAATTGTGACCGCATACGAGTCGAAGCCGGGGGGGAGTGGGGGGAGTTCGCCTTGGGTCCTCGCTTCGACTGCGAAGGCGGCCAGGGTGAAGGGCCACTGACGTCTACTGGTTGCGGAGAATGGCACTGTACTGACAATCCCTTCGGTGGTTTCTAGCAGCCAGCTGCCACCGAGCGTTTCGTGCCCGACCGCCTGCTGACTGGCGTACACAGTGGCTCCGCTCAGCTGCGATAGGGTGTCTACAAACTGACGGTTGGCTCCGGTGTAGCAGCTATAAAGTTGTATGTTTTGCACCCGCCAGCGACTAATCTCATCGGCCCGGCGCATCAGCCGCTCGGTGCTGATGACACCATTGCCGATGAGGACTTCGCCGGGTTGGCCGTGCGCCAAAATGACGAGTGATTCGGCTGGGGTATCGTTTTGAGCCAGTGTCGTCAGAGTATGGGTGATGGCGGCGATCGCATCTTCATCTTTCCCGACTGGCAAAACACTCTGCGGTGGTGCCAAGTCTTGAAGCAGCAGATCTAGATCCGGTAAAGAGGCCTCTACAACAATCAGCTGTGAGCCGGTATTAGATAATTGAGCCGCAAGCTGCACAGCACCTTCATTTACTCTTGTGCCGTTCAATGCGCTATGGGTGACTGTCGAGTTTGTCACAGAACTATCCTCAGTATTTAAGTTGTTTGCTTGAGAAAGGGAACCTACACATCCGGGGTTGAGATGCTCACCTTTTGGGCAGTGCTGAATAGCAATATGAATTTGTAGAGCGGCAAATGAGAATTTATGCCTTTCCGCTGTCAGTTCATGCTTTAAATCAGCAACGCCTGTGGCTTTAAGCAGGTAGACAAAAGGGGATATCGTAGGACTGATAAATCCACGCTGAAACCGCATCGGCCTTCAGGAGACAGTTAGATTAGTCTTTGAAGGCCGCGCCGCGGTCAATTATGCGTTAGCGTCAATCGCCGCTTGGGGCTGGCGCTTCAGCTTGAGGCCGACTAAACCAACGGCCACTAAGCCCCCTAGGACAGAAGGATCTGGGACGCTGACCGCCGTATAGGTCACCCCACCCAAGCCAGACCCAGCGGGCAGGTCATAGGCAAAAGACGCATCATCGGTGGAGAAGAATCCTGGGCTGAGTTGAAAGGTATCCGTAACGTAGTCCACCCCTAAGAAGGCCCCGTCAAGAAATTGGGCAAAGGCCAAGGTGTCATCAGCTTCGGTAAAGACGGTGCCGAGAAAGTCGAAATTGAAGCTCGATAAGCCCACCGTTTCGTCCCCAGTGCCGGTCAAACCCGAATCGTCGAATTCGACGGTGCCAAAGAAGCTTTGCCCGCTCAAGAGACCAAAGTCAGGGGTCACTTCAAAGGAGAAGAGACTGGCGGCACTGGCCGAGGCCGCCATCACCAGCGTGGTGCCCAGCGCGAGACCGGTCGCAATCAGAGAGGATTTGAGATTGAGTTTCATGAGTTTCCTATGGGTTGTTCGTTGTACATCAGTGAAAGAAGTCGTGACGGCTACGTTAGTCGCCGCCAGATGCGCCCTGAAGACTGTCCGTTGAGCCCGATCAGGACTGACGCCGTGGCCTGCGATTTCCCCAGATTTGGGGATGTAGGGGCCAAAACCGAAGGCCACGTCTCCCCCGGACTTGGCAACTGCAGGGGGGGATATGCGTCAGTCCCGCAGGCCTAGAAGATGAAGTTGTCGGCCTGATTCAGCGCGGTGGGGGCGACGCCCTCAACGGTCAAAAAGTTGCGAGCCTGAGCGGCTCCCTCAAAGCCATCGGGGTCGATCGCCACCACCGTGCTGCTGCCCCGCGAGCGGAACTGCACCAGGCCGTCCTCAATCGCATTGCTGCCCGCATAGCCCAGCCGTTCTAATAGCCCGGTGAAGACGATTTGGTCTTCGCCCACGGTGAAGTCGGTGATGGTGTCGCCGCCATCGACCGGGCTGGTGTAGATAAACTGGTCGCGACCGCCGCCGCCGGTGAGCCGGTCAGCCCCCTGAAAGCCAGTGATGCGTTCATCGGCCTCGGTGCCGGTGAGGGTATCGCGGCGGCGGGTACCGTCGAGGTCAATGAACTCATCCACATCGGTGACGGTGATCGTCAGCGACTGAGTATCGATGAGGCCGCCGCTGTCGGTAACGGTGACTGCCACTTCGTAGGTGTTGTCAGCGCCCACGTCGAGCGGATTCTCAAAGTCCGGGGGAGTGAGGAAGGCGAGGACGCCCGTATCGGCATCGAGGGTAAAGAGTGCCTCGTCGTCGCCGCCGCTGAGCTGATAGGTGAGGCCGTTGCCTTCGCTATCAGCGTCATCAGTTGCATTGAGGTCAGTGACCAAGGATGTGTTTTCCGCCACGGTGAAGGCAGTGGTGTCAAGGCTGAGGCGAGGAGCCTGGTTGGCCGGGCGGCCAAAGACGACATAACTCTCACCGGCGTCCTTGTTGCCATTGGGGCCGGCACTGGGTGCGCCAATAATCAGGTCATCAATGCCATCACCGTTGACATCCCCCGCGCCGCTGACCGAACGACCAGAGCGGTCACGCTCATCAATGCCGTTGATGACAAAGCCGTTCGTGCCATCGAGCTCAGACAGTTCGAACGCTGCCTCAAAGCCCTCGGCGCGACCAAAGACCACGTAGCTCTCGCCCGCACCCTTATTGCCATTAGAGTCGGCAGGGTAAGCGCCGATAATCAGGTCATCGAGGCCATCGCCGTTGATATCTCCCGCACTGCTCACTGAAAAACCGGAGTTGTCATCCTCATCAATACCGTTGATGACAAAGCCGTTGGTGCCATCGAG
>CALCCA010000180.1 GCA_937899725.1 uncultured Halomicronema sp.
AAACCACTGGAACAGTGGCCGTGACTGTCAACAACGTCAACGAAGCGCCAGTAGCAGTTGAAGACACAGCCACAACGGATGAAGGTCTGCCAGTCACGATTACTGTGCTGGCCAACGATACTGATGCCGATGCGGACGAACTTAGTGTCACAGCCGTGGGCACTGCCACCAATGGCGAAGTCGTCATCAATGAAGATGGCACTGTCACTTACACACCCACGGCTGGCTTCAGCGGCGAAGACTCTTTCACTTACACCATCAGTGATGGCTCGGAAGAAGTCACTGCGTCGGTGGCCGTGACTGTTAACAACGTCAACGAAGCGCCAGTAGCCACCGAAGATACGGCCACTACCGAGGAAGATGCGCCAGTCACTATCGAAGTGCTGGCTAATGACACCGATGCTGATGCCGACGAATTGACTGTGACAGCGGTAGGAACTCCAACCAGCGGGACGGCGGCGATTAACGATGACGGCACCGTCACCTATACGCCCACGGCGGGATTTAGTGGTGAAGACTCTTTCACCTACACCATCAGCGATGGTACGGAGGAAGTGACGGCCTCGGTAGCCGTCACCGTCAACAACATCAACGAAGCGCCGGTGGCCGTTGAGGATACCGCGACCACTGACGAAGACGCGCCGGTCACGATCGAGGTGCTGGCCAATGACACCGATGCTGATGCCGACGAATTGACTGTGACAGCCGTGGGCACTGCCTTTAATGGTGAGGCTGTCATCAACGAAGATGGCACTGTCACCTACACACCCACCGCAGGCTTCAGCGGCGAAGACACTTTCACCTACACCGTCAGCGACGGTCTGGAGGAAGCAACTGCTGCCGTTACCGTGATTGTGGGCGCGTTAAATGATGCGCCAGTGGCCGTTGACGATACCTTTGACGGTGTTCAAGGGAGCAACATTAGCGGCAATGTGCTGAGCAACGACAGTGACCCGAATGAGGATGCCCTGGTCGTGGGCTTGAGTGATACGGATACCGTAGAGAATGGCATTCTGGAACTCACTCAGGACGGTAGCTTTGTCTACGTTCCGAACGAGGGATTCACCGGCACGGATACCTTTAGCTATGTCCTGAGTGATGGGTTATTGACAGACACCGCTACTGTGACCTTGAACGTCAGCGGAGATGGTGGAGACCCAGGCACATCCACGACGTTAGGGCTGTTTGACTATGAGGAGTTCCTGCGTTTTGAAGGCATCAGCGCCGTTGCCCCCGTGGATGAAGTGGGAGGCTTGGCACTGGCGCAACTCTTTGACGAGAGCTTCTATTTAGACCAGAACCCTGATGTGCTTGCAGCGGTTAGTAGTGGACAACTGAGCTCTGGCTACGCTCACTTTGTGAGCGCCGGCATCTCAGAAGGTCGCGCCCCCAGCATTCTCTACGATGAGGCTTTTTATCTGGAGATGAATGCTGACGTCGCGGCAGCGGTTAATGAGGGTAGTTTGTCGAGTGGGTTGACCCATTTCCTCAACGTCGGTCATTTAGAGAACCGTGACCCGAGTAGTGTGTTCAGTCAGGAAGATTACCTGACGAATAATCCGGATATCAGCGCCGCAGTCGATAGCGGTCTCATTGGTAGCGGCTTTGAGCACTTTGTCGAGTCTGGCGCTGAGGAGAGCCGCTTACCGTTGTCTCTATATGACGAAAGTTTCTACTTAGCGAACAATCCGGATGTCGCTGCTGCGGTGGCGAGCGGACAGTTGCCCAACGGGTTTGAGCACTTTGTCACGGCTGGGCAGAGTGAGGGACGGGCTCCCAGCAGTCTGTACAACGAGGCCAGCTATTTGAGCTTGAATGCCGACGTGGCCACCGGTGTCACTGCTGGCAGCTTTAGTAGCGGATTCGATCACTATGAGCAATTCGGACGCTTTGAAGGGCGTCCGGTGTTTGCTTAGAGAAAGGATTGCTAAAGGTTCAGCCCTTACCCAATCATCCAGGTCTTGGGGTTGAATATGACTGAAAAAAGGGTCAGGCGCGATCGCGCCTGACCCTTTTTTGCGATGGCCAGGGCTGACTCGCTTTAAAACAGGTGAGCGTCGGGAGAGTTAGCCCAATTGCGGCTCCCCCCCGGCGCAACTTGAGAATATTCCAGGTGGGTAATCGCCCCACTGCCAGGATATTCCACTTCCAGCCGCTGAATGGCCATGTCGAGGCTGGCAAAAATGCGCAGCGAATTGTCGCCGGTGAAGTCTGGATTCACCAGCGCTTCAACACTGCTCAGATTGAACGTCATTGCCGCATCGGTATCGTCAATGCCCGTGTAGAACCGAATAAAACCTTCACCCCGATCGCGATCGTCGAAGTCCAAAAATCCCAATTTCAAATCTTTGATCGCCTGCTCAAAGTGAAAGGTAATCGTGCCACCACGAGCATCATCATCCGGATTGCCCAGATTACTGCGATCCTTCCGCTTACTGTTATCTTCTTGAATGATGAGCACATTGCCCTGCGCTTCAGTACCAAAGGCATCACCCGTAGCCAAATCATCGTCACCGCCAGAACACTGATTAGAGCCTTGCGTGCTGCAGTTACTGTCAAACAAGCGCAGGGGGAGCGATGCCTGCTTATCGCCCTTCAGGTTCCGGTTGGAGTCAACGCTGATGTTGACCCCGTACTGAGCCCATTCATCGCCCACAATGTAGGTGCCCGCTGCGAAATCATCAAAGTCAATCATAAAAGACTCGAATAAGGGCTCGGTCACCGATGCCGATGACGTCGCTGAGCCCCCTAACTGTCCCGCTGATGCGCTGGGCGAATTCGCCATCACCAGGGTGGGAGAAAGCGCGATCGCGCTCATCAAAACAAAGAAAATACGCATTTCAATACTCTGTAAATGTTGCCTGGGGTTTGACACCTTGACCAGAGGAAGGCGGACTCAAACCAATTCAACGTGTATAGCCGAACACAACACTACCGTCCGTATATCCCGCATGAACATCCGTAAGCACCCTTCTTATCGGAAACTTCGCAAACGTATAAAAACTCAAAACCCCATCAAGTAGCGTGTGGGATTTCAGTATCCCCAGTATATATACTGACTTTTTGAATTCAGACGGCAGACCAAAACGACTTCCCCACAGGTATAGTCTCCGAGTAAACCGATCAGGTCAAATGGTTGATCGAGCTTTTTTTGATATTAGGGAGGCATGGTCAGCAGCCCATCTGGCCAACTTTAATCTCCGGCAATGGAGACTCGTAACGGCAAACACCAATTTTCGTTCTGCCTGAGGCGATCGCCCCCGCATCATGCTTTGCCGCCACCTCGCCTTAGCGACCCCTCAAAGTGCTCGACATTTTCGACTGTGGGCACCACAGCCACCCTGACCAAAAAGGCCCGGAGGGTTGAGAAACACCTTTGCTATAGACACGCCGCAAACCCTGTGGCCCCGTCAGCCAGGCAAGTAACCCAGCATCTTTCTGGACATTACTTGGCAGAAGACTGTAGAAATAAAGGAGACAATTTGTTGGCAAAATACCATATTGTCTTTTCAAGAGTCTCAATGCATGATGATTTCTACAGACAGCAATGGTTGTCTGCAATCGCTACCAGGAGAGAAAATTCCTATGACCAACCGATATCGTCGCTTAAATAAAGACGATGCGGCGGTTCTGCTGATTGACCATCAGGCTGGGCTCGTTTCCCTCGTTCAGGATTACTCACCCAATGAATTTAAAAACAATATTTTGGCGCTTGCCAACGTGGCTAAATTCTTTGAGTTGCCCACAATTTTGACCACCAGTTTTGAATCAGGCCCCAATGGCCCAATTGTCCCAGAGCTCAAGGAAATGTTTCCGAAAGCACCTTACATCGCTCGACCGGGACAGATAAATGCCTGGGATAATGCGGACTTTGTCAAAGCCGTTCAAGACACTGGCAAACAACAGTTGATGATTGCTGGCGTGGTCACCGACGTCTGTGTTGCTTTTGTCGCCCTGTCTGCGATTGAAGCCGGATACGAAGTTTTTGTGGTGACGGATGCCTCGGGTACCTTCGATGAGTCGGTGCGATCGACAGCCTGGCTCCGGATGAACAACGCTGGCGTACAGCTAGTGAACTGGTTTGCCGTTGTCTGTGAACTGTATCGAGATTGGCGCTATGATATCGCAGGCTTAGGGACTCTCCTGGCTAATCACATTCCACTTTATCGAGGGCTCATGACCAGCTACGCGGCCCTGTCGGCCAAGTAATTTGCGCCAAGGGGAATCAAGGATAGATCGAGAGTTTTTCCTGATCCCTCGTGTAGGATTTCCCTTGAGCAAGGCTCACGCAGACGCGACTGGGAAGACGAGCTTGAAACCAGTTGCCCATAATTGATTTCAAATCTAACTATTCTCATTTTCATCCACCATTTTTTTGAGATGAAGATAGGCTTCTTCAGGGGTAAGCTGCTCCGCTTTTTCGTCAGGAATATAGAACTCCCAGCTATCCGGAAAATGACGGACAACAAAGCTCGGAATCAAACCGGCTTTCAACGCTACTCGTCCCAAATTTTCGGCCTGCTCTGCCAGATTGATCTCGTCCGTAAATTTAGAGGCCATCACCGTTTCCTGTTAATGAGAACTTTGCCTGTTGCCAGCTTCGATCTCGCTCTGTGAAACTCTTCGAGCTTTCAGAGCGCCCACTGCTGCAGTTCCACAGTTAGCATACTTCGGAACGTCGTGTTGAGCCGTTCGTGGGGGGAGAGCCGTTAATAAGTGCCTTGACAGCGATCGCCAAACCTCGCTTCAGCTTTGGGCGCTGCAATCAATCCTGGGGTGACTAGAGCATTGCCCGTGGCAAACATGTAAGTTCTCAAAATATCGGCCTGCACCTCTAGCAACCAAGCATTCGAGAGTCCACCAAAGTCGATGGCTTTGAGCCCAATATCCTGGAGTAGGGCAGTCGTGATTTGCTTGGCTTCGGCATCATCGCCAGCGATGAACCCCTGTATACCTGCCGCCTGCAGCGTGGCGGCATTGGCGTTAAACACTTCCATCGCCTGATTGTTCAATGCTTTGACGACCTTAGCAGCGGGCACATCCTGCTGAGTTGCCACCGCCAGGGCATTGAGAAAGTCTTCTGGCTGGTACTCACGGGGAAAATCTCGATTGTTGAGATCGAGGATGATCTTGCCTGCGATCGCCGCCGTTGATGTCAAAAAGCTCGAAGGCACTGCCCGAACACTACTGACGATAACCTCACAGGATGCGGCGACCTCGTCATTCGTACCGCCAGTTGCGCCCAGGCCAATTTCTGCCGCGATCGCCCGTGCTTTCTCGGCATCGCGCGAACCAAACATAATGGTATGCCCCGCGACTGCCCAGGCTCCACCCAGCACGCGGGCCATATTACCGCTGCCCCAAAATCCAATCTTCATGTTTGGCTGCTCCAACCTGTTGGTTGATACCGATTCTCTAACAAAAGACGACAAGTTTGTTTCCTCTTAAACTCTGATTTCCACAGCATTGTCGAGATTTTTTGAGCGTCTGACCGCGACACATGCGGGGTGAGGTGAACCGGTTTTACCGCCCCTTTTACGCCAAGTGAATGGCAGCGGTGAGCGGACTCGGAAACTAAGGACTAAACTTCAGGCTGGGCTGTGGTCTTGAGTCAGGAGCGATCGCCCTAGTTGTCTGCAGTTGGTTTTTCCCAAACGGAGACGTGATAGCGACTGATGTTAGTAAAGGGCTCTTGCTGCCACCCGCCCCAACGTGCTGTCAGCTTTAGATCGGCGATTCTCGCCATGAGATCGAGTTCTGACGGCCACACATAGCGAAAAGGGATGGAAGATCGCTCCACCACTTGATTTCGGACTCTCATGTGGTGTGACTGAACCGTTTGAGAGACCACATCATAGGTATCGATGCCCCAATGATCATCGCGGCATGCAAAGACCTGGTGAGTTTCGCCCCAGGGCAGTCGCTGCAGGGCGGGCACCATGACTTCAATCACAAATCGCCCCCCAGGCGTGAGGTGTGAGGCGGCATTTTGAAAACATCTGACTTGGGCCTCCTGAGTCGTCAGGTTCATGACGGTGTTGAAAATCAGGTAGACCAGCGAAAATGATCCTTCGCAGACCGTCGTGGCGAAATTCCCTTGAGTGACCGGCAGGCGATCGCCCCCCGGTTTTGCCGCCAGTTTAGTCAGCATGGCCTGAGAGTGATCAATGCCGTGCACTTCGACGCCTTTCATCGCTAGGGGCAAAGCGATGCGACCAGTGCCAATGCCAAATTCGAGCACTCTGCCGCCATCGGCCAGTTCGGCTAAACAATCGACGATCGGGTCAACCGCTTCAGCCTGATCGGCCTCAACATCGGCGTCGTAGGTTGCAGCGACGCTTTGATCAAAGTATCCGTCACTCTGCATGGCGTAAATATGGCTTATAGAGTCAACGAGAAAGCGATCACAGCTACCACCATAACTAAAATGACCAACCACACAATCCAACGCGTCGAACCGATTTGACGTGTTGGCGTGATGACTTCTAATTCACCATGGGCAATCACAGACACGGTAAAAAAAGTGTCCCAAAAGCCCGCATGAACGACATTATGTTCTTGCAAAGGTTGCCGAACCGGAGATTTGAGAAAGATCCAATCTGATCCGCGAATCTCGATCTCACCATCAGGCTTACCACCACCAAGGGCTAATGCCTGGAACTGAAAATCCATCGGTATGCTACTCAGGCTACGGTGAAATATTCTGGCGCTTTCTCCCGCTTTAAGTCGGATGGTTTTAGCCATATGGGGTACTCATCATTACTCAACTCAGCAAAATACTCTCATACGATGTGTTTTGAGGATTTGAGAAACGATATCACCTGATCACAGCCCATTCTCAGCATATTCTGAACGATGTCTTCGGGGCCTGTCTGCGCATCAGCTGTCTCGAATATCTCTCCCGCAGTACTGGAAGCCCTGATCCAGCAAACTCAACGCCCCGTGATCTCTGAGAAAGCACCCGGTTGGTTGAAGATGCGACGGCCATCAATCGCGCCTCAGATTTTGTATTTATTTGAAACCAGGCGGCCAACGGGCACCGATCGTGCCCTCAAACCACCATCCCTGAGAAAACCGCGATCGCGGTTCCTGCCGCTTCGTTACCCCAGTGATAAATTCCCAACCGAGCGCTACCGTCAAAGCCGGCGACACAAGTCGCGCTCGATTGCCCTGGAACCTCATACTTACGTCTTCTGACCTCTAAAGTTTCTTGGTGTCATCCCGATTACTTTGCGAAATTGCTTGCTGAGGTGACTGTGACTGGTAAATCCACAGTCCAGAGCAATATCAATAATGGCGCGATCGCTATTTTTCAGCAGATGCTGAGCGCGTTCTAGCCGCTGTTGAATGACATATTGATGGGGCGAAATTCCCGTGGACTGCTTGAACATGCGTCCGAAATGAAACGGGCTCATACCCAGCAATCCGGCCAGATCAGCCAGCTTGATTTCCCCAACTAATCCAGCATCGATGTAGTCGAGTACCCGATTGAGTTGATAAGTCGGCAACCCACCTTCATAAGTTGGCGACTGAGCTGAGGTCGTCCCATAGTTGCGCAGCAGCTGCATCGCCAGCACATTGGCCAGTGAGTCTAGATACAGCGCACCGTTGGGTTGACGTTGCTGCACTTCTGCCATTAGCAGCGTAGCGATCGCTTCCAGCTGCTGATTTCGACTTTGAAACGTCGGGACTAACGTGAGGCGATCGCCGTCCTTTCCCAGGGTTTCCTCCGCAACTCGCTTCAGAAACGATGTTGGCAGCTGAATCTGCAGGCAATTTTCAGCCCCCTCCCACCGCACAAATAGCGGTGTATTGGCAGGGGTAATCAGCATATCGCCGTGGCGATATAGCGCGGTATGGGTTTTCCCATCCTGCTTCTGGAGGTAAGGCTGGGGACGCGACGTGAGATTCACAAATAGCGTGTGGGCCGCTTCAGCACAGAAATCGCCTTCCCCTGGCGGAAATCGCAGCTGTTCAATCTGAATTGTCTCGGTTCCCAGGACTAGAGCTGACTCGCTGGGAGGCGAGTCTTCAGGGAATGAATCGGCTGGCTGGGCTTGAGCAAGATCCATCGGTTCAGGGCATCGTCACGTTGCTAATAGCGATCTCCTGGCAGGGCCTTACCTGGACATCTCGGGCTTTTCTCTACAGGTTGAAATTTCCCTCAATTTTAGGCGTTACCTCCCGGTCTCACAAGTCACCGCAAGAAAGTGACACCCCCGCAAGAAATGGCAAGCGCCGCCAAGGCAGTCTCCGTAGGCTATGGATGTCTTCATTGAGGAATCAATCCATGAAACTCGTAATCTTTGGTGCCACCGGCACCGTTGGTCGTCAGGTCGTTCAGCAAGCCTTAGAACAAGGACACACGGTTACCGCCTTTGCCCGCAATCTGACCAAGCTCGATATCCAACATCCTCAACTCGGCTTCGTCCAAGGGGATGTAATGGATGCCTCGGCGGTAGAACAGGCTATCCGGGGGCAAGACGCCGTGGTCTGCGTGCTGGGTGCTGGCAAAAAGTTAAAGAGCACCATTCGCTCAGAGGGCACCCAACAGATTATCCAAGCGATGGAAAAAGTCGGAATGCGCCGACTGATTTGCCTATCGACCCTAGGCGCAGGCGATAGCTGGAGCAACCTGGACTTTTACTGGAAGTACATCATGTTTGGCTTCATTTTGCGCCAGGTATTTGCCGACCATGAACGGCAGGAAGCTCTGGTGCGCAACAGTAATTTGGATTGGACTATTGTGCGTCCGGGGGCGCTGACGGATGGACCGCTGACGGGGCAGTATCGCTACAGCTTCCCCAGCACCGATCGCACCATCACGCTCCAGATTTCTCGGGCCGACGTGGCTGATTTCATCCTGAAGCAACTTTCGGATCAGTCCTCCCTTTACCAGGCACCCAGCTTGTCTTACTAAATTGCTCGCTGTGCAAAGCGACACCGCAGGGGAATCGGTTGAGTCGCCCACGCGATCGCGGGTTCCCTCCCGCTCGATCTTGCCAATCACGGCAGAACGCCAACCAAATTAAGCCCCGGAATGGCCCTCTCCCCAGCTTGAGCTGCCGCTTATACCCATCTCTAGAACTCATCGCAAATGGCAGATCCCCCGCTGTCGCTGCCTCCTAAAAAAGCGATTGTCTTAGCTGTCAAGTCTCCCTTGCCGTTGAGGTTGCCATGGC
>CALCCA010000181.1 GCA_937899725.1 uncultured Halomicronema sp.
CAACTAAAGCTACAGCCTTACTCTAATTTTTCTCTCAAGAAAGTGACCTGCTCCCTCCCGATGCGATCTTGGAAACGCAGGGGAGCCGAGGGGCAGGGGAGCCAGATCTGTAGCCTTGTTTCAGAGAATCGGCATAACACCCAGTCGATTTTGACCATGTAGCAGCAGACCGATCGCCCATGACGCAAACAGATACCGCCACCACAGTTCATCGCCGCCGCGATCGCGAATTGAATTTGGCCTGCAGATCTTGTAGCTTCGGTTTGGCGGGTGGGTCTTGAGGACGGGACTGAGTTTGGGGTTTGGCGGATTTGGTGCGTTGGGGTTTTGGTGATTTGATGGGTTGGGCTTTGTCAGCCTTGGCGGGTCGGGATTTGGAGGCAGCGCCTTCATCAGTCGCTCCCGGCTTTGCAACTGCAAGTCCTCAAAGCGACAGCCGCTTTTCAAGGTGAAGTGGAAGCGCTCAATCAACCAGCGATAGCTGTACCAGACGACGCACCGCCAAACATCCTCAAAGGTCTCGATGGGTAAGATCGTCAGCAATCGCCACCGAACCGGAGATTGACCTGCTGGTGCCGCAGTCTCTTCGACCAGAATGACATTGATGTCAATCGGCTCCAAGACTCGCGGGACTTGGCGATAAGGCACCTCTAGCGTCACTTTCATCGCCTTCAAACTGAGCTCGGCATCGCGGGCGGGTCGCTCTGGATTGCGCTCCAAGCTCAACGTGGTTTGTCCGACCACCGGGGCCTGCTTGATAGTGGGCAGCAGATAGCCCCGTTGTGCTTGACTTTGCGGTTGTGCTCAGCGCGGAGCAACAATTGGCTCTGGGGCGCTCGCGGCTGCGCGAACAGCTCAAAGATATCCGCTTCGCGGTCGCCAACATGGACTAACGGTACCGATGCTGGCATCGCTCGCTCGGCGGCGGTCAGGGTCGTCAGCCAGCGATAGCTCTCTTTCTGCTCAATCGGCAACTGCTTGCGCCGAGCTTTTTTACCTGAACGCTGCTCGCGCCCCCAATTGTGTTGATGCAACAGACCCAACGGTTCACCCGCGCCACTCACCGCTAAGCAGCTAGGGAGCAGGTCACTTTCTACGTAGAAAAATAGGCATTGCTGAATCGAAGTATGGATCTATTTGAGTTGCCAGTTATCTCGCCCCCTAAATCCCCCAATTCTGGGGGACTTTTATGCGCTTAACTCGGCGATTACCCTGCTGGATGATTACATTGTGATTCCCGCTGCAATTGGTTCAGTGCTGACGGCAACGCTACTTTGCTGGACAACTAACTACGGATTCACTAAGTTTTACTGGGTTATCTCAAAATGGTTTTTGACGACTGTACTAGTCGTATTTGGCACTTTTTGGCTATTTCCTTGGGGAAATGGAGTAGAAGAAATTTCTGCGCAAGAAGGATTGTAAGCGTTCACTAATCCTGTCTACTTGTTTAATGCCAAAGGAGTTTTAGTCGGCACTTTAGTTCAGGTTCTCTTTCTTGTTGTCATCATCGGTATCTCAGTGCTCAAGCCTTGGGGTAGGAGATCAAGTCCCGTTAAAAAACAAACCAACACTAGTGATTAGAGGCTATCGACCATGTCGCAACTTGCTTGGAGCTGACTGCCTAAAGATTTTGAGACATCGAAAAGAATTGTTCAGCGGCTCCAACCAACTGTTACGAGAAGGCTATCTTAAGAGACCGCTATCGATATTGCTTCTACCCGGCATAAAAATCGGCATTAGGAAGCGCTCCTTTCAAGAGCTGGGGATTGACTTGCTGGAGGGATTGGGAAAACACCTCTAGCTCCGGTTGAGCAGCGGCGGCGGTGACATGTTCAAATAGGTTGGTCTGCAGGGACTGTTCGATGATGGGGGCGGGGGTGTCCATGTATTGCACACCAAGTTCGGCGGCAGTGGGGTTCTGCTGCATCCAATCGAGGGAGTTGCGGAATTTTGTTTGAGTTAGCTCTCGTGCGGTTCAACTACACTGTTAGACATCGTGAGGAGAGCTTTTGTGAGTATCAGCCTAACTCCCGATCAGGAACACTTCATCCAAACCAGGCTACAAGCTGGCAAATATCGCTCTGCGGAAGAAGTTTTGGCAATTGCCCGGCGATTGCTTGAGGAGTACGATGGTTCTTCGGGGCTGGTCTTTCACCATCACTCTGAGGCCGAGTGGGTTGAGGACGTCCGGGCCAAGATTGATTCAGCGGTTGCAGCTTCTGAGCACACCGCTTTGGTCGATGGCAAAACATTCCTCAACAGCATTCTAGAGCGATTCCAGAAAGCAAAGCAGTCATAAACCGTTATGAAGTTTGCACCCATCGATTCTTCTCACCTAAAAGGCTGCTCCAATTTATATGTTGAAGTCTTCAATGATTCGCCTTGGAATGAAAGCTGGAGCTTTGAAACAGCCTCAAAAAGATTAGAAGATTGCTACGCCACTCCAGGTTTCCACGGCATCGTCGCGATTGAAGAAAATAAAGTTTCTGGTTTTGCTCTCGGCTTTTCAGAAGTGTCGTATACGGGCCAGCACTTTTACTTGAAAGAAATGTGTGTGCAGTCCAACAAGCAGAGAAGTGGGATTGGCACGAAAATTGTTGACGTCCTTTATCGCGCTCTTGCCGATAAAGACATCAGCATGATTTATCTCCTAACTATGCGAGATAGTTCAGCCGCAGACTTCTACCAAAAATGTGGGTTCTCATATAGCTCTAGGATGAGCATGATGCTAAAAAATACAAGACAGTTTTGAGTTGCGAAGCTGTAGGATGGCAGTGCCAACCACCCCTATTGCAGTTACGTTCTTGTTAGAAGTTGTTGCTCCCGCTGCATAGTAGAGAACGTCGGCCTGATTTTATCAGGTGTCCTGCTTCTGCTGTTTGACCCAGGCTCGAAGGATTTGTTCTGCCTCAATTTCATCCTGCCGGGCCAAAGTCAGAAACTCATAGAGTTTAGCTTTGGGCACAAAGGGAAAGGTTGGGCTGACCGCCTGTTCCTCATAGCCGCCATCCTGAAGCTGGTAAATCCGCCATTCTTTGCCGTTGAAACGCCAGAATTCGGGGACCCCCAGGGCCGCGTAAAGGCTCAGTTTGTCGATGTCGGTGTGGGTGATATCCACCTCTACCACCAAGTCCGGCGGGGGATCTTCCTGAAAATTGACCGTGCGTCCGGCCACCCGAGGCTGATTTTTGATATAAAACGCATTGTCTGGTTCCGGACTGCGGCTCAGATCTTCCCGTTCGATGGTGGTAGAGCGCATGGATTTGATGCGTTGACCTAGCTCCGACACCAGAAAGTAGATGAACCGACCCATTAACTCAGCGGCGAATTCATGATCTTCTAGGGGCATGGTGATTTCTAAAATTCCCCGGTCGTAGGTCAGGCGGGCCGAGCGGGATTCACCCAGGGCCTGCAGAATTTGCTGGTAGGCCCGCCAGTTAAGGTGGTGAAAAGCCACACGCTTTTCGCCGATGGGTTGGGGAACGGTAACACTAGCGGTAGCAACCATAGGCTTGCCCGATAACTGTTGTTTTAATCTTAATCTCCCTGCGGAACACGTATCTGAATAATCAGACACCGCTTGCATCGCCTTGAAGTTTGGCTCCTATGTCTGCATTCCTCTCAACTTGCATAAAACTCGGCATCGGGCAGTTGGCCCTTCAACAATTGGGGATTTACTTGCTGGAGAGATTGGTAAAACACCTCCAGTTCTGGCTGTGCTTCAGCGGCGGTGAGGTGTTCAAACAAATTGGTTTTTAGGGACTGCTCGATGATGGGGGCGGGGGTGTCCATGTATTGGGCACCGAGTTCGGCGGCGGCGGTGGGGTTTTGTTGAATCCAGTCGAGGGAGTTGCGGAGTTCCGTTTGAATCAGCTCTACCACGTCGGGATGGTCGTTGACCAGACTGTTGAGCACAGATACTCCAGCTTGGGGAAAGCGAGCCGCTTGTCCGGTGGCCTCGCCCCAGGCAGCCTTGAAATCTAGACTGTAGGCGAGGGGGGCGCCCTGCTCTTGGGCCTTGGCCACCACGTTGCTGGCGTGGGGTTCAGAAAATACGCCCGCGTCGGCTTCCCCAGTTAGCAGCAGCTGCGCCGTGCTCTGGAAATCTTGAGTGGACTGGATGATGACGTCTTGATCGGGCTGCAGGCCGGACTGGGTGGCGAGGAAGCGGAAAATCATTTCCGGCATGCCGCCTTTGAAAGGGATCAGCACCGTCTTGCCGCGCAGATCTGACCAACTCGCGATCGCCCCCTCACTGGAAAGTACATAGATATTGCCCCAAATCATCACGTTCAGCAGCTTCAGCGGCACCTCTTGCTGGTAGAGTCCCGCTGCTAGCAGAGTGGGATTGGCGGTAATCTGTCCCTGTTCGGAAGTGAGCAACGCCTTCATCTGCTCGTGGTTGCGGACGGTGAAAAATTCGATGTCCGCGATCGCCTCGGGCAGGCTGCTCATTTCCATCAGATACGCCAGGGGAATGGTGAGCAAAATTGGCGAGCCGCCAATGCCGAGCGATGGCAGGGTGCTGCCCACGGTGGGGGTGGTCTGACCGCAGCTCGCAGCCAGGGAGAGGCCGAAGCTGGCAGCCATAAATTGCAAAAACTGACGACGGTGAAAAGTCATGGGGTGAGGCTCCGAGAAGTTTCTAGAGGGGGATTGAGGTTAAAGCTGGCAGCGATTTCGGGTCGGGTTTGCAGGTCGGATAGGGTGCGGTAAACGTAGGCGGGGTCGCGCTGGTGGGGTGGGCGATCGCTGTGCCAGCAGGAGACGATGCGGGCGGGACAGGGCGACAGCACCAGGAGGCGATCGCCCATCACTACCGCTTCCGCCAGATCATGAGTCACCAAAATCGCCGTGGTCTGGTGCTGCTGCACCCAAGTCATCACGAGCTGCTGCAACTGCTGGCGGGTGCCCATATCCACCGAACTGAAGGGTTCATCGAGCAAGAGCAGTTGGGGCTGAATGGCAAAAGCGCGGGCTAAATTCACCCGCTGTTTCATCCCACCGCTGAGTTGAGGTGGATAGAGATGTCCCGCCGCTCCTAACCCGACGGACTCGGCCAGACTGCGGGCTCGCTGCAAGCGCGATCGCTGTGCCATGCCCTGAGCTTTTAACCCCAGAGCGATGTTCTGCAGCACGGTGTACCAAGGAAACAGGCGCGGTTCTTGAAAGACGTAGGCGATGGGGGTGGCCCGTTGTTCAACGGTGCCTGCCGTGGGCGACAGCAAGCCTGCCAGTAGATTGAGCAGGGTGGTTTTGCCGCAGCCTGACGGCCCCATGAGCGCGACAAGTTCGCCAGGAGCCGCCGTTAGGGAAATTTCCTCTAAAACTAGTCGCGCCCCATAGTGGTGAGAAATCTGGTGCAGCAGTGGCGCCATCGTGGTTTACCCGCCTCCACCGCTAGACGTCGCTGCCTGCCAGGGCAACAGTCGCCGCTGCAGAGTGCGCAGCAGCGTATCGGAGGTGAGCACCAGAGCGATCGCTACCCCAATCCAGGCCATGACTTCGGCGGTGTCCAGGTTGGCGCGGGCGGTGTTCAGCTCCGCACCAATACCGGTGGGGGTGGCGAGTACCTCCGCCATGATGGCGACCCGCCAGGCCAACCCCAATCCCGTGACGAGTACCGGCAGCAGGCGTGATATCACCTGGGGCCAGTCGAGGGACTGCAAGCGGGCGTTCCCCTCTAGGCGGTAGACCTGGGCGACGGCAACCAAATCCGGGTCGAGCCCCCGCACGGCATCGGCTACCCCGGCAAACACTAGCGGCCCGGCGGTGACCGCGACGGTAAAAATCGAGTTGGCGTGACCCAGGCCAAACCACACCATCGTCAGCACGAGCCAGGCGATGGGCGGGGTGCCCAACAGCGCGACAGAAATGGGCGCGAGGGCCGGTTGTACCCAGGGTTGCCGCCCAGCGATGAGCCCTAACAGACCCCCGATCGCTAGCGCCAAACCAAAGCCTGTCACCACATGGAACGTCGTCGCCGCGATCGCTGCCCATAATCGCACTTCACCCAAGAGCGATCGCACCGCGACCAAAACTGCCCCCGGAGTCGGCAAAATGACGGGGGTATAGCGCTGTGCCCCCCACTGCCAGAGCCCTAGCAGCAGCGCCAGCATCACTAACGTCAATAGCACTGAACGGCAACGCGATCGCCCGTCTGGAGCATTTGATCGAGTTGTCGATGCCGTCTTGGCGATCGCCTGGCGAGAAACCATCGGCCTCCTAAAACTCAAAGACGGTACGGAAACTGCCGACCCAAATGGTGTCATTGGCGCTGTTGTTTTCGGGATTGATCAGCACAAAAAAGCCGGGAATTAGCGAGATGTTTGGGTTGACCCGATAGCGGTAAAACGCCTCAATGTGCCAGGTTGAGTCATCTTCGTCGGCACCGCCATCATTGCTCAACACGCGCGGCGGATTGCCCAACACCAAACCGCCTAAGTTCCCCTGACCACCTAAGTTCGGCAGGCCCAGCGTCACCGCCCAATTCAGCAGCGTGGCATCGTCACCCTCATCTACCAACCCTCGGTCAGATTCTGCCGTAGCCAAACTCAAGCCAGCCCAGCCCGACAGGTTCGCCCGACCCAGTTTCACAGTAGATTGCATCCCAAAGTGATTGGCCGAGGTAGCCACATTGCCGCCAAAAGGCGCGTTCGACAGCCGACTGCCCGTTCCCGCCGACACCGCGACATTCCCTGCCGGATAGTAAGAGCGGGCATACACGAGGCCCAGCCGCCAAGTCTCTGTGGGGCGATAGTCGAGCTGGGCCAGTGCCGTATAGCCGCTGCCAAACAGGCCCACATCAGGATCATTAGACCCCGATCCTCGGGACAAATAGCCCGCTGAGAAAGCGAGATTTGGAGCAATGTCGTAAACGCCCGTGATACCTGTGCCCAACGCCCCCTGGTAGTAGATGGGATTAAAACGCCCAAACCGCGACACCACCCCCGAAATCGGGCTCGCTAAACCGGGGTTAAACGTGCTGGAAACATTGGCCTGGTAAGCGCCTCGCGTCGCATCAATGTGCAAGGTGAGGCGATCGCCGACGGGAAAGCGATAGAAAAATTTGCCAATGTCGAAATCGTTATTGTTGGTACGATCGAACGCCAAGCGAGTCATGTTGGTGCCCGTCACCGGCGCGTTGAAGCGATTGGGGTCAAGCGCGTCGAGCCGCACCTTGAGTAGGTCGTTGCCCGTAAAGCTGGTGTTGAAATTTAACCGGGCGCGGCTACCAAAGACCGTTTGCCCAGGCAAATCATCACCGCTACCGTTCGCTTGGTCGCCGCCAATTAGCTGCTCCAGGGAAAATACGACCTCACCCCGCAGCCGCGTTGTGGTGGAAAAAGCATTGGCCCGCAGCTCAGCGGTTTCTGCTTCAAGGATGTCAACTCGATTTGTAAGTAAATCAAGTTCTTCTCGAAACTCGGCCTGTAGTCGCTGTATCGGCACACAGTTGATAGCAGTGATCCCAAACGGATTTTCGGCACATGAGAGTTCATAGGCCTCCGCTGTTAAAACCGACAGGCATTTTTGTAAACCGGCGGCAAATTCGTAGCGGGTGAGGGCGCGATCGCTCCCAAAGGTCTGATCAGGATAGCCCTCCAGACAGGCATAATCTTCAACCAAACTTTGCACAGCCCGATAGGCCCAGTGATCAGAAGAGACGTCAGAGAGTTCCTCGACAGTAGTGACGTTGGCGATCGCTTCGCCCCTCTCCGCTTCAGGCAACGCGGCTGGCTGCTCCATCACAGCCGGTACGAAAGCTTCCGGTTCTAGGGTGAGATCGGCCAGGTTGGCCTCATCGGCAGAGCGATCGGAGACTGGTTCGCTGGGTGGGGCGATCGCCTCAGAGGTGGGTATAACGACCGCCGCTACCTCAATATCTTCCGCGACCTCGGTGTCTAAAGCCGTCATTGATGAGCTGGCCGCATCGAGTTCAGCCGCATCAACCTCTACCGCCGCCGCCAACCTTTCCTGTCCACCCAAACCTAGAGCGACGCCGAGCGCGACGCCCAAGAGATTTCCATACTTCATACGTTTTCTCAAAGAGAACACCTGTGGCTCTAGGGCATAACTCATAACACTGGATTCAAGGCGGCAATCTCCAGGGTTTTCACCGCTGAGCTTGAGATTCTCAACCGCAGAGTGCGGCCAGCTAAATTACGTTGACTTGGGAAACCTTAGTGTTGGCCTGCTGAGCCAACCTCACCTAACCCTTATTGGAAAGAGGCACCGGAACCTTCTTAAACCTCTCTTTGATAAGGAGAGGTGCCGTAGGCGGTGAGGTTTGCCCAAATGTCAAAACGCCAGCTCTCAATCGAAATGAGGCTTATCTCAAGCACTGGTTAGGAGTGTAGAACTTATATCCAAAAATCTCTAGCAGGTGGAGATTCGTTTTAGATCTGCTGTTGCCAGGGTTTTATCAATGGTTCGATCAGGCATTCGGGTTGCATGCAGCCGCGATCGCGTTAGATCGTTGCATGACGGCGCTCTACTGACCTGCCAGCTAAAGTGCTCAAGGTATCGCCAGGTCGTTATTGAGTCCTGGTTCGCTGGTGTCAAAGGCGGTACTGGCTGTCTTCATCCCCATTCGCCTGCCAAGTCCTACGGATCAAAAGGGTTATATCGGGAAAGGTAAATGGGTGGATGACCACATCTGTCGTTGCCCCCCCGTAAATCAGGATTAATCGGGTTTTGCGGGGAAATGCGATTGCTTGGCCAACTAACGCCCAGAGAGAACGCCTAAAATCGAATGAGGGAATACAGGGGCGTCGATATAAACTCCATGACTCGTGTCTCGCTTCACGAGAAATTTCTGTTGTGAGATTGATCAACTATGACCGCTTCGAAAACTGCCTCGCCGATGTATCCGCCTGCGGCTTCACCAGGATTAGAAATGGAGCGGGCTTTTAGGCAGGCCATTGCCGAAGCATCCCTCAGTAATGAGCGCAAAATAGCGTACGCCCGATTTGGCATGTTGGGGATTGCCAGCATCCTTGACGTTTTGGTGTTTTTCTTTCCTAAAACCCTAATTAATGTCGATTCCGTGTCGCCGACCATCGCAATTTTTTCTTTCATTGTCTGCTGCATATCGGCTAGTTTTTTGATTGTGCTGCGACGGCCTAATGCTTGGCAAAATCTGCTCACCTTACAAGTGATTATTCCGGTATTTGATGGTATTTTAGTTGCCCTATTCACCACAAATATTTGGAAAGTACTCGCGCCCACTAAGCCCGAAATCATTACCAACATTGCGGCCTTTTGTTGTTTCTTAGCCGTGTCAGGTGGGATTCGGGTGAAGTCGCGATCGTCGATTATCAGCACGAGCTTAGCGCTAGGTAATTTTGTTTACGCGGCGGTTTTATTTCAGCTCGACTTTGCGGTTAGCTTATTTGCCCTATTTACCATTCTGGGCACCGGCTTTTTAGGGATGCTTACGGCGAGTATTGTGCGCCGTCAGGGTAAAAACGAAGCGGGCCGCCTGCTGATGCGGCAGTTTTTGCCGGAGAGCGTTGTCGAGACCGCCTTCGAAAGCCCTGACCGATTGCTGGAAGACGCCCAGGAATGTGAAGTCACCATATTGGTGACCGACCTGCGCGGTTTCACCCGCTATTCAGAAAGTATGAACCCTCTGGAGGTGCTCGATTCTTTGAATCATATCCAGAGCTTTTTGGCCGAAATTGTAGAGCAGCATGGTGGCTGGGTCGATAAGTTTATGGGCGACGGCATGTTGGCGGTGTTTGGGGCCCCGAGGCAGCTCAGCAATCATGCTGAGCAAGCCCTCCAAGCAGCTCAACAGATCCTCCGTCAAGGCAAAACTCAATGCCCTTTACCCATCGGCATTGGCTTACATTCTGGCCCGATTGTGGCGGGCTGCTTGGGGGCCACTGGCCGCCTAGAATTCACCGTCATTGGCGATACGGTGAATGTCGCTTCGCGGTTAGAGTCCCTCACTAAAGACTGGTCAACGCCACTGCTGATGAGTGGCTCGACGGCTCGTCAACTGCGATCGCAACCCGCCCTGACCGCCTTGGGCTCGGTCCCGATTCGAGGACGAGAGCAGGGCATCGAGATTTTCACCCTACCTGAGGTGGGCAACCCAGAAAAAAGCATGAGTACGGGGGCGGTGTGACCGCCGAACGAGCCCATTTCTCCAGCCGATCTCTAGGCTGGAAGAGTGCGATCGCTTGACAGTACAGCTGGATGAACTTTTTATCAATCGCAGCGACGCTTCCCCATCGTGGCCAAGTGACGGGATCGGGCCACGATCTGATTGTCTATCGGCGAGTTCGTCAGTGATGTGGGCGATCGCCTCCGCCCTCCGCTATTAAAATGTTCGCGCAGGTGCATTTAGGGGCCAACATCGAGTTGACAGTGGCCTCCAGCGTGATTGCTGCTCTGACTGGCTGGAATTTAGATGGCTAGTTTATTGGATCTTCTCCAAAGGACGATCAACACGCCTTTCTTTCGCGTGGGGAATGCCGAACTGACGCTCAACGCGATCGCTCAGTTTATCCTCGCGGTTTTGCTCGCGATCGTTTTTGCTCTAATCTTTAAGCGAGTTTTGTCGGGTCTGATTTTGAGCCGCCTCGGTTTCAAGCAGGGCATTCGAGAATCCATCGCCACAATTACCAGCTATAGCTTAGGCGCGATTTTTTGCCTGATTCTCTTGCAAACCTTAGGCATTAACTTTGCCTCGGTCGCCGTTTTAGCGGGCAGTTTGGGCATTGGTATCGGCTTCGGCTTTCAAGATCTCATGCGCAACTTTATCAGCGGGATTGCGCTGCTCGTTGAGCAAAAGCTAAAAGTCGGCGATTTTATCGAATGGGAAGGATTTACCGGGTACATTACCGAAATTTCTTTGCGATCGACCGTTATTCGCACCATTACTCAACGCCATATCGTCGTTCCCAATAGCGCGTTAGCGGGTCATAAAGTTATCAACTGGACCTACAACGACCCCAAGGGATGGGTGCCCATTTATGTCAGCGTTTCCCATGAGAGCGACTCAGTTTTAGTCATCGAAGCCCTCTTAGATTCAGCCTCTCTAGAAGAAAGCATTTCCTACGAATATCCGCCGGAGGTTTATCTAATTGGCTTTGGTGAATATTCCTTAGACTTTGTGCTGTGGGTATGGATTCATCGAGTAGATCTAAAACATAAAACCGAAAGTTCGCTGCGCTTTATTATTGACCAAAACCTGCGCCAGCGTCAGATTCGCCTGGCCTCACCCCGCTATGATTTGTGGCATCGCAATCCCAATATCGTGGTTCAGTCCTCCATTGAAGAACATCAAAAATATACCGATCTGCAGGCGGTAGCTCCGTCCTTTAACGAAGCGCTGCCGAAGCCCGTTGCAGTGCGAAACCTGCTCAAAAGCATTCCCTATTTTAGCCAATGTAGCGCTGTCGAACTGCGAAAACTCGTTGAGATTGGCTATCGGCGTCGATTAGAGTCGAACGAGATATTGTTCAAGGTTGGTGATCCCGGCGACGCTTTTTATATCATTTTGTCAGGGGCCGTCAGCTATCAATTAGAAGTCTACGATCAGCCGACAGTATTAACGTCAGGTCAGTTTGTGGGCGAATTTTCGCTGATGCTAGGGGTGCCGAGAACGGTGACCATCAGAGCGATCGAAGAAACCACGGTGTTTGCTATCAGCCCCCAAGGCTTCAAGCAGATTTTGCAAAGTCAGCCTCATCTCTATGATCGCATCGTCAAACAAATGAGCCGCCACGAAGCAGAACTCACTCAGCAAAAGCGTCGCCTCCGAGAGCTAGGCCTGATCACGAGTGACTATGACAAGAATCCAGTCGCCTGGGTGCAAAAGCAGTTAGAGAAGTTGTTTTCTTCCTGACATTACTCAGATGCTTTGAGCCGAGCTTCTCTTATGAATTAGATGAAGACACCCCAACACGATGAAATTTATTTTGGAGATCGACAACCGACGCTTTGCGTCGAGATAGTTTGCTCTGTCAATGCAAGACTAGGCTGTATCAGAAAGTGCTGACATTTTCAATTTCAAGACGCTCTTTGATCGAGTTGCCTCCTCCCGCAAGTTTATCTAAAAACAGCGACATATCCTGAATCGCGCGTAGAATATTTTCAATTCGTTTTGGCTGTTTTCCTTTGCCAGTTTCTATATAAAAATCAACAATCTATCGAACCAAACTCTAGCTTCGGGATCTTGCAGTAGCTGGCAAAACTCGCGATAGGTCATTAGTCTTTCTTCGTCGACAAGATAGATGTCATTGCCAATGCTGGGCTGCAGTAAATAGTAAATTCCGTATCCTTGCCGAAAGTATCGACTGAGTATATAGCGTCTTCCAAGCTAGTAAGGTACACTTAGTACTTCTTGAAGCTGCGCTAAAATACAGAGATGAAAGCCTATTCTATCGAGTTTCGTCGGAAAATCATCAAAGCTCATGAAGATGAATCAATTTCGCAACGAAAGTTGGCGAGACGATTTGGGGTCGCCCCAAGCTTTGTTCAGAAGTTGTTGAAGCAGTATCGAGAAACCGATTCTTTAGCACCTAAAATACGGACGCAGCAAACCCCCTCAAAGCTGACGGCAGAACATCTCACAGTACTCCGACGGTTAGTAGAAACGCAAAATGACGCGACGTTGGCAGAACTGCGAGCTCAGCTCGCGGCGGAAGTTGACGTCTTGGTCAGTTGTTCTACCATTGACCGAGCCCTCAAGAAGCTAGAGCTGACCTTAAAAAAAGACGTTCCATGCTGATGAGAAAGCAAGTGAGCGTGTCCAGCTAAGACGAGTAGAGTTTTGGCAATGGGTACGAGACATTTTAGCTAAAAACCTCATCTTTATTGATGAATCGGGTGTCAATCTGGCATTGACTCGGTTACGTGCTCGCGCCCCTAAAGGTCAACGCGCCCACGGGAAGCGTCCTCAGAAACGCGGTCAGAATGTTTCCATTGTCGGAGCCCTGAGCCTAACTGGATTATTGGCCAGTGTCAGTATCAAGGGGGCCTTTGACCGCTTAACTTTCGAGGCTTTTATCTCCCAGCGGCTAGTGCCCAAACTATGGCCAGGAGCTTGTGTGATCATGGATAACTGCTCCATTCATTTCGGCCAAGAGATTGAGAATATGATTCATCAGGCTGGAGCCTCACTGATTTATCTGCCCCCTTACTCACCCGAGTTCTCACCGATTGAAAATTTCTGGTCAAAGGTCAAATCGATACTACGGTCACTGGAAGCAAGAACGTATCCCGACTTAGCAAAAGCCTTGGAGAAAGCATTCGAGGAAGTTGCTTTGAAAGATATTGAAAACTGGTTCACAAATTGCTGCTACTGCACCTCACCAGAGTGATAAACGCTGTAGTCACTTGACTAATTGATTCTGTGTCATCTTTTGGGCTGAGTTTAAGATAAGTTAGGGCTAGCCTGACTTTGTCTAAGTAATAAAATAAACGAGCCGCGATGTAGCATGACGATATTAAGTAGCAGCCATGATTGTTAAACCACTTGGAAGTTTGTTCAGAAACTTCTTCCGCATTATCAACGTAAAGGAACGCTTCATGCTTCCCGTCTGATTCAGAAACACCGGCTAAAATTTCAGATAACCGAAAGTAATTTTTAACTAAAGACAGCCTTAGAGCATTAACACCAGGGCACCTCGATTAATTGAAAAAGCAGTCTCAATATGAGA
>CALCCA010000182.1 GCA_937899725.1 uncultured Halomicronema sp.
TCGATGCGTCTGATATGAATCATCCTATCGGTTCAATTTCCGATAAGGTCTAATTAGTTAGCACCGTAGCTTAGAAACGCAATCGGGTACCAAAGTTCTCGGTCTTGCTGGCGGCGGGGCGAGATTCTAGCTGGTATCTGTACCCGACAGCGGCCACCCGTCAGCAGCATGGGGGCGTCCCAGGCGTCCCAGGAATCGGGACACGCCCCTCAAAAGTTGCCCTAAAACCAGTTTTTTAGCTCAGCCGCGTTTGTCACAATGCCGGATGAGAGCTGCGCTGGAGGCAAGCGATCGCCGCGTTGGGCACAAAATTTGTCACTCTAGCGGAATTTGGCGGTATCCTTGCCTAGACTTCAACTGTCTATTAGGGCATCAGGCAGCGGTTATGGGCAAGATTTTAATCTCGGCAGGACACGGCGGCAACGAAGATGGGTCGATCGATATGGGGGTGACGGTGCCCGGCACCACCGAAGCGGCCGAGATGATCCGGATTCGCGATTTGGTGGTGCCCGAACTGCGATCGCGGGGGTTTGACGTCCTCGCCGTGCCCGATGACCTCAGCAACGAGCAAACCCTTAAATGGATCAACACCCGCTGCCAGCGAGATGATGTCGCACTGGAGATTCATGGCGGTGCCGCTAGTAGTCCCGGTGCTCGCGGCGCAAGCGTGTTTTACATTGCCAACAATGAGGTGCGCAAATCCCATGCCGAGCTACTGCTGTTGGCACTGCTGCGGCGGGTGCCGCAGTTGCCGAGTCGGGGCGCGAAGCCCGACACCACCACCGGTACTGGCAGTCTGAGCTTTACCCGCAACTTGGGCTGTCCTTCGTTGCTGATGGAAGTAGGCTATCTGACCAATCCCGATGATCTGGGCCTGATTCAGAATCGCCGCCGCGATGTCGCCCTCGGGATTGCCGATGGCGTTGCCTCTTGGAGCCGCGCTGTGGCCGGTGACCCCGGCGATTTACAGAGCTTTCCGGAAGTTAACATCAGTGTCAATGGCGGCCTGTATGACGAAAAGGGCATCATCATCAATAACAATGCCTACGTGCCGATCGATCTGGCCGATATGTTAGGGGTTGATATTGCCAACGATCCCAATGTGCGTCGAGTGCGCTATCGGGGGGTCGTTTATGTCAAAGCGATCGATCTGCGCGAATACAACATTTCCGTCGGCTGGGATGCGACCACCCGTACCGTTACCCTAAAAACGCTGAATGCGCTGCAAATCTGTGCAGAACAGCTAGAACGCATCATGGGCAAAGGGATTACTTCAGATATCCAGATGCTGATGTTTTTGCAGGGCAATAATGACAGCGCGACGCAGACCTACAAAGACCTGCCCCGGTTTTATCGAGAAGAAGGGGGCATCGAAGGCGTCAACCACGACTTAGCCTTCTGCCAAATGTGCCTAGAAACCTCATATCTGCGCTTTTCCGGCAGTTTGCGACCGGAAGACAACAATTTTGGTGGCATTGGGGCGGTGTCGGGAGCTGAGGGGGGCATTACTTTTAACGACCCGCGCTTGGGGGTCCGCGCTCACATTCAGCATCTCAAGGCCTATGGCAACACCGAACCGCTGGTGCAGGAGGTCGTCGATCCCCGGTTTCGCTTTGTGCGACGAGGGGTCGCCCCTAACGTGACTGACCTGAGTGGCCGCTGGGATGCCGACCCCGAGTACGGCGCTAAAGTCATGGCTATTTTGCGACGACTCTATGAATCTGCTGGGTTGATTTAGTTTTTTAAGCGGTCTGTGATCTGGCGTTTCAGGTTTCCGTTCAAATGTTATTGTGATGATTAATTTATTGTGAAAAAATGATCGGGATCGGGCGCAAATGCCTGAATTAATGGTCAATTTGATGAGATGCAGGCTGATTAAATCCGATGTTTCTGAGGGTTTTAGAGGGTGTTTAAAGCGCTATTGATAGTGCCCCGAACGCTGATTTTTGCCGCGTGTATGCGCTATTAGCGTATGCGTTTAAAGGCCACCCGGTTGCTCGGGGGTGGACTCCTGAATTTGCTCACTGACTGATTGATTAACAAGATGCAGACCATGGCTGACTTGCCCACTTGCTCACGTTCCTCTAATTGTCGTCAGGATGCTACCTGGTGGCGACTCTTGCCGGTGGGGGGGCTGGCTGTCTTTTTGTGGCTCCTGTGGGGACTCCCGGCGCTGGCGTTAGAGCTGCGAGTGGCGATTCGCGAAGACGCCAGCCAAGTCGTGGTGGGGACGTCAAACACGGGACTGGTGCGGGATATGCAGGGGCAGCAGATTGCGCAAGTGCCCCAAGGGCGATCGCTCACGGTGTCACCTCAGGGCACCCAAATTAAAGCAGCTAACGCCGTGGGCACGTCTTTTTGGGTAGAGCCGGGGGCGGATGGCTATGTCTTTATCGGCGATCGCTGGTATCGCGGTCGAGTGCTGGTGCAGTCTAGCGGCAGTGGCGTCACCGCGATCAACTATGTGGATTTGGAACAGTATCTCTACAGCGTTGTGGGTGGTGAAATGCCCACCAGCTGGCCTGTTGAAGCGCTGAAATCGCAGGCGGTGGCGGCGCGTTCCTACGTGTTGTATCGGCGGCAGCGCGCCCGCAACCCCCACTACGACGTAGGCACCACCACCAGCTGGCAGGTTTACAAAGGGCTAGAGGCCGAAGCGCCGAGTACCCACGCCGCTGTCGAAGCCACTCGCAACCAGGTGCTCACCTACAACAGTCAGGTGATTGAGGCGGTCTTCCATTCGGCTTCGGGGGGCCACACCGAAAATGTGGAAGACGTTTGGAGCCAAGCGGTGCCCTATCTGCGCGGGGTGCAGGATTATGATGCCGGAGCGCCCGTGTTTCAGTGGACCCAGTCTTTTTCGGTGGATGAGCTGAGCCAGCTCATGCCGGACGTCGGTCGCATCTTTAGTGCGACGCCTCAGAGCACCACGCCTCGGGGCCGAGTGCGCGAAATTCGCGTTGAGGGCGATCGCGGGGCTCGGGTGATGACTGGCGGCGATCTGAGAACTGCTCTGAGTCTCAGGAGCACGCTCTTTTCTATCACGATTTCGGGTGACACGGTGCAGGTGACGGGGCGGGGATATGGCCACGGCATTGGCATGAGCCAGTGGGGCGCTCACAATATGGCCACTCAGGGCTATAGTTATCAGCAAATTTTGGGTCACTACTATCAAGGGGCTCAGCTCGCCACGATTGCGGTCAACTAAGCGCCATCGCTTGCTGACGACCGGGCAGCGATGCCGATTGTTGAGCCTCTAAGCTAGGGCTATGTCCTACAGGGGAAACTGCTATGACGGCTATTGTGCGATCGCTGCATATGGCACTGCTCGTGACCGATCTTGATCGGGCAGCGGTGTTTTATGGCGAGATCCTCGGACTGGAATCGGCACCGCGATCGCTCACGTTCCCAGGTCTGTGGTTTCAGGTGGGTGACTTCCAGATTCATCTGATACAAAACGACGAGTGGCAAGCGCCTTGTCCGCGTCCCGACAAATGGGGTCGCAATCCCCACATGGCTTTTCAGGTCAATGATCTGGCCGCCATCAAAACTCACCTAATTGAGCATCAGTATCCCGTTCAGCTTAGCGCGTCGGGTCGGGCCGCTCTGTTTACGCAAGATGCCGACGGCAACATTGTGGAACTCAGCCAGCTTTGACAGGGTGGTTGGATCGGGTGGGGCGATCGCTCATGGCAGAATTCGGAATTCGGAATGCAGAGTTCGGAATACTCTTCGGGAAGGGCGTATGTCAGGTTTTCCAATACCTGGCATGGCCCTTGTCCTCCAGCCCCTTCTCCCAGTTTTGGAAGAAGGCGAGCAAGGCTTCAAAGTCCCTCTCCCAAACTTGGGAGAGGGATTTAGGGTGAGGGCTCCAAGGCCTTTAAACTGCTCTCCTTTGGGCAGAGCAGTTTAAAGACCTCTTAGAGAGTGATTTCAGCCGTCTGGAGGAAACTCATCTAGCGAGAGTCCTACTGCCTCAGCCGGAAAATTGCCGTTTGGGGCCGTCAGGGCTGGTGCAGACAGCACATCCATCCCATGCTCCACAGGGACGAACATCACCTCGCATCGTCCTACTCCCGCACTGCACTGCCTAGGAGCCCAGGTTAGCGACTCCGGCCGTGCCCAACTCAGGAAAAACGTCTTGAACGGCGGGGTGAACGATCTCGCCATCCACCACATTGAGTCCCTGAGCCAGAGCGGGATCGCCCCTGAGCACTGCTAGGCCGTGATTGGCTAGCTTCATGACATAGGGCAACGTACTGTTGTTGAGGGCTTGGGTGGCCGTCCAGGGAGCGGCTCCCGGCATGTTTGGTACACCGAAATGGACGACACCCGTTTCGATATAGGTGGGGCTCGTGTGAGACGTGGGGCGCAACGTTTCGATACAGCCGCCTTGATCGACCGCGACGTCGATGATCACCGATCCCGGATGCATTTGCGCCACGAGATCTTTGTTGACTAAGGTGGGCGCTTTGCGGCCCGGCACCAGCACTGCCCCAATCAGCAAATCAGCTTGCGGCACCACCCGCTCAATTTGCGCTGCCGTGCTGTAAAGCAGTTCGACTCGGGAGCCAAACAGAGTTTCTAGATAAGAGAGGCGATCGACGTTGATGTCGAGAATTTGCACCTGTGCCCCCATGCCCACGGCAATGCGCGCGGCTTCGGTGCCGACAATGCCGCCGCCCAAAATGGTGACGCGTCCTGGTGGCACACCCGGTACCCCCCCGAGCAGCACCCCGCGCCCGCCCTGCTGCTTTTCGAGATAGCGCGCGCCAAACTGCACCGACAGCCGTCCGGCAATGATGCTCATGGGCGTCAAAAGCGGTAACCTGCCGTCGGCGGTCATCACTGTTTCATAGGCGATCGCGGTGATGTGACTGTTGACTAACGCCTCCGTTAACGCGCGCTCAGCGGCCAGGTGCAGGTAGGTGAACAGCAGCAAGTCTTTCCGAAAGTACTGATATTCTGACGGTTGCGGCTCTTTGACCTTGACGACGAGGGCTTTTGACCAGGCCGTGGCACCATCTGCCACCAGCGAAGCCCCCATGGTTTCGTAGTCGGCGTCGGTGAACCCGGCTCCTAAGCCGGCACCTTTTTCTACGAATACCTGATGACCTTGACTGCACAGGGCTTTAACACTGGCAGGGGTGAGTCCCACCCGAAATTCTTGGTCTTTAATCTCTTTGGGTAGCCCGATTTGCATGGTGCGTTGATCATCCTTGGTTGACAAGCCGATGGCGGAGCATAGTTGGGGAACAGACGTTCAGGGAATGGCTCAAAATAGCCTCCCCGAGCACTGGGGAGGGTTACTGTCCAACCCTGACAGAAAATTGTCTGTCCTGAGGCCATTAGTTAAGCGCCGATCCCTACGCGCGATCGCCGCCTTTTCCCAGTGTGGACTTCGTCCCCAAAAAATATTGAGGCAGCCCCAATGGTAGCGGCTGATGGCGTCTCATCGCCGTTAGGAATCATTCAATTTGAGGCCGAATCTCGGTAGCATGGACAAAAGACTTCTATCGAAAAAATATGACTTTGTTGAAGCGTTTGCTGCTGGGCCTGGTGGGATTAGCCGTCTTGCTGACACCCATGCCCGTGCTAGCTCAAGCTAACCAATATCCACCGCCACTCTCGTTTAGCAATGCGGAGCTGCGGGGCCGGGACTTTCGCGGCTGGGAGATTCAAGCCGCGGAGTTTTCGAACGCTAATCTGTCGGAAGCCGATTTTACTGGGGCCGATGCCCGAGGGGCCATTTTTAGCGCCTCAGTCGCCCGCGCCACTAACTTTCATGGCGTCAACTTTTCCACCGGCATGCTCGACATGACGGATTTTTCGCGGGCTGACCTAAGCGATGCCATTTTGGTGGATACCATTATGCTGCGCTCCACCTTTGCCGACGTTGATATTACCGGTGCCGACTTTTCGGGTGCGCTGCTTGATCGCGCTCAGGTGCGCGATTTGTGCGCGATCGCCAGCGGCACCAATCCCGTCACTGGCGTCGAGACCCGCGAGTCCTTAGGCTGTCGGTAATTTCGGCCGTTGGCGGTCAGACTTCGGCGGCGATCGGTCGGGGCGTGAGGGGCAGTGCTTGGCGATCGCCCACCGACGGATCTAAGACTTGAATCGATTTGCCCGCCGCGGCTAACTGGTCGCGCACCTGTTGCGCCCCTCCCGATGCCTTGAGCACTGAGAGCAGCAACCCTTCGTAGGCGGTCTCTTGGGCATCGGTGGTCGGCAGCATGATTTGCGGTTGCAGCCAGTCCGCCAGTTCGGCCGCGCCTTTGCTTCCCCGAATGATCGGCCCGACTAAGGGCAAGGCTAAATTCATCATCGGCGTGATCACCACGTCGATTGGCGCTTCGGCTTTGAGGTCAGCTTGGTGATAGCCGTGGGGCTCATAAAACAGCTTGAGGCCTGTAGCCGCTTCGGTGACGATGTAGCCATTTTCTAACAGGGTGGGGCCAATGGGTGACCCCGGCACGGCCTTAATGGTGACGCCTGCTAGGGTCTGCTCTTGTCCATGCTCTAACACCGTCGTGTCGGTGAAGCCCAACTCGCGCACCACTTTAATGGCGTTGGGCGACCCGATGACCGGAATTGTTTTATCCAGCGCCCGCAAGGTTTCTGGATGGGCATGGTCTTCGAGGCCCTGGCTTAGCAAAATGACGTCAATCGCATCGGGCAGGGGGCGCGGAGTCGTCTTTTCCCCTTTGAACAACCAGCTGGCGTTGCCAAACGTCAAGGCTCCCACCAGCCAGGGATCAACTAAAATGCGCTGATCGGCAATTTCCCAAAGCCAGCTGTTGTTGTCGAACCAGGTTACATACATGGTGTCTCAAGCGTTGCATCTCTTCACAGCTTAAAGGATGCGCTTATGAAAGGGGGCGATCGCGATCCATCCAGTTTGCCCAAATCACGCCGAAAAATTGCCTGTTGACGCCGATCCCCGTATAATTCTTGGGTTAAATCTAGTAAAAATCTTAAAATTTTCAGTTGATTTCGTGGATTCCCTGTTCGTTCCCTGGAAGCAAACATGCGTTTTCGATTGCCAAGCCCTTACACCATTTTGATTACTCGAACTGGTGAAACGCCCGTGGCTATTACCCTGCGCCCTTTACCTATTTTCATGCTAGGGCTGGTTTTGGCAGCTTTTCCCGTTATTTGGGTGGTCAAGCTCGTGGGGCATAACGAACAGCTCGCCGAGCGCAACGAAAATCTAACCGCAACGGCTAACGAGGTGTTGGTGGACCTCGAAACCCTTGATTCCGAAGTCAAGGATCTGCGCCAGCGGGCTGGCTTGGCCGCCGACGGCACTCCCCCATCAACGACTGAAGTGGAGCCCTCCCAGGGCGGTGTGAGCCGTAGTGTGGATGCTGAAGCGCTGTTTAGCTTGGCCCAGTCGCGGCTCCCCCAAATTGATTCTGAGCTAGAAGGCCAAGTCCGCCCGGCGTTAGAAAGCACCCTTGCGGAAGAGCAGGCGCGGGCCGCATCGTTGCCCAATGCCAAACCCTTAAAGCAGGATTTAGAGGTTTCTTCAGAGTTTGGCCTGCGACGCAATCCGTTTGGCGGTAGGCGCTATGAGATGCACAGCGGCATTGACTTTCGGGGGGCAATTGGCACGCCGATCTATGCGACCGCTCAGGGCTTGGTCATGAAAGCAGAACGCTCTGGTGGCTACGGTAACCATATCGTCATCGACCACGGCTATGGCTACAAAACGCTATATGCGCACCTGTCTAAACTGGATGTCAAGGTTGGCGATCGCGTTGATCGCGGCGATTTGATCGGCGCGTTGGGCAACACTGGCCGCTCTTCGGGGCCACACTTGCATTACGAAGTGCACCACAATGGCCAGCCGGTCAACCCTCGCTATTATCTACAGCTCACCAAGCGGGCCGAGGATTAAGGGAGTTGCTCACAAACAGTATTTGTTGAATTCACCACAATCTCAGCTCAGCGGTCACAGCAGCTTGAGCGCCTCGAACATCCTGGGGATGCAAGGCCCCCTATTCATTCACTCATCACCATGCCAAGTATCAATGGGTTCAAACGTCTGCTCAAAACGGGTTTAGGGCTCTTACTGTGGAGCTGTCTGTGGCTTACGGTGAGTCTCCCGGCGATCGCCGACGAAGCGCCTGTCTCCACGTTGGCGCCGGCTACCACCCCACCTGCCATCAGTGCCGTCGATATTCCCGCCGAAAAGGTCGATCAGTTCGTCTCGGCCTACCTGAGTGTGACCCAGCTGATCGAAGAGCGGGGCCAAGACCTGCAGAGGGCTGAGACCGAGGCAGAATCTCTGCAGTTGGAGCGCACGGTCGAAACGGATGCCATTGACCTGATTCAAGCCTCAGGCTTGACGCAGCAAGATTATTTTCAGCTCTTGGGGTTGGCCAATACTGATCCAGAATTTCGCGATCGCGTGCTGGCCCAATTAGAAGAGCGCGATCGCTAGAGGCCGCCATTATTGAGCCGCTGTACGACTGTCAAAACCTCATTGTCACCCCTTCGTGGCCAAGCTTGCTTGGCGAGTCCGAACCCTGAGCGTGCGATCAAACAGCGTGGCCTCACACTGTCAAATTGCTGACCAGCTTGCTTAAGATGTAGCAGTCTGGTTAGAGACCTTAATCTGGCTAGGCGTGCACCCTACCTGCAAACGTCACGATGACTACCCTGATTCCGTCCCTGAATTCTGAAACTCACCAAGTGCCGCTTACCCCGGCTAATGAGCCGCAGTATGGCGACCAGGCCATCCGTCAGGCCGCGACCGAACCGCTCGAAAAATGGCCGAACCACAGCAACAACGATTACACCATTCACATCGAGCACCCAGAATATACGGCGCTTTGTCCGCGTTCTGGCTACCCTGACTTTGGCACCATCGTGTTGGACTACCAGCCCCGCGATTGGGTAGTCGAACTGAAGGCCTTTAAGCTCTACATCAACACTTATCGCGATTGCCGCATCAGCCACGAAATGGTCACTAACGAAATTGCCGATCGCCTCTGGCATGAACTGGCTCCCGTTGGGTTGCGCGTCATCGGTGACTTTACCCGTCGCGGTGGGGTCAAAACGGTGATTACCGTGGCTAAGGGCGACACGGGGCTGTTTACCAGCTACGTGCCCAATTTGCTGTAGGACATCATGGGCCTGCTGCATCCCCTCGCCGACTTTGGCCTCAACGATCGCCTGCCCCCCAATTCTCCCGTAACTGACTGGTATGAGGGCACCTGTCCGCAAACGCAGGTGCGGTTGCGACTGCCGCGCACCGAATTTGTGGAGGCGATCGCTCGAGGGCTGATGCTGCAATTGGCGGCGGCTCCCCCCCCACCAGAGGGCAAAATGTACGGCGTGTTGCTGGTCACCACCCCGACGGGAGAGGTGGCAGTCCTGAAAGCCTTTTCGGGCCTGCTAGGGGGAAGCAGCCAGTGGGCGGGTTGGGTACCGCCGATGCCAGGGCGCACCCAGGTATCGCTATCAGAACAGCTGACGTTGCGTCGCCTAGAAGCGCTGAAGACGGAGATGCTGACGCTGCAGCACCTGCCCCAGCGCCTGGAGCTAGAAGCGCTGACCCAGCGCTACGCTGAACGACTCCAGGCATTGTCCAGCCGTCACCGGCAGTGCAAACAGGCCCGCGATCGCCAGCGCCAAGCCATGACCGCGAACGCCACGCTGTCTCCGGCGGCGGCGGCACTGGCCTTAGCCGAGCTGGTTAAACAAAGTCAGCAGGAGGGCGGCGAACGTCGCCGCTTGAAGCGCGATCGCGAGGCTGAATTGCAGCCATTGCGGGCCGCGATCGCCCAAGCCGATGCCCGCATCCGCACGCTGAAACAAGCGCGTAAAGCCCTGTCACAACAGCTGCAGGCGCAAATGCACGCAGCCTATTCGCTGACCAACTTTGCGGGAGCCACCCGCAGTCTGAGCCGTCTCTGGCCGACGGGACTGCCCACCGGCACCGGCGACTGTGCCGCCCCCAAGCTCTTACACTATGCCGCGAGCCATCAGCTCAAACCCTTGGCCCTGGCCGAGTTTTGGTGGGGTGCCGACAGCGGTGATAAGCAAGTGGGTCAGTTTTACGGCCCCTGCCGCGATCGCTGTCAGCCGATCATGGGCTTTTTGCTGTCAGGGTTAGACTCGTCCCCCACTTCAGACCGGCTGGCAGACACCACGATCGCCCGGCTGTATGAGGATGACGCGCTGCTGGTGGTCAACAAGCCATCTGGACTGCTGGCCGTGCCAGGACGCACTGCTGATCAGCAAGATAGCGTGCTCAGTCGGTTGCGCTGCCAGTTAGACTCCCCCCTCACCGCGCCCCACCGCCTCGACAAAGGCACCTCTGGTCTACTGCTGCTGGCCAAAACCGCTGCCGCCCATCGCCACCTCAGCGAGCAATTTGCTCAGCGTCAGGTCAAAAAAGTCTACGAGGCCATTCTTTGTCAGCCGATTCGCCAGTCACAGGGAACGGTTGATCTACCGCTATGGCGCGACCCGAGCGATCGCCCCAAAACTTGTGTCGAGTTTCAGCGAGGCAAGCCTAGCCTCACCGAATTTCATGTGCTGATACCGGGCGACACCCCTCGACTCCGTTTTGTGCCCCACAGTGGCCGCACCCATCAGCTACGAGTTCATGCCGCCCACCCGCAGGGGCTCAACGCGCCCATTGTGGGCGACACGCTATATGGCGCTAAAGCCCAATCAGAGCGGCTCCAGCTCCACGCTATGTCAATTAAATTTGCTCATCCCACAACGGGACAATCTATGGCCTTCGACTGTCCCGTCCCGTTTTAGACTGATACCGTCCCTGAACATCAGATAGCGTGTTGACAGCACCTGCCCCCCTAGAAACAGGGTAGAAAACGACCTCGTAGACTGCGGCGTGATTTCCCAACCATTGCCGATGGCTAGGGTGCCGTGGGGCAAGGGGGCCAGAGAACTGGAATAGTCGTCTTATACCAGTTCTACGAATTACAGCTACACAGACAAGTCGGCTTTCTCCCTCGGGGA
>CALCCA010000183.1 GCA_937899725.1 uncultured Halomicronema sp.
CGCTCATTTCTGGACGGCTATTATTAAGCGCAGTGTTACAGAGCATTGGTATTAGACTGGACAAAGCTCCCCATCTCGTTTATACCAACCGCCTTGATGCAAGCTCGCATGACGGCAGGCAGTTGACTTTGCCGGGACTCTAGCCATCTCCCATCAATCGATTCCAGACAGCGTTTTCTACCCCCTCAATCACGGTAACGAGGTTAATCTGCCGCACTCGCACAGTATCGCCGATCCCACTGCCATTCATGGCCAGAGCATCAACAAGAAACTCTATGAAATGGGTGTATACATACAAGCTTCATACAATCTTGATTTTTCTTGAAGAATCTATGATTTTACGACCCTTGCCACCTTCAAACATTAAGGCCTCTAAGTATAATTGCCCAAAGACAACTATTACATCTACCTTTCACAAGGAATGCTCTAATTGCATGCAGGATAAAATTCGCTTCCTGAAAGGTTGATTCAAGGACAACTTTTTAGATAACCTTTTCAGACTTTTAGTATTCCAAAAAAGATGTTTTTTATGCCTATTAGCTTAGCATATTTGGCTTTTGCAAAGGCTTCAAAGAATAAAGAGCTTTATCATTAGCAAGGCTGCATAGAACTAATTGCATAACTATGAGAACGGACTTGGAGTTTAGGTATGAAAACCAAAGAGCTCGGCAAAATTGCCCTGGGAAAATTGAATGGTTGGATAGGAGAACGAGCCGTACCTAGAGCAATTCAACTTCACAAGCAGGCATTCTTAGAAGAACAGAAGCCTGTCCCTAAAATTCATCAGCCAAAACTGCACTTACCACTGGTGCTGCATTATCCAAGATCTTTTGTTGTGCGAACATCTGGCTTAAATCACAAAAAAAAGCGCGACTACAACTTCATGGGTGCATTATTCAACGAGAACATTTATGAAAGACGAAAATGGATCATAGACTTTTCACAGAAGCACTTCACCGATCATTCTTATTACTGCATTACGGATGCATCTCACGATTATCAGCCATTAGGAAACTATGACCAAACTTTAAGTAATCTTGGAAAACGATTCATCCCGAGAAAAGTCGCAAACGACAAGAAGTCCTCATTCGATGAGGCATATTTCAAAGTGATGTTGGATAGCAAATACACCTTGTGCCCTGCCGGAGATGCGTGGTGGAGCATGCGTTTTTTTGAAAGTATTATGTGTAAATCTATTCCTATTTTAGAATCCCCTGATCATGCCTGGAGAAGTCAATTCGAAAGGATGATAGGTTATAAATTTTATACAACTTCAGATCAGGTTGAATATCGAGAGGACTGGATAGAAGAAAATTACAGTAAATTTTTAGAATGCCAAACCTTTTTAAGCCGTAACAAAAACAGATCAGTAGTCTTGCTTTCAAGGGTAGAGGAGATGTTACTAGGTATTGACAATTTAGCTAAATCTTTAAGTTGAAGTCACGAGAGGCAAATACGAGCATCTGTAGTGGTGAATGGTATATTGCGTTAGCTCTGTGGACGCTTTTTTTGAAGCTCGCACCCTCGAAGCAAGCTAGCGGCCTTGCCATAGGTCTAGCGCGTCACCAAAATTCTTTTATGGGTATTCGGTGTCTCAGGGAAGGGCGAAAGACCTGGCCGCCGAGAAGGATGAGCGATGGGGCCTCGGTTCCCAGGGTTCATGGCGCTACAGCAGTTGCTATACCAGTTCTACAAATGACGGCTACCCATACCAGTCGGCTTTCTCCCAGTCGGAGACACTGCGGGTTGGTCTGGCCTGTCCGTCGGGCTGACGCCGCCGCTCCGCCGACGTTCCTTGAGCGAAGTTGTAAGGAAGATTGGTAGTCCAATTTCAGAGCATGGGTATAACCCGGCCAACTGCCCCTTGGCGTATGATGAATGTCCACCCTATTGATTGAGTTCATTCCACGGTTATCGCTGACGAAACGCTGCATTTGACGGTTGAAACGCCGGAACCCCCGAGGCTAGACCGGTGGCTGACGGCTCACCTGAAGGAGCTGTCGCGCAATCGGATTCAAAAGCTGATCGATTGGGAGTACGTGCGGCTTAACGGCACGGTTTGCACCAACAAAAAGGCGGGGGTGCAGGTGGGCGATGCGATCGCCGTGACGATTCCGGCGACGAAGCCGCTAGAAATCACGGCGGAGGCGATTCCCCTCGACATCTTGTACGAAGACGAGCAGTTGGTCATCGTCAATAAACCGGCGGGGCTGGTCGTTCATCCCGCCCCCGGCAACATGAGCGGCACCCTAGTGAATGCGCTGCTGGCCCACTGTGGCGAGCAGCTGACCGGCATCGGCGGCGTCGAGCGTCCCGGTATTGTGCATCGGTTAGATAAGGATACGACTGGGGCGATCGTCGTGGCTAAAACTGAGCTAGCCCACCATCACCTGCAGGCTCAAATGAAGGCCAAAACGGCACGGCGCGAATACTTGGGCGTGGTGTATGGCGCACCGCGCACCGATCGCGGCACGATTGATGCACCGACAGGCCGTCACCCCAGCGATCGCAAACGCCAAACCATCGTGCCGCCCTTAAAAGGAGGCCGCTACGCCGTCACCCACTGGCAAGTGGCAGAACGGCTGAATAACTTTACGCTGATGCGGTTTCGGCTCGAGACCGGACGCACCCATCAGATTCGGGTGCATTGCGCCCATGTGGGGCATCCCATCGTGGGCGATCCGACCTACGGTTCGGGGCGCTCGGTGGGGGTGAATCTGCCGGGGCAAGCGCTGCACGCTGAGCAGCTGACACTGGTGCATCCGGTATCGGGAGAGCCCGTGACGGCGATCGCGCCGCTGCCGCCCCATTTCCTCAAGCTGCTGGCAGTTTTACACAATCGCACGGTTTAGCCAGCGTAGGGCTGACTTTTTGCGGGTGAATTTTTCAGAGTGCTGCGTGAGCAAAAATCCATAAGCGCACTATCCTAAAGGCCTACGGCTCTAGCTGATTACGGGCATTCCCTCTGATATGGGCGTCGAATTTCTCATCCTGACGATTTATTTCATCTGTGTGATCTATGTGATCTACCAGATGGCGCTGTCGGTCGAGGCCAAACGCGAAGACCAATTCGAGATTGAGTTCGATGGTGAGACGTTGCAGGCGGCGATCGCGACTCAGCTCGCCCAGCAAACCCTCTACGACGTCGAAACAGAGGTGTTGTCTCAGGGCAAGGCCCTCTTAAAGATGACGTTTCTGCATCAGCAACAGCCGGTCGGTGTGGTGGCTGTGCAGATGGGCCCGGTCGGCAAGCAGCCTTTGGAACCGCCCATCAAAAACCTCAGCGTTAGCATCGCCAATACTTTGCCTGACCAGCAGGTATTTATCAATTGGGATCACAGTGCGATCGCGATCTATGGCGGACCGGCCCAGCGGGTCATTCGTCAGGTGCCCGGGCGACCCACTGACCTGTTGCAGCCGCAGGTGTACACAGTGGTCAATCCGCAACTGCAGACCAATGTCGCGGTGACCGGAGAAAACATGCTCAGCCGCCCCGCCGATCAGATGGCGCTAGAAATCGGCTCAGCCCTCATTGATATGAAGCAGATTCCCAAGTTTAAAGAGCAGCAGCGGCAATACAGCCTGCGACTGCTGATGTGGGTGCGATCGATGGCGTATCCCGACAGTCCGGCGATGCAGTTACTGTTGCCGTTCACCTTTCAAATCAAGGTGCTGCCAGATCATGTGGCGCTGCCCGTGCTGAGCTGGCTGCTCAATCTCAATCCGTTTGCCCCCAATTCTTAGCGCAGACCGTAGGGTGGGCACAGCCCATATGATCTGCGTCTGCTCTGAACAGGGAAGTCGGCAAGCTGAAGCGAAAAAATCGTAGAAAATCTGTTTTTTCCTCTCCCTGTGTTCTCTATGACGATCGCTCTCCCTCAGTTGAACCGTAAACTTCGTCACGGGAGCTGTAGGAATTGGGATATAACCTTGGATATTCCTGACTAGACAACAAGCACGACTTTTAGACGGGCCGTCAGTGAGGGTATAGCGGTGTCTCGATCTCTCATCAAACTATTAGAAAAGTCTCACGCAGAGCTTAACTGCCTCGGCCACAGTGCGGTAGAGGCGGTGCCCTGAGTCTGATGTTGACCTTTGTTGTAATCTCCCCTTCTACCTATGACTTCTGCACAACTGTCTGGCGGGTTTCGACCCAAGTTGGCGACCTTATTGATGTTTGGCACGCTGGCGATCGCCGCGCTGATAGCGAGTGCCTGGTTTGCGGGCAACGGGGTCATTTCGACCATTTTTGAGCAGCTCGACCATCTGCAGCAGCATCCACCGGTCTGGGCCATGACGCCTATGGCCGTGGGGCAATATTTTCTGTTTTGGGCGGCAGCGCTGATGGTCTTGGTGTGGGGCATTATGCATCTTTCTCCAGTGCCTCAACCCTGGTCGCGCACGGTAGTGGTGCTGATTTTAGGCGTCTTGACGCTGCGCTATTTATTTTGGCGATCGACCTCAACCCTCAACCTGAGTACGCCGCTCGATGGCGTATTTAGTTTGGGACTGTTTGCGCTAGAGCTACTGATTTTGTTTAGCGGTATTGTGCAGCTGTTTTTGCTGTTGCGGGTGCGCGATCGCCGCAAAGCTGCTGACCAGCTGGCGCAATCGGTCGCGAGCGGCGAGTATGCGCCCACGGTGGATGTGCTGATCGCCACCTACGATGAACCCGAATTCATTCTGCGGCGCACAGTGATTGGCTGTCAGGCCATGGAGTACGGCCCCAAAACCATTTATTTGCTGGATGACACGCGCCGCCCGGCGATCAAAGCCCTGGCCGCTGAGCTGGGCTGCGAATATATCACCCGACCGGACAACCAGCACGCCAAAGCCGGTAACCTCAACCATGCGATTCCCAAAACGCAGGGCGAACTGCTGGCGCTGTTTGATGCCGACTTTGTACCCACGACTAACTTTTTGACTCGCACCTTGGGCTTCTTTCAAGACCCGCAGGTGGCGCTGGTGCAGACGCCGCAGAGCTTTTACAATCCCGACCCGATCGCCCGCAACCTGGGCTTAGAAGACGTGCTCACCCCCGAAGAAGAGGTATTTTATCGCCAGATTCAACGGGTGCGAGATGGCGCGGGGGCGGTGGTTTGTGCGGGCACCTCCTTTGTGCTGCGGCGATCGGCCTTGGCCGCCATTGGCGGCTTTGTCACCGAAGCAGTGAGCGAAGACTTTTTTACCGGCATTCAGCTGGCGGCGAAAGGCTATCGCCTGGTGTATCTGAACGAAAAGCTCAGCGCCGGACTCGCCGCAGAAAACATTGCTTCTCATGCACTGCAGCGCGTCCGGTGGGAGCAAGGCACCCTGCAGGCGTTTTTCATCAAGTCTAATCCGGTCACCATTCCTGGCCTCACGCCCATTCAGCGGCTAGCCTATTTTGAAGGGCTGATCCACTGGTTTAGCAGCATCGCGCGAGTGGGCTTTTTAGTCATGCCACTGGCCTACGCGTTTCTGGGCGTAATTCCGCTGCGGGCGACGGAAGCCGAGCTGCTGTATTTCTTTGTGCCGTTTTATCTGGTGCAGCTCAGCGTCTTTTCCTGGTTGAATTACCGATCGCGATCGGCCCTGCTGTCCGATGTGTATTCTTTGGTGTTGGCGTTTCCCCTGGCGCTGACGGTGTTTCAGGTGATGGTGCGGCCCTTTAGCAAGGGCTTCAAAGTAACGCCCAAGGGCACAGCCAGCGATCGCTACCACTTTAACTGGGCGCTGGCCTGGCCCCTGATGGTCGTGTTTGCCCTGACCGCCCTCAGCCTGTGGATCAATCTGGGCCAGTGTTTGATTACCATGGCCAACCCGGTCGCCCATTGGCGCGGCGTTGGTATCGGCTGGATCTGGAGTTCTTACAACTTGCTGATGCTGGGGCTAGCGCTGCTGATTTTGCTCGATGCGCCTCGACCCAGCCCCTACGACTGGTTTGACATCCAGCGCATCGCTCAGCTGCGCTTAACCAACGCAGAGGGTGACGCCGTTTCGATGTGGGGCCGCACGACAATGATTTCGGAGGTGGGCGCCGTGGTAGAGCTGACCAAATCGAATGTGCTGCCCGCTGGGTACGAGACGACCTCTACGGTAGATCTGGAACTGGTCGATGAGCAGCTGACCCTGCCCGGCACGATTACTCAAACCCAGGTAGAGTCTGGCCTACCCACGCTGACCATCGAGTTCGCCGCGATGACCTTGCCCCAACAGCGACAGTTGGTGCAGCTGCTCTTTTGCCGTCCGGGTCAGTGGCAAAGCCGCTGCTCGCCCAATGAGTTTCAATCGCTGTGGCTAATTGTGAAATCGGTCTTTAGACCACGCTTTTTGGCGAAGCCGCAACTGCAGCCGAAGCCGGTGATTGTCAGCCGCGGCTAAAGGCTCAGCCACTATCACCGCAGAATCCCTCGGGAAGGGCAACTAAAAAGCCAGCTGGATGGTGATTCAGCCGTCTGGGATGACCGGTCAAACTGCGGGTTGCGACCTGTCAGTTGCCGCATCTGACGGCTTCCCCCTCTGATACCAATTCTCCAAAACTGGACTACAGATCTTCCTTTCGACTCCGCTCAAGGAACATCGGCTGAGCAAAGTGGTAAGCCCGACGGACAGGCCAGGCCAACACGCAGTGTCTCCGACTGGGAGAAAGCCGACTTATCTGTATAGCTGTAATTTGTAGAACTAGTATGACGGAGGAAATGCGTTCATCCATGGCAGACAGACTCTAGACGGCAAGGCTCCTCCACATGCGTAGATGTGTTGGAACCTGAGCCTAAATCGCAGTGACAAAATCTATCAATTGGGTGATGGGTTTCATCTCCTTAAGTTGGTAGGTTCCTATAGCAGCCGGTATAGAAAAGCTGACTGAGCTAATTCTCGGTTCTAGGTGCTCAAGAATATGGGCATTCCAGATTCTGTCAGCGCTCAACCGGGAATTGAATCGTGTGAAACATCGATTAAGTTGGGCGCAAATCCCCTTGAGCTCAGGAGTTGCACCAAAGGCAATGCCCGGCGATCGCCGGGCATTGTCACCGACGGCTAGCACCGGTCTGCCCTGAGACGTCGTTCGATGGCAATGCCCTGAGCATCAGTAGCAGCCTCAAATGAGTTGTTTATGAGGATTACCAATGTCATATCGACGTCAACGACGTTCAGGCAGTCTCACCACTGGGTTGAGAGGGCTGGTCAGCTTTTGTGTGCTGTTTATCGCGATGGGCTTTTTGTTCGTTCAGCTGTTTTCTAGCGTTTGGCTAGCTCTGGGCATTGGCAGTCTGACAGCAGTCCGGAGTTTGGCAGCGGCAATCTTGCCGCTATTGGTCGCCGTTTACTTGGGGTACATTGCCCGACTGCGGGTACCGGCTAACGAGAGTCGCGCACCGTTGATCAACGGATTCATCATCTACACGTTTTGGACGATGCTCGTTTTAAGCATTGATGAGACGAGTGAATATAGGCGGTTTCCGCTCGAAGAGCTGCTCTATTCCTCGACCCTAGCGTTTATGATCTGGCGCTACCGGTATCACAATTCGTTCAAGTCCCTGTTGGCTCGTTCCTATGGGGTCGTTGCCGGAGCGCTGGGAGCAGTCATCCTATTTGGTATGGATCTGACCGCATTTTAAGGGCAGAAAGTCATTGGCGCCGAGGCAGTTGGTGGCCCTCCACTCCTGATCATGCCGACGTCGATGACAAGGGTATCGCACCGAATAGGATGATTCCAGCGGTATTGCTGAGTTAAGACAGTTTGGTAGTGCCCAAGATGTAATGATGGAGAAGTAGAGTTTCTTGCTATTTGTTTC
>CALCCA010000184.1 GCA_937899725.1 uncultured Halomicronema sp.
AGAGCGAATTCAAGAGGCATTAAGTGTACCTCACGAAGCTGAGAAGCGCTGTATCGTAAAATGAGTGAGACCATGCACCTCGCCTATATAGTCTGGAATCTCCCTTATCTGATTGTGGTTCAATGATAGGTGAGAAAGGTTTTTCAAGTGTCTGACAAAATTTGGGACTTCTTTAAGTTGATTCCTATGAAGTCGAAGTTCCTTTAGGTTCGAGAGCTTTGCTATGCACTCTGAAATCATGGCAATCCGATTTCCGAATAATGAGAGGACTTCCAGATCTGTAAGCTGTCCAACACAATCTGGAATCTCTATAATCTGATTGTTGGATAGCCAAAGTTCCGTCAAGTTCTGCAGTTGACCAATACATCTTGGGATTATTGTGATCCGGTTTCGATCAAGGCCAAGAGTTCGCAGTCTGCTCAGCTGCCCTACGAAATCTGGAATGGTCGTGATGTGATTTCCATAGAGTCTGAGTTTTTCTAGTTTAGTAAGCTGGCCTATAGAATCTGGGATTATTGAAATTTGATTATCAAAAAGTGTGAGATCCTCTAAGTTGATGAGCTTTGCCATACACTCTGGAATCTCTGATAGGCCAATAGCTGTTGCATCAATCGAAATGAGCGATTCAAGCTCAAAAATAACTTTGGGCAAATGCCTTAAAGGATTACCGCTTATAGTCAATCTCTTCAGCTTATTTAAAGTTCGGAGTTCTTCAGGAAAATTAGTCAGGCTATTAGTGATCAATACAGGAATACGTTGACTTTCTTCGTAGTTCCATTTCTCGACTTTCCCTAAAGTCAGGCTTTCGAGCTGGGTGAGCTGGCCAATCTCGGGCGGCAGTTCCGTTAAGCCTTGTCCTGATAAATCTAGTTCCGTCCAGCCTTCTGCGGCGGCCTGGTCAATTAGCGCCAGCAACTCATCCTGCGTCATCAGCGGTGTCCCCTCAATCTCGCCAAATTTTAGCGTGGGTCAGCTCAAATGCTTTGAGCGCGATCGCACGTGCAAAAAAGCTGAAGAAATCCCCCCATTGCCAAAGCTGCTCCTATGGTGAGAACGGACAGCAAGTGGAGCGATCTCGGTGGTTTGGAGATCGGCCCATGCAATGTCTTGAACTTCGGCGAGCAAATCGTTGATGACCTTGGCGCAGATGTGAGGAATGGCAGTGCTGCCACTGTGATGAATCGCTACGACATTGTCGCCCTGGCCATATTGATGAATGGTGTTTCCACAAGGGGGCAATAAATGGGAGATGTCGTGATGAGCAGCGCGTTTACTTGAGGACTTCTAAGTTGGTTTCGCTGGGGTTGAAAAGCTGCCGTTTGGAAGCATTCAGGAACTCGATACTCACCGGTTCTGAGTCGGCGTCATAGCTGACAATGATGCCTCCTGGTTCAGAAATGGCGTTGCTGGGCGGCTGATCGTTCATGACAAAAATCAGCACATCGGCCTCGGCATCGTATCTAACTTTCACGGGTATCCTCCTGCCAGTAGCGTTTCACTTGATTAGTCCAATACAAGGTAATAATCCGCCGTGTGTCACCAATATCGGCGAAAGGGATTCTCAATAATCCTTGTCCTCGTTTTCCTTGAGCGACTGAAACTTCATCTTCAATCACAACTTGCTGGGGATTGTTGATGAGGGCTTCGACTTCTTCGCGGGTAATGCCCAACCGTTGCTGCCATTGTTGCTGCCGCTCCTCCGCATGTTTAGTCCAGTAGATTTCCATGACGGGCCATGCATTAGCAATCCTTGAGCTCCATTCTAAAGTGAGCCTTGTTTGTCGCCTGGCAACTGACGGCTGGCAGAATCATCCCCCTCACTATACGGGTGAGCGCGTCGGTATTTTTCTGCGGCATTTGCAACTCAGCGCGCTCAATATGAAACACGTTAGTCTGCATCCTTAACCACTCTCATATAAAGCTAGGCGAGACTATCGGGGGGCGAAGGTCGCCCGATGCCCCAACCTAAGCATGCCAACTGCCCGCGATCGCACGTGCAAAAAAGCTGAAGAAATCACCCCATTGCCAAAGCTGCTCCTATGGTGAGAACGGACAGCAAGTGGAGCGATCTCTTTATGGTGGGGTCAACAACGCGCGTGAACTGGACAGCCTTGCAAAACGGCTCCGATATTCGGGGCGTGGCGCTCACTGGCGTGCCCGATGAACCGGTGAATCTCACCCCTGACGTCGTCACCACCCTCGGCCAAGCATTCGTCACCTGGCTCGCTGCGAAACTTGATAAACCCGCAACTCAGCTCGTCATCGCCGTCGGGCGCGATAGTCGCCTCTCTGGCCCCACCCTGATGTCCGCCGCGATCGCGGGCATGGCCGCATTAGGCAGCCGAGTGTATGACGTGGGCATGGCCTCGACCCCAGCGATGTTTATGAGCACGGTGCTGCCCGAATTTAGCTGCGACGGAGCGATTATGCTCACCGCCAGCCATCTACCGTTTAACCGCAACGGCCTCAAGTTTTTTACGCGCCAGGGTGGGCTGGGCAAAGCCGATATTACCGACATTTTGCAGCGGGCGGAGGCCGGTGAGACTTTCACCAAAGCCAGCACTGCTGGGGCAATCGAGCCACGCGACCTGATCGGGGCCTATGCCGCTGGGCTGGTGCAGCAGATTCGCCAGGCAGTGAACCACCTTGACCACTTTGACCAACCCCTACAAGGTCTCAAAATTGTCGTCGATGCGGGCAATGGCGCGGGCGGCTTTTATGCGGCTCAGGTGTTAACGCCGCTGGGGGCGGATACCACTGGCAGTCAGTTTCTCGACCCCGACGGCACCTTTCCGAACCATGTGCCCAATCCCGAAAACGCTGAGGCGATGGCGGCGATCTGTCAGGCAGTAGTGGCTAATAAAGCAGACTTTGGCATCATCTTTGACACCGATGTCGATCGCGGTGCTGCCGTCGATCATGAGGGGCGCGAACTCAACCGTAACCGCTTGATTGCCCTGATTTCCGCGATCGTGCTGCAGGCCCACCCCGGCTCCACCATCGTGACCGACTCGATCACCGCCGATGGCCTCACCCAATTCATCGAAACCGAGTTAGGGGGCATTCACCATCGGTTTAAGCGCGGCTATAAGAACGTCATCAATGAGTCAATGCGGCTGAATGAAGCGGGTCAAGAATCGTGGTTAGCGATCGAGACCTCGGGCCACGGCGCCATGAAAGAGAACTACTTTTTAGACGACGGTGCTTATCTGGTCAGCAAGCTGCTGGCAGAACTGGCCAAAGCGCGACTGGCGAGCCAGCGACTGACCGACCTCATCACCACCCTGCAAGAACCGCAGGACAGCGGAGAGTTTCGCCTCAAGATTCAGGTGGCTGACTTCAAGCCCCACGGCATGAACGTGATTGGTCAGCTCAAAGCCTTTGTCGCTACCCAATCCGACTGGACAGTAGTGCCCAAAAACTACGAAGGCATTCGCGTAGCTTGTCCGGCAGCGGGCGAAAATGGCTGGTTCCTGCTCCGCCTCTCGCTGCACGACCCGGTGTTGCCACTCAATATTGAATCTAACGTTGAGGGCGGTGTTGAGCAGATCAAGGCACGCCTACGCACGTTTTTCACCACCCTAGAGGGCTTGAATACGTCAGCGTTGGACTAAAGCTTGTCGGCATTGCTGAATAGCAGTATAGTTTCGCCTCCTAGCCCCCCAATTTTCTATCCTTCACACACAAGTCACTACAACGCTCATCAAGCAAAGTTTTTGAGGCTTGGCTGCAGCAGTTTAAGGGGCTGTATGACCTCACCTAGCTGCTCCTTCTCAAGGCTACTAAGTACACACATCTTGGTTGCTTCCTCGAAATGCGGCATTTGCCCCCCTTAGTCCCCCCAATGCTGGGGGGAAATCGGATACAACTGTCCCAGCCGAGGAGGAGGCAGAGGGGGATGGGTCAGTTCTAGCAAAAACGATCGCGATTGGTGGGACATTATCGGCAAGCGAGGAGAGCCACATTTTCGCTGCCGTATCAAACCGGGTTATCCCTCACTTCTGGCCACCGTCATCAATTGCTGCAAACGCTGGCTTTCTAGACCCAACACGCGGCGAGCGAAATCAGCATCTTGCTCCAACAGGGTATCGAACGCATGCACCGGAATCGCCAAAATGCGGGTGCCGTCACTGTCAGCCAGGATGGTGTTGTCGAGATCGCGATGGGCCAGCACCTCTAGCTCATCTAAGGTTTGACCGGGATGCAGCTGTGTAATCTGCACGCCTTCCGGTCGCTGATAGTGAATGTGCGCTTGCCCCGCAATGAGCAGCAGCAGTTCGCGGCAGGTATCGCCCGCTGCCGTAATCGCTTCACCCGCGGCAAAGGTGCGGACTTCGCCCTGATGAGCCAGGGCCAGCAACGTCTGCGGGTCTAAGCGATGGAAGAAATCGCTATTGAATAAATACACCAGCTTTTCTAACGTCAGGAAGGCGGCCAGCACTGGAGGATGAGGAGCGGCCAGCAAGTCAGTGGCGGTCTCTCCCAGCAGCACGGGCGGGTCAGTCGACAGCAGCTTTTGGGCGTGCGATACGGCGCGATCGCTTGCCAAACAAGCGAGCAAATACAGGCTAGCGGCGGCGACCAAAGGACTGTAATGGTGCAGCAGATTTTCTAAGTGGTCGATAGCGGCCTGCTCTGACAGCGGGGGTAGTTGCGGAACCACGGGTTGAGACAGGCGGTTGAGCTGGTCGGCGGGGAGAGTGTCACGCCAGCTTGACTGATTCAACACGGTCTCTAGGGCGGGCGGCGCGAGCTGTTGCAACGTCTGGATAACGGTGATGGTTTCGGAATCGTTTGGGAGGGTCGGGAGAATTTGCAGCAGCGATCGCACAATGAGTTCCTGCTTGCGCGCTACTGCATCCTGCACTACGGCCACCACCGGCTCATGGGCTACCAACAGCGGCAGAGTGAGCGCGTGGGCACACTCTCGCCATTGCGTTAATCGGGCCAGCAATTCTTGGGCTTTGGGCAGACCTTCGACCGCCAGATCGCGCAGCACCCACGCGTCTTCCTGGGGGGTAACAGCATATTCGTCGCGGAGAGACCGCAGCGTGGCGGCATCTTCGGCAGCAAAGTCCCCAGGCATTAAATCTGGCTGAGTTCGCTGCAGGCGCAGCAGCCTTGCTAGCGAATCCTGGTAACCACTCAGGCGAATCTGATTCTCTAATGAACGCTGGCGATCGGGATTCAGCAGCTCTGGATCTTCAATGCCGAGTTCTTCTAGCACCTGCTGGTGCTCATTGTCAGAAATATCCAGTTCTCGCCGCATTTGTTGCAGCACATCCAAGCTGTTGACCGAATCGACATAGCCTTCCGCCAGAGCTTCGCGCACCACGCCTTTATAAACCTCGTGCCGCTTTTCTTGAGTCAGGTCTGGCAGCACTTTAGCTAACACATACACCTCATCGGCATTGAGGTCTTCGAGGCGACGCCCCTCTAGGAAACGCGCGGTGTCGAGCTGCAGTTTCTCCAGTTGCTTGCGCAATCGACTGGCCAGATTTTCTCGCGCATACAAAGCCGGATTGCGCCCCCAACTCTGCACCAGCCACAGGGTGCTGGCAAACAGAATGATGCCGTCAAACAAAAACTGCAGCCACAGGGGCGTCAAGCGCAGCAGCGGTCGCCCCGCAAAAAAGAAAAAGACGTTGAAGGCGATAAACGTGGCCAGGGCAAAGCCCCGATGCGGCACGATATTGGTCTGGCCCGTCGGATGATGCTGTTGCCAGTGAGCTTTTGCGTAGGCGGTGAGGCCACGGCCCAAGCCGATACCCGCCAGGGTAAACGCGCCCAACACCAGAGGTACTGCCACAAGTTTAGGAATGCCAATCGGCTGGCCGAACAGATACAGCCCCGGACTCATGAGCGCGGCCAACTGGTTGGGTTCGCGGTTCCACACACCCGAAAAGTAGTAGTCCCAACTGCCGGCGTAGAGGTAGTAGTAGACAAAATAGCCCACCATCAGCCCCACATAGCCATAGCGCATCAAGGATTCCTGGGGCGTGTTCAGGCCATCCCAGTAGGTGCGTTCAGAGTCGATATCCACGCAGGGGCTCTGGCAAGCCACACAGGCACTTTTTTCTTGCCCCTCGGGCGTCACCGTGCGACACATCGACTGGGTAATGCGGCGATCGCTCAGGTGCGCCTGACTGCCCAGCAGCCCTCTCGGTTCGCTAAATACCGTTTGCACCGGGGCCATCGGACAAAAGTATTGGCACCAAGACTTGCCACCGTAAAAGTAGCCGACCGCCATAGCCGCCGCAATCGTCAGCAGCAGCCAACCGCCCAGTACCCAGCGATCGGCATTGTAGAACAGCAGGCGGCCACATAGCCCCACAAACAGATAGGCAAATTGAAAGTACAGATAATTGCGCCCGAGCCAGGAATCCGACTTGACTTTCGCCAGTTCAAATCGCACCTTGCCCGTCTTTTTATTTTCGCGTCGAAAATGCCGCTGTTTCCCTAAGGCACGGGGAATTTGCGAGAGAAACGAGAGCGGACAAATCCGCCGCCAGAGGTCGTGGCCAAAGATCAGCAACATAAAAATGGCCGATGGCACCACCAGGCCCCAAAAGATCGTGGTGCCTAGAGCATAGGGCTCTGCCACCACGCATTGCCCCTGCACCGGGATGCAGTCTGCCGACACCCGGAGAGGACTCCAGGGATGATCGGGCCTAGTCAGAGCCGCCGTCCACGGGTCGTAAAACAGGGAAGCAATAATCACCCCCCAACCCAGGGTCAACCCCCAGCGAACCCAATGCATCTGACGTTCTGGTATGGCATTAAACATAGGGCGATCGACAATGAAGAATCAGACAACGAAGGCAGGTGCATCGTCATCCTAGACTCTCACGGGCAAACCGATGACCGCTGATTGCCTCGTCGACACCGGTGGGGTAGAGGTGAGGAGAGGGGCGATCGCCCTCGCCAATCTAGCCGCGATCGCCGAGAGGCAACCGCCCAATTCAGCACTGCCGCCATGCGACGACGGCCCCTAAGTCGTGCCCGCTCCCTCACCCTCGATCAACAGAGGCCGGGAATAGCTGGCAGGATGATCGCCCACGGTCACGCCGCCGGTGAGCATGCCCTGCAGACTGGGCTCAAAAAACGTGTAGGGAAAATGGGGCGCTGGACGGCTGACCTGATCGAGGCGCTGCTGCAGTGCAGGAGGAATCTCAAAGTCCAAAGCGCCGAGATTGTCTTGCAGCTGGTGCAGCTTGGTCGCGCCAATAATCACCGAGGCCACCGCCGGCCGATTCGCCACCCAGTTGAGCGCGACTTGGGCCATTGAGCGATCCAGTTCTTGGGCTACCGCTTCCAGCGCCGCCACGATCGCCCAATTCTTTTCAGTGAACTTGTTAAAGGCCGGGTTGCCGCTATCCGCCAGCATCGCCAATCGGCCCGAACCTTCGCCCCCCGACTCCGACGGTTTGTACTTGCCGGAGAGTAGACCGCTCGCTAACGGCGACCAGGCCATGATGCTGGTACCGAGCTGCTGCGCCAGGGCTGTGTATTCAAATTCCAGATGGCGCTCAGCGAGGGAATATTCTAGCTGTACAGTGCTGATCGGTTCCCAATGGCGCTCGTGGGCCAGGGTCTGCGCCTGAGCCACATACCAGGCAGGCGCGTCGGAGAGCGCCACATAGCGCACCTTGCCCGATCGCACCAAATCATCCAGTGTCCGCATCACCTCGGCGGCTGGGGTCATCTGATCCCAGGTGTGTAGCATGTAGACATCTATGTAGTCAGTGCCCAAGCGCTGCAGCGATCCTTCCACCGCGCGGAGAATGTTTTTGCGCCCGTTGCCCCCGGCATTGGGGTTGCCCGGCTCCGCGTTGTAGCTAAATTTAGTGGTGATAATGACGCGATCGCGGCTGCCGCTGTCCTGCACAAACTTGCCCAGCATCCGCTCGCTGTTGCCGTTGGTGTACATATCGGCAGTGTCGAAGAAGTTGCCGCCAGCTTCCAAATAAGTGTCAAACAGCTGGCGAGCATTGGCTTCGTCGGCTCCCCAGCCCCAATCATCACCAAAGGTCATGGTGCCAAGGGCCAAACGGCTGACTTTTAATCCGGTGTTGCCTAACGTGTAGTAATGCATGGATACCTCTGTAGTGACATCAAATTGCTCAAGCCGTTGAACGAACTTACATGTTCTACTATCGGGCAAGGCTGAGAAGACGGCTTGAACTTAATTGCTCAGCTTTGGTAGAAAATTGAGATCGCGCTATGACCGACCATGACCAACTCTTTAAGGAACTGCTTTCCACATTTTTCATGGAGTTCTTGGACCTTTTCTTACCGGAGTTGGCAAAGAATATCGACCCGGGCTCAATTCGCTTGTGTGGAAATCACTCTAAAGTATTGTGAAAAGAGCATCCCTATGCTGGTAGCGACGTCATGTGGCAAGAATCACATTAGTAGCCCCAAAGTAGAAGACAAATAATGCTGACAAACATCGAAACCTGCATGGAAGGTTATGGCTGCGGTGATGATACGGAGTGGGGCAATAACATCATTTCTGACCAAGCTGTACAAGGCCCTTCCGGTCGCATTGGGTACCAAGAGCAGGTTGATGCGGTACCAAACCAACAAGCGGTTCAGAAATGCAAAGCCATCGCCAACGAAGCGGGCAAATTAGCTTCAGGATTAAGCAATATCTGGGGTTCGGAAGGTAGTGAAGATTTCGAACCCTTTTACATTGCCAACCATGATGGCTGGAACTGTGAATCGATCAACGTCGAACAGGCATGGAAAATTTTTGGCGATACCTTATATCCCAAAACCGAAATTGAGGTTAAAAGTATTGGTGATCTCAAAACCCTAGCCACTATGAATGCTTGGCACGACGATGATCTTAAAAGGTGGAATGTTCTGCTTGATTGGTTTCTTGAGTCTTCAGATTTCACCGAATCAAAATGTATTGAGGTGAATAAATCGAGCGATGAAATCTATGAAATGGCTGGTGGGTGTGTGTTTCCCAGATTGCTGGTCGGTCGCTTGGCAGATGGCAGCCTTGCCGGTCTTTTTATTGTGGTTGTCTGGACATAACAAATCCAAAGCAGTTCAGGTTCCAGCTGCAGCGCACGACAGCATTCCACTCTTGTTTTTTAAGCCCTGCTCGCAGGCAAGCTGTCTGCACTGAACGCATCAATTAGCTTGACAGCGTAGGGTGCTGCCAAGCTCTGCCGACCCGCTCTGCATCAGCCCACTTAATTGTCTACGGCACTGCTTTCATCCAGGCCAAAGGCCACGCTAAAAACAATCGGGTCGTAATACTCGCGAAAGAGCTGAATTTGACCGTCTACAACGTGAAACAGCCCGCCATATTGCTGTTCGTAGAGTCGCCCAGTGGTGCGGATATCGACCACCCCACGCCATTCGGCAAACACCATCGTCGGATCGGCCATCGGATAAAACACCAATTCGTCAGTGAAGTTGGCATTGCCGCTGATCTCAGGCCAAGCCGCATAATGTTGAATCAGGTTTTCGCGTCCTTCTACCCGTTTGGGAAATCCGGCTGGTGAGAAGGGCATATCCTGCACGGCATCTGCCGCCCAGACAGCGGCCAAGGCCTCCATGTCTTTCGTTTCCAAGCTGGTGAGCAAATCTCTTACTGCCTGTTCAGTTTGTTGCTGTTGCCGGTAGCCGACCGGCTCCGTTGCCGCTCTTTCGGAGGCCAGTGTCACCAGCGTGCGATCGCCCACCTCATCCCTTAAGTTGAAGGTCATGTGAGTGATTTGCCACCGGTCTGCCGATTTCACAAACCGGTACTCATACTGACCCGTGACTTGCCAAAAGTCAGCCCCTAGGTGATGGTCAGCGATGACATCCGCCGTCGCCGTCGCCAGGTTACCGGCTAGCTCAACTTGAACGTTGGCAATATCGTGATAAGTCTGATCGAAGCCCGGTAGCACACTGGCCCAAGCCGTCATTAAGCTGTCTGGCGTATGGGTTTGCCCGTCGCCGCCCCAAAGGGACGTGTAATCGACCTGAATCTCGTCGGCGAAGACGGCTTCGATGCTGGCAAAATCTCCTTGGTCGGCAAAGGTAGCGACGCTATTGATCATGACGGCGATCGCGGCCTCATCCACCGCCTCTGAGGACGACGTCGAGGCTGAATTTTGAGCCAGTGGGATTGCTTGGGCATTGTGAATTATTGCCGGTAAAGCAGTCGTGGCCAAGGCCAGTGCCAAGGCGCTAGCAAGCAGATATTTCATCACAAACTCCTTAGTAAACAGTGGACCTCTTGCACGAATAAAATAAGACCCCCTTCCGTCCCCCAAATTGGGGGGAAACTGCTCTTGAAGGTTCGGTATGTCCCTCGAAAGGCCCCCAGTATTGGGGGCTTAAAGCCCTCCGGGCAGACAAGAAAAGGGGGCACTCAGCATTGACGCAAGAAGTCTAATGGATTAAGGCACGGGGTTAAGCGAGCTGACCACCGGTCACATCCAGATCCATGCCATTGATGGCAGTCGCTTCTGCCGACGCCAGAAACATGACCGCCCGAGCCATTTCGTCCGTCGTCATGATGCGGGGCGTCACAAAGTTGGGGGCCATTTGCTCATAGGTCAACCCCTGATACTCGAAAGATTGTCGGAGCATCGGGGTATCAACCGCCAGCGGCGAAATGGAATTAATCCGAACATTGTGCTTGGCATTGGCGGTCGCAGCCGCTTTGGTGAGGCCAATCACGCCGTGTTTGCTGGCGTTGTAATGGGGAGTGTTGGCAAACCCGCGATGCCCCGCCACGGAGGCCATATTGATGATAATGCCGCCGCCCTGCTCAATCATCACAGGCAGTTCGTAGCGCATAGAGTAGAACACGCCATCCAGGTTGGTGGCGATCATGTCGCGATAGTTGTCGAGATCCATCTCCTGAATCTCGACCGGCGTCATAAAAATACCGGCATTGTTAAAGGCAATATCCAAACGACCATGCTGTTCCAGGGTGGCCTGCACCAATTGCTCCACCTGCTGCGGGTCGCGCACGTCGGATTGGATGTAGGTCGCGTCTCCCCCCAAATCGCGAATTTGGCGTTCCACCTGTTGCCCTAGCGGGGCGCGGCGGCCATTAAAGACGACCTTAGCGCCCTCACTGGCAAAGGCTTTCGCCGTAGTCTCGCCAATGCCGGAGGTCGCCCCCGTAATTAACACCACCTGGTCAGCAAACCGCCCGGCAGGGTGCGCAGTGATGGTTTCAGGGGCGGGTGGATTCAGCGTATTCGCGTCAGCCTGACCGGCAGAGACAGCGGCAGCGAGTCCGGCGGCAGCTAGGGAACCGGTCACTAAGACGTTGCGGCGATTCATCATTGACATGGTTGATATGAGCAGAGGGTAGAAAGGTGCAGGGTTCAAGGTTCAGAGAATAGGCTTGCCGCAAGCAATCCGGCGGTGGCAAGTGTCCAAACCTGACTGCGGCTCGCGATAGCGGCTAAAAAAACAAGGCCCAATTGAGCCCGGTAGAGCCGACATCAGCAATCCAAATCCGGGGCTGCAAGCCTGCTAACTCAGGAGTTGGAGGTGACGAGAAAAGTACGCTGCCGGAATGAGCCAGAGTTGGCAAAGCAGTCTAAACATTGGGCATATCAGCGGCGATGCTGCCGTCCTCAAACCTTTCAAACTCTAGGTCTGACTGGGACGCACAGGCTAGGAAGATATTGCTGCCTGGCTGACATAATTGCCGGGTGTGGTGCCGACCTGACGTTTGAAGTGATAGCCAAAATGGCTTTGATCATAGAAGCCCGTCAGGGTCGCAACTGTGGCGATGGAGAGCCCCTGGGCCAACAGCCGTCGGGCCTGGGCAATGCGCAATTGGGTTTGGTACAAGCTGGGGGAGACGCCGACCGCTTTACCAAATACCCGACAGAAGTGAAAGCGACTCAGACCCGCGATCGCCGCCAGCTCTGCCAAAGAAATATCGCGAGCATAATCGGTATGCAGATAGTCGCGGGCACGCTCGACGGCAGCGGGCACGGCAGGAGTGGCGGCCATGGGCGATCGCGACTCCGTATGATGCGCGATCGCATAGGTGAGAAACTCCCAAAGCGCCGTGTCGCGGGCGAGTTGCGCCGTCGGTTGATGAATCACGGCTTGCAGAGCCAGATACAAGCGGTTGGCCGTGGGGTCAGTGATCACCGTTTCCGGAAAAAATGGCATGCCGGTCAATTGAGGAGACACTTCAGCAGCCACCCGCTGTAGCCACTCCGGCGCAATATGGGCCATACCAAAGTGAGCAGGTGTGGGCAAAAAGGTGCGATCGCTCGGGGCATGCACCTCACCCGAATGAATGATGCTCAAGCGACCTGGGGGAATCACGTGACGCGACCCGCGATAGGCGTATTCGCCTTGGCAATCAAAGCTCAAACCAAACTGATATTCGGCATGGGCGTGCTTGGGCAAGGGTTCGACGGCACCGGGAATATAGGCATAGTGCTCCAGCAGCACACCGCCCGCTTCCCAAACTTCAACCGAGATTTTGGCAGCTTTTGTCGGCATCACGTACACCGTTAGCGCAGGGAGTAAGCAAAAGGGGCGAAGAACAAGGCTGCGACAGAAAGACACCCCCCCGAATCTCCCATCGATCTTAAAAGCGCAGGGGAGCCAGATCTGTAGCCTTATTTCAGAGCATTGCCCTGAAAATAGCACCAAGAACCCCGGTTTCTGTCGGAGAAAACCTGTGATGGACTGGTCATACCCCAGAAACCGGGGTTCTAAAAGCCTCTTTTCATCATTTGGAGTGGCGCGTCCGCGTCATAAGTCGTTGCTCTCAAAATAGAGTTCCAAGAACCCCGGTTTCTATCGGAGAATTGGCCGCTGATGAGTCATCACGAAGAAACCGGGGTATCGGACACCCATTTTTATTCTTTGGGTGTCGCCGCCGCGTCATGGACGATTGGGATAACGCCCCAAGGCTTGCTCGACAGCATTCGGAATGCCGATTGTCCAGGTTTGGCAGTGTCAAACCCGGACTAGCAATGGAACGCTCGGTGCTGCAACTGGGAAAAAGGCAACGCCTATCCAACTACCTCGGTGACGGTGGGCGACTCGGTCTTGGCATCCGTTGATTGGCGAGTGAGCAGATAGATTAATGGCCCAAATGAACCCGTTGCCAGCGTGATCACAATCCAAAGCCAGGGATTACGCCCGGTGGCAGTGGCGTCCTGCCAGATCCACACCATAACGAGACCCAAGGCGATCACTAAGTCGGCGAAGACTTGACCGGCCCCAAAGCTCTGAAAGTGCGGCGCAAGAATGCCCCAATAGCCATGCTGCCAAAGCGCGATCGCGCTGAGGGCACCGAACAAAATGAGAGTAACAATGAGTAAGCTGCGTTGCACGAGTAAACCTCTCAACGAATGGTAGGTTCAGTATTGAGTTTTCAGGTTATGCTCGCAATTACCTCAGAGGTAATGAAATGGGCGAGCGCCCCATTGTTCAATGCCACCAGCCCAATGTCTACCGAAAGCTTGCCTGACACGTTGAAACAGGTGCGTAAAGCCCAGCGGCTGAGTCAGCTAGAGCTGTCACTCCGCCTCAATGTCTCGCAGCGGCACATCAGCTTTGTCGAAAGCGGTCGCGCCCAGCCCAGCCGCGAGCTGTTGCTAGCGTGGCTGCAGGCATTGGAAGCACCACTAGTCGTGCGCAATGAAGCACTGCGGCAGGCGGGCTACGCCCCGGTTTACGGCACCGCGCAGTTAGATAGCCCGGCACTGGCGCAGGTCAACGAGGCACTACAGCAACTGCTATTTGCTCACGACCCCATGCCCGCCTTGGTCATTGATGCACAGTGGAATTTGCTGCGCCTCAATCGCGGTGGGCAATGGCTGGCCGCGACGTTGATGCCGTGGACAGCGGCGCTCACAGACACTGACCCCGTTAACTTGCTCGACCTGCTTTCTCACCCCGAAGGCTTCACGAAACCTATCGTTAATCTGTCTGAGGTTGGGCCAGTCATGCTATCGCTCCTCAGGCATGAAGCCTCGATGCAACCGGCGATCGCACCTAAAGTCGAGGCGCTCGCTGCCGTCTTGCGTGATCGTCTTGGTGGGCAACCCTTGCAACCCAGCGGAACGCGTCCCACCGCGCCAGTGCTGACGACCCGCTATGCCACCCAGTACGGTGAGCTGGCATTTTTCAGCATGTTCACGACCTTTGGCACCCCCCAAGATATTACGCTGGCGTCATTGCGGGTCGAGCATCTGTTTGCCGCCAATGAAGCAACCCAGGCAATCCTCAAAGCTCATGTCCAATAAGTCGATTGGCAGCTTTGGCCTCCTTGTCTGGCCTCCTCGAAGAGACTTTGATCCGATCATTTTGTCGGACTGTGACGCCAATCCTCGCCAGCTTTGATTGCGGCTCAAGTCCCCGGTATTTTGATATTTTGCGCCGCCAAAACAGCCGTTTTCTCAATCCGTTTGGCGCGGGTTGCAGGCTGTTTGGCCAGCTTGATCCATCGCAAGATGTTGCGCTTGCTCGCATCAGGAAAGGCCTCAAAGTAATCGGCAGCCCCCGGATGGGACTCTAAAACGGCGACCAAATCATCGGGCTTGATGAGGGCATCGACATCGTCCATAAAATTCCACAGGCCGCTACGCTTGCCGTCTTCAACAGCTTTGCGACCGGCAGAATGCATGCGCCCAGCTTTTTCCAGCTTGGCCACCCGGTCTTTGTAGGTCTTTGCCCAGTGTTGAGTCTGGCGCGGCGCGATTAGCTGCATCGTACGGTCGGCGTCTAGCTTGCGGCGGATGCCATCGATCCATCCAAAGCACAGCACCTCATCCAAAATTTCTTGCGTTGAGACGTATTTATTGCCGGTGTGCTTTTTGTAGGTCACGAGCCAGACGCTGGCGGACTGGGTATGGTTGACCTCTAGCCAATCGCGCAGCTGTTGAGCAGAGGTCACTTCAACTTTTTCAAAATTTTCAGTCTTTGTCATAAAGTTCTCAACGATTGCTGTCGCGGGGTGGGTGCGATCGTCTCGGTGGGCAAACCCTGCAGGCCAAAGGGTCACGAGTTCAAGCTGACTATCGATATAGTTTGCGAAAGCATCCGCAAATATCGTGGCAGCTTCTGTAGTTAATTATGGTTAGAAAGCTCCTCCTTTCAGATACGTCAGGGTGTTTAGGCTGCAGTTAAGTCTTATGCGATCGCGTGCTTTCACGTTAGACCCTCACCCCACCCAGGAGTCATATATGCGCTTCAAACCGCTTCAAAGCTCAATCTGGTTAGTAACGCTGTGCCTGGTTACCACCTCAGGAGCCTGCGCACTCTCGCAACCGACAAATTCACAACCGATATTGGTCGGTCAAGAGGACGCCAGCAACCCTCGACGAAGCGCACCCGATGCGCTCACCTTTGAAAAAGGTGCCAGCTTTGAGGGGCTCTTCCGGGGCTTTGCTCCCAACGGCAAGAGTCTGACAACCCAAAACCAGCAACAGATTCACGTTTTTGATATTGACGGCACCGAACGCAGCGTTCATACGGGGGCGGCAATTGCGTTTGCTTCCAACAGCGAGGCGATGGTGGTCATTAAGGACGAGTGGTTTGCACCTACGGAACCAGCTAATCCCTCAACGGAATTATTAACGCTGGACGGCGAACAGTTAGCGAGTTTTCCAGGCTTCTTTGCGGCGTTTATGCCAGATGCTCAGCAAGTGATCATCTATGGCGGTCTAGCCGATCCGGTTTCCCGCCTGTGGTCTTTCGACGGCGAGGAATTGGCGGCATTCGAGGGCCGATTTTATGGTCTGACACCCGAGCAACACAGCTTGATTACCTACTCTGAATCAGCGCAAAAATTTCACGTATTTGATTTCGAGGGGACTCAAATCGTCTCGTTTCCCGCCGCCAGCGTTGAAGACGTCCAGCCGCGCCTGGAGTTTACCCCTGATCGTGAACGCGTGGTGATCAGGACAGGTGCCTCACCGGGAAAAATGCGATCGCACGTTTTTGATCGCAATGGCGTCGAACAAGCCACCTTTCCCGGCATTTACCATGGTGTACTGGCCAACGACGACGGGCTTATTCTCATTGGCTATGATGCAGACGGATCAGCCGTTTCTCGTCTCGTCAGGTTTAACGGCGAAGAACTAGCTTCTTTCAAGGGCTATATCACCGCGTTCACTCCTGATGGCAAAGTTGTTACAGTCAATTACAATGCAACCCATGTTTACCAGGCGGACGGGATTGAGATGACGACTCTACCCGGCGCTTTTGTGAAATTTGCACCCGATGAAACCAATATTGTCACCTCTGACTTTGGCAACGGATATCTTTACGACTTAGAGGGTACAGAATTGGGCACCTTCGCCGGGGGATATACCGAGTTCTGGCCAGAACAGCAGCTTGTCGTCACCACTTCTGCATTTGATGAGGATCTCACCCGCTTTTACCACATTGACGGGACAGAAATTGCGAGCTTACCTGAAACCTTTCAGCCCTCATATATCGGCGATTTTCAGGTCGATCTGACCGGTCAATATCCGCCCAATTTCGGGCTCCAATTCGACGATAGGGTGGTGACCTATTCGTTTGACGATCATCGTACTGACGTCTATTTCATCCAGTGAGAAAACCGGCAGAAAGGATCCTCGAAAAAGCTAGTATCGAGCGTGATACAGGGACTGTTCCTATCGGAGGAATAGGGGCGATCGCCCGCTACAGACGTTGCCGGAGCAAGTTATGAATCTGTATAGAACCGATATCTCTTTAAACCTGAGGTCGTGAATGGGGCGTTGCAGCGAATACTTTGACTTTGCCACGTATTTTAAGACCGCCAGATACAGCGCTTCTCAGCTTCGTGAGGTACACTTAATGCCTCTTGAATTCGCTCT
>CALCCA010000185.1 GCA_937899725.1 uncultured Halomicronema sp.
CGCAAATTTCAATCGGCCAGCTGCCGTACTGAGCCAGCAAGGGCATCAGCGTTAGCTCATAGGATTTCACCGTCTTCCGAGCCAGACCCGGTCGGTCTAAAAACTGTGTCGCCACCATCGCTAGAGAAATCGGCATGACCTTGAAATAAACGTAAACACCAGCAGCAAACGCTAGCTCTCACTCTATCGTTTAGATAAACCGTTATTTCGATAGTTAATTAAAGCTTTGAAATCTTCAACCATCCCCAAGCCCGGAGAATCGCTGGCTGATTACGTCCACCGGCTGCGCTCAGCCCTCGGCATGAGCCAGCAGGCGGTCGCTGACAAATCAGGCATCCATGCTCAAAGTGTTGGCAAGATTGAGCGCGGCCACACGACGGTGCTCAAAGCCAAGACCAAACGAGGTCTAGCTTATGCTCTGGACGTTCCTGAAGCCCACTTGGAGGCAGTAGCCAAAGGGATCGCGGTTGAGGAGACGGGCGCACTCAAGTTTTGCCCGCAGTGCTGGAAACCGGGCAATGCACCTGATCCGATGTGGCTACATGTCCATGCTCACTATTGCTTCCGCTGTGGTAGCGGCTTACGCCATCAGTGTGTTCAGTGCGAAGCGCCCATCACCTCCCTGAAACACCGCTTTTGTCCCTACTGCGGCACCGCATACAGTGCGCCCGAACCAGCCGAGTCATAACAACTATCCATCGAGAGGAATCTGCCTGTGCCTAGCGTTGAAGAAACGGCTTATCCCAGGCTGAAAAGTAACCCTAGTCTGGAAGCCTTAGAGACGCTTTACACGCCCACTGAGGAAGAGATCGCCTTTGCCAAGCGCACGACACGGGGCGATCTCCCAACCGTTAGTTTTCTCGTCCTGCTCAAGACCTTTCAAACAGTCGGCTACCCCATGCAGTTAGCTCAGGTGCCGCCTGCTATCATTCGCTGCGTTGCGGCCAGTATGAATAGTCAGCTGACGCCAGAAGAGATCGCTAGTTATGACACTCACCTATCGAAAACCCGGCGGCGTCATGTCAAAGCGATTCGTCAACATCTGGCGGTAAAGCTCTTCTCTGACGCGGCTCGCCAAGTCATGCTGACGGCGATGGAAACGACCATAGAAACTCAGCATGACCTGATTGATCTCATTAATGTTGCCCTGGAGGAACTGGTCAAGGAGCGGTATCAACTGCCTGCCTTTTCAGCCCTAGAGAAAACCGCTAGAGATGTTCGCATCGCACATAACAACAAGCTCTACCAGAGTGTCAGTGATGCGTTAAGCAGCGGGGAACAGATGCAGCTTTCTGAGTTGTTCTATTGCGCAGTGGGTGAAACAACAACACTTTGGCATGAGGTGAAACAAGAGCCAGGGAGCCCGAATCTGGGTGAATTACAGAATCTGGTGGAACGTCTGCGATGGCTACAGCCTTTGCAGGTGGCAGGCGAAGCCCTCTGGGCGATGCCTGAAATTAAGCGGATCAACTTTGCGGCCCAGGCCCAGGCGCTAGACGCCAATCAAATGAAGGAGCTGCCAGACGCCAAGCGACAGACGCTGGCAGTAGCACTCCTACAACGACGTTATGCTCAGACGCTCGATGACATTGCTGATGTGTTTATCAAACGTATGAGGCGGATGCATTACAAGGCCAAGGAAGCGCTGGAAAACTATCGGATAGAGAGTCAGCAGCGCACCGATGAGCTGATCTCCAAATTGCGACAGGTGGCGATCTGCCACAGCACTGACGGTGAGATCTCAGATCGTTTTACGGCTATTGGCTGCGTTCTTGGGGACGATCCACAGGGGCTGATTGCACAGTGTGATGATCACTTGGCCTATGCCGGTAACAATTACCTGCCGTTTTTGCCCAAGTTTTATCGCAGCCATCGGGCGGTGCTGTTTCGATTTCTGTCCGTGGTGCCGCTCTATCCCAGCACTCAAGATGATTCTCTGGTAGCGGCGATTGACTTCATCAAAGCGCATCGAGGCGCACGGAAAACTTGGCTACCGTTGACTGATGACAATGTATCAGAAGGGGCAGAGGGCGGCCCTGTGCCACCCCTTGAGCTGAGCTGGGTGCCGACTAAGTGGTGGACGCTGGTGACTGGCGAAAAGAATCGGGCGACAGTGCCCACACAGGTGCATCGTCAGTACTTTGAACTCTGTGTGTTCTCTCACGTGCTGCTGGGTCTTAAGTCTGGTGACCTGTTCATTGAAGGCAGTTCGGCATTTGGTGACTATCTGGCGCAGCTGATCTCATGGGAGGAAATGAAAGCGCTGCTGGCTGACTATGGCGAACAGCTTGGCTTTCCCACTGAAGGCGCAGCCTTTGTGGAACACGTCAGAGCGTGGCTGAGAGACAAAATTGAAGAAACTGATCAGGGTTTTCCGGCCAACACGGATGTCTACTTCAAGTCCGACCGTCTGGTGATTCGCAAGGCGAAGGCAAAGAGTCGAAAGGTTGCCAAGAAACTGAAGAAGTTGATCGCCGAACGGATGAAGCCAGTTAATCTGCTCGATGTACTGGTCGATACGGAGCAATGGCTAAAGTGGACGAAGCATTTCAAGCCGGTCTCGGGCTACGAAGCCAAAATAGAGAATCCTGTTGCTCGCTATTTGGCGACGACCTTTTGCTACGGCTGTAATATCGGCCCCACGCAGCTAGCCCAGTCGCTCTCGCTCTTTGACCGTAAGCAGATTTCACGAGTGAATCAGCGACACATCAGCGATACTCAGCTGCACTATGCAGTTGAGTCTGTGGTCAATGGCTACAATCGCTTTGCCTTACCCAAGTTCTGGGGGGTGGGCAAAAGCGCGTCAGTCGATGGCACCAAGTGGGATATCTACGAGAATAATCTGTTGGCTGAGTATCACATTCGCTATGGCGGTTACGGGGGCCTTGGCTATTACCATGTGGCTGACAACTACATTGCCCTCTTCAGCCATTTCATTCCCTGCGGCGTTTATGAAGCCCTCTATCTCTTTGATGGTCTGTTGAATAATCACTCGGATATCCAGCCTGATACGCTGCATGGCGACACCCATTCTCAGAGCCTGACAGTCTTCGGATTAGCCTATTTACTGGGCATCAAGCTGATGCCGCGTATCCGAAACATAAAAGAGCTGACCTTTTTTCGAGCGGACACAGAGACGACCTGCCAGCATATAGATGTGTTGTTTTCTGACACGGTGGATTGGGATCTCATTGAGACCCATTTGCCGGATATGCTCAGGGTGGTGCTCTCAATTATGGCGGGGAAAATCAGCGCGTCAACCATTTTGAGAAAGCTCAGTACTAACAGCAGAAAGAACAAGCTTTACAAGGCGTTTCATGCTCTGGGTTCGGCGGTCAGGACGGGCTTTTTGATGGAGTACATTCACAGCACCAAGCTCAGAGTCAGGGTGCAGGGGGCGACGAACAAGAGTGAAGCGTTCAACGGTTTTGTTCAGTGGCTAGCCTTTGGCAATATGGGACGACTGAGAACGAACGACCGGGAAGAGCTACGCAAGCGCATCAAGTATAACCATTTGGTGGCCAACTGCGTCGTTCTCTACAACGTCTTTGAGATGAGTCGCATTCTCAATCAGTTAGACCAAGAAGGGCATCGGATTGATCCAGCTGCCGTCGCAGGCATTAATCCCTATGCAACTGATCATTTGATCCTGCTGGGTCAGTATCATCTCGACGATGCGCGGCAGCCACCGCCGCTGCACTATGATTTAGCCATTCAGCCACCACCAGAAGCAGCTTGATTTGATGTCTGTTAGTTAGTACTTTTCTGAGGGGTTGATTTTTTGGTGGCTGTAACTCAGTTGTCGCAATGCTTTCAGCCTATGACCTGATTTTCCAATAGTCGGGGTGTGCGATGCGTTCTCCT
>CALCCA010000186.1 GCA_937899725.1 uncultured Halomicronema sp.
CTGGTTCACAAATTGCTGTTACTGTACCTCGCCAGAGTGAGAAACGCTGTATGCATTCTTGCGCTGTTTTAATGTCCAATCTTCAACCATGCCCAACCAAAGCTTTTTTGGGGCAGGACGTCGGAAAACTGCACTCCGACAGAGTAAAGCTAGAGCATCAAAGGAAAGTTGATCTAGCGTCTTCCTAATACGTTCCCGAACTTTGCGATTTAGCGCCTCGTTATATTCTGTTTCATTTATATAGCTAGATTGTAGTTCTCTAGAAACTTGTTTAAATTCAGATTGATAGGTCTCCCAATAAAGAGTGACTTTTCCCTCAAATTCCCTCCGAATTTCTTCGGAAATAACTTTTAAGACTAGTGGATGACCTTCATAAATTTGAGCAATATGAGCCAATATATTTTTGTTAGATCCGTTAATTTCTAGCCCACGCTTTCTAAAGAAATCTAGTTGCGGTTCAGGTTCCAAAAGTCCGTTTAATTGAACTTCTGTCCAGGCATTAGGGTACCGATCATTAAATTCGATAAGTGGATTTGGAAATGTTTGCGCTGTTAGTACTAAACGGCTGATTAAATCAGGCTCCGTAAGATAACGCTGTAGGAAAGTTTTCCAATAAGGATCAATAAACTCAGTTGACTGCTCTGAGTGAAGTAAGCGTTCTAGTGCATCGATCTGAATCCAGTAAGAGCGAGATTTTAGTTTCTGCAAAAGCTTTTGGGCTATCTTATCTGAATTCTTAAATTCTTGAGGATCGAGGTCGCGCGCTCCCAATTTATTTAATAGTTCAGCAGCAACTGAAGCAAACTTTGGGTTGCTTCCTTCTAGAATTTCAAAATAAATCCAATGGAATGAGAGCTCTGTTTGCTCTGTTTGCCATGCTTTACTCGCAAGACACTCACCCAAAGCAGTTTTGCCAATTCCTGATAGCCCAGTTAACCAAAGTACACGAGTATTGTCCTGCAGCTTCGCTAGAAGTTCGCTAACCAGTGTCTCTCTCCCGACCCAAGTCCGCTCGTCGTAATTGGATGGTTGCGGTGCCTTGGGCTTTACATTGCCCAACCTGAAGCGTTTCTTCAGTGCGCCCTGAAAGTTCGTTTTGCTTACGGACTCCTGCAAAGCCTCTGAGAGTAAGCTCCATAAGATCTGCCCCTCATTCTTGATATGCGAAGTCGAATAATTGATCTCCATGCTTTCATAGCGCTTCCCAGCAAAGGACTCGCTTAGGATCATTCGCTGAATGTCTGTCAACGCTTCACCAAAGTGTGCGAGGAGGACTTCATCAGCAACCTGAGTGGCTTCTTCTGGAGTCATAAGAGTTTAGAGTTTCTTTATCTGTGTATATAGCTTGAACTTCCGGCCCCATACTTGTTTACATCGACAAAAGACGCAATCAGGCAAGTTAATATCAACCACAACCTCAATACTTTTTCGGATCTTCTCGTAATGACAGGACTGACAAGGGTTGCAAGAATCGTGCCATAGAGTTCATAAGGTAATTCTGATGGTCCAACAACAGTCCATTCAAACGACTTCACAAATCGCGCCAATCGATCCCACACCCATTGTTCAATCCGATTCTCCTACCGCTATTATCTTGGCGATTGCCATCCTCATTTCGTTTTTGACTAGTGGCATCACAGGCTTAGTACGCGTAATCATGTCCGCTAGGTCAGTCAGACAGTCGCCTTAGCATCTTTCTAAGGATGTTTGACCACATCTCCCAGCACGGTACTGTCCTTGAAAGCGCTTGCGAGCTAGCTTCTTGGATAGTGCCGTTTCCTAATTAATACTCCCCGGCAAATACACACTCGCTGCCGCCTGCTCCACCTGCTGCGCCCCCGCCATCTCTGACCCATGGCTTCGCCCGATTCCCCTCATCCAACACCTCCGAGATATTCGCCCCAATCAAGTTCGAGGTTGCCGACTGCTGCCGTAGCTGCATCAACTGCTCATAGCTGCCCGACTGGGATGGCTGACCATATCCGTCAAATTTTTCATCACATCTTGCGTTACATCCAGCGACTGCGCTTCCTGAGACTTATCAGCAATAGCACTCAATGCCTGCTCAGCGGCATCCATCTTCTGCTTCACCGCCGTTTGCCCCTCCGTTCCCAATACTGAAGTCGCCATACTGCGCGGGCACTTTCCCGGTCTGAAGCATTCGCTAACGACTGCTGCAACACCACCGGGTTGGTGTTGAAATTATCCAGCCGCTGCGACTCTCCCGATGCCTGCCCCGTCAAATCGCCCAGCCCGTCGCCGCCAATCACCTGGTCTAGCTCCTGCCAGTCTCCTAGTGGGTCGGGAATGCCCGACTCTCCCGTGTTGCCGCCCAGAATATCGCCCAGCACACCACCCAGAAAATCATTTACCGTGCGGGTATAGTAGCCCTCAAAAATCTGCACATACTGATTCACGCTGCTTTTGAAGGGCTGTAACAGATTAAACGCGTGGGCCGGAGCTATCAGGATTCCGGCACTGCCCAGGGATAGCGCAAGGGTTAGCAGCGATCGCTTCAGCGTCGGACGGGTGGATGGATGGATGGAGCATATCAGTAGACATGGTGCAAACCCTCATGGGGTTGAGCCGTGATGGAAGATAGAGACAGTTCAGCTTGACCGATCGCCTCCAGACTGGAGCCACCGCGAATGGCCGCCACATACTGCTCGGCAAATTTGGCGATACCCAGCAGCGAGTTGCCGCCATACTGAGCCAGCACCCGAGAGCGAGCCGCCTGCTCATCCGGGTTATTGGCCACCGTCGCCAACTGCACCGGACTGGGATAGTAGCGACAGTAGGTGTAGAGCCCGTCACTATCCAGCAGCCAGTTGGAGTAGAGTTCAGATCGCTTCGGGAAAAAGCTTTCCGTGGCTTTGCGGGCAATGATGGTGCGTATGTCCTGCGGACAGGCTAGCGCCAACGTAATGCAGCTGCCGCACGAAGAACTCAATGGCCAGCGGCTGAATCTGGTCGATCAGCCGGGTGTTCATGTTCTGCATGATCTGCTGCCCTGCCACCGAATTCATGATGGTATCCGGGTCTTGCCCCGAGAGAAACACCCGAATGCCTGCCTTCGCACCGTTGGCGCAGAGCCGCCCAATCAGCCGCAAAATGATGGTACAGGCAAAGAGAATCGGCGATTCATCAATAAAGAAGATGGACTTGGTGGATTCCAGCGCTCGCCACAGCGCTGCCGAATAGGCACTCAATGACAAAATCGCCGCTTCATTTTCATTGGTAAGGTTCCGCAGGGCAAACACCAGCAGTTGAGCATTGGTGAGAAACGAACTGGGCCGACCGCTCGCCTTGCTCACCCGCGAATCCAGCCAGTATTCCACTGGAGCTAAATCTGAGACTGAGCAATGCAAATCAGCCCAACTCCGCTCCGTGAGAATAGTACTGTCCTCTTCAATAGACTTTATCGGAAATAAGAGAGGGGTCGATTTAACCCACCATTTCCC
>CALCCA010000187.1 GCA_937899725.1 uncultured Halomicronema sp.
CTTGAGCGGAGTCGAAAGGAAGATCTGTAGCCCAGTTTCAGAGAATTGGTATTACACCCTCTACCCTCTACTCCCCACTCCCTACCCTCTACCCCCCACTCCTACCTCCTAATCCACTCGCAGCGGAATATTGTCAAACCGGTTCAAGCTCACCAGCGACAGACTCAGCACCAGCACGATCGCTAACGGCGACACCCCCAGCGGAATCAGGCTCAACGCCAACGCCGCCAGCACCAGCCGCGCTCCTACAACCCCTCTGGGCAACGACTGGGGGGTAGCCCACTGCAGCGCCGTCACGCCGATCAGAAAAATGGCCACGCCGCCACACAGTACCGTCCGCGCTGCGGCCCCAAAGTCACCGCTTGAGACCGCCTCAATCGCCAATTGAATACCTACCCCCGTCGCCACAATGCCCATGAACGCCAGGATGTGGCTATAGCCGTAGAGATATGCCCGCAAGAGCGCCAGCTTACCGCCGCGTAGCGCCTGGTTGATCGTCGATTCGTCGGCCCGTTCAAAATACATCCACCACAGGCTGACCGCTGTCAAAAATCCGCCGGCCCCCGTCAGCGCACTTTGCCACTGCCAGGCCGTCTCCGAAACGCCCGTGGCCACCGCGATGATTGCTTCTCCCAACACGATGATGACAAACAGGCCAAACCGCTCATCCATATGGGATTTTTGGGTGGGTACCGTGCGAATGGTCAAGTAGGTGATGGGGCCGTTGCTGACTTCAATCAGCAGGGCGATCGCCCACAGCCAAAAGCGAGCCGGTTCGGGGACGGCGATCGATAAGAGCCACAGACCAAAGGCGACAGAGAAGCTGATCGTATAGCGGGCGGTGAGTTCGCGTGACGGGGGCACCAAGCGCCAAGCCTGCACGTACAAGAAGATGATGACGAACCGCAGCGTGGCATAGGCAATGGCAAATGCGGCCGAGCCGCCCTGCAGCGCATCGTGAATGGTCAGAGCCATGATCACCAGCCCAAACATGACGCCTAGCATGACTAAACGATAGGGGCCGCGATCGATATCAAACTGGTCGGCATAGTAGCTAAAGTCGATCCACAGCCACCAGACGGGCACAAACAGCGCAGCGAATCCGGCGATGCCTCCCCAGGTTGGATCACTATGCAGCAAATGGGCGACCTCGGCGATCGCAAACACAAAGACCAGATCAAAAAACAGTTCTAACCAGGTAGCGTGGCGATCGCGATCGTCCTCAGCCGGCAGGTATTGGCGCAGCAAACTTTGGGGTGGGTTAGTCATGGGGATGAGAACTAGAGCAGCGAAAAACACTGGGACGCGGGAGCAGAATGCGGAATTTCCCAATCTCAATTCCGCATTGCGGCGAGCGATTCTACCCAGCGGGAAGGCTTTCAGCGAGCGAGCAGTCGCTGGGGGCCGAGCCCCCTTCCCATCGGGCACTTCAAATTCAAAACTTTCAACCTCGTAGGACTCGGTCAGCCCTTAACGCAAAGGACTCATAAATCCACATACCAAACGCCATAGGGCTCTGCCCTTAACGCAGGGTACTCCGAATTCCGAACTCCAAATGTTAGCCTCAACTCCCTGCCCAATACTGAATCTAACTAATCGTGACGTCAGTCATTTCCTCTAGTTCGATCAGGTTGCCATCGGGGTCGCGAAAACAGGTTGAGATAAAGCCCCGCTCTGGATAACTTGTGAGGGGAGCCAGCATTTCTATCCCCTGTTCCTGCAGGGCCAGCGTCGCTTGTCTGAGATCATTGACCTTGAAAGAAAGCACGACCTGAGCGCTATGGGGATCATAGCTGAGGCTTTCGTCCCGAGAGACGAAATCGGCAACTTTTGCGCGGTTGAAGAGCGTAATCAGAACGGCACCCGTATCAAATTCGACATACTCATCGGCATCATCTTCGAACTTGATCGGCAACCCTAAAACATCTTGATAAAAAGCCTTGCAAGCTTTGAAATTTTCGACGTTGAGACGGGTGTACAGGTACTGAAGCTGCATGAAATCTCTCCTGATGAGATGCGTTTTAGCCAAACTATAGCGTTATACCCAGACCCTCAAGCTGCGATGCACGATGTACTGGCACTTTGCTGAAGCAGACACCAGCAGCCATCCCCTTCGGTCACCAATGGAGCAGGCTGTTTTGAGTTCAGCGCTCCGCAGCAGACCAGCTCAGTTAGTGCCATAACGCTTCCCAGTGGATGGTGAAATACCCAGGGAAAAGCCCATGTTGACCGGGCTCAGGGCGCTCTGATCCCAGTGCGATCAGCTGCTCGCGATCGCCGCTCTAATTTCCTGAGGCGACTCGGCAGAGGCTTGGGGCAAGGGCAAAAAGATTGTAAAACAGGTGCGGCCCGGTTCTGAAGCGACTTTCACCATGCCTTTGTGGCGATTGTGGATAATGCGACTCACTGCATCGAGCCCTAGGCCAGAGCCTTGCCCCATTTCTTTGGTGGTATAAAACGGCTCAAAAATGCGCGATTGCACGTCGGCGGGAATGCCAGCGCCCGAATCGATCACCTCAATGCGCACATAATTGCCGTCACGCTCTGTCCGAATTTCGAGGATGCCTTGTGCTGCCATCGCGTAAAGGGCGTTGTCGATTAGATTAGTCCAGACTTGGTTGAGTTCGCTGCCATAGGCGCAGACTTGGGGCAAGGACGAGTCGTAATGGCGACAGATCTTCACCCCCTGCTTGAGCTTGTAGGAAAAGAGCTTGAGGGTATCTTCCAGGCCATCGTGCACGTCGACTAGCTGCTGAGCGCCTTGATCGCGGTGGGAGTAAGACTTCATCGAGTGAACGAGGTCGGCAATCCGCTCAGCTCCCCTGAGGCCATTTTTGATCATCGACATCATGTCAAACGAGAGCGCCAGCCAGCGCACGCCTTGATCCCGCAGTTCCCCGGTTTTGTCGCGCCAGCGGCTGGTGAGGTGCTCTAGCGTGGCTACTTCGATGCCGCCTGCTGCTAGCGGTTCAGCCAGCTTCCAGGCTTCGGCAACGCCATAGTCTTCGAGCCAGTTCAGCAGTTCGTCTTCGCGATCGCTCAGCGTCATCGCATCCAACGTTTGATGCAAGATGGTTTCATAGCCGCGATCGCGGGTCGCTTGCCACTCCTGCGTGTGGGTCGGGTCAACCTGGGCCTGACCATATACCAAATTCATATGCTCTAGCTCGCGAATGGCAGGCACCACATCGCTCATGGCTCGGACTAGGGCAGCAGCAGGATTATTGAGTTCGTGGGCCAACCCAGCGGAAAGGTTGCCCAAAGCGGCCATCTTTTCGCGACCACGCAGAAAGGACTCTAGCCCTCGCGTCCGCGTTTGCACCACGCGAAAAATACTGCGCTCAAAGCCACGACAGTTGTGCAGCAGGGTGAGAAAGTCGCAGCAGTTGAGCTGATACAGACAACAGTCGGTCAGGGTGTAAACCGAAACGGGCACTGGCGCTTCGGTCAATACCGGAATTTCGCCAAAAAAGGCGGGGGCCGTATGCTGCCCAATCGGCATTTCGACGCCTTCGCTCAGCCGCGTCAGGCTGATCTGACCTTTTAAGAGAATGTAAAAACCACTGGGATCATCCCCTTCTTTACTCAAGGTGGCTCCAGCAGGGAGCTTCACCTCCGTGGCGTGATCGCAGGCCCAGTCCAACTGTTCTTTCGGCAACTGTTGGAAGGCTTCAAGGGTGAGGAGTTCTTCAATACAGAGCATAGTAAGAGCGGCGATAAGGGTAGGGCTGGTGATACCGATAGTCAATTGGAGCCAGTCAGGATGGTCTCACTTCGCTGCAGGACGATCGCGTTAACCGGCTGGGACTTCGTTGGGGAGATCTGGTTTCAGGGCGATCGCGGCCTGCTTGAGCGGGGACAGCAACGACAACGGCACGTGCAGTCCATTGAGTTGCACACCCGGCTGCTTATGGGACTCGGTGGGGCCATGATAGTCACTGCCGCCGGTCATCAACAAGTCGTACTCATCACACAGGTCTTCGAGCTTGCGAATGTCGCTGGGGCTGTGGGTCGGGTGATAGACCTCAATACCCATCAGACCGGCGGCCACCAGCTCCGGCAGCACCGACTTGACCGTACCGCCGCGAAACAGGTGAGGATGCGCCCACACGGGCACCGCCCCGCAGCTGAGCAAGAGCTGAATGCCTTCGGTGGCCAAAAACTTGTCGTACTGCACATAGGCGGGGCCACCTTCACCAATCCAGCGGGTGAAGGCCTCTTGGGAATGGGTGATATGTCCGGCTTGGACGAGGGCTTGGGCGATGTGAGGACGCCCCGGCGCCATGTCACCGGGCATCGACGGCAGCTCAATCGGATAGCCCAGCGCGGCGAGCTTGTCGGCCATCGCTTGCGATCGCCGGTGGCGACCTTGAATGCGCGCTTGCAACGGCCCTTCCAGCTGGGCACGGTCAGGGTAGTAGCCCAAAATGTGCAACGATCGCTCGCGATGCACGGTGCTGAGTTCGAGGCCGGGCACGATTTCTAGCTGGTCACCTGCGGCGGCGATCGCGTCATTCCAACCGGCGAGGGTGTCGTGATCGGTAATCGCCAGGGCTTTGACCCCGGCGGCGATCGCCGCCTCGACCAGCGCTGCTGGGGTTAAGGTCCCGTCAGAGCAGGTGGTGTGGCAGTGGAGTTCTAACATTCGGTATCGACCCCTAAGTTGGTAAAGACTTCTTCCACAATCGATTTGGCTTTGCGATCGAGCACCAGCCAATCGACATCGTTCATCTCGCGATCAATCAGGGACTGATCAATCGTGACCGCTTCCCCGGTGGCAACCGGATACTGCTCAAAACAGACGCAGTAGCACAGTTCCCAAACATCTACGATGCGCACCTGTTCGTCGTGGGTCAAATGCAGCTCATAGCCCGGAAACGGTTGCGGTAGCTGGGCCAGCTCGTCGCGAATCTCGTCAGCCGCCTCGGGGGTAGCGGTGCTGAGCTGAGCCTGCAGCGCTTTAAATCGATGCAGGACGGTTTCGGCCATACCCTCAGGCCAGAGTTGGGTTTCGTGATAGGTACCCTGCCAATCAGAGCTGTCGAGTTGCTTGCGAATATTATCGATGATGCGAATGAGGGCGGGCTGCATCAGCTGATCGGCTAACTGTCGAACTTGAGGATGGGCAAATTTCAGCATCATCAATTTGGCGGGGGGGCTCTTTCCAGCTTACCGACAAAATTCAGTGGTACGCTGTGGCCCTAGCGCTCGATCAGTTCACTCCCACTGCAGAGGTAAGGCCCGGAGCTGGCTTCTGAGGCTCTCGAGCAAGGGGAGTTGAGCTTTGAGCATGTGGCGTTTGGCGGCGGCAGGTAAAAACCAGGCAGCGCGATCGACCTCGGGAAATTCTTGAATCTGGCCAGATTTGGGGGGCCACTCCATCGTGAATTTGTTGCTAAACACCTGGGTCGGGTCACAGTCGCCCTCAAAAGCCCAGGCCTTGACCCGCTTGCTCGACTGTTTGATTTCCGGCAGTTCTAAAAACGGCGCTTGGGGAATCAGGCTAGTTTCTTCGGTAAACTCACGGCAGGCAGTATGGAACAAATCTTCTCCCGCTTCGACCAAGCCTTTAGGAATCGTCCAAACGCCGAGGTCACGCTTGCGCCAAAAGGGGCCGCCAGGGTGCACCAGCAACACTTCCAGCGTCTGGGAGCGTAGACGATACATCAAAAGACCGGCACTCTGTTTGGCCATGGGATGAAAAATTAGGTAAAACCGGTTCCTGAGCGATCGCGGCACAGGAACATTGCCGACCAATATAGTGAGGCCCATGAATTTTTGTCGTCACTCACCCGACAGTTGCTGACCAAGCCCAACAGGATGTGTCTATCGGCGCCCATGCATCGGCGTCAAGCGGAGTAAACGGTGATGTTCAATTGGCCTCAAAAAGCGGTGGAAAATCTATCGTTGATTTTTCCTCACGCCACCTTCTATAAACCCACCGATGCCGCCGTCGTGGCTTTAACCATCGACGATGTGCCCATCCCTGGAGAATCGGCCCCTTGCTCGACCCGATGGATTCTTGATGCGATCGCGACCCATAACCAGAGTGTATCGAATCCCGATGAGAACGCTCGAGCAACTTTTTTTATCATCGGCAGTCACCTCAACCAAGACTTTGAGCTATTGCCCGATATGGTCGCTCAAGGCCATGAGGTCGCCAATCACGGCTTCGTCGATACCTGGCCCGCCCTGCAATCGACCGCTCAGTTTGAGGCCCAATTTCAGGCCACGCACCAGCGCTTGCAGCAGCACTTGCCCGCCTATCCCATTCGCTGGTATCGCCCCGGTCGGGCCTTCTACACCCCCCCCATGTGGGCAGTCCTCAAACGGGCGTCTGGCTACGAAGCGAGCTTTGCCCTCGCATCGATGCTGCCGTTGGATACATTAGCTCGCACAGCGGAGCCCGCTTTTACCGCCCAATATGTCGCCCAGCATGTCTTTCCGGGGGCGATTTTGCTGCTGCATGGGGGCTCGGTGGCGCGATCGCAAAACACGGCCGCCGCGCTGCGGCTGATTTTGCCCCAGCTGCGATCGCAGGGCTATCGCGTCACGACCCTGAGCGACCTCTGGCAACTGCCGACAAAAGTGACTACCCCCCATTCCTTCATGGCTCAGTTCAAAGACTAGTAGACTGCGGCGTGATTTCACCAACCATTGCCAATGGCTAGGGAGGCGTGGGGGCAAGGGGGCCAGAGAACTGGAATAGCCGTCTTACTGCTGCCGTGGCGTACTAGGGCGGCCAGCGGCCCTACTGCGCACCGTCGCTTTTGATCAGTTCTTAGCAGGCATGGGGAGAAGCGGCCCAAAGCCTCTTGATGCCGGGCGTTGCACGGTTGAGGGCTGACAGCAACTTGTCTGTTCTAAGGATGTGCTTGAAGCGCCCCGCCCTTGCGATTGCCCAGAGATTATCCTAACCTTCTCTTAACCTGTTGTGAGGTTTCCCTGACGTGGCGATCGCGGCGGCCTGAATTTGGTGACCGCCAAAATCCTTAAGCGTTTCTCAGGAAAATCTCAGGTAACCAGGGTTAATTGACTTCAGGTGTCTTTACGAGTCACTCTGCCCAGTCTTCATGTTTAAGACAGTTCATTTCCAAAACTGAGGGGAAAATCCTAATGAATGCAAAATATTTTGGTGCGCTGGCCATTGCAGCAACCTTAACGGTCGGCACTGTGGGTTGCGCGACGGGCAGCGACCCCTGCGCGGGTACGACTGATACCGAAACCGTTGATCCTTGCGCGGCTGACCCCTGCGCCGCCGACCCCTGCGCCGCTGACCCCTGCGCCGCTGACCCCTGCGCGGCTGACCCTTGCGCCGCTGACCCTTGCGCCGCTGACCCTTGCGCCGCTGACCCTTGCGCCGCTGAATAACTTTTTAACGGTCTGAACAGCCTTCAAGCCTATGAGTCGTGACTCATAGGCTTTTTTAATGGCTGCAGGACTTGCGCCAAACCCTTGTCCTGTTGAGCCGGAAACGTCGCCAGTGACGTTGGCAGCGTTCTACAGCTTGAGCCGGTTGAGGGCAACCGCTCACGACGTGCGCGCAACTGGTCCAATGATGCAACCGGTGTCGCCATTAATAATTACGATTTGGGCGCAGCGCGGCAGCTTGCATAACGGCCTGTGTTCACGTGAAATGTCTGTAGAGACATCACAACGGCCTGCGGGAACACTGGCCTGAGCAATTGTTGAAACCAGCCTCACTTTAGCAACAGGAGACAATGGTGGCGAAAGTATCTCAACTGCAAGCAATCATGGCAATCGCGACGGCGGCGGCCATTGTGCAGCCGACCGGTCGGGCGATCGCTGATACTACCGTGCCAGAGGCGGCTCAACATCTGCCACCCGATTTGGCCTACGTCATCTTGCTCGATACCCGCGACGAAACGTGGCAGCAGCTCGAACAATACGCCCTCGTGCAGCAGTTGCAAGCGGAAATCGGGGCACCCCTGGATATCGGCGGACTGCCCTTTTTGCCCACTGAGCTGGATTACCAAACCGACGTTGCCCCTTGGCTCGGCGACACAGTGGCCGTGGCACTCATGCCGTTAGACACAGCCGACAGCACCCTGTCAGTCGTCACCGCGCTCGCAAACCACGAGGTGCTGATTGCCCCGATCGCTCAATCTAGCGAGTTCAGCGGGTTTATCGAGACGGTCAGCGAGCTGCGCGGTACCGCACCGGCAGTCGAGACCTATCAGACAATCGATATTCTTTACTGGCAGCCGCAAGACCTAACGCTAGACGATGATTTCTTCACGCCACTCCCTGACGAGGCCCCCCCGGACTCTGCCGCCCCGCTGCCGCTAGACCCCGCCGATCAGCAGGGAGCGGACTCGAGCCCGGCACCCTTGCCAGTAGACTCCTCGGTTCCCGATGAGACGATTGACGAGCCGATTGACGAGCTGCCCGCAGAATTCCCCGATCCGACCGCCGCCGACTTCCCTTTTCCCGACATCCCCGGCTTGGCGATCGCCGTGCTGTCAGACGTGGTCGTCGCCGCCGAAAACCCAGTCGCTCTGCGCACTTGGTTTGATCAGCGGCCAGAGACCGCAACCGCGGCCCTCGCCACCGACGATAGATTTCTGCGGACGCTGGCCCATCCTGAATATGATGGGGCGCTGGGCATTGGCTATGGCAACCTATCAGAAATGGTCAAGTATTCTTTGACCGACTTGGCGGTGCCGGACCTGTTCCCTAGTGGCGCTCTGCCTCCCGATATTTTTTCGCCTGATCCGGCGCAGCTGGCTGCCTTAGACATCGATAGCAGCATTGAAGTCTTCATTTATCCCACCGCTCAGGGCATTCGCGTACAGGGCCGCGGCTATTATGACGACCCGCTTTTACAAACTTTGTTGGCGGTCAATGAGCCGGCTCCGCAACAGGTACTAGATTATATTCCGGGCAATAGCTATGGTTTGTTTAGCAGTCAGGACCTAGCTGCTGCTTGGCAAGAAGCTTCAGTCATCCTGGAGGCCGAGGAGGAAACCAGTGCGGCTCTAGAGCAGGCTCGGAGTTTTTTCACCCTTGCCACCGGCCTCGACCTCGATCAAGATGTCTTTAGCTGGATGGATCAGGGCTTTAGTGTCTTTCTATTCCCCACCGAAGACACCCCTCTGACCACCTTTTTACCGGGCTTGGACATTGGCCTCGGCGTCGCGTTACAAACCAGCGATCGCGCCACCGCCGAGGCCACGTTAGCGCAACTCGATCAGACTTGGGGCACCGGCGTTGGCATTACGGTCGCGACTCAGGCAGCCGCAACAGGGACGATCTCAAGCTGGCAGACTGACCTCGATAGCGATGGTCAGCTCGACAGTTTTCTGGGACATGGCTGGGCCAGCGACGATACGCTCATCTTGACCAGCAGTCTGGGCTCCCTCTCCAGCGTTCTATCGTTAGAACCCGCTCAAGCCCTGCCAAACGCGCTGCGGTTTTTAGGCTCTACCGAAGACTTTCCCGCCGACAATCAAGGCTACGTCTTCGCCAATCTGGCCCCTGTCCGAGCACTGGCAGCCCGCTTCTTTCCCGTGATGTCGGGTGATCCAGAACTACAAGAGTTTTCTCGGCTGTTGGGCTCGCTCAAAGCCATCAGCGGCACCCTCGCTTTTGAAGAAGACTATCTTCAGATTGATGGCATGGTGATGTTGGCCCCCGCCACCGTCCCATGGGAACAGCCTGAGTAAGTCCGGTGCTCTGAAACCAAGGCTCAAGGGGATGCGTCCGTCTTCTGGGGGGGCGATCGCCATTCCGACTGAATTGCCCGGCGCTGGCCCAGTAGCGAGGATGTTGATCGCCCCAATCTTGGTTTGACGCCCCACTGCCAGCCCACGTCTGCCGCCTCACTACCACCAGCGCGGTGAAGAAGGTATGGAGCACCGCCTTAAGCGGTAGCAGCAGGCTTTAGTTGGATTGGTGCCAGCAGCCTCATCCGTGAACCGCCAGGGGATTTGATATAACGAAAAGGTTGTCAGTCCGTCGTTTTCCGTCGCGCTGCGGTATATCTGGTACTCCATTGGCTATGACTGATTTTGACCCGCCCTTGCCCCCGCCGCCGAACCTGCGCCGCTGCGTGCAGCATCTGGGCATTCCAGATCAGGCCATCCGCTGGGATCTGCTCGATCAAGCTCTGGTACATGCCTCGTCGTCATCGGAGCGCAACAACGAACGATTGGAATTTTTGGGTGACTCGGTGCTGCGATTAGCCGCCGCCGAATACCTGATGGAAAAGTATCCCCAGGCTTTGGTCGGCGAGTTAACGATGGTGCGATCGCACCTAGTCAGCGATCAAACCCTCAGCGAAATTGCCACAGCCTTGGGGCTCGAAGCGTTTTTGCAAGTGTCGAGTGCCGCCGCTGGGGATCAGGCCGCGCGACCCAAACGCTTGGCAGATGCGATGGAAGCCATCTTAGCGGTGCTGTATCTCAGCACCGGCAACCTGCAGCTAGTGCGCCCGTGGCTCGATCCTCATCTCGAAACGCTGGCCCAGCGCCTGCTCAAAAATCCTGCCGCTCACAATCCCAAAACAGCCCTGCAGGAGCTGACCCAAAAGCACTTCAAAGTGCTGCCCGACTATCGCACCGTCGAAGCTAATCTGCTGCATGGTGATCCGGCTCGCTTTCGCTCTGAAGTTTGGTTTCGCGATCGCTGTCTGGGCTCGGGGGTGGGGGCATCGCGCAAAGCCGCTGAGCAGGCGGCAGCGCTTGAAGCCTATCGCGCTCTACAGCAGATTGAGATGCAGGCCCAGTAGACCAGTGAGCACGTGGCTCAACAAGAGCCTTCCTGAGCCCAAGGATTGGGTCGCGCCCAACCCTGACTGAAAAACGTGTGTGTCCTGATGATGAGATTGAGACGCCACTCCCTGACCATCGGCAATCCGCCTAGGCGTGGGAGCAGCTACCCGCCAATCGGCTCAAGGTGTCGAGCCAGATCGGGGTGATTCAGGTCATCCCATGCCAATACCCTTCATCCTTAAGCCCTGAACCCGGCAGTCTACTCAACAGCCAAAAACCAGGATCTACTCAGCGTTTTCTTAGGTAGATGTCCGATGCTTGGGGAGAACAGCCTTGAGGAATTCATCATGGTGAGTAAACAGAACGTGGGTGGACGAGTCCCGCTCGTATTGTTTTTGCTGCGGTTGGGCGTGTTTATTGTGATGCTGGTTTGGGCGCTCGATAAATTTTTTGCCCCCGAGCATGCCAGTCAAGTCTTTGCCGCTTTTTATGGTCTGCAGGGGTTAGGGCGATCGCTGGTGTATGGCATCGGTACCGTTCAGCTCCTGCTGGTTTTAGGATTTATGGCGGGCTTCAAAAAAACCTGGACCTATGGTGCCGTGCTGCTTATGCACGGGCTGTCGACGCTGGTTTCGTTCGCCCGCTACCTCGACCCGTTTACGCCGCCTAACATTCTCTTTTTTGCCGCTTGGCCAATGCTAGCCGCCTGCTTTGGGCTATTTTACTTGCGCGATCTTGACACCCTGTGGACGTTGGATAAGGACAAACCTCACAAACAAATCAATGTGTAGTTAGTCGTAGCGATCAGTTCGCCTCGCTCAACATCCCCACTGCAGTGCAGGGTATTTGTGGCTGTCTCTCCAGCAAGAGACAGCCATATTTTTTGCGTATCAGGATCAGTCATTGTACGGACGCTGGGGGATCGCTTAGTGACAATCGCGGAGAGATTTTACCGGGGTGGGGAAGACCTCTCAGTGGTGTTACTGAAACCAAGCAAAGCCTCTCCCTGCCTAGATTCTGCCGGTCTCTGAAAGATTAAAAAAATCCGGTTTCTAGCGCGGTTGAGTGAAAGAAGTTTAGAGACGTCCAGTTGGGCACTGGGTGACCGGGATTGATGAATTGGCCAAGGTGAGATTTATCTCGCTGGCGCGCCTTCTGACCCGCATCCGCCCCCGGCTGGGCTGGGCAAAATCGGCGATCGCCATGAACGGCTACCGCGATCGCTCATCCTTCATTCTCCGGGTGTGCTTCTACCAACTGCACTCATACCGGCAACGAACAGATCCAAACTTATGTTGAGCAATGAGCTTGTTTTTGCGGCAGAAACCTTGCCGCTGCCTGCAGCTGGAGAAGCTGAGGCGCCATCGATGCTGCCCGATACCGCATTCGGTCTCAAGCAGTCAGCACTGCTACCCGATTTTGAGGCTGCACTTGACTCAGCGTTAGAAGCGATCAACGGGTCGTCCATCACCATGACGTTCCTCACGGAGCAGGGGGATACCGCACTGCCTGGCGCTGACAGCGCTGCTGACGACCTGCTCGGTGAGGCCACAGCCCAGCTATGGGCGGCAGCTCAGGCCGCACTCGACGACTTTATCAGCCGCCCTGACAGCGACTCAGCCCTGGCCCTGACCTTTGGTGAAGCAGAAACGACAACCGCGCAAGACCTGCTGCAAGACCTCATTACTGGCCAAGCGTCGCCGCCGGTGGTCATCTTGCCGATGGCTGACCTCATGGCTCAAGGGGCCTATGCGGCTGACACTGACACAATTTTTCTCGCCCAAGAGCTGTTTGGCCCGCCCGACACCTTGCGAGTTGCCCAGCCCGAACACTTACTGCGCGTCTTTGTCGAAGAACTCGGACATTTCATTGACGACCAGATCAATCCAGTCGATACACCGGGGGATGAAGGGGCACTGTTTGCCGCTCAGGTGTGGGGCGAGGCGCTCTCAGCCGCAACGCTCCATGCTCTCCAGACCGAAAACGACACTAAGACCCTGACCTTGGATGGGCAAACCTTCCAGATCGAACAGGCCGATTTGGGGCCGGGCACGTTTACCGTCGCGGCTAACGGCCAGCTCGCGATCGAATTCTTAGCCGATAGTGGGGCCTACCGCGGTCAACTGGCAATTTTCAGTCTGGAAGGCATGGACGGGCTCGCACCAGGCTCTCCGGCCTTTATCCAAGAGGCCGCGCGGCGCGCTTTGAGCAATTCCCCCGAGGGATACATCGTGATCGATGATGCGGCCGAAGCGGCGCGCCTCACCGGCGAGTTGGGTGAGAAAAATCGCAACGGCGGTGAGGCCGCGGGCGCTAAGGGCATCACGTTTCCCGGCGGTACGCGGGTGGCGGTCATGCTAGTGCCCAATGGTTCGGTGCAGGCCGTCTTTGAAAACCCTACCGCCGAGGGGTCGCTGCGACCGCTCTTTTCCGTCGCTAGCGCGAATCCCGCTGGACGCGTGCACATCGGCGAAATCCGCCCCGGTGTCTTCGCGATGGAAGATGTCCGTTTTGACGGTCGCTCTGATGGCGACTTTAACGATGTGATCTTTCAGCTCCAGGGGGCTACCGGCCAGATTGAGGCGATCGCCAACCTGATCGGCACCCAACAAATCTGGCTTGATACGCCGCTGGGGCAGCAGCTCTTTCTTGTTTCTGACAATCCCCTCGCGCCGCCGGGCTTTATCGCTGCCGACAATCCGATTTTCCCCCCTGTCGATGCGGCGGCCCTGCAGGTGTCGCTTCCCACCGGGGTGCCAAAGTTCAACGCTGGCAACAGTGAGGCCGAAATCGCCGCCACTGGGGCCGCCCGCATTACCTTTGGCACCCAAACGGTTTACATCGGCACCAATCAAGTGAGTGCGAATAATCAAAATCCCATTGTGGCCAGCTTTGACAGCACCAACCCCGCCAACAACTGGATTCGCACTGACTATGAAGTGACCGGCACCGATGGGCGCGGGCTCGGCATCGCCTGGGATGGCAACAGCCTCTACGGCGTCTTCACCGTGGATGGCACCCAGGGCACCCCCACCCAGGACTTTCGTCGCGCCGCCAACGATGCGGAACAGGCTTGGCTGAGGAACTATGGTTCCGGGGGCGGGGCCAAAGTGTCAGTCTTGGGACGCATCAACCCCACGAATGGTGAGCTGTTAGACGCTGCTTACCTATCCGCTGTTTTAAACAATGGCAACAGCAACACGCTGAGCGTCACGAACGTTGGCACCAACACCAGCGGCAACCTGGTGATCAGCGCCGAATCGTTCTTTTCTCCCCGCCGGCCCGACGGTAGTGCGCTCACGCCGCCGACCCCACCGGGGTCTTCGCCCTTTGTCTACACCGTTGAGATCACCCCCGATCTGAAGCGGGTGATCAGCACGGCATCACCAGGCTGGACGTAGGCAATGGCAGCGGTCAAAGCACCTAAGTACCTCTCTCGCTCACTTCGCCACGTTGCGAGGTGGGATGGGATCACCGTCATAAAACTTACGCTCTAGGGTGCCGAGCCAAAACCACAGTCCCCCAGCTACTAAGGGGACAGCCGTCAGTACGCTGGCCCAACTAACGGACAGGCTATCAGACAAGACGATCGCGAATGGAATCGCCGACCAGGCGATCGCGCTCACGGCGATCGCGCCCCGGCGCAGTTGCTGAATTCGCTGTAGTGCCGATCGACAACTACTGCAGTGCTGCGTGTGCGATTGATAGCGATCCATCAGGGCGGGCGTAGCCAGCCTGGGCGGCAAGGACTGACCCGCAAAGGGGTCGGCCTGAAAGTCACTCACCCAGCGGCGAAAAGCCATCACGTAGCGATCAGCGGGGGTGGGCAAATAGCAGGCCTGCGCGTAGGATTTATTTCCCGCTTGCTCCAGCCGCCTTTCTTGCCGGTGCAAAAAGATTTGGTCGTCTTCTAACACGCGATTGTTGCTCACATGGCTATACCAGCGGGGCGTCAGCTTGATAAAAAAGCCCGGCAGCTTGGACGAAAACTTAAACGGGAAACGAGCAAACAAGCGACATTCCCCTTTGCGTATAGGCGTGGCGTAGACCACCGTGAGGGTGCGCCCAAACTGCTTAGAGGTGAGATCGTGATACATCATCGCCGGCGCAATGAAGGTCGTGTGTTGGGTGCCCAGCTGGCCCTTGCGCGGCCCTTCGGGCCAGAGGCCCTGAAAGCCCTGCTTGCCCGACTCTAAAACCTCCATTTCCATCGGGGCAGCGTTTTCGCGCTTGCCCACGGTTTCGTGGTGGGTGTAAGGAATGTGGCTGGCATCTAGCACGTTTTCCAGCAGGGTCAGGGCGTCGTAGGGCAAATCGCGAAAGGTGTTGAGCAGCACCCAGCCATCGGGCTCTTCAACTAACGGGTCGATGCCGGGTACGGGCACCTGGGCCGCATTCTCAGCCTGACCCGGATACACAAAGAGCAGCCCCTGATGCACGGTGGTCGGCATCGACTGCGCACAGGCCCGATTCGAGGTCAGCGCTTCACTATCGGCAGCGGCTTGGGGAATGTGCTCACAAGCCCCCTCTCCCGAAAACGCCCAGCCATGATAGGGACATTCCAACTGCCCCGCTTCGTTAATCCGTCCTTCGGAAAGGGGTGCCAGGCGGTGGGGGCACTGGTCGGCAAAGACTCGCCAGGTAGCGCTCTGGGGCTCCCACCAGATAACGATGTCTTGGTCGAGCAAGGTGAAGCGAGTCGGTCGAGTGGGGTCTAAATCTTCGACATAGTGGACGGGATACCAAGCCTCAGCCCAGTCGAAGCGATCGCGATCGGGGCCACCCGCAGGCAGCGTTTGCGGAATTTGGAGCGATTGAGGTGCATCTTGGGTAACCGTCATCGTGTTTTCGACCAGCAATCTACTCCTCTATTGTGTTACAAAACTTTATTTCCTGCGGAGAATCCTCCCACCCTTGATGGTAGAGAGCTTTGTGTAATATCAGTTCTTGAAGCAGAGAGAGACTGACCCTTAATATTTGGATAACCCTGTTACCGCCGTCGAGGGCAATTGCCGTCAAGCTGATGGTGAACTCCCCTTGTTTTCACCCCGAGAGGTTGAAATGAAGCTGCTCCGAATTCTGCTGACGACGGTGCTGGTGCTGACGGTGCTGCAGGCTGAAGCGCCGATTCGGGTGTGGCGACTACGGCTGACGAAAAGCTGTCAGGGATGTCGTTTGATTGGGGTTGATATCAGAGATGCTGACCTCAGGGGAGCCAATCTGCAGGATGCTGATTTGCGTTGGACGCGGTTTCATTCGGTCAACCTGACGGGCGCTGACCTGAGTGGGGCCAACCTGAGAAACGCCCGGATGAACGACGTCACCGTTCACAACACAGAGTTTTGTGGCGCGACAATGATGAACTCAGTCAAGGGCTATTGCCGTAGTACCGCATCTGATACTGCTGATGCCTCTGGCGTGGCGGAGTAAGTCCGGACTGCGTAAGCCAGCATCTGCGAATAGAATGCGGCGCACATATATCCACTGCTCGCTCGCGGGGCTTCAGGTTTAGGGTTCAGGGCGCAAGCTAGAAGCCTGGCGTTAGCGATGTACGGTCAAGGTGCCGGCGTCCGCATCCAGGGTGGCTGAAACCCCGACAGGCAGAGCCGCATTCACGCCATCGTGACCAAACGGGAGCTCGGCGACAACGGGAATCCCTAAATCATTGAGGCGATCGCGCAGCACGGTTTCCACATCAAAGCTGGGAATGCCATCCGGGGCCTCACAGCGGCTAAACCGGCCGATCGCCACGCCCGCAACCGGGGCAAATTTGCCCAGCATACGCCAGTGCGTGAGCATCCGGTCGAGACGATAGGGCGCTTCGGTAACGTCTTCAAACGCGAGGATCACACCGTTCAAATCAGGCTCATGGGGGGTCCCAAGCAGATGAGTCGCCACCGTCAGATTCGCAGGCAAGAGTCTGCCGGTCGCTTGCCCCGGCTGCCAGGTCACACCCTGCAAGGGGGCGATCGCCCGACCGCTCACCCAGTCAAACAACCGCTGCCGCGACCAGTCGGGTTCTTGCCCCAGCGTGGTTAACAGCGGCCCGTGCACGCTGGCAATGCCTTGCTGACTCAAGCTCCACAGCAAACTGGTGATGTCGGAGAAGCCGATCAGCCATTTGGGTGACGTGGTGGGCCATTGCCAATTTTCGAGCAGGCGAGTGCCGCCGTAGCCGCCACGAGCGCAGAGAATGCCCCGGCAGGTAGGCGCTTGCCAGGCCGTCAGTAGCTGTTGGCGACGCTGGTCATCACGCCCCGCCAAATAGCCCCACTGGGCATCCAACCCAGGCAGCAGCTTGACTCGGTAGCCTCGGGCTTCCCAGATGGCCACGCCAGCCTGAAATGCCGTCAACTCTCGCAGCGCCCCACTGGGCGCAATGACCATCAGTTCATCACCCGGCTGTAGGGGCGGCGGAGGTTGGCAGACAAACATCATCACAACGAGACCACAGCGTCAGTCTCACTATCATGACGGGCAGCCGGGCTGATGGGAACCACACGACTCCGGCTTAACTGGTGCATCGCCGCTTCCCCCGCTGAGCGCTCCTGTTAGCGGGGAAATCGCCAGCGCTTCAAAGACTAGACATTTTGGGTGCTGTCGGGAGCGGTGCGGCAATATCGCGATCGCGGCGCTGAGTGAGGGCCGGAGTAGGACATTCACCGTGGCTAGCAGCCCGACGCATAAACTGTAGATAGTGGCCCATCAGCGTCCAGCTAATGGTCAGCGTATCGCTCTGAGGCACATACTCGTCTCGCAGAAATTGCTGCCCGGCAGCGGTGAGCCAAACGTCGCCCAACCGACGTTGGGTAATGCGGACGAGCTGCTGCTCAGCGAGAGCAACAATCAGGCGCTGACGCTGATCATCTGGCACTTTGGCAGAGATTTGGCCCGGCGTGATGCTGCGGTATTGGCACGACTGCAAGACGTATTTTTCGTCGGGGGTAATTGGCCATACCGAGGTATCTAGGTCTAATAGAGTGCGGCCACGGGCGGTGAGGCCAAAGCGGGTGACGATTTCTTCGTAGTCAATCCAGTGGCGCTGTCGGAGCTGCTGGCAAAGGCGATCGCGCTGCACCCCTGACAACTTGGGTTGGGGGCAAAGCTTGGTCATTGCGGCCCGGTAGTGAGGATAGGGGAGCAATAACAACAAAAACTTAAGTTCTAAGGGCGCTAACAGAGTCGCAGCAGACAATGAAGACATAGACTCACATCCAGCATTCAGCCTGGATACTATGCTAGAACAAAAGTCCTACCGATCAACGATTCAAGTTTTTACATTTCATTGCGGATGATCGCCCCCGTTTTCAGCGGCCTGATGGAACGGGGCATGCTAGTAAATATGATCAGGGCTTACGATCGCGACAATTCTTTCCCCGTTTACTTAATCCCCTTGTGACACGAGACGCAACCATCGTTGCGGCATCGGCATCAACATTCTTTGACTCATCATTTGCGAGCGGTGGCTCTGTTGTCTTCGACGCCTGTATCAAACCCATTGTCAGATCTCACTCCAGCTCTCCCTTCTCCACTGGGCGATGCTAGCCTGCCATCCACCCTGGCGGCCTTTGTACCGCTCTGGAGTGCCCTGAGTGACGGACTACAAATTTTTGATTCAGAGGGGCGCTTAATTTACGCCAACGCCGTCGCCGCCGAATTGTTGGGCTACGCCACCGCTCATGCCTATCGCGAAGAACACTGTCGTTCTGAGGCTTGGGGGCTCACGGCGATCGCGCTGGCCAATGGGACAAATCGTCCACTCGCGATCGCTGACTACCCCTGTGTGCGAGCGCTCAAGAGTCAACCGTTTGCCGAACAAACCTTGCGCTATACGGACTTACACGGGCGCGATCGCTGCGTCGCGGTGCAAGCACTAGCCATACCTGAATCCACCAGTGCTGACCCAACTAGCCAGCGGCAGTACGCCGTTGTGATCAGCCGGTCGGTGACCGAGCCGGCGATCTCGAACTCGCCCTGTCCCCCCCCCCTTCAGCAGATTGCGAATGCGGTACCGAGTCTCGTCGCCTATTTAGATACCCAAGAACAGCACTACTTTGCTAACCACGCTTATCTCAAAGCCTTTGATGAGACCTTAGACCACATCCAGGGCCAGAACCTGCAAACGGTGGTCGGCCCAGTCATTTATCATCAGCTGCAGAGCGCGCTGCACCAAGCTTGGCAGGGGAAAACAGTGAATATGTGCCTGCCCATCGGCAGCTTTAATCCGAAGAAGCAGTATAAGCATGTCAGCCTGACGCCTCAATGGCTAGGCGATCAGTTGGCCGGCGTGTACTTAGTGCTGAGTGACATCACGGCCCACAAACACACCAACGACCTGCTGCAAACCGAGACTGATTTTTTCCGCGATTCCCTAGAGGCGGCCACGGTGGGCATTTGGGACTGGCATTTTCTCAACCAAGAAATGATGTGGTCATCGCCTCAAGAGCAGCTATTTGGGTTGAAACCGGGTGGTTTTGACGGCAAGCCAGACACCTATTTAGCGTTGGTCCAGGCGGTCGATCGCGCCGATCTCCACACAGCGATCGATCAGGCCATGCAGCCGCCACATCATTTTGCCGCCCAGTTTCGGGTCACCTTAGCTGACCAATCGGTGCGCTGGCTCAGTCAACGGGGGCAGGTGGTGCGCAATGCCAAGGGACAAATCATTCGCATGGCCGGGGTGACGTTTGACATCACCGTGCAAAAAGAGGCCGAAGCAAAGCTGATCGAACAGGCGAAACGCGATCACCTGGTGGCAAAAATTTCTCAGGAAATCAATCGCTCGACCGATCTCAACGAGGTCTTACCACAGGTGGTGCAAGAGATCCGCTGTCTTTTGCAGGTTGACCGACTCAGCATCATTGATTTGCTGCAGCCAAAGATGGCGGGCAGGGTCACATTCGAAGCCCACACGGCGGGCACTGAGTCAATGCTGACTTGGGAGATGCGCCACCCTTGGGCGATGAAAGAGGCCTACCTGCAAAAATATCAGCAGGGGTATCCGATCGCAGTTTGCGATGTGAACGAACAGTCGTTCAGCGAGGAAGAACTCGAGTTCTTGGGCTTTTTTCAAATCACCGCTGAATTGACGGTGCCTCTGTTAGAAGACAAAAAACTCTGGGGCCTGCTGTCAGCCCAATCAAAACAGCCCAGGACGTGGCAGCCCGAGGAACGCCGACTGTTAGAAACCCTAGGTCGCTTGGTGAGTACGGCCGTGCAGCGCGATCGGCTGCACCATAGCCTGACTCAGGCTAACCAAAAACTCCAGCGCTTTGCCTATCTCGATGGCTTGACGCAGGTAGCCAATCGACGACGGTTTGAACAGTTTCTCAATCACGAATGGCGGCGGTTGATGCGAGAAAAATCAACGCTGGCGCTAATCATGGTGGATATTGACCATTTCAAAGCGTTTAACGATATTTATGGGCACCAGGCGGGGGACGAATGTCTGCGCCGAGTAGCCGCCATTTTGCGCACGACAGTGCAGCGCCCAGCGGATATGGTGGCTCGCTACGGTGGCGAAGAGTTCGCCGTCGTATTGCCCAATACGGGGGTTGAAGGGGCGGAAACCGTAGCCGAAAAAATCCGTGCCCACATGCACGAACAAAAAATTCCCCATCGCGGCTCACAAGTGTGCCCGTTTGTCACGATGAGTCTCGGCGTCGCCGTGATGTCACCCCATCCGCTCAAAGCCCCAGATGACTTGATTAAAGTTGCTGATGAAGCGCTCTATCAGGCCAAAGAGAACGGTCGCGATCGCGTTGTCTGTCATACCCCAACGTCATAGTTGAAGACCTCGGAATAAGGGGGCGTAGATCAGAGTGGCGAGAGCCGGGGAACAGCCGGGCAAGGCTTTCGAAAAAGGCAACCAGCAGTCGCACCGACTATTTTGTCCAGAGGCTTAGGATAATTGTCCTAACTGGATTGAGGACTATTGTCCCCCCGCCTTTAGGCGGTTTGCTTCAGGCCTGATGCCATCGGTGATTTTTAGCATATGAATGTGTTTCTGATTAGACCATTGACTCTGACTAGATTCCTCATACAAGCTCAAGCTGCGCTGGAGACCCCAATGACCTTCAACTTTTCGATTGACTATTTACCTAAACTGCTATTAGCGGTGGTTAGCACGAGCACTATCCTGATTGGCAACTCCCAATTAGCCCAGGCCCAAACTGCTCCCGTGACTAGAACGATTAACGCCCAGACGACTATTGTCGATTTTGACGGGCGCACTCAATTTGGTGTGGGTGGCGTCGTGCCGCCTGGCGTGGGCATTATCCCTGCCGTGGGTGTTGTCCCCCCTGGCGTGGGCATTATCCCTGGCGTTGGCGTCGTGCCGCCTGGCGTGGGTGTTGTACCTGGTATGGGTGCTACTGCCATGCCTAATATTGGTGGTGGTGCACCCGGGGGGCGGGGTGTCGGTATTCCTAATGTTGGTGACGTTAGCCAACCCGGTGCTAGAAGTTTTGGCATCACGCGACCTCGCTGACCATCTTGGTGCCCGGAGTTGAGTAGTTGTCGATCTCATCCTATTCCCTGCCTGGCAAGGGGACTGGGTGTGGTCGGGGCCTTTTTTTATCGCTGCATAACCAACGCTTGGCCCGCTCCCACGCGACTTGAGCACAACTGGCTTGAAAGGCCCGTTTCAAACACGAGGTCAGACATCACGGCGCGGTAGACGCGATCACGGGCGACATCCAGCTGTTGCAAGTATTTGGTGTGTTTGAGGGGCTGTCATCATTTAGCTGTCACATACTTTCAATCAGCAGGACGCAGCCCCTAGAATGCGGGCACGGTGCTGCTTATTCTCAAAGGCTTCTGGGGGTTAATGGATGACGTACCCTAGTTTTGCCCGTAGTCTGCAGCAAATGGTGATTGATTGAGTTGAGTTAAAGCATCTATGCATCAAACAGCAGCGGGTACCGACACGGGTAAGTCCGATGGGCAGTGGCAGTTTTGGATCGACCGAGGCGGGACGTTTACCGACGTTGTCGCTAAGCGACCTGACGGCAAAATCGTCATTCATAAGCTGCTGTCAGAAAATCCTGAGCAGTATCAGGATGCGCCCGTTCAGGGGATTCGCGACTGTTTGCAGCTAGGCCCAGACGAGCCGATTCCGGCGGAGCGGATTGCGGGGATCAAGATGGGCACGACAGTGGCAACCAATGCGCTGCTAGAGCACCAAGGCGATCGCACCCTGTTTGTCACCACCCAAGGCTTTGGCGATGCCCTCAGAATCGGCTATCAAAATCGGCCTAATATCTTTGCTCGCGAGATTGTGCTGCCGCAGATGCTGTACGAGCAGGTAGTCGAAATTGAGGAGAGAATTAGCGCTCAGGGTGAGGTGTTGACGCCATTGCGATCGGACGCGGCCCAACAACAGCTACAAGCAGCTTACGACACCGGGATTCGCAGTTGTGCGATCGCCCTAATGCACGGCTATCGCTACCCCCGGCACGAGCAAACCCTGGGCGAACTAGCCCAGCAGATCGGCTTCACGCAGGTTTCGCTGTCTCATCAGGTCAGCCCGCTGATGAAACTGGTCAGCCGGGGCGATACGACGGTGGTCGATGCTTACCTCTCACCAATTTTACGGCGCTATGTCGATCGCGTGACCAGTCAGATTTCAGGTACTGATCACGCGCCGCTGCTGATGTTTATGCAGTCGAATGGCGGCCTGAGTGACGCGCAGTTTTTCCAGGGCAAAGACAGCATTCTCTCGGGGCCAGCTGGAGGCATCGTGGGTGCCGTGAAAACGAGCGAGCTGGCCGGCTTCGAGCAGATTATCAGCTTTGATATGGGCGGCACCTCTACCGATGTGGCCCACTATGCCGGTGAATATGAGCGCACCTTTGAGTCCGAAGTGGCGGGTGTGCGGCTGCGCACGCCGATGATGGCCATCAATACGGTGGCGGCAGGCGGCGGCTCCATTGTGCAGTATGACGGCAGTCGCTATCGCGTTGGGCCGGCGTCTGCGGGGGCGAATCCAGGGCCGGCGAGCTATGGCCGGGGCGGGCCGCTCACCGTCACGGACTGCAACGTGCAGGTGGGCAAACTCCAGCCCGATTTCTTCCCCAAGGTATTTGGCCCCAAAGCCGATGCGCCGTTGAATCAACCGGTTGTGGCGGAGAAATTTGAGCAACTGGCAGCTGAGATTGGCGATGGCCGGAGTGCCGCTGCGGTAGCCGATGGCTTTTTGAGCATCGCGGTGGAGAAGATGGCCAGCGCGATCAAACAAATCTCGCTGCAAAAAGGCTATGACGTGTCTAAATACGCGCTCTGCTGCTTTGGCGGGGCCGGCGGACAACATGCCTGTTTGATTGCGGCGGCGCTGGGCATGCAACGAATTTTGATCCATCCCTATGCGGGGGTGCTGTCGGCCTATGGCATTGGCCTCGCGGAACTGCGCGTGTTGCGAGAAAGCTCAGTGGAAGCCCCACTGACGGCGGCCTTAGATCTATCGCCTCGCTTTGATGAGCTGATTGCCGACGCGGAGGCCGAACTGGCGCAGCAGTCAGTGCAGCCGATCGCTGTGGAAACCCGGCAGCAGGCGCACCTCAAGTATGACGGCACCGACTCGACGCTGCTGGTTGAGTTTGACACGGCGGAGCGGATGCAACACCAGTTTGAAGCCCAACATCAGCAGCGCTATGGCTTTGTGGCGGCAGACAAAGCCTTGGTGGTGGAGGCCATTTCAATTGAGTTGGTGGCGCAAAGCCAGCAGGCCGATGAGCCCAAGCAAGCACGCCGGTCGGGCGATCGCCCCCAGCCGGTGGCCCAAGTGAAAATTTACACGGCGGATGACTGGCATGAGACGCCCATTTATCAGCGGCCAGATTTGCAGCCCGGCGATACCGTTTCTGGGCCAGCGCTGATTGTGGAAGCCACCGGCACCAACGTGATTGAACCGGACTGGCGGGTTGAGGTGAGCGATCGCAACTACCTCATCCTCACCTATCAAGCCCCACCGGAGAGGTCAGAGAGTACCGACATCAACACTGCGACCGCTGACCCCGTCATGCTGGAAATTTTCAACAATCTGTTTCGCTCGATCGCTGAACAGATGGGCACCACGCTGCAAAACACCAGCTATTCAGTGAATATCAAAGAACGACTCGATTTCTCCTGCGCCATCTTTGACCAAACCGGGCAGCTGGTCGCGAATGCGCCTCATATTCCCGTGCATTTGGGGTCGATGAGTGAGAGTGTGCGATCGCTGATCGACAGCCACGGTGACACGCTGCAACCGGGGGATGTTTTCATCTTGAACAATCCCTACCACGGCGGCACCCACCTGCCCGATGTCACCGCCATTACCCCCGTCTTTGAAGCCGGGAAAGATCAGGCCATTTTTTACCTGGCTTCGCGCGGCCACCATGCCGACATAGGCGGCATCACGCCCGGGTCAATGCCCTCTGATAGCACCTCGGTCGAGCAGGAAGGCGTGCTGTTTGACAACTTTCAACTGGTCGAAGCGGGCCAGTTTCGCGAGGCCGAACTGCGACAGCGGTTGACAGCAGGAAAATATCCGGTGCGCAATCCGACTCAGAATATTGCTGACCTGCAGGCACAAATTGCCGCCAATGAGAAAGGCGTACAGGAACTGCAGCGGATGCTGGAGCAGTATGGGTTAGCAACCGTGCAAGCCTATATGGGCTATGTGCAGGATAATGCGGAAGAATCGGTGCGGCGAGCAATTGATCGGCTCAGCGATGGCAGCTTTACCTATGAGCTAGATAGCGGCGACCGCATTCAAGTCGCCATTCAAATTCACAAGGGCGATCGCCGCGCCACCATTGACTTTTCCGGCACCTCACCCCAGCTCAGCAACAACTTTAATGCCCCCTCGGCGATCTGCAAGGCGGCGGTGCTCTATGTGTTTAGAACCCTGGTGGACGATGACATCCCGCTCAATGCCGGTTGTCTCCAGCCCTTGGACATCATCATTCCCGAGGGCTGTTTGCTCAATCCGGCCTACCCCGCTGCGGTAGTGGCCGGTAATGTCGAAACCTCCCAGGCGATCGTGGATACGCTGTATGGCGCTTTGGGTGTCTTAGCCGCCTCTCAAGGCACGATGAATAATTTCACCTTTGGCAATCAGCGCTACCAGTACTACGAGACCATCTGCGGCGGATCTGGGGCGGGGCCTGACTTTGCGGGCACCGACGCCGTGCAAACCCACATGACCAACTCTCACCTCACCGATCCAGAAGTGCTGGAATGGCGATTCCCCGTGCGGTTAGAAAGCTTTTCGATTCGGCCCAACAGCGGTGGCGCGGGCCAGCATCGCGGGGGGCATGGGGTGATTCGACGGCTGCAGTTCACTGAACCAATGACCGCCGCGATTCTCTCTAGCCATCGGCGGACTGCTCCTTTTGGGCAGGCGGGGGGTGAAGCTGGCACCGTCGGCCATAACTGGATTCAGCGCCACGATGGTAGCCGCGAAGACCTCGCTGGCACCGCCACCGTGGAGATGGCGGCAGGCGACACGTTCGTGATCGAAACTCCCGGCGGCGGCGGCTTTGGCACCCAGTAAAAACGGTAGACCTATCGTCTTGGGAACATCCCAGATTTGCCAGTTAATCAATGCGTTTAGGGCGGACATCTTGCCCGCGAGCCGGGTTATCCAAGACGAATTAACGCCAGTTCAGGTTAAGCCAAACTCCGTTTCTGTCCCCTCTGAGGAGGAGCTAATGGGGTGGATTGAACCACTCTCAGCGGAAGGACGATACCCACCCTGCTTTTGGCACCCCGCCCCAGAGGAGATTGTCGCTTCAATCGGCGGGTAAGCGTGCCTGATGCACTTATCCCGAACTCAGGTGAATTAGGATGCATTCAATCGTCCTCCGGCTCCCTCAGTCTCAATGCCCTTTGTCCACTACGGCTCCTCTCTCTACTCGCCTGCTCCCGCCGCCTCAACCAGCGACTTATACAGCATCACCGCATCGACGTAGCGCCCGTCTGGTAAATAGGCCGCCTGGGGCACCCGACCAATCTCGTGAAATCCCAAAGACTGCCACAGCTTGAGGGAAGGCACATTCGTCTCAAACACGAGGTTATACATCACAGCGCGGTAGCCGCGATCGCGGGCGACAGCCAGCATGACTTCGCCCATCAGGCGGCCCAGCCCCTGACCCCGCATTTGAGGCGCTACAATGAATCCGGCATTACCAATGTGGCTACAGCGTCCAGGAAAGTTGGGTTTAAGATAGAATGCCCCCACGACCTGAGCCGAGTGGTTCGCATCGGCTGGCACTGGCAGGCGCACGACAAACGCTTCGCCTTTCAGCCAATAATTCGCAAAGGCCTCTACTGAAAGGGGGGCCGATTGAGGATAACTCACCCCGTCTAACACGATCTGATTCAGCATTGCTCTGACCCCAGTCGCTTCATGGGGCTGCATCAGATCAACACAGACGGGCAGTTCAGACTTGGTGTGACGGTAAATGGGAAAATCCATAGACGATCAGGCTGAGGCATCAAAGGTTTGTTGATTGATTTGAGTGTGGCATGGCAATCGTACATGGAAGCTGGCTAGTCGAAAATCAGCAGTTTTTTATCTGGGGTGAGGTGTGGCGACGACTCGATCCAGATAGTCTGCCAGCTGAGCCGGTCTTGCAAGCCCAGCCGTTTGGCATGGCCATTTCTGACCTGCTGGAAAGTTTGAAGGCAATTGGCGGCTTACCCAAAACATTTTGGGTGGAAATGGGCAGCGCCACTACCAAGCGTCGTAGCAGCGCGAAGGGGGCGCGGGCGACCGAGCAGAGCCTGTCACTACCAACCGAGCTGCGGGAGACGGCCTGCCTGCCCAAACATTCTGCCGATGCGCTAGCCAGTGACGACCCGGCGATCGCGCTGCATCCCTGGCGCATACAGGGCGTGCTGCTGACCCCAGCCGAGACCGCTCACTTTTTAGAAGGGTTGCCGCTGGGACAGCGGGAAATCAGCGGCATTACCCTCGGCGATGATCTACGATTTTGGTCCCACGCCGCGCGGTGGAGTCTCGATTTGCAGGCGCGGGGCAAATATCTGCCCGCGATCGCCCTCACGCCCAACAAAAAAATGCTGGCCCGCTGGCGACTGCTGCTCGATAGCGATACCGATGCCCAGCGCCTGCGGCTTTTTAGCCAGATCATGCCCCCCAGCTGTCGCACCTACCAGCCGGTGCCCAAAGCCCGTAAAGGCCAGTCTGTGGGCCTCAGCGTGCCCTATGGTGCAGATCCGGAGGAGCAGCTCTGTGACTTTTTGGCGCACATGGTTGACGCCCAAGTGCGATCGCAGGCGCAACCGGTCAGTAGCACCGACCTGCTGAGCCCCGACCTGCCCCTGCGAGAGTGGCTGGATGCCCTCAGCGGTCATGTCAGTCAGCTCGACACCAGTGCGATCGCCACTGCCCGCCTGCGCGATGCCCTCACCACCTGGACGTCGCCGTTGCAAAACAGCGCCGACCAAAATCGCTGGCGCGTCTGCTTTCAACTCGAGCCACCGACCGCTGAGGCCGACCCCTGGCACCTGGGCTACTATCTGCAGTCACGCGACGATGAATCGCGCCTCATTGCCGCCGCCACCGTCTGGCAACATCCTGTGGATGAGGCGGTGATTGACGACCAGATTGTGCAATCCCCCCAAGAGACGCTCCTGGCGGGACTGGGTCGCGCGGCCCGCTTTAGCGACTCGATCCGCGAGAGTTTGCAGCAGCGCCATCCCAGCCGCATTCCCCTCGACCCCGCTCAGACCTTTGTCTTTCTCAAAGCCACTCTCGATCGCCTGCGGGACGCGGGGTTTGGTGTGCTGTTGCCGCCCGGTTTGTCATCAGAGGCGCAAGACAATCGCTTGGGCATTCAGGTGCAGGCCCAGGCACCGGGTCGTAAAGCCCGTCAGCGGCTCGGGCTCAAGAGTTTACTGAATGTGGAATGGGAGCTATCGCTGGCAGGCCAAAAGCTTTCGCAAAGAGACTTTGAGAAGCTGGTGGCACAAGAAACGCCGCTAATCGAAATCGACGGTCAGTGGGTCGAGCTGCGGCCCCAAGACGTTCGCACCGCGCGTGATTTCTTTAAACGACGTCATACCCCGATCGAACTCAACGTCGAAGATGCCCTGCGTTTGAGCACCGGCGACACTCAAATCATCGACAAGCTGCCGGTGGTCAAGTTTGAGGCCTCGGGCATTCTGCAGGATTTGATTTCGACGCTGACCGAGGGCAACCAGTCCCTAGAGCCGATCAGCGAGCCCCCGGGCTTTGTCGGTCAGCTGCGGCCCTACCAGGCGCGGGGAGTCTCGTGGCTGACGTTTCTGGAACAGTGGGGGCTAGGGGCTTGCCTCGCCGACGATATGGGTTTGGGCAAAACCATTCAGCTGATTGCGTTTTTGCTAACGATGAAAGCTCGCGACCTGCTGGATGGGCCGGTGTTGCTGGTTTGCCCGACATCAGTGCTGGGCAATTGGGAGCGGGAAGTCCACAAATTTGGTCCCGACCTCAAGGTGCTGATGCACCATGGCGACAAGCGATCGCACGCTGCCGTTTTTGCCCGCAAAGCCAAGACCGCCAATCTGGTGCTTACCAGCTATGCCCTGGCCCAGCGCGACCTCAAAGACTTTAACCGGGTAGACTGGCTGGGCATCGTGCTGGATGAAGCGCAAAACATCAAAAACGCTGATGCCAAACAGTCCAAGGCTGTCCGTCAGATTGAAGCGCAGTTTCACATTGCGCTGACGGGCACCCCGGTCGAAAATCGCCTGGGTGAGCTGTGGGCCATTATGGATTTTCTCAACCCTGGTTACCTGGGGCCGAAAAACTTTTTTCAGCGGCGCTTTGCCACGCCGATCGAGCGCTATGGTGACACGGCCTCGCTGAAAACGCTGCGATCGCTGGTGCAGCCTTTCATCTTGCGCCGGTTAAAAACCGATCGCACCATCATTCAAGACCTGCCCGAAAAGCAGGAAATGACGGTGTTTTGCAGTCTGGCGAAGGAGCAGGCTCAGCTATATCAGGCCACGGTCGAAAAGGCAATGCGCGATATCGAAGCTGCCGAGGGCGTGCAGCGGCGCGGCCAGATTTTAGGGTTGCTCACCAAACTCAAGCAGATTTGCAACCATCCCGCCCAGTTTCTCAAAGAAGAGACCGGGACTGTGGCTCCGGGGCGCTCAGGCAAGCTCCTGCGCTTTGATGAAATGGTGGATGAACTGTTGGCGGAGGGCGATCGGGCGCTGATCTTTACCCAGTTTGCCGAATGGGGCAAACAGCTGCAGGCTCACCTCACCCAACAGTTCGGTCAAGAAACCCTATTCCTCTACGGCAGTACGACTAAAAACAAGCGCGAAGAAATGGTCGATCGCTTCCAGCATGATCCCAGCGGGCCACGACTGTTTATTCTGTCGCTCAAGGCAGGCGGTGTGGGTCTCAACCTCACCCGTGCCAATCACGTGTTTCACTTCGATCGCTGGTGGAATCCGGCAGTCGAAAACCAGGCCACTGACCGGGCCTTTCGCATTGGCCAGACCAAAAACGTGCAGGTGCACAAGTTTGTCTCCACGGGCACGCTAGAGGAGAAGATTCACGAAATGATTGAATCGAAAAAAGCCATGGCTGAGCAGGTGGTCGGGGCCGGTGAACAGTGGCTTACCGAACTGGATACCGATGCGCTGCGGAACCTGCTGCTGCTCGATCGCTCCGCCGTGATTGAAGAGGACGACTAAGAACATAGAGCGAAACTCCGTTACCCCACGGAGCCGTGTTTTGCTGGTCAAGGCTGCGACTGGGCCAGCTAGGGAATGTCCTCGCAAGAACCGACCGGTACTGTAAGGGCAGGTCTAGCTAGAAACCTAGATTTCGCAGCCATAGAGCATCAACAAAACCCGCTCCGACGAGTATCGTCTTGACTGATTTACTGAAAATCGTCTTCGTCTTCGTCCGATAGAAGAGAACCGGTGAGGGAAACTTCCATTTCCATGCGCTGTTCCATTTGACGCAAGAAATAGCCCGTCATCATGGCCGACGCCAAAAGACCCGCCAGGTTCTCGCGATCAGTGGTGATTTGGACGTTGAAGCCATCGCCCGGCAAGACTCCGATGAGTCCCTGGACATTTTGAGAAATAATTTGTTTAATCTCGGGAGTGACCGCCTGGGCTACTCGGCTCAACACATCAGGCGACTGATGCTTGAGATATTGAAGCAGCTGGTTGCCCGCCTCATCATCGACGTGCAGACCAACAAAATCAACGCGCTCAGGGTTAAATGTCATAAAGCTCTGTTTACTATCTCCCTTAACCTCAGATTCAATGACTTGATTATTCCAGTCATTGCAGTGCTCGGATGCTTGATGTTTTTACCTGAATCGAAGCAGTTCAGCTTGATTCATCTTCAAACAACGGGATTTTGGACTCGATTGTGCTACTACTTTAGCAAATGATTGGCTTTTGCCCAGGGGCTGTCACCATTTCGGCAGAATCTGATGTGTGGCAGACGGTTAATCACAGGGCGCGAAGTCAGACTCCCCGTGCTCAGGCTCTTGCCATCATCTGATCCAGGCTGGGGCACAGAGGGGGCAGCTGGCTTCAGCACAGCAGTCTTAACGGCCCTGGCAAAGGGTGTAGAAATGGGCACATAGACTTCGCTTCCAAGAATCTAAGCGCCCATTGGCAAAGCTGCCTAGGAAACTGCTTCTGGAGAGGCCAGACCATGATTGTCTGACTCGACGGTTCCAGAGACCGCAGCAGCTAACGCTTCGGGATCAGCGGGGATGGTTGGCTCTGCCGCAGCTTCGCTCGACGGTTCTGCCTCTGCATCAGACTCAGCCACTGGCGGCACGACTTTTTGCGTAAACGCCGGTAAATCATCAATTTCAAAATGTTGGTGAAACTTGTTGGTCACCTGCAGCCAGAACGATCGCCCGTCTGACTGACGACGCTTGCGCACAAATCCCAATCGCACCAATTCATGCACATGCTGATAGGCGCCCGATCCGCGCAGGTCAATCAAATCCGTTTGCGCCAGAGGGCCACGCAGGGCGATCGCCGCTAGCGTGCGCAACGCGCCGACCCCCAGATCAAGAGGAATCAGGGTATCGACCAAATGGCGAAAGCCCGACTTAAGCTGTAGACAATAACCCTCTTTGGTTTCAATGATTTCGAGGGCACTTTCGCGATGGGCATAGTCGTTCATGAGCTCCATCAGCCCTTCCTCGGCCATTTCGCGATCGCAGCCCGCATGCTCGGCGAGGCGGGCAATGTTGAGGGGGCGGCCCTTGAGATACAGGATGGCTTCGATGACGCTGGCCAGTTTAGGCATCGCGGCGGTTAATCCAGATTGCGACCGGTGAGTTCTACAAAGATATCTTCTAAATTCGAAGGCCGGGTCATCATGCCGGTTTTGTCGGGCTGCTGATCGAAGTATTCGTTAGCCGCCACCAGGGTTGGAAAGAACTGATAGTCCCAGCGATCGCCCTGCTGTTTCATGACGATGCCTTCACCATGCTTCTGGCGCAACTCTTCGACGGTGCCCAGCTCAATCAGCTGCCCCTGGTCAAGAATGCCAACGCGATCGCAGAGAAATTCCACTTCTTCCATATAGTGGCTGGTCAGCAGCATGGTCATGCCTTGGCGATTAAGATTCCGAATGATTTCCCAGAGGCGGCGGCGGGCTTGTGGATCGAGCCCCACCGTGGGCTCATCTAAAAACAAGATTTTCGGATTGTGCAGCAGGGCGCGGGCAATCTGCAGTCGCCGCTTCATGCCGCCCGAGAGGGTTTTGACCTTGCTGTCGCGGCGATCGCTTAATTCCACAAAATCGAGCCATTCTTGGATGCGTTTTTGTCGCGGCCCAGCGGGGATGTGGTGCATGCGACCATGCAGCTCCATATTTTCCCAAACGGTCAGATCGCCATCGACGCTAGTTTGCTGCAAGACGACGCCAATTTGTTCGCGCACCTGCGTTGGCTGGCGCTGCACGTCATGACCCGCCACCACCAGGTTGCCGTCGGAGGGCTGGGTCAGAGTGGTCAACATGCGAATTGTGGTCGATTTGCCTGCCCCATTAGGCCCCAGCAGACCAAAACTCTCGCCAGGTTGAATGAGTAAAGACAGATCTTTGACCACATGCACGTTGCCGTAGACCTTATGCAAATTTTGAACACAAACAGCGGCTGTCATAACTTTGTCGGCGAGCACTCAACGAAAGGGTTGGAAATAAGTGCCCAATAAATTTAAGGTATCAAAAGCCTGGGCCGCCATTGCGGCGATCGCTCAAATTTGCGTACCCGGCGTGCCGTTCGTTTTTGCCCTTGCCCTATGCGCTGTCGCCTTGATTCTCCGATTTTGCTGCTGCACAAAGATGACGTGCCCCCCTACAAAAAACAGGGGCCGGTGGTGCGCAACAGCTACTTTTGGGCGCTGAAATCCATCGCCGATACGGCCCGGTTTGATCAGCCCTGGGAGTTTGACCAGTCAGTGTGGGTGGCGCTGTGCCGTCTGCTGAACTCGTTTGCCCTGTCGGGCTATTTGGGCGATCGCGAAACGCTGCTGGAATTCCCCCCCGATGCGGAAATTCCCGATAGCCTACGCTCGATCAGCACCTGGACTGCAGATGAGAGTTGGGAATAGGGCCGTACCAGACTGCTGAGATCGCGGATATATTTGCAGAGCAAAGGCTTATGATGCGATCTCGCCACTCCAAACAATGAAAATCTGGGTGTTCGCTGCGGATGGGTGGCTCAGAAAGTAGGCTGGAAACTCAATGCCATCCGCTGGGGATTGACCTCACCCTACACGGAGGTTATTTTCTGAAACAAATTAAAAATGGTGTCAGCCCTCAGGCTGCAAAGCGCCCTTGGAAGAATGCTGCTCCATTCTAGAAAAACAGAGAGTAGAGCATACAGATGAGCAAGCGACTTTACATTTTGATTTTGCTGGGTTTACTAACGGTTGCGATCTCATCGAGCTGCGTCGGCCTAAACCCTCGGATTTCCGATACTCAGACAAATACTGAAGCCTCAACTCAATCCAGGATGATTGACATTCCGGTTGTGGGAGGTAACCCTCCCGAATCCGTTTCGCTGGAATGCTTTGTCGATGGCAAAAAGGGATACATGGACGTCACAGGCAAGCTGGTCATCCCGAGGTGCTTTGATTCAGTCTCTGCCTTTTCAGACAGTGTTGCTCGAGTCAAAATAGCTCCCTTGTCTGAAGGGGCAGATAACTTATGGGGGTACATCAACCTGGATGGGCATTTTCTCATCCCGCCCAGGCTGGTGGGCAATCAATTTGTCGAGAGTTCTGGTATGGAAGGATTTCAGGGATATTCCTCTTTCTCTGAAGGGTTACTGCCGCTGAAGCAAGAAGTGAGTGGCAGGGTTGGTTACATCAACTATTCCGGCGAGTTTGTAATTCCGCCTCAATTCACTATCGCTAAACCCTTTCACGAGGGGTTAGCTGCGATTTGTGTTGAAGCAGAGCAATGCGGCTACATTAATACGCTTGGAGAGATTGTTGTGGAAACGCGATATCAAGCAACGCGCTCTTTTTACAACGGAGTTGCAGTAGTTTCGCTTCCTGGCCCTGGCGATCTAAAAACGACAACTCCTTATGAAATTTATGATTTCTTCGGCTTGATTAATCGCGCTGGTGAGTATCTCGTTCCACCCGAATTGAATAAAGTGCGCTTGCTGGAACGCTTTCTGGGAATAGGGGTGGATGATCCTATAAGGCATCCAGATACTCCTTTCAGTCCAGAGGGTTTGTTACCCGTGCGTGTACCCTACAGTGAAGAAGAAGTAGCTGATTTCTATGCTTTATCTCTATATCCGCCAACGGATGGTGTAGAAGCTAATTTGGGTCACGGCCGATGGGGCTATGCCATCAAAACGGGAGGATATGCGATTGAACCTCGATATTGGCAGGCAGGCTTATTCAAAAATGGGTATGCAGACGTTGTGATTGCTGAAGGGGATACTGATTACCCTCAAGAGTTTTGGAATCGCTCTGCTGTCATTGACGCTGAAGGTCATCTTATTGACCGTGAAGGCGAAGCTTACCTCAACAGCAACTTAGAGAGGCACTTATCAGCATCAGATGATATCTACCTTGCATTTGACTCCTTCTTTTCCCAAGGTCTAGCAGCAGCAGCTTTCAAGCCAAGAGATCAGTTTGCACGAAAAAATGTTGGCTACGTCAATGCCCAGGGGACTTTTGTGATCGAACCGCAGTTTGACCGGGCAGAAGCGTTTGCGGCTAATGGTTTGGCTGTGGTCACCATTCGGGCAGAGAATGAAGACGAGGCTGATTTGCAGGGGCTGATTGATTACTCGGGCAACTTTCTGATTGAGCCGCTCGCTGCAGACCTCAAGATTTTTGATAACGGGCTAGTCGGCATCTCTTCCTTTACCGGAGAGAAATATGACCAGCTTCAGGGTAAGCGGTTAATCTTTGTCCCGACTACTCAGCGTTTTTTGCCCTACTATGCCAGTTATGCTGATAGTCGTAGTGAGTTTGATGTGGAGGGGTTCATTCCTATCGTGGGTAAGATACCTGAGGATTTTCGTCTTTGAGCTTGACCCGAAGAATGAGGCAGCTTGGTCATCTACGGAACCGAGTGATAACAACTACAGATCAGTAGAGGGCTAGGAAAAGTTTGATTTTCAGAGCCACTGCCTCAGCGACCCAAATCGTGGAGCTGATGGATAGCCTCAGCGCAGCGCTGGGTGGTTTCTAGCAGCAAGGTTTTGTCGGTAGTCGGGGGTGGTGGCAGCGGCTGGCCAATCCGCACTGTGAGGGGAACCGCCTGCGGCAGTTTTTGCCCCTTAGTCAGAATGCGATGGGTGCCCCAGAGGCTCACTGGCAGCAGCGGCACCTGGGCCTTTGCCGCAATCAGCGCCGCCCCGAGCTTAGGCTCAGGAATGCGTCCATCGGGGGTGCGCGTACCCTGCAAAAAAACGCCCACGGCCCACCCTTGATTGAGCTGTTTCAATGCTTCGCGAATAGCACTGCGATCGGCACTGCCCCGTTTGACCGGGTAAGCGCCGTAGAGCCGAATCGCCGGGGCTAACACGGGCACCTTAAACAGCTCTTCTTTCGCCATGTAGGAGACCGGGCGCTGCACACAGTTTGAGAGCAGCGGCGGGTCAAAGTCACTGGCGTGGTTGGCGACGACAATCATCGGCCCCTGACGGGGCACATGCTGCGCTCCCACGACCCGCCCGCGAAAGTAGACGCGAAACAGAGGATTCACCACTGACCACTTAAACAGCCAATACAGCAGTAGGCTCGCCCTGGGTTCGCGATCGCGCTCAGCCATAACCCTCCTCTTCCTCGCCTACAGCGCGTTCAATTGTTCGAGCGTGCCGACGTTCGCGAGCGACAGCGTTTTAACCGTGCGCTTGATTAACCCGGTCAAGACATTGCCCGGCCCTACTTCAATCACTTGCTCAATGCCCTGCTCGGCCAGCGTAAGCGAAATTTCGCGCCAGCGTACCGACCCCGTCATCTGCTGCGACAGCCGTTGCTTGAGAGCAGCCGGATCGGTGGCCGGAGCCGGATCGACGTTAGACAAGACCGGCACGCGGGTCGGCTGAAATTCGATCGCCGCCAGCACCGACTGAAACTCATTGGCGGCCGGAGCCATCAGGGGTGAATGAAACGCCCCGCTAACGTTGAGTTTGACGGCCCGCTTGCTTTTGACGACAGCTAACACCGTATCAACTCCTTCCGGGGTGCCCGAAATCACCACCTGACCGGGATTATTATCATTCGCCAAAACTACGCCTGCCGTCTCGGCAATTTGCGCTTCGAGGGCGGGGCGATCGAAACCCATCAGCGCCGCCATCACTCCTTCTGAAGTTTGCGCCATTAGTTCAGCGCGTAGTTTCACCAAGCGCAGACCCACGCCAAAGTCAAACGCACCCGCAGCATACAGCGCCCCATACTCGCCTAAGCTGTGACCGGCCACCAAGTCTGGTTCCTGGCCCTGCGATCGCAACAGATCGACCAGCAGGCTCTCCAGCACGTACAAACAAGGCTGGGTGTAACGCGTTTCCGAGACTTTGTTGTCTTCACTTTGGCAAACGTCACTGACTGACCAACCCAAGATGTCATCGGCGATCGCTAACCGCTCTTGCACTGTGGGCAACGCCATGACATCGGCCCCCATGCCCACCGACTGCGACCCTTGACCAGGAAATACCCAGGCTGTTTTCACCATGATTGTCTTTGTTGCTTAACACGTTCATTCAAAGTCCAGTGTTCACTGTCTCAACAAATGGAACTTTCGCAAAGTTAAATTTTGCGTCACTGTCCGACCAAGTCGGTGGGTGCTCTCCACCAGCATCCCTTTATGCCAGTTCTACGAATTACAGCTACACAGACAAGTCGGCTTTCTCCCAGTCGAAGACACTGCGGGTTGGCCTGGCCTGCCCGTCGGGCTGACGCCGCCGCTCCGCTCAGCCTACGTTCCTTGAGCGGAGTCGAAAGGAAGATCTGCAGCCCAGTTTCAGAGAATTGGTATTACTGGTGGGCGTTATGGCAAAATTTGGCAGGCAGAATTCGGAATTCGGAGTTGAGAGGCTGTCGAAGCGTATTGTGGCGATCCACAATGACTAGATCAAGCTGCGGTTGGCGATGCGCCGACACTCTGGTCGTTATGGTGAGGGCACACTCTCAAGGCTGGCCGATCGCGCCATAAACTCCGATCGCAGCATTGACATCAGCCACATGGAGGCAAAGCCCGCACTCGTTTTGACCGCTTCTCGCAGCAGCCCTTCTTCCACCAGACCCAGACTGCGATAGAGGTGTCTGGCCCGCTCATTGTGTGCCATCACATCGAGCCAAACCCGGTGAGCGGCGAACTCTAAAAACGCTTTGCTCAACACTTGCTCTAGCGTGGCGCGGCCATATCCTTTACCCTTCTCGGTAATGACAATGCGCTTGATCAGCACACTCTGATCAGGATCTTGCACGCCCAACACAATGACGTAACCCACTCGCCTCTGAGTGGCCTCATCCCAGATTATCCAGTGGCGCTCGTCCGCCTGTTCACAGGCTTGCCAATGGCGATCGCGCGACCATTGCCGCACGTATTGAGCATTTTCGTCAGTTTGTTCCGCTGCCAATACAAAATCCAGATCGGCGGCTGTAGTCGGTCGTAATGTAATCAACGGGTGAGCATCGCCAGCGACAATTGAGAATTGTAGAGTAGCGTATTCCCCCGCGGCAAAGTGTCATTGACGGGCACTCGCCCCCAACGCTGGCCGACCTCACCGACTGGCCGCTAGCGGTAACGTTGCGTATCAGTGACGGCGGATGCTGTCAGCTCTGGGATTATCCTGAGTGGAGGAGAAGTGCTTTCTGTATAGATCGAGCCTGCTCCCCTATCTCATTCATTCGCGGCTGAACCGATACATCGCCTCGCTGCTAACAGCCCCGAATGATTGAGATGCCTCCCTTCAACCCCAGGAGTTTTCATGCTTTCTCAAACCATGAGCGATCGCCTCAACAAGCAAATCAATTTAGAGATGTATTCCTCCCATCTCTATCTGCAGATGAGTTCTTGGTGTGCTTATCAATCGTTAGACGGCTGTGAAGAGTTTTTGCGTCTGCACGCCCAAGAAGAAGCCGGACACATGCACCGCCTGCTGACCTACATGCACGAAACCGGCGGCTTTGTGGTGCTCGGCGGCATGGAGGCGCCCCCGACCCAGTTTGAGTCGCTGAAAGATCTGTTTGAAAAAATCTACGAACACGAAACCCACGTCACGCGGGGCATCAACGAGCTGGTACATTACGCTAATACTGAGCCCGATTATTCAACCCTGCAATTTTTGCAGTGGTATGTGGCCGAACAGCATCAAGAAGAGTTTCTGTTTAAAGGCATTCTCGACAAGATCAAGCTCATCGGCACTAGCGGCACCGGGCTATTTCTAATTGATCAGGAAATGGCCAAGCTCGCGGCCTCTCCAGCTAAAGAGCAAACCGCCCTCACCTCTGCGACCCCAACGGCAAACTAAACCGGGGCGAATGCGGAATGCGGAATTTAAGCGTCTCGGGGAGCTGCGCTGGAGTCATTTCCTCAGAACAGACAGTTTTTGTACGGATTTGGCACTGCTAAACTCCTGCGATCGGGGACGCTATTTTTGGGCAACTGCCTGAGCCTAAAACTCCGTAGGGCTTTGCCCTTCTCACAGGGGACTCAAAATTCCGCACTCTGAATTCCGCATTCCACACTCTCTATCCCTTCTTGTCAGCCAACTCAATCGTCGCGACCACCTGCCCATGATCCGACTTCCAGCGCTCGATCTGCTCCTCTAGTAGCGTCTGGTCAAACAGGTGATCGTTAAACACCGAGACATACGTGACTTGACCCAGGCGATCGCGATTGCGGGAGGCAAACTCTTCGCTCACCATAATGTGGTCGAGGCTGTCGTAATGGCCATTGTGAATATGGGTGTAATAGTAGTCGCCGTAACCTAGCCGCGCCTGAATGTCTTTGACCTGATACAGCAGCGTGTCCCAAACCGGCACCTTTTTACGAAAGGGCCAGCTTTCCCACGGGGGTTGCCCGGTGACTAACTGAGTCGTCACTGACGTGTGATTATCATTGACATCGCCCATCACAATCACCGGATAGCGGCGATCGCGCAGCCCTTCCATCAAAATGAAGCGCAGCGCTGTGGCCTCCGCTGCGCGACGAATCAGCGATCGGGCCTGCCCCTTCGCTAGCTCTACCGGATCGCTGCGATCAATGTGACGCCCCATCATCGGTCGCTTGGACTTGAGATGTACCACCACCACCGTGCAGTGCTGACCGTTGGGCAACTCTAGCTCGACGGCTAAAACGGGATGCGAAAACTTCGTGAGCGGAATCGGGGCTTTATCCGCTTCTAAGCTGAGCCAGCTCTCTTTCGGAAAGTCGGTGTAAATGCGATGACTCACCACCGGAAACCGGGTTGCGAGGGCCAGTCCCGGCCCACCGCCAGCGCCCTTCGCCATGGTGATCGTATGACCCTGAGCCGTTTCGGTCTTCGCCAATAAAGCCTGCAGCGCCTCGCGCTGAAATACTTCTTGAAACCCGACGATGTCGCTTTTCATGCGATCGAGCTGCCGGGCTGACCAGGTGAGTTTTTGCTCATACTCAGCGGCTGAATACTGATCGCCGTAAAACTCAAAGCCTGGTAGCGCTAGATTGTTGAGATTAAAGGTACCAACGCGAAACTGCTTTGAGGTCACAACAAAACTGACGCCGAGCGTCTGTAGAGAAAGTCAGCACGCCCACCTTACGCTAAACCTCGACGTCAGGCTAGATTCGCTGTCGGGCGATGAGAAGACGAGCCACCCTAAACGGACTTTAGTTTGCGCGACAGCACCTATACCGCCTGGCGCAGCCAGATGGGCTCGACCTTAATGGGAAACTGCTGATGGGTCGGCATGGTTTGGCGAAAAGATTGGTAGTAATCTTTGTGCGCTTCGTCAAACAGAGTGCGCAGCTCAGCGATCGGATTGGCGTGGTTATCAACGCGCAAATCGAGATAAGGATAGACATCATTTTGCACCACATACAGCGCCGCTGACTGCCGGCCGCGTTTGTCACCCCCGGCGGCTTCCCCGGCTTCTAGCGCGCTGAGCAAGCGATCGCTCAAGCTCAGCGCGTGCCCCTGGCGAAAGGTGTCGGCCATGGCGTGCAGCACCGGCTCGCCGGTCAGCATATTGCCCGCCACTGAAAAATGTCTGAACGTCAGGTGTCCGGCCCAACCCACACAGTCTCGCCCCGTCCAGGCGGTGGCATGCCCCAGATGATCGACCAGGTGCAGCTGGCGCTGGTCGCGGGCGGCATCGTTTTGCAACAGCAAGTCGAGAACGTCGCCGACGGGAATGTCTTGGGCATCAGCCTGAGCCGCTTTGCGGCTTTCTAGCAGTCTTAAGCCCCAAATGCCCAAAAGGGGATTCGTTTCGGCTTGGGTAGCGATCGCTCCCACTCCCGCTTTGGCATGGGGCACGAGCGCCCCTACCGCCAGGTGTTTCGTCGCGACGGCCACCCCCGTCATGCCAGTCTTGGGATCCCAAGCCACAATTGAGAATGTCACGGCAGCCGCCCTCTAAAGTGCATTGACCTGTGAGTTCATGATCAAAGGCAGGGGCGAAAAGATCTGTTGTCAATCTTACGCTTTTGTTACGAACCGGACTAGTGAGCCCGATGGCATCGCCCCGGCGATCGCCGCGCCAAAGCGAACTTTTCGACCTCTGCCCGAGTCAGGGGCGGAGCTGAGCATGTAGTCACCGGATGGCGGTCTCAAGCCAGGCCAAATGTCTGACACTTATTCGGTCAGCCTTGAGGCGATCGTGCTCTCTCAACCGGGCTGAGGGCTCCCAGTCATCCCCGGCGTCAGAAAGTGATGACATAACGTCTATCTTGCTGCAGATTTATTAAAGAAGTGCCGACCAAGGCGCGATCGCCGTACTAGGATGCAGCCCTAAGCGCAATCAGCCTGGGAGCAAGAGCAGCATGTGTGGAATTGGCGGCGTCTTTTATGCTGACCCCAATCGCCCCGTCGAGCCAGAAATTTTAGTCGGCATGGCGGCCATTCAATACCATCGTGGTCCCGATGGCTTTGGTTATCGCGGGCTGCCAGATCGGGGCATTGGGCTCGCCCATGCGCGGCTTTCCGTCATTGATCTTGATCCGGAGCGGGGTCGCCAGCCGTTTCTTTCCGCCGATGGTCAATATCTAATCGCCCACAATGGCGAATTTTATGACTACAAGCGGCTGCGGGCCGACCTCACCTCACGGGGCTACCAGTTTCACAGCAAGAGCGATACAGAACTCGTCATTCACCTTGCCGATCGCCTGGGCTTGGCTGGAGCCTTGCCCTGTCTGCGTGGGGAATTTGCCTTTGCGCTGTATGAACGGCAGCAAGATCGATTGACGCTGGTGCGCGATCGCTTTGGCGTCAAGCCACTCTATTGGGCCAAAATCGACGGCGGCCTCGTCTTTGGTTCAGAAATCAAAGTCTTGCTGGCCCACCCGGCGCTGCAGGCGCGGTTTTCATCCGAGGGGCTCTATCACCAGCTGATGCAAACCATGGTGCCCGGCACCACCTGCTTTGAGGGCATTTATGCCGTCGCGCCCGGCCAAACTGTCACGATTCACCGGCAAGAGGGCGAGCTGCTGATTCGCACCGATACCTATTGGGATCTGAACTTTCCGCTGTTGCACGAACGCGACAGTCACCGCAGCGAAACGGATTACATCGAAGAGTTTCGGGCGCATTTTGTCGAAGCGATTCAGCTGCGCTTAGAGGCGGATGTGCCAGTGGCCTGCTATCTCTCAGGCGGTATCGATTCCTGCTCTATCCTCGGCGTGGCGGCGGCGTGTCAACAGTCACCGATTAAAGCATTCACCATTGGGTTTGATGACAGCGACTACGACGAAACGGCGATCGCCCGCGAAATGGCCGCCGCCGTCAAGGCCGATCAGGATATTTTGGCGGTCGATGGTCATCAGCTCTACGACCACTTTGCCAGAACGATTTGGCATACAGAACGCAGCATTTACAACACGTTCACCGTGGCGAAGCTGATGATGAGCCAGCACGTGCGCGAGGCGGGCTATAAGGTCGTCATTACCGGCGAAGGCTCCGACGAACTCTTTGCGGGCTATCCGCAGCTGCGGCTGGACATGATTTTGCACGGCATGGCTGATGCGCCCCCCGCCGAGCGAGCTGAGTTAGAAGCCTGGCTGGCCGAAAGCAATCGCCTGTTTAAGGGCAACCTGCTGGCTGAAAATCGCCTCGAAGATGCTGCGCTGAATGAGGTAGTGGGATTTACGCCGAGTTCACTGCAGTCTTGGCTAGCCGCCGCCGTTCACGTGCCGGGGTTGCTGAGTCCGCACCATCGCCACCGGCTCGATGGCTATGCTCCGGGACAGGCGATCGCCGCCGCACTGGATGGCGAACAGCTGAGCGATCGCCATCCCCTCGATAAGGCGCAATACGTGTGGATCAAAACTCAGTTTGAATCGCAGGTGTTGGGCTGGGCCGGCGATCGCGTAGACATGGCCAATTCCCTGGAAGCGCGTCCGGCGTTTCTTGATCATCCCCTGGTGGAATTTGCCGTGACGCTACCGCCTGCCATGCGGCTGCGTGATCGCCAAGACAAGTACATTCTGCGGGAAACAATGAAGCCGCTGCTGCCCGAGACCCTCTACCAGCGGCAAAAGTTTGCTTTTATGGCTCCTCCCTCCCATACTGACCCGGTGAAGGAACGGGCGATGCGATCGTTGGCCAGCACCTATCTGGCAAAAAATCGGGTACAAGCGGCGGGGCTGCTCGATCCGGGAGCCGTGCAGGCGATTCTCGACCGTCACGGTGACACCGCCACTCCCGTTGCGGAACGGGTACAGCTCGACGCGGTGATTAACCACCTGCTGAGTGTGCAGATTTTGCACAGCCATTTTGTTGCCAACAATGTTGCTAAACAAGCTCAGGCCGATGCCCGTCGTCATGGCTGGTCAGTCCATACCCCCGCCACTGCTCATCCCTGAGACGACATTACTCACACCAACCAGACTGACGCAGTTGCATCTGCTTGTGGCTCCTCAGCCCCCCCAGCTCAAAGAGGCTTTTAGTGATCTGTCAGGCTTGATTTTGTCGGTTGGGTGAGTGCTATAGCAAGCCGCAATTTGATCCGGTCACTCTAGATGGCTGAAAGCACTATCTGACGAGCCTTTTAACTCCGACTTCTGACTTCTGCATTCCGACTTCTGCTATAGCGCTACCCAACGCGATTCTTGCTGGTGTTGGGTTTCATACCAGTTCGACAAATTACAGCTACACAGACAAGTCGGCTTTCTGCCTCGGGGAGACGTGATGCGAACGACTCCGCTCAGCCGACGTTCCTTGAGCGGAGTCGAAAGGAAGATCTATAAGCCCAGTTTTAGAGAATTGGTATCACTCATTTCACCCAACCGACACGAACCCCAATCTCGAGGATTGACAGGGCAATAAGATTATAGAGAGACATGTTTTCCGGCAAGGTACCTAAATCGGCGTATCGATCGGCGCGAGCTGCAGCTGATAGCGATAGAGGGCTACCGGCTGATTGCGCGCTTTGAAATAGTCAGGATCCTGAGGTGAGAGATAAATCGCCGTCACCTGATCGGCTTCCACTATCCCCTCGCCTGTACGCACTTGATGATAGGCGGTCGTGGTTTCGACCTCATTGACATAGGGCTGGGCAGTGCCGCGAAACACCTGCTGAAAGACCTCAGTAGTGACAAACGTGTCGGCTTGGGGCGATTCCCAGGCACGGCTGGTGACGGTCGACTCTAACTGGCGATCGCCTCGCAACAGGGTCACCTGTCGATTCGGATTTTTGGGATCAACTTTGACGGCTTTGACCGCCTGCTCACCCAAATATGCCTGGGCCAAACTCAGACCGTTAAAGGCGCGATCGGCCACAATTTCTTCTTGAGCTAAGCGCGGCTGCAGCAAAAAACTTTTGGTGTAGGAGGTCATGACGGGCTCAAACCGAACCTCACAGGTCACCGGCTCATTCAGCAGTTGTTGGTTGCCGGCAAAGCCTGGTGTCTCAATCTGCGGTGCTAACGGAGCCGCCAAATCCACTAAGGTACTGGTCAGTTCCCAGGTGCCGGCCATCCAGTCGGGGTACACCAGGTCACCCTGGGCCGGTTGGGTCGGTGGCTTGTCAGTCCAATCGGGAAAGGTCGCGAGGCGATCGCTCAGTGCCCCGGCGCGCGCGGCACCGCTGCACAATAGCCAAACCAGCGCTAACAGCGTCAACCAAACCAGATTACGGCGAGTGTGTTTGACGAATCGTCGAGTCATAACAGCCTGAGCGCAGTACACGGTCAAGAATATTGACAAACTTAGGGCATTCGCCGCGAAACAGCAAACGTCTGTAACGTTCAGCGGCAATTCATCCCGCTTCTCTAAAGCCCGACGACCAACCAGTCTCCTGGCTCGCCAGCATTGCCCAGATCGCATCGGGAGTCCGATGCCTGGAAATTGCGATGAGCCAGACTGTTCAGGAGCTTATACCAGTTCTGCGAATTACAGCTACCCAGACAAGTCGGCTTTCTCCCAGTTGGAGACACTGCGGGTTGGCCTGGCCTGCCCATCGGGCTGACGACGCCGCTCAGCCGACGTTCCTTGAGCGGCGTCGAAAGGAAGATCTGTAGCCCAGTCTCAGAGAATTGGTATTAACAGCGTCGCTCCAAACTAGCGTGATCGATCAGGCTGGTATCATTGCCACCCTGGCAGGTAAGGTCAGTGCCCGGAGGCAGTGATTTCTGGAGTACACCCGGTTGTTTACCCACCTTGGGCATTCTTATTTCTGGCCAGGCCAGTCGGTTTAGCTTTACCCGCAATATTCAGCAAAATTCGGCTCATGATCCGGCCATCATCGAGTTTTTGCAGGCTAAACTCGCCACCGACCTGCTGCATCAGCGTTTTGCAAATGCTGAAGTGTAAACCAGGCGGCACGTCCAACAAAGACGGCACCAACACATCATCGGGGCGGCCATGTTTCAGGTCTTTGAGCAGTTGGCGGGGCACGTCGCCATCATCGGTAATCGCCAGTTCCATAAAGGTGCGCTCTAGCGGGCGACACCAAATATCTAAGCGGCCTTGTTCGGGCGATCGCTGACAGGCTGCCACCGTTAGCTCGTACAGCACCAGCTCAATCTTCTCTAAATCGCCAGAGATGATCACATTGCTGTCGTTGTGCACTTTGGCCCAGAGCTGATGCTCTTGAATCAGCGGATTCACCCGCTCCATCAGCCGATTGATCAAACTAATCAGGGGCGTGGTTTGCTGATGATCGCGCAACTCCCAGGTTTCATTCGTGAGCACGCTGCTAATGCCGCTAGTCAGATTATTTAGCTGCCGCACCAGTTGCAGTTGCCGTTGGGCTGTCAGCCCTTTGCCTTGGGTAATCGGGTCACTCAGGCGCTCTAGACTCACCCCGAGCTGGCGATGCGCTTCATCCAGGCGTTTGTGCTTATACCAGTTCAGCGCTTCCAGGGATTCTTGGCGAGCTAGCAATAAGTCCAGAATACTCAAATGGCGGCGCGACCAAGCCAGCTGGTTGGACAACAGCGACATCAGACTTAAGTGGTGATCGGTCCATTTGCGATCGCGGCGATCGGCCACAATCCACACGCCACTGGGGGCATGTTTATCAGAGGTCTTGAGGGCCACAATTAAAAACTTGCTCTCAGGCGGCCCCGAGATCCACTTCTGGGTTTCTTCAGGCAGATCTTCCCACGTGACTGGCAGTGGCCCGTCGGTTTGTTGCGCCCAGCTGACAATGGCATCAGAACTCAGGGAAATCCGTGCTTGGCGCTCAGCCCCAAAATCAAGATGACGAGCAATCACCCGACTGATTGTGCCCTGCAGCTCACCCACCTGCCAGGTGACCAAAACCACCAGAGAAGCATTGAGCAAATCGAGCAGATACTGACAGGCTGATTCCTCTAGTTTTTCCAGATGAGAAGTCTGCTGAAGGGTTCTCAACCCCCATTGAATCGAGCCGTAGAGATCTTCTTGCTGATCATTTTGGCGCTGTAGCTGCCACTGATGCAGAATCAACCCGATTTGGCGAGCAATTTTTTGCAGCAGCTGAGCATCGGCTTCGTCCCACTGACGTGGTGTTTGACTGGCTAAAATCACAATTCCGGTGGGCGCACTCCCCGGCGTAATGTTGCAGGCCAGCAGCGCTTGAATATCGACCGCTTGAAAGTTTTCTCGCCAGGCCAGCAGTTTCAGGTCGTTGGTCAAATCATTGATGGTGATCGCCGACTCACTGCTTTCCAGCATTTGCCAATCGACAGCATCTAACGTGGGCCAAGCCATTGGCAGCCGTTTGCGCGAAGCCTGCATCTTGCGAAAAACGACCTGATAGCCCCCATGTTCCGCATCATGCTGCAGCACTAAAAACGGCTGAGCACCCAGCGCTTGATACAGATTTTCGGCACAGAGCTCCAGACTTTTATACCAATCCGTCTCGTTTTGAATGCTGTGCACAAGCCCGGTCAACAGCTCAACCTCAGCCTCGGAGCGCTGTTGCATCTCCGCCACCGAGAGCCGCGACATCATCAGTCCGGCCAAATTGGCCACGGTTTTGAGATAGGTGCGGTTGGCCTCTGACCAGACTACTGGGGTATTGCTTTCGACACTGACAAACCCGAGAAATGTGGAATGCTCAAAAATGGGCGCCACCATCAGCGCATCGGCTTTGAGCAATTGCAGAAACTGGTTGGGCACATTGGCCGCGTTGGCACTTTGGGCATCACCAATGGTCAAAGACTGCTGGGCGTTGAGCACCTGATAAATGCCGCGAATCTCGCTGATACCAATTGTGAGTCCTGATGATTGCGAGGTGTAGCGCTTCGCCGCCAGTGCAGACCGGCCTTGAATCATCAGCCGCTCCCAAAACTCAAACTTGATCGGATCTAACCAAAAAATTCGCACTCGGTCAGGATCAACAAACCGAAAGATCGACTGGGCAATCGTGGTCAACTGGGCATCTAGATCCCTCGCCCCTTGCAGCTGATTCACTAAGCCCGAAACGGCAATGCCCGGATCTTTACGCCGTTGGGTTTGCAGCGTTTGCTCACGCTTATGCAACACATCCGCTAACGCACTGCAAATAGTCGAGATAAAGGTGCGATCGCTATTGCTGAGCATCTGGCCCCATTGACTAGAGCCCATAATCAGCAAGCCGTGGCAAACGTCTCGCCGTCTAACCGGAAAAATCAGCGCCCCTTGAATCGAAAACTGCGTGGCCATGTCATTCCACGTCGCGATGCGCGATTCAACCCGCAGGTCGTTGATGACCAAGGGCCGCTGTTGAATCACCACCTGCTCCATCAAGTCGCCCGGCGCGAGTGAAAACGTGCTTTTGAGCGAGCGGTGGGGCTTCGGCGCTAAATAGCCCTGGCTGACCACTTGATGCTGCACCCGGTCATACAAGCCAAACCATAGGAGGCTGTAGTGCAGTTCCTCCTGCAGGTTTTCCAATAGGGCAGATACCAGACTGTCGAGATCTTCTGTATCTCGCAGCAACTTTAGAATTCTGGCTAAGGCTGCTAAACGTCTTTCAGGATTGGGACTGGGTAATGTCGAAACCATGACAGGTCTGTGGTTTTCGGGATTCAGAGAAGCATTCCAGCGAGACACTAGCAGGCCAGCAGTGGGTAGCTCAGTTTAGAGACACCCTGGCTAGTCGATCGGGGCAACTGCAGTGACGGATAAGACGTACAGACATACTCAAACCGTAATGCCGACCTAGTGTGAAGACGGCTAAGTCCCCTAAGTCTATACCTGTTACACCAAATCGCCGTAGGTGTTTGTGTCGAGATATGCCATCTGCCTGGGGGACATACTGACACAATTCGGCCGCAGGCCCATGACGGGTCATCCTATGGTACGCAGATCGTGAACGCTAGCTGGCAGCCTTACGGGTGTCACTCTGTCTTAACTACGGGTCATCCTGAAAACTCGGAGACTTCAGTTCGCCACTGACGGTATAAAGTCTTGCACTCGGCCAAGCCCAATCGGCTCAGCGCTCGAACTACCTATTACAACGCAAGGTAAGGCATCCGCTCGCGTTTGTTAAGAGACTTCAAGATTCGGCTAGGGTCAAACGTAGAAATCAAGCGTGATCGCACGCCTGCTTGCACCGACAGCTATCGCTGTATCCAGATGGTCTTCAAAAGCTTTGGCGCTGAGTTCTCTGACGGCAACCATGCCTACGGCAAGCGGTGATCGCACAGAGATCCCGAGAGTCATCGCATGTGCTTGTCGAGATCGCCCTTAGGACTACCCTAAACTTTAGACAGCAGTAGTGAGGGCACAAACGCATGGTCGATTGGTACCAGCAGGGGGTGAGGCCGCTGTTGTTTCACGGAGTTAAGCTCGACCCAGAATGGCTGCATCAACAGACCCTAAGCCTGCTGGCTAAAGTGGCCGATACCCAATCTCCAACGGCGGCAAATTGGTCATTATTCCAGCGGTGGTTACGCGATCGCTGCCAATTTGCCGATGCGCGTCTCTCGCAATCTCTGTGGAACATGACCTTTGCCAACCCGATGGGTCTGGCTGCCGGGTTTGACAAAGATGGTATGGCAGCAGCAGCTTGGTCTCACATGGGCTTTGGCTTTGCTGAGTTAGGCACCGTCACACGACATCCTCAGCTGGGCAACGCGCAACCCCGCCTATTTCGGTTGCCGAAAGATCAGGCGGCGCTCAACCGCATGGGTTTCAACAATCAGGGTGCCGCTCAGTTGGCCGAGCGGCTGCTGCAGCTTTGGCAGCAGCAATCAGCGGTGATTCCAATCGGTATCAACTTAGGCAAATCAAAAATCACGCCGCTCGACCAAGCTGTCGAAGACTATATCCACAGCTTTCGGCTGCTGCAAGCGTTGGGCGATTACTTTGTAGTGAATGTGTCGTCGCCGAATACGCCCGGTCTGCGATCGCTTCAGGCAAAGGAAAACCTGGCCCCCATCCTGGCGGCTCTGCAGGCCGAAAACACCGCCCACAAGCCGCTACTGGTCAAGATTGCTCCCGATTTAGACTGGCCGGCGATCGCCGAAGTACTCGAACTCGCCACTGCCTATAATCTGTCGGGCATCATCGCCACCAACACCACCATCAGGCGCGAGGGACTCAAAACGGAACGCCTGCTCGCCACGGGCAATCGAGTGACTGAAGAACCGGGTGGACTGAGTGGAGCGCCCCTGCGCGATCGGGCCACTGCCGTCATTCAGTTCCTACATCGTGAGAGCCAGGGACAAATTCCGATTATTGGCGTGGGGGGAATTTTTACCGCTGAGGATGCCTGGGTCAAGCTGAATGCAGGAGCGACCCTATTGCAGGTCTATACCGGCTGGATTTATGGCGGCCCCGAAATGGTGCGGCGCATTCTGCAGGTGCTGGTGCAGCAGCTTGACTATCATCAGATTGAGACAATTCAAAGTGTAATTGGGCAAAATCTACCCTTTATCACTGACGCCAGTGCGTAACGGCACCCTCCCCATGTCTCAAATCAGGAACAGTCCTAAACCCGTGCCGCTCCTGCACTCAGATATGGCAAACCGCAGTTGAACTGAGACAGATCGGATGGCTGAAATCACGCTTTGCCCTACATGCCAGCTCTGAACGCCGAATTCTGCTACATCAGCTAGCGTAAATGGTTTCATCGGCGGCTTGCCAAGCCGGGTCCACGATACAAATAAACACCAACGGTTCACTGCCGGTGTTGTGGATAAACTGACGAGCCTTGGGGGGAATGTAAATGGCATCTCCTGGCCCCACCGCTTGCACTTCATCGTTGATGTGCATTTCACCCTGTCCGCTGAGTAGGTAATAAACCTCTGAGGTTTTTAGGGCGTGATCAATGGAAGTTTGGCCCACCGGCACAACGGCATGAGCCAAGCTATAGCGCAACTCAAGCGGCTGTTTGTCAGGATGCAACAGCTCTCGCAGCTGAGTGTGATCTCCCGCCAAAAATAGTTCACAGTCTTGCAAGCGTCTGACTAACATGAGCGTCGCGCATCCAGAGGACGCAATAGGGGACAAACAGCCACGCCCTTCGCCATCGTGAAGCGGCGACACCGGGCACACAACTGTAGAAATATTGTCGGGCCTAGGGCGACGATTTGGGCCACTCTAGCTGGGCTGACTCAAAATCACGACAGGCGATCGCGGCTTCGGAGAGAGCCTCTTTGGGATGTAGAGGACATTTGAGCAGATAACTGCCCGAAAAATACTGACAGTCCGCACAGGGAATCTGATGCATGCGCTGTGCTCGTTTGACACCATCGCGCATTGCCGCCCAAACACTCCAACTGCCAGCAATCAGCGTGGCCCAAGCAATCACAAAACAGAGCGGCACTAAAACAGGCTGAATCCCTTCGACCAGCCTGTGAGCAATAACGTATACCAGCTGAAAGAGACTATACATAACGCCAGCAGTCCAAAATCTGCGGTTACCCTATCAACCCTAGCCCATTCTGATGAAGTCGATAGATATAAATCTATAGAAGCACGTTGATTTTTGTGACCCAGCGGCTTCTCCATCGGCAATGAGCAACTTCATAACTTTGGCTGAGCGATCGCGCCCACCCCGTTCAATCACATCAGCAAACGCCAGAAGCCGCTGCAGACGTGGCACCAGGTGACCATCCCGATCGGGGCCTTCAGTGTGGGTTCCCAAGCCTGGCTACCGAGGACATCGGTACGGAGGCTCACGCTAACTGTCGACCTATTGGCAAAGCAACGTCAGCCCCAGCCAGAGACCCGACCAGAAAAATCGAAAAGCTGACTGTCCAAGAGCTTGAACAGCCAGCTTTTCTGGTTCTGACGAATTGATTAGTAAGCCAGACCCATGCTGCGGGTGGTTTCAGCGCCCAAGTAAACTCGGATGCTCAGAAAATCAGTCGGGCAAGCAGTTTCACACCGCTTACAGCCGACACAGTCCTCAGTTCGAGGAGATGCAGCAATCTGACCGGCTTTACAGCCATCCCAGGGCACCATCTCCAAGACATCAGTCGGACAGGCCCGTACACATTGCGTACAGCCAATACAGGTATCGTAAATTTTGACAGAATGAGACATTGAATGATAGCTCCAATGCGAACGGGATATACAAAATTGTCGCTTCAAAACGGTATCAGCGGGATAACTTTCTGAAACGAGCAGGGGACAAAGGTTCTCTAATCTTTGATAGCCAGTCTAAGGGGTCTGTTTTCACCAACTCAGCGTAACCCCACAAAAATTTATGGAATGTAATATTGCCGAAATTGGCGATCACCGGTGTTGTGAGGCGCGATCGCCCTGCCCTCAAGTTGTAATGAGCCTCTAATTGCGGATCCACAGTCATTAGGGCAGTGCTGGGATCTAGAGGCCGAAGAACCTTTGGGTCAATCGGTTGGGGGAATCCGGTGCTTGCGGAGAGCGATCGCTTCGACATCCAAAGTTCAGACTAAAGAGCGACTGGCCACAGTCTCATTGAGGGGCTTCTGCGCGGGGTTGGCATTGAGTAAGTTCTTGCACTTTCATAGAGAACTTGCTCCGCTGTCTCAGCCAGAATTAGCCTGCCCCCAGCGATCACACGGTCGGCATCGGCACCGCGATCGGATGCTCTCTTCAGGAAGACATTCCGAATTGATGGACAACATTTTGTGGGCTGTCCATCAAGCTGACCTGACCCGGCAAAAAAATCCTCCCCGAGTCAATGCACGCTTTCCGATAAGATTTAGGGATGCCTAAAACCAAAACTTCTGGCTTGATTTTGAGTCGCACTCGTGGTTTAGGTTTTAGAGGTGTTTGTTGTGATAACTGAAAAGGGACTGAATTATGAGTCAAGAAGCGGTGTTTGATAAGGTTCAAAAAATTGTCGCTGAGCAGCTCGGAGTCGACGAAGGTGAAGTCAAGCCAGAGGCCAGTTTCGCGAACGACTTAGGCGCAGATTCTTTGGATACCGTTGAGCTTGTCATGGCCCTCGAAGAAGAATTTGATATCGAAATTCCGGATGAAGCGGCAGAAGGGATCGGCACAGTGCAAGCCGCCGTAGACTTTATCAAAGAGAAGAAAGCAGCGTAACGGCGCTGGTTAGAGACAGGTTGTAACGCAGATACTCAGAGCGTTAGGAACGGGTATCTGCTCTGTAGGTGAGCTATGACAGAGTTAGAGAAAAAGCGCGTTGTCATTACCGGCTTGGGGGCGATCACGCCCATCGGCAACGATCTAGCCAGCTATTGGCAAGGGCTATTGGCCGGGCGATCAGGCGTCGGCCCCATCACCCATTTCGATGCGGCCCAGCATGTGACCCGCATTGCCGCTGAAGTCAAAGGGTTTGACCCGCTGCAGTATATGGATCGCAAAGATGCCAAGCGGATGGATCGCTTCGCTCAGTTTGCTGTCGCCACCAGTCAACAAGCTCTGGCCGATGCTCAACTCGAAATTACTGCCCTCAACGCCGAACAAATTGGCGTCATGATTGGCACCGGTGTCGGCGGGCTCAAAATTATGGAAGAGCAGCAGGCCGTCTATCTCAACCGTGGCCCTAGTCGCTGTAGCCCGTTTATGGTGCCGATGATGATTGCCAACATGGCGGCGGGGCTAACCGCGATTCATACAGGTGCTCAAGGGCCTAACTCCTGCCCAGTCACGGCCTGTGCCGCCGGTTCTAATGCGATTGGTGATGCCTTTCGGCTCGTGCAGCAGGGCTATGCCCAGGCCATGATTTGTGGCGGTACGGAAGCGGCTGTGACCCCCTTATCAGTGGCCGGTTTTGGCTCGGCTCGGGCGCTATCAACTCGCAATGACGAGCCGCAAATTGCGAGCCGCCCCTTTGATCGCGATCGCGACGGTTTTGTCATCGGTGAAGGCTGCGGCATTCTGATTCTCGAAGCGCTGGATCATGCGTTGAGTCGTGGCGCTCGTATCTATGCCGAAATCACTGGCTATGGCATGACCTGCGACGCTTACCACATGACTGCTCCGGTACCCGGCGGGGCCGGGGCAGCCCGCTGCATTCAGCTGGCACTTAAGGATGCTGGCGTCACGCCTGACCAAGTCAGTTACATTAACGCCCACGGCACTAGCACCCCAGCCAACGACCCAACCGAGACGCAGGCAATAAAAACGGCCTTGGGTGACGCGGCTCAAAAAATTCCCGTCAGCTCCACCAAGTCAATGACTGGTCATCTGCTCGGTGGCTCCGGTGGCATTGAAGGGGTAGCAGCGACGATGGCGGTTCATCAAGATCAGGTGCCGCCTACCATCAACTTGGATAACCCCGACGAAAACTGCGACCTCGACTACGTTCCCAACCAGTCGCGAGCGCTGCCCGTTGACGTGACCCTCTCCAATTCGTTTGGGTTTGGCGGCCACAATGTCACCCTAGTTTTTCAGAAGTACCGTAACTGACGCTACCATTTGATAGGTATAATGACTTACTAGGAGTTGTTCAAAATTTAATCCTGCGGGTAGCCATCTGCCGCTGATCCCCGGTGAGCCGTTGAAGTTCAAGCGTCCCAGTCCGCATAAAGGACATTTAGACAGCTTGTTAGACAACTACGTCAATGGGATGATGAGCGTATGAGAAGTCCGTTTGATTGCGTGGGCCTGAGTCTGTGCACCAATGGGTGGCTCTAAGCAGGCATGAGTCCCAGGTATTTGCTGTCCCGTCGTTGAGTAATAGGTCTATGGTTGTCGCATCCCAATCTTTAGAGGCGCTTTGCGTTAATTCGATTCGTTTTTTGGCTATTGATGCTGTTCAGAAGGCAAACTCGGGTCACCCTGGCTTGCCGATGGGGGCAGCGCCCATGGCCTATGTGCTGTGGGACAAGATGATGCGGTTCAATCCGAAAAACCCCCAGTGGTTTAATCGCGATCGCTTCGTTTTGTCAGCAGGGCACGGCTGCATGTTGCAGTACGCGCTGCTGTATCTCAGCGGCTACGATAGCGTCTCTCTGGACGATATTAAACAGTTTCGTCAGTGGGAATCGACTACCCCCGGTCACCCCGAAAACTTTGAAACCCCCGGCATTGAAGTGACGACTGGGCCGCTCGGCCAAGGCATTTGTAACGGCGTGGGCTTAGCCATTGCCGAGGCTCATTTAGCCAGCCGCTTCAACAAGCCAGATGCCACTATTGTTGACCACTACACCTATGTGATTTTGGGTGATGGCTGCAATATGGAAGGCGTCTCCGGCGAAGCTTGTTCTTTGGCGGGACACTTGGGCTTGGGCAAGCTGATTGCCCTGTATGACGACAACCACATTTCCATTGATGGTTCCACCGACATTGCCTTTACAGAAGATGTGTCGAAGCGCTTTGAGGCCTATGGCTGGCACGTTTTGCATGTCGAAAACGGCAACACCGATTTAGACGCGATTGAAAAGGCGATCGCGGAAGCGAAAGCGGTCACCGACCAGCCGACCATGATTAAGGTGACGACGACCATTGGCTATGGCTCTCCCAACATGGCTGATACCTCGGGCGTTCACGGGTCTCCCTTAGGCGGCGACGAAATCAACCTCACCCGCGAATCCTTAGGCTGGAGCTACGGCGACTTTGAAGTACCGGGCGATGCTCTGAATCACATGCGTCAAGCGGTTGAGCGCGGGGCCAGCTATCAGGCGGAATGGGAAGAAGCCCTAGCGGCTTACCGCACTCAATATCCTGACGATGCGGCACTGTTTGAGCGGATGCTATCGGGCCAACTGCCAGAAAACTGGGCCGATGCACTCCCCACCTACTCTCCTGAGGGGAAGGCGATCGCGACGCGCAAAACGTCTGAAGCCACCCTCAATGCCTTGGCTCCCGCTGTGCCCGAGCTGGTTGGCGGCTCAGCTGACCTCGCTAAATCAAACAACACCTTGATGACGCTGTCGGGTGATTTTCAAAAGGGTGCTTACGAAAATCGCAATATCCGCTTCGGGGTGCGCGAGCACGGCATGGCGGCCATTTGTAACGGCATTGCTCTGCACAACTCTGGCTTGATTCCCTACTGCGCCACCTTCTTGGTGTTTGCTGACTACATGCGGGCGGCAATTCGGCTTTCCGCGCTGTCCCAGGCGGGCGTCATCTACGTGTTGACCCACGACTCTGTCGGTTTGGGCGAAGACGGCCCCACCCACCAGCCTGTAGAAACCATTGCCTCGCTGCGGGCGATTCCTAACCTCACGGTGATTCGTCCAGCCAATGGCAACGAAACCTCAGGCGCTTACAAAGTGGCGATCGCCAACCGCAAAACACCAACCCTATTGGCTTTCTCTCGCCAAGCGCTACCCCAAACGGTAGGCAGCTCGATCGAGGGTGTCGCCAAAGGTGCTTACATCATCTCCGATGGTACCGGCACGCCCGATGTCATTCTCATCGGTACGGGCAGCGAGCTGGAGCTATGTGTGAAGGCAGCGGAGCAGTTGACGGCCGCTGGAAAGCAGGTACGCGTGGTTTCCATGCCGTCGTGGGAATTGTTTGATGCTCAAGATGACGATTATCGGGAATCGGTACTGCCCAAAGCAGTCACTCAACGCCTCGCTGTTGAAGCGGGTATCTCGATGGGCTGGTGCCGCTACGTTGGCAGTGCTGGCGATGTCATCAGCATTGAGCGTTTCGGGGCTTCTGCTCCGGGCAAAACCGTGTTGGAAAAGTTTGGCTACACCGTTGAAAACGTCGTCGCCCGCGCCAACGCCCTGATGGGTTAATCGGACGATCAGTCCACACTGGCAACCTAAACCGACCAAAGGGGGCGCGAATGATTCGTGCCCCCTTTTTGATGACGCACAAGGCTATGAAGCGCTTCAATCAGCTGGTTTGCGTTCGCTGATGCCTGCACCCGCAGCCTATGGTCGCCCAAGGATGCAGCGAGTTAGAAGTTCGGGTTAGGCCACTCCCCATTTCTGTCCCTTCTGAGGAGGGGCGAATGGGGTGGGTAAGAGCACTTTCAGCAGGATGATCGGACACCCAACCCGTCTTTGGCCCCCCTCATCAGAAGGGATTGTGGCTGGTAAGCATGCTTGAGGCCCTGATCCCGAACTCAGTGAGATCAGAGCAGCTCGGCTGAGGGCAGCAATTGTCACCCGCAGCCGAGTCCCGTTAGTCCTGGCCCAAGGTGTATTTGGCCAACACAGACACCAGCTCGGCGGGATTAATCGGTTTGCTGATGTAGTCTTGCATGCCCGCTTCGAGACAGCGATCGCGATCTTGGGGACGGGCCAAGGCCGTCGCCGCCACCACCGGAATATCCTGCCAGGCAGGATTCTGTCGAATTTGCTGAGTCAGCTGCAAGCCATCCATCCCCGACAGTTGGATATCCATCAGAATCAAAATCGGGCGATTAGCCGCCAGCCAGTCCAGCGCTGCGGGGGCATCAGCACAGTGAAAGACTTGATAGCCCCAGTGCGTCAGCATATGCTCTAGCAGCAGCGCATTAATGGGATTATCTTCGACCACTAACACCGGCCCAGAAGTGGCAGCCTGTGGCAATACAGGCATCTCCGTCGGTGGCGCTGCCGTATTTAATAGCGCGTAACGCTCATCATGCGGTGTTTTCACCCGACAGTTGAGGGGCAAATGCAGGGTAAATTGGCTACCGTTGTCTTTTTCAGACTTAACCGTCACGTCGCCCCCGTGCAAACGGGTCAGCTTTTGCGTCAGCACCAGCCCCAGCCCCGTACCCTCATACTGCTTTGAGAGCGAGCTATCCAACTGTTGAAAGGGTTGAAACAGGGATGACAATTCCTCCTCCGCAATGCCGATCCCTTCGTCCCAAACCGTGATGTTTAGATATTCTTGCTGCTGCTCTACCCGCAGCCCGATCGCGCCCTGTTTCGGCGTAAATTTAATCGCGTTAGATAACAAATTCAGCAACATTTGCCGTACGCGCATTTCATCGGCCAGCAGCGTGGGCAGATTGTCAGCAACTTCGCGATGTACCGTCAGCTGCTTCATATCGGCCTGGGTCGCAACCATCTTGAGCACATCATCACACAGGGGCGAGATCGCGATCGCCGTGACATGCAAGTCCATCTGCCCCGCTTCAACTTTAGAGAGGTCAAGCACTTCATTAATCAAGCTCAGTAAATGCTCGCCGCTTTGATGAATTTGGGTGACATACAGCTGCTGGCGATCGTTCAGCTCACCATAAACTGACTGACTGAGCAATGCCGAAAAGCCCAAAATAGAGGTCATGGGCGTCCGCAATTCGTGGGACATATTGGCCAGAAACTCTGACTTGAGACGATTAGCGCGGGCCAGCTCCAGATTTTTAGACGCTAACTCAGCCTTGATGTTTTCCTGCTGCGTGATGTCTCGCAAAATAATCGACACCGCCACGGGAGTCGCATCGCCTTCACCATGCACCGGGCTAATCGAGATGAACGCCGTAAAGGTTTCATGGGTGTATCGCTGGCAAACAATTTGGCCACTCCAGCCTTCGCCTTGGGCGCGATCTAAAACCCAGCGTACCTGGTCTTCATTTTGAAAAAAGACTTCTAGATTGACGCCTGTAAGCCGCGCTTGGGGCCAGTTAAAGGTGCGCCGGGTGGCCAGATTAGCGTACTGAATATTGCCTTGCAGATCAGTAATCAACGCGCTGTCATGGGCCGAATCTAGCGCCATCGAAAACATCTTAAGCTGAGCTTCAAAACGCTTGCGCTCAGTGATATCGCGGCCAATGCCCAAGGCCCCGACGAGTTGCCCTGACTGATAGAGCAAGCGACCGTTGACTTCAATAAAGACGCGATCGCCCGATTTAGTCAGCACCACAAATTCATAATCTCGCAACTCTCCCGTTTTGAGCAGATTGGCAAAGACCTCAAGGGTCGACTGCTGACATTCCGGGGCCACGATATCTAAATAAGAGTGGCCAATCACCTCGTCGTAATGATCAGCCCCTATGAGCTTGAGCCCATAGGGGTTCACAAAGGTAAATTTGCCTGTCAGGTCTAAGGTGTAAACAATATCTGAGGCGGCTTCTACATAGGCTCGAAAGAGGCTATCTCGACCCGGTTCAAGGGGGGAAACCGGATCAGCCAAAGGGGCCTTTGGAGTATGGGCGCTGGTCATAGCGGTGGTTTATTAATATCCAGATTGCGAATCAGCAGTAGGAGACCCTTTGATAAGTCGATAGCCCTAATCATCGCAGAGAGCGCCATCATCAAGCGTGACACACCTCAATTGATCAGCAGTGTGTTCGGCCAATAGCCCGCTAGGCATCGCTTTGCAAATGCCACACACCATCGCACCGTTGAATTAGGACTCTCGACTTCGTAGCTATGCAGACTCGCTGGTGGGGATACCCCTGACTGCCTCAATTAACTTTTCATGACGATCACCCAGAGATCAGGGAAATTCCTCAGGAACCGGTAAAAACTTCCCAAAAGGCCGTTATATCGCCTTTAAGATTTCTAGATGCTCTGCAGACCCAAAAGGTTCCCACTCAGCGCTTGGCTTGATAGTAAGCTCATAAAGTAACGATATCTGTGTTCGCTTTATCTGACTTGCGCCAGCCTGACTGATGCGGCCAGCTGAGTCGAATCCTGTCAGCAGCTCAGTCGAATCTTTCGGTATGGACGACAGCCTCTCGCAGCACTTCTTCTTGCTGTCCCGCATCATCAAACCGCACAATCACCAAGCTGCCGGAGTCGAGCCGATATTCAAAATTGTCGTTGCCAATGATGTAACCGCCCCCAAGGGCTTCGACATCTTGTGCGATCACCACCTGTTCGGTGCCTTGTTCTTGCGATAGGTAGAGGTGCTGATGGCGAATTTTACACACATAAATAGTGTGGCTTGGCGTCACAAAGTAAGCCTCGATCGCGCGGGTATTGCCACAGTGCTGATCCAATGCCTCTTTCAAAACATCGCTCTGGGGGCTCAGAGTGGCCGCAGCGGACTCGTCAGGTGAGACCGAGGGAGCGGTCGGAATGTCGAGCAAGTCGCTGCGCACCCAACCCACCGTAGACGCATTTTGAAAGGTGACGTAATGCCAGGTGTGACCGTCTGCAGCAGGCTCGGCTCGACCCAACACGACCGTATCACCGACCTGCCCGTAGCCAATAGGGGCACTTGTCGCCGAGGGCTGCGATCGCACATTGACCTCAGCACCAGGATTCTCAGTGATGAGGGTCGCGATTTGCCCCACGGTTTGAGCTGGTTGAGGCGACGCCGCTGACTCGTTGGTCGCAGTGGTCGAGACAGTATCCGTCAAACCCGGCCAAGTATCGGGTGTGGGCTGCACCGTCGGCGTTCCATCCGTGCCCGCATCGGCCGTTGTGGGCGGTAGCTGAGACCGAGAACGCCATTGGCGGCAAGTGCCTAGCCCCACTAAACAAACAACGGCTAACAGCCCGCCCAATACAAACCGCGATCGCATGCCTTATCACCCTTGCTCACCCAGATTTATGGTTAAGTCTACTGATTGTGTCGCGCTCTGCAACTACCTACCGTGACCTGAGTGCAATTCGTAATTATTGCTGCATTATTGAGCGTCGGCTTTCCATAGGTAGCCCATCTGGTCAATCGTGAGGCTCGTCTCAGGAAAATCATTCGCGGTGAGCTGTCGGATCAGGGTGACACTTTCAAAAAAATTGTCGATATAGGGCACGCCATTGTCGTCTAAGGCGACAGGAATAATGCGCCCGCCCAAGAAATCGCCCGTACCGTTAAGCTCAACCTGCAAGATTAAAGATTGCCCCAGCGGCCCCACGGTCGAGAGCGTGCGATAGCCCAAAAAGTTGCCGAGGGAATAGGCAATTAGCTTGTCTTGATAAAGCTCGATCGCTCTGGGCACGTGGGGGCCATGCCCCAAAATCAGGTCAGCACCAGCCTCCACCATCGTCCGCGAGAACTGCACCAGGTTGCCGCGATTTTCGGAAAAGAAGTATTCCGTTTGATTGCGCACGCGCAGCGCATCGGTGCCCTCGGCCCCGCCATGCACCGAGACCACCACCATATCGGCCTGGGCTTGGGCCACTCGGACCAACTCAGCGGCAGCAGTCAGGTCATTCATGTTGTTGTGGTCATCCCAATAGCTGAAGCCGATAAAGGCGATCGCATACCCATTAGCCTCAAGCATGACGATTTCACCTTGACGGCCCACAGCATGCATCCCCGCCTGTTCAATATGGGCGATGGTGTCGGCAAACCCTGCATCCCCAAAGTCAAAGGAGTGGTTGTTGGCAACGCTTAAGATGTCGAACCCAGCTGCTTGCAGCACGGGGGCAAAGGCCGGTGGCGTTCGAAAGGCAAAGGTCATGCCACGGCTCACATCCTTCGCCACATAGGGGGAGTCAGTGAGAGTGCTTTCAAAATTGCCAAAAAGGATATCGACTTCCCCCATAAACATTTTGACGCTGTTGAACAGGTAGTTGGGGTCTGCCGGCAGTCGATAGTTGGGGAAATTAGTGCCGGGAATAATGTCGCCCACGGCTTTCAAACTGACGGCAACTTGGGCAGAGGGCGGCACGGTCAGCACATTAGCCGCAGCACCGAGCCCGTTGTTTGACGTGATGGGTCGCCACAAAGCGGTTGCAGTAGCCGGGAGCAGATCGGGTGGGGGTGACTCTGGCAGGGAGCTAGGAGCAAGCGCGGGAGCAAGAGGGGTCGGCTCCTGAGCGACGATTGCGGGCTCTAGCTGATCGGGCGACGTGACAATAACGGCGGATGCATCCGCCGAGGGTCGCCTCAGCTGAGCAACGGCAAATCGCGATCGCAGCGGTTCATTTGTGAAGGCGATCGCGGTGCCCACAACAAAACTGGCACCGCCCAAAGCGAGCGCCCCGACTCGTAATTGTCGGCGTCGGGCCAGCTGTTTACGTTGAAGATGCTGTGGCTGCAGTCCAGCAGCCGGTGCCGACGTCGAGGGCACTGAACCGTGCCTTTTCTCGACTGCTTTAGCGGTGGTTGCAGGCAGCAATCGGGCCAGGGGCGAGGGCTGGCGTGTTGCTTGCTCTGGCGATCGCTCCAACAGCGCATGATGCACTAGCTGAGGGGCATCACGCGAGCCCCTGTCAATATAGACATAAACATCCCAATACTTCGTCCCCTGGAGCCCTTGTAAAGCCCGTTCGAGCTGGGGCAACAGCTGGCCCAAGCGATACAAATGGGTCGCCGGCAAATGAATATCGAGACGGGGCAGTGGCCCTGTAATCGTCAGGGGAGGCTGCAGGGCTAGGGCCGCGTTGACGTAATGGGCAATCGCCAGACAATTGCCTGACTGGGAGGCCGAAACCGGCGATCGCACCGTCTGCTCAGCCGCATGGGCCATACCAATCTCACTTCTCAGTTATCGATGGATGCTTGTGAGTCATAGACGCTCGCCCCGATTACTGTCAGCTCCAGGTCTGGCCATCGCCAGCAGCTGGGCCAATCGCCCTCAGACCAATCCCTGAGAAGACAGCAGATACTTGCCCAGTTGAAATAGATTGAGGGCGATAAACGTGATCAAAAAGATCGTCACGACCACATTAAAAGCGTTTCGTAAAATGTTGACCATGAATTTCGTTTGATAAATGGCAGCCTTTACACCTTCATCTAACCCACGCGATGTGATGAACGGCTGCAAGGATTTTTAACACTCAGAGACGTTTACCCGGCAGCACTGAAATCACATCACAATTAGCTTTATTGATTTTGAAGACTGTCCGTTCTCCCAAATTTTCACGGATCAACTCGCTTGACACGTGACACGGTCAGGGAGTGGAGAGATCGAAAGGTCGAACGCGGTATGCTTATGCCGAGAAGTGGCGGCAAAGTAAAGCCAGCGCGGGATCGAACAAGGAGTCATGCTAACGGCTATCGTTGGGCCGACATCGTGGCCCGCCGTCAATAAAGCCCTGGCTCGGGGTGCCACCTGTCAGGTCAACGCTCTAGCCGTCAGCAGCTCGGCATGGCTCCACTGCTGACAGGGTTAATCCGGTGCGTCATCGCCCCACATATCAACAGCAATTGGACGATAATGGACGATGCTTGAGACAACAAGCTAAAGTGGTACTGACTACGACTAACGGTCTCAGTCGAATTCTAGCGAACGTCTGGACTAGAATCTGGAAGTTAATAGCAGCTTGCCGCAAAGGTTTGTACCCTAAGCGCACAGCTAACCTGACCGTTGTGCTGGTTGTGGCGAGCATTGCAGACATGTGGAGCAAGGTTTGATGCAGAACTCTACGGCCTCGACCCCGATTCGTTCTTTAGAAGATGCGATTGAACGCTGCCAGGCGTTAGGCATGCGCCTGAGTCGCCAGCGGCGCTACATTCTCGAGCTGCTTTGGGAGGCGAAGGAACACCTGTCGGCCCGCGAGATTTACAACCGCCTGAGCCAAAAGGGCTGCGACATTGGCCACACCTCGGTCTATCAAAATCTCGAAGCGCTGTCGGAGCAAAATATTATTGAGTGCGTTGAGCGGTCCGATGGTCGGCTCTATGGTCACATTAATGATGCTCATAGCCACGTGAACTGCACCAATACGCAACAAATTATCGATGTGCACGTCGAATTACCTGAGGCGTTGATTCGTCAGGTTGAGGCACAAACCGGCACCAAGATTACAGAATATCGAGTCGACTTCTTTGGTGTGCGTCAGTAGTTCGCGTTAGCTGCTTAAAACGTCTTTAGTGAATAGATAAAAGACGGTTCCGAAGACGAAGGCGGCGATCACCATTTCCATTACATTTAGCTCCCTGTATTCATCGCAATGATGGTCTGAACGCTGGGGGCAGCCCCCCAAAAACTCAGCCATTTCGTCAACCTAACGGACTTTAGGTCTGATAGAAAGCAGGGAATCACCTATCTTGACAGGTACCCATTAATCACTCCCATCCGTAATCCGCTCAGGGTCGAACATGGGCGATCGCCTGCCAGCTTCAGCCGCGATGATGCAACTTAGTTTGGCCTTTGGGGATGAGCTTGACCTGAGGGATCGTAGCGGCTCAGGTCTCAATTGGCAGTAAACCTTTGGGTGGCGTGATTTCGACATAGCCAGCAGCAAGATCGACGACGGGCACGATCGCGTAAACAAAGGGAATCAAAATCGGCAGATTCCCCTTTTTGGTGGATTTAGTCGTTGGGGACGCAGCAGTTGACTTAGTTGATGCCGCCTGAGCATACAGTTCGATCGCCAGCAGATCATTACCCGCTGCATAGACATCGACGACAGTGCCGATCGCCACGCCGGTAGCTTGCAGTCGCACCGTCAAACCCACTAAATCTGAGACATGAAATTCATCCGATTCCACCGCGAGGCGATCGCCCGCCGGTACGACCAACTTCGCTTCGCGCAACGCTTCAGCCTGATCGCGATAGTTCACCCCAGCCAGCTTCAGCACATAGAGACCTTTACCCGCTAGATAACGACCCGACACTAGCTGCACGGATTCGGGCTGCGTCTGCCCCGGTTTCAGCAGCCAGCGCTCACCGGGGGCCAAAAATCGTTCAGGAAAATCACTGTCAGGGTAGACGCGAACGGCTCCGTCAAGCCCTTGAGGGGCAACGATGCGGCCAATCTCTAGCCAATCGGTGACGGCAGCATCTGACTCCATAGCAGCCGTCATGAACCCACCACAGCAGGAATTGCCGCTGTCGGTTGAGTCTGATAAAGCTGCGTGACCACCGTGGCCAAATGCTGAATGCCCTGGGCGATTTCGGCATCGGTTGCCGTCAAGCTGATGCGAATGCACTGGCGGGTGTGGGGCCAATCTTCGCGCAGGCCGGGGAAGAAAGGATCGCCGGGCACCACAATAACGCCATACTGCTTGAGCTGCTGATACAGCTCGCGATCGCTCACGGGCAGCTGATCAAACCACAGCCAGGCAAAAATCGCGCCCTCTCCCCGATGCAGGTACCAGGGTGCCGTGGCGGGCATGAACTGGTCGAGGCTGTCTTCGAGAACGGCAAATTTGTTGCGATAGTAGGGCCGAATCACGGTTTCAGCAAGATTGCCTAAGGCTCCGGACGCGATCGCTCGGGCCGCGATCGCCTGACCATAGCGGGAGGAATGAATACACAGATTGGTCTGAAAAGACTGGAGCACCTGAATGATGGCTTCATCACCGAGGGCAATGCCGATGCGCTCTCCCGGCAGTCCGGCTTTCGACAGACTGAGACAGTGCACCATGTTCTGCCGGAAGATGGGCGTCATCTCGGTGAAGTTCAATCCCGGATAGGGCGGCGCATAGGCCGAATCGACAAACACCGGCACGTTATGCGGAGCGGCCAAATCAGCAATCCGATGGACTTCGTCGTCAGTCAGCACATTGCCAGTCGGATTGCAGGGCCGAGAAAACAACACGAACCCCGTGTTTTCATTAATTTCTAGCTGGCTAAAATCGGGACGATATTTAAAGGAATGAGGTGTCTCACCGATATCAATCGTCGGTTTATACGCCTTTAACGCTTCGGGAAACAGCGAGACGCCACCGTAGCCGGTGTAGTCGGGGCTGAGGGGCAAAACGATTTCTCGGAGTTGTTGATCAGCGGTGTAGCCCCCAAAGGCATTGGCTGCAAAAAAGTACAGCGCCTGACTGCCAGGCGTAATCAAGATATTGCGCTCAGTCAGGGCTAAATCATAGCGCTGGTTAAAGTCGGCTAAAACCGCGGCAATCAAGGGCTCATACCCTTGGCTAGAGCCGTAGCGACAGACGACTTCGCCATAATCACTACTGTTGAGCAGATCCGCTGTGCAGTCGCGCCACAGCTGCTCGACCTCCGGCAAGATGACCGGGTTACCGGCACTGAGATTAATAAAAGACTTGCCCTGGCCCGCTCGCAGGGTCTCGATGATGTCTTTCATAATGGCTCTCACCCCTGTCAGGTGAGACATCTGGTCGCCAAATTGGGTCAGAGCAGGGTTCATAGGCCGGATGCGTGAGGAGAGTAATGGACAGTAACATCGGATCGATATTACCGAATCTTGCCACCATAACATTCCCCACTCAGCGACAGGGATGAACCGCCGCTAAATCAACCCTGACGCTGAGCCAGAAAAGATGACTGGAAAGGTCGATACGCGATGGATAATTTAGTGGCACTAGGTGATCATCGCTCAGCAGAGTAGCCTCCGTCAGAGTCCACTCGCTGTCTGACAAGAAATTGCTGCGGGCCAGGACGATCGCCCTATGGCACCATCGAACAATCAGGCCGCTAGAGAGAATTAACCCATCGTGAACACTTTGGCCCTTGGGGCGATCGCCAGCCTGCTGGCAGGATTGGGCACCGTCGTTGGCGCGCTGCCCGTTTTGTTACCGACTACCCCCTCCGAAAAAGTGGAAAGCGTCTTGCTCGGTATTGGGGGCGGCATCATGCTCGCGGCGACCTCGTTTTCGCTGATTGTGCCCGGCACCGCTGCCGCCATTGACTTGGGCTACTCCAGTGCGATCGCAGCGTTGATCATGGGTGTAGGCGTGTTACTCGGCGGCGGTTTGCTGTGGATTGTGCACAATCGCTTTCCCCACGAGCATATTTTTAAGGGGCAAGAGGGGCCGCAGGCCGACAACTTGAAGCGGGTCTGGCTGTTCGTCGCGGCAATCACGCTGCACAATTTTCCCGAAGGACTGGCGGTCGGAGTAGGGTTCGGCTCCGGTCAAACGTCGGGAGCGCTAGCCCTCGCGGTGGGCATCGGCCTGCAAAACATTCCGGAAGGGCTGGTGGTGGCCTGGTCGCTCAAAAGCCTGCAGTATTCGCCCCTCTACGCCTTGGGTATCTCGACCCTGACGGGACTGGTGGAACCGGTGGGGGGGATCTTTGGCGCAGGCATCGTCAGTGTGGCTCAAGACGCGCTGCCCTGGGGCATGGCTTTTGCCGCTGGGGCCATGCTTTTTGTGATTGTGGATGAAATCATTCCTGACATTTCGCAAAAAAGTCTGGGGCAGAGCGGCACCCTGGGGCTGATGCTGGGCTTTGTCATCATGATGTTTTTAGACGTTGCCTTAGGCTGAGGCCAGTGCACTACCGGCAAACAATCCGGGTTTGAGAAACCGGGTGAGAGCAGAATAGGCAGTAGCCAGAGTCGGGCAAAGTCATCACCACAACGGCTCCGAGATTAGCGCTACTTGGTCGTCATGGTGTGAACGCCATCCCAATCGTCCGGGGGCGGATTGATGAGGTAGGCTTGCGCCCGATTGATGTGAATGGCTGAGGCGCGATCGATGGGTTTGAGGACGATCGCCTTTTCAAAAATCGCGATCGCCTTCTCAAACTGCATGTTGGTGTAAGCGGCACGACCTTCCTGATATAAGTCTAAAAAGTCTTGGGTCGTCTGCTCCAGACTGTTGTGCTTGTAATCAATCAGTTCAAAAATGCTGACCGGCTGATTCTTGCCCTTGACGCGCGTTTTATCGAGTTCTCGTACCCAAATTTTGTCGCGACAGGGCTCATAGGTGTGCTCGCTCAGCACAATATCGCAGCCGTATTGCTTGGTGACGCCCTCTAGGCGAGCACTCAGGTTGACGCCATCCCCGATGACGGTATATTCCATCTTGCGCTGTGAGCCAATGTTGCCCGACACCACCTCACCCGAGCTGATGCCCATGCCGATGCGCACCTCCGGCTGATTGTGCAGCACCCGCTCACTGTTGAAGGTCACCAGTCGCTGACGCATGTCTAGCGCCGACTGCACCGCTGCCCAGGCGTGATTTTGCAGCGGCAGGGGCGCCCCGTAAACCGCCATGATGGCGTCGCCAATGAACTTATCCAGGGTGCCTTCAAAATTGAAGACCGCTTCCACCATGGTCTCAAAGTAGGTGTTGAGCATTTCCACCACTTTGTCGGCTTCAAGATTTTCCGTCAGGGTGGTGTAGCCCCGAATATCAGAAAACAGCACGGTCACTTCTCGCCGCTCGCCCCGCATTAGGGTGTCTTCGCCCAGGGCCATCACCCGATCCGCCACCCCTGGCGTCATGTAGCGATAGAGGGTGGTTTTCATCCGCTTCTCTTGGCTAATGTCTTCGAGCACCAGCAGACCGCCGCGCACGCCGCCTTCGGGGTTGGTCAAAGGGTTCACCGTGAGGTTGATGCTGCGCTCTAATACCTGCACCTGATCGGGAGCAACCGGCTGAGTGGCGTCGTCCCGATGGCCCCACGGCCAAAACTGATCGGGATTATCGACACCAGGCAAGAGCAGCAGAGCCGTACTCGGATCAACCGGCTGACCGGGGGGCGTCAGCACGGCTTCAACGGGGATTGCGACTTTGAGGGTTTGCTCCGGCACATAGTGCTTGGCCCCCGTTTCTAGACTGTCTTCAATGCGAAACTGCAGCTTCTCAATGGGAATGATGTTCCACACTAACCGGTTGATGAGCTGCTGTTCCCACGCATCTCGTAGGGCGCGATCGCTATCTTCAGGTGATTCCGGACAGCCCAACAGTTCCAACGCAGCATCGTTAATGGTGACGACGCGACCCTCCATATCGGTGGAAATCACCGCATCCGACAGGCTTTGCAGAATGTCTTTTTGGTACTGCTTTTCGACCAGCACGTTCTCAAATAGCTGAGCATTTTCCAGGGCCACACCCGCCTGAATGTTGAACGCCCGCATAAACTCTTCGTCAGAGCTGTTGAACGACCCCTGCTTTTTATTAATCAGCTGGGTCACGGCAATGAGCTGGCTCGATGAGTCGAATACCGGCATGCAGAGAATGTTGCGGGTCAAGTAGCCGGTGCGCTTATCGGATGAGGGGTCAAACCGGGGATCTTGGTAGGCGTCGGGAATATTGAGGTTTTTGCCAGTGGAGGCAACAAAGCCGACGATCCCCCGGTCAGCAGGAATCCGCAAGTCGATCATGGTTTGCCCATCACCGGACTTGACTCGCGACCAGAGTTCGTTATTGCTGGCGTCGATCAGCCAGAGCGTGCTGCGATCGGCGCTCATCAAGTCGCGGGCTTCCGCCATCACCGACTGCAGCGTTTTTTCGAGATCCAAACTCTGCTCTAGCGACGAGATCGCCTTTAACAGCGAAGACACCCCTTTTTGATTGCGAGCCGCCACATAAAAAGAATTGCAGCTTTCGAGAATGATACCGATGGAAGAAGCAAACTCCCGGAAGCTCCGCTCATCTTGAGCATCAAACGCCACGGGCTGACCGTTCGGATCCAGCTTGTTGAGCAGCTGCACTACCGCCACGACAGACTCGTTGGTTTTGTTGAAAACGGGAATACAGAGAATGCTGTGGGTGCGATACCCGGTTTCTTGATCGGTTTTGCGGTTGAAGAGGTCGCTAGAGTAAGCATCAGGAATGTTGAGGCATTCACCCGAGTCGGCAACGTGTCCAGCGATCCCCTTACCGACGGGCACCCGGATCTCTAAGCGGCCTTCGCCATCGCCCTGAGCAATTTTGGACCACAGCTCGGCTTTGTCCCAATCGACCATAAAAATAGTCGTGCGCTCTGCCTGCAAAATCTGCCCGATTTTGAGGGTGAACGCCTCCAAAATCTGCTCTAGCATTGTTTCCAGGGCTTCGTTGTTGATCATGTCGATCGCCCGGAGGAAATGCTCAAACTCCCGCGTGATCTGCTCTAGCAGATTGATGAACTGCGGCGCGGGCAGATCTTTTACCCGGTGGGTCAAACTCCCTTGTTGATTTACCTGGGAGAACGTCGCCAACATGCTGGAGTTAGACGGTGCCATAATGAATCGCTGCTACAAGCAATGGATAAGGCTAAACCAAAAACTGGAGAAGAAAGGCAAGCGGTGAACCGTTGCGGACAACTCTCCCGCAACCTCCGAGTTGATCCCGACCGAACGGTCGCACGCCTTCATTCAACGGCTGTACATCAGCCTCAAATAACCCCTACTACTCTACCTCTAACTGATTTGAACCGACGGAAAAAGACGCCCAAGCTACAGAATCAAGAGCACTTCAGTCACAGTCGGGCACACAGTTTTTGGCATGACGGCCGTCAAGGGGGCTAATTGCCCTTGAGTTTACCCAGACGGTCTAGCGAGGTTGACATTGCCGATGCGATATCGAGCAATCGCTGACATCGTTGAGCCAATCGCCCTCCCTGGCCAAAACGCTACCCCTATCGACCGGACTGGCAGGCGTGGCTAACATGGAGCCAGGTCTGAGCAAGCGAGTTTGATGAGTCACCACATTTTCATCTCTCACTCCACCCAGGATGACGAATTTGTTAGACGACTGCGAGAAAGCTTAGAAGCTCACGGGCAAGTCTCGTGGGTCGATTCTCGCGAGCTGACGGGCGGCAATGCCCTGACGAACACTATCAAGGATGCCATTCGAGATGCTCAGCACTTTCTCGTCGTGATCAGCCCCGACACTTTCAACTCCAAATGGGTGCCCCAAGAGGTGCGGTTTGCGCTGGAGGTTGCCCAAGCTCACAACGATGGCTACAAGGTTATTCCCGTATTGCTCCCAGGCGTCGATCCGGATGGCATGGTGGCAATGCTCTTCCCCAACGATCCGCTCTACATTTTTGTGGGAGCGGGACCGACGGGTCTAAACGAGGCCGTGCCCAGAATCGCAGCGGCCCTGGGATGGCAATTGCCGAACGATTGGGAATCCGGAAAAACCGTCGAAGTTGAGCCCGTCGAGGAACTGCTGCTGGCGCTGACCGATCCGCGAATTGTTGAGCATGACGGAGTCCGCCGAGCAACGGCTCAGGCGGAACTGATTTACCTTGCCGCCGATGATCGCCGTGATATTAAAAGCCGACGCTACCGATTTACGGCACCACTAGGACCAGTAGAGCTGGGGAAATTCGCTGGTATATCGAACGCTATTATCAATGGCCCACTGGGGTCTTCAAAGGCCGAGCCATGAAGACCGAACAGGCATTGCCGCCATGCTCTGTTTCAGGCTGTCCTAGCAGGTGAATCGGCCCGAGAGCCTTTAGAAGAATGGCGGCGCACCACGGGCAGTCGGCGCTTTTCTATCCAGGTGGATGGCGACCCGCCGGAAGGGACTCCAGATGACGAAGTGGCCCAGTTTCGAGAAGCGGCTAACGATCTATTCACCCTGCCCTGGGAAATTTTGCACGACGGCGAGGGCTACTTGTCTCAAGGGGCGAACGGCGTGCGGGTGCGGCGGCGACTGCCCAACCGCAAAACCACCACCACCCTCCAGGCTGACCTGCCGATTCGGGTGCTGCTGATCAGCCCCTGCCCGGAAGTTGCGGATGATCAGGGCACTCCCGTCGGCTATATCGACCACCGCATCAGCGCCAGAGCGCTCGTCCAGGCGGTGAATGAACTGGGGACAGATCTGGTCAAGGTGGATCTGCTGAGACCGCCCACCTTCCCGGCGATGAAAGCCGCTCTGCAGCAGGCCAGAGCCGAAAACGACCCCTACGAAATCGTCCACTTTGACGACCACGGCATGTATGACCGCCAGGTCGGTCTCGGTGCCCTCTGTTTTGAAGACCCTCGGGACAGCGACAAGCTGGGGCCGCGCTTGCTGAAGCTGATCCATGCGCCGGATCTGGCGGCGGAACTGCAACACTACGGCGTGCCGCTGATATTTCTAGAAGCCTGCCAGACTGCCCAGGCCACCGACGACCCCATAGCCTCCGTCGCCGCCCGACTGCTGGAGGGCGGGGTGGGTTCTGTGGTGGTCGTGAGTCATACCGTGTTGGTGGAAACTGCCCGCCGCTTTGTCGAGCCCTTTTACCGCACCCTGGCGGCGGGGCAACGGGTAGGCGATGCCATGCTGGCCGGACAGGAGGCCCTCTACGGCGACCCCTACCGCTTCAAGATTATGGGGGCGGGCGACCTGGAGCTGCAGGACTGGTTTGTGCCCGTGCTGTATTAGGATGAAGCCGATCCCCAGCTCTTTACGGTCACGGTAGGGGAAGCGGCAGCCCGCCTGTAACGAGAGCGACGCCAGACCCATCTGGGCCGACTGACTCAGGCACCCGACCACCACTTTGTCGGTCGCAGTCGTCAACTGCTGCACCTAGAGCGCTTGCTGCTGCAGGAACCCTACGCCGTGATTCGCGGCAGCGGCGGCCTGGGCAAAACCGCCCTGGCGACTGAGAAGTCCAGTCGCTGTTTGCCGAGCTGACGAACTACCCAGAAACACCCGACTCCCTCAAGCAGCTGATCCAGGCGATGATGGCCATCCTCAACGGCTCCCGCGACCCGGCCCTGGCCGATGGCCCCACCCTCGATTACGACGACGCGGCGGCGGTGTTGCACTTCATGCGTAGCGTGGGTCCACCGCCGGGCGACCCACGGGGGTAATGCCCCATGCGGTCTTTTCCGTGGGTCTCGTGACCTCGACCCACGCTACGTTCGGCTTGGTCAAATGGGTCAACCGCCGGGCGACCCACAGGCGTAACGGTGTGTGTGGTCTTTTCCGTGGATCTCGTAAACTCGACCCACACTACACCTTCGGGGGGATGATTCCGTGGGTCTCGTGCTTCGACCCACGCAACGAGCGACCCATACTACTCGTGGCCGATGTTGGGGGCGAAAGCAATTGCGTCTTGACTGCCCCAATCTTCGGCAGACACACCCGCTTGTACAGATTTTCTGAAGCTGGAATATTCCCACCCCCCTGGACAACTCACATATCCATGCTTAACGGGGTTGTAATGGATGTAATTGAAATGATGCTCAAAATCCTGTTCATCTTGAATCTGATGCTCCCAAAAGCGTCGTTGCCACACAGCTTGCTCTTGCTTGCTTGATCGCGATCGCGCTTGTCGATAAATGGGGGCAACACGACGGGTCACATATTCCTTGATTAATCGCCAGCGGGTCGGGAAATTGGCGTCTCCTGCGGGGAGGGTCCACAAAGCATGGAGATGATCGGGGAGGATAACTATCGCGGCGATCGTGAATGGGTGCCGTTGTTTGAGGTGATGAAATGCTGTGCGCAAAAGCTGAATGTTTTCAGAGGCTTGAAACAGGGGTTGCCGCTGATGAGTCACAACGGAAAAAAAGTCGGTTACTCCTGGGCTTTGGGCACGGCGATATGACATCTGGAGTGCATAGATTGGGATAATTTAGAATTCCCCAGTAGCCCGTGGGTCGAGGTACGAGACCCACGCTACATCGCAGTATTCGTAGCAAGGGTCAACCGGCAGGCAACCCGCAGGCGATTTGACCGACGGCGACATTTTGGCGAAGGTGGAGGCCATATGCCAGCGATCGCCGCCACCTTCTCGGCTATGGAGCCACACCATCGCTATCCCCGACAACGGCGTCATCATTCGCCCCGATCGTGGGGGTATGGTGTGTGATGACCAGTGCGATCGGCCTAACTCGTAAGCTAACGGCTTAAGAGGCCGCGAGATTGCCTACTACCACCCCAGTATCTGGATTTTCAAAAGACAATGATGGCAGGCTCCATTATGCTGAAACAACTGATTCAAGCAGTGCTGCAACTTGAGCGACAAGAGCAAACTCAGGCAGCTTGCCGATAAATGATCTAAGCCCAAACACAAGAAACCTTATGGCACCCTGGGTAAAAGACCCTCATGGCGGCGGTACCAAAGTTCCCAAAGCCGCCCAAGAGCGTATCAGGCAGCGCATTTTGCAGTATGCCGAAGTCCACTATGCGGGGAAATATAACCGCCTTGATGTTCGCTTCCGTAGCCAATTTTGTTACATCGATGCTTATGTTGAGCCGAATCTCCCCGCAAATTTTCCCCCGCCTAATTTTCCAGAAACTCGAGAAGAGTGTCTAGAACGAATGCGCAATGAGCCGCTGCATCTCTGCCGATTGCGCTACTTCGGGGACGCAGATTCCTGGAGCTTTGCCTTCTACACCTACAGCAACGAAAAGTATGAACCCTGCATGTTTAGAAATGGGACATTCTACGGCACTCCCGAAGAAGCCTTCCAAGCTTCTGCCATGTATCTAGAGTGATGGACAGGCGTGATTTCGCCCTCTCTCCCAGCAGGAGAAAGGCTTCAAACCCTGACGATCGCGTCGTTTATTGTCCAAAACTGGGCTGGCAATTAGAATTGCTGGCTTTTCCTCGAATTCGCGTTATCTAGGTGCTGGACACGGGTGATTGCAGACATTCGGTGGTTAACAACGGGTTTGATGCCGTCAGTTTTCATCCTTCCCCAAGAGCCACAGCAGCCCCTACTAGCTGAGGTCACGTCTGCGGCAAGGTCACATCGCATAACCGCTCCAAGGCTTCCGCCAGGGTGTTGTCGGGCATGGCTTCTCCGGCTTGCCGATATCAGTAACGGGCGTTGCTCTGGTCGCCCTCAAACCGATGCCAGTAGGCGTGAATTAGGCAGGAATCGCGATCGCTGTAGGGCTGCACCAGATCATGGGCGGCATCCCACTGTCCGGCCCTGACGAGTGCTAACGCTTGAATATTGTCACCGGTCATCACGTTCCTGCTGGACTAGGCATTGACGCTGCTACGGGGTGGCGGTATCGGTATCACTCTCAGCGGAGCGATCGGGCTTCAACAAGGGGAAGGCGATGACGTCACGGATGCTGGGGCTGTCGGTGAGCAGCATGACGAGGCGATCGATGCCGATGCCCTCGCCACAAGTCGGCGGCATGCCATATTCCAGCGCCGTCAAAAAGTCTTCATCGACCCCGGTTGCCTCCAAGTCGCCTGCCGCTTTACGCGCCGCTTGCGCCTCAAATCGGACCCGCTGATCGATGGGATCCGTCAACTCAGAGAAGCCGTTGGCGGTTTCACGACCGGTGATGAACAGCTCAAATCGCTCCACCACGCCCGGCTGGCTGCGGTGAGGCTTCGACAGCGGCGAAATTTCGACCGGATGATCGATCACAAACGTGGGCTGAATCAATTCGGCTTCAACCGTTTCTTCAAACACCGTATTGAGCAGCCGACCGAGCGAATCACAGGTCTCTAAATTCTGGATGCCCAGTGTCATGACCTGGCTCTTGGCAGCGGCTAAATCGGTGAACTGGTCAAAGGCGAGGCCGGTCTTTTCCTCCACGAGATCGTGCATTGAGACCCGTCGCCAGGGCGTGGTGAGGTCAATTTCCTCCCCTTGATAGGTGATTTTGGTCGTGCCCAGCACCGACTCAGCGATCGCTGAGATGAGGTCTTCGGTCAGCGTCATAAAGTCGTGATAGTCGGCATAGGCTTGGTAAAATTCAATGCTGGTGAATTCGGGATTGTGGCGGGTCGAAATGCCCTCGTTGCGAAAGATCCGACCAATTTCAAACACTTTCTCAAACCCCCCGACAATCATCCGCTTGAGGTGCAACTCGGTGGCAATCCGCAGATAAAGCGGCATGTTTAAGGTGTTGTGATAGGTCACAAAGGGGCGAGCTTCCGCACCGCCAGCTTCCCCCTGGAGTACCGGCGTTTCAATTTCGAGAAAGCCCCGATCTTCAAAAAAGCGGCGAATGCCAGAGGTGATCAGCGCCCGCTTGCGGAAGGTCTCTCGCACGTCAGGATTCACAATCAGATCGACATAGCGCTGACGATAGCGCTTGGCGACATCGGTGAGGCCATGCCACTTATCTGGCAGAGGCAACAGCGACTTGGTCAGCAGAGCATATTCCTGCACTTTGACGGAGAGTTCACCTTTGTCGGTGCGCTTAATCGTGCCACGTACGCCAATAAAGTCGCCTACATCCGTCAGCTTTTTAACCTGATTAAACGCATCAGGGTTATCGGCCATGCCGTCGCGAATGGCCTTTTTGTCGAGATAAAGCTGAATCGGGCCGCTTTCGTCTTGAATGTTGAAAAAGGCGAGTTTGCCCATGACCCGACGGGCGAGGATGCGCCCAGCGATCGCGACCTCATCCTCAACTTCTTCACCGGCTGCCAACCCCGCATACTGGGCCTGGAGATCAGCCGCATCGTGGGTCTTGGCCCACCGGTAAGCAAAGGGATCGAGCCCAGCGGCACTCAGCTGCTCGACTTTTTGCAATCGGGCTGCCCGAATTTCGTCTAACGTGGAGGCACTTTGGGCCGGCTGCTGAGACTCGTTTTTGGCCATAGGTAAAGAAGGGCAATGACACACAAAGTCTCATTATAGGCAGCTTCTGAGTCCAATTCGCTGGAATTCTGCGGCCCTCTCAGCCTTTGACTCGGCTGCCCTTTTGCCGAGTTTGCCTGGCTGCGCACCGGGGAGCGTTTAGCGATCGCCGCATCCCCTTTAGACAGGACAAGGCCCGGCAAAGTGCGCAGGTTAGTTGACGATATTTTTTCTCAGGACAGGTTGATTCTGCTAGCGCGGCTGGGCGTACCGATCCCGTCTATAGCCCCCTACGGAGCAAGGATACTCAAGCAGAGTTATATCAATTTTCTAAAACTGGACTACAGATCTTCCTTTCGACTCCGCTCAAGGAACTTAGGCTGAGCGGAGTTGAAGCCGACTTGCATGTCTAGCTGTAATTTGTAGAACTGGTATAAAAAAGCGCTGTTTGTCTTAATCCAGAACTCAGATTCGCCTAACGAACGGGCAGCGCAGCAGGGCTCAGGGCCAGTTCAAGGCGCTGCCCGTAGCGATCGAGCACGAGGGTTAGCGGCTCACCGATATCGGTCTCTTGCACGATTTGTTGCACTGTTTCAGCGGCTTCAATACTGCGCCCCGCCAGAGTCGTAATCACGTCACCGGGCTGCAGACCGGCGCGGGCCGCCGGTGAGTTTTGCTGTATGCCTAGAATCAAGACGCCACTATCCACCACAATCTGGCGGTTGTTGGGAGACTCCGCATTCACGACTTCGCGCACGGCCGGCGTCAGCGATCGCATCTGGATGCCAATATAAGGATGCTCCACCCGGCCAGTCGCAATCAGCTCTTGGGCAATTTCCTGCGCCGTGTTGATGGGAATCGCAAAGCCTAATCCCTGAGCACCGCCGATAATCGCAGTGTTGACGCCAATCACCTGGCCGCGCTCATTCAGCAAGGGGCCGCCGGAGTTACCAGGGTTAATCGCGGCATCGGTTTGAATGAACCGCACCCGTTTGTCAGGCACACGAATCTGGGAGCTGGAGCGCCCTGTCGCGCTGATGATACCGGCGGTGACGGTGTTATCAAGTCCTAGCGGATTGCCGATCGCGATCGCCCATTCCCCCGGTCGCAGCTGTTCCGCATCGCCCAGCGCGGCGACGGGCAGTTCTGACGCTTCGACCCGAATCACGGCAACATCGGTGAGGGGATCTTCACCCAGCACTTCACCGGCAAACTCACGGCCATCTTTGAGCGTGACTAAAACGCGATCGGCCCCTTCCACTACGTGAGCGTTGGTGATAATCAGTCCGGCAGCGTCAATGATGAACCCCGACCCGGTGCCCTGTTCCACTCGCGTTCTAGGCTCGGTGGGCACGGCGCGATCGCCAAAAAACTCACGGAAGAAGGGATCATCAAAGATGCGCGGCGATCGCTGCACTACCCGACGCGACGCATCAATGCGCACCACTGACGGCCCCACCCGTTCAACCGCATCTGCAATGAAGTTACTCGATGATGCACCGGTCGCACCAGGCAGCACCTGAGCGATAGCGGGTGGTTCAGTCCGCAGCCAATCGGCCAAGCTCGCTTCTGAGGGTGAAGTGTGGTTGAGCAAGACTAACGCCCCCGTGCCAAGCAGTGTGAGTACGCCATAGGTTGCCATACGGCGTTTGCGGGGGCGGGGGGCGGGATTAGGGGGCGGGGATGATGGGGCAGTGGGCATGGCGGCGTAACTCCTATGAGCGATCGATGAAAAAATTGGGTGCCAAAAACTAACAGCGCGCTGGCTGAAGTTGTGTGGGCGATACTTCAAAAAATGTTGAAAGCAAAACGGCTGCTAGCCGCAAAAATCGCCGAGCAACTTTTTCTGCGGTACCGTTGCTGACCTACAAAAATCTAGGGACACGCGCTATCCCCTAGGGCTTCGAGACTCTTTGACGCCCGTGCAGAAAATTAAGTTCCTACCTACACCATAGCGAACTGTGGAGGGCTTTACCTAATTTTTACTGCTATGACGCGGGCTCGTGAGCTAAATTCAGGGCGGTTTTCAGGCGGTTTTGGGGCGATCGCTCCGTCCAGATTTCCCAGTAGTTTTTTCGAATTCCAGTTCAACGGCCATCCACTTTTGCACTCACTCTCAGTTGCACTCTGATGCTTGTCGGCCTAACTAAAACTCAAATTCATTGATGGGTTGACCGATGCGATATCGCCCAGAGTTTGCGGCCAGGCCATCCGGTCGGCGGTGACGTTTACAGGCAGTTGGGTTCAGGCAGATTACACTGAGGCATGCGCATGAGTGATGGCCATGACGGCTTTATCTTCCCAGGTCTCTAATTCTCTCTACCCCGCTTCAGATGGTAAGCCTGTGGCTGAAACCTTTGTCCATCTTTACGCCATGCTGATCACGCTGGAAGTGCTGCGCCAGTATTTAGCCGGGCAACAAGCCACCGTACTCAGCAACCAATTCCTTTACTATGCGCAGGGATTTCCTAAACTGCGAGTGCCCCCCGATGTGATGGTGATTTTTGATGTTGAGCCAGGGGCGCGTGACAACTACAAAATTTGGGAAGAAGGCCAAACTCCCGCTGTTGTGTTTGAAATGACGTCTCAAGGCACCCAAGAGCAAGAGAAGTCCTTCAAAAAAACGCTCTATGCTCAGCTTGAGGTGCAGAAATATTGGCTGTTTGACCCTAAAGGCGAGTGGATTGCGGAAAAGTTGCAGGGCTATCATTTGCAGGGTGAAGAGTATGTGGCGATCGCGGATAATATCAGTCAGCGCCTTCAGCTACGGCTCGCTGCAGAAGAGACGCTCATCAGTTTTTACCGTCTCGATACGGGCGAAAAGCTGCTGATTCCTGAGGAACTGGCCACAGAATTAGCCGCAGAACGCCAACGCCGCACCGAACTCGAAGCCGAACTCGCCCGCTATCGTGAGCAGTTTGGCGATCTCACTGCAGAATAAATCACGCTTCGTTGAACTCTGAACGCTCAACTCTGATGAACCTGATAGATGCTAAATAACTACAGGAACTGACTCAGCCACAAACAGCAAATTTCTGGCTATTTGTGGCTGAACCATCTTCAGCATCATTGCTGGGTCGCAATATTCTGCTTCCTTTTGAAAGCGAGCAAAGAATCCTGAAGAACGATGTACATAAACGCGACAATACCCACAGTGTATCGATACCCTAATCGACTGGGTTCCATCATGAGTCTCCAGCACCACTCTAAACCTAGACGACGAACAAGATAAGGTGCTCGCACAACTCGGTGCGCAAGAAAATCGAACAGTCCACCCACACCGATCAGAGTAATACCCGGTAAGTGCTTGGCGTGCTGGTCAATCCAAAACTCTTGAAGAGGAACGCCCATAGCCACTAACACCACATGAGGTTTGGCTTGCCTGATATCGTCTAAAACAGTCTCCAGGTCTTGCTCTTCAAAGTATCCATGCTGTATCCCAGCAATCGTCAGACTAGGATTTGTTTGCGTAAGATTGTGAGCCACGTCATCCGCAACGCCAGGTTTAGCACCCAACAAATAGACCGAAAGGCCCTTGGGCGCGCCCGCCTTACACAACGCAGGAATCAAATCAGTGCCATTTAAGTTGAACTTAATTGGCTTGCCCAGCAAACGACTACTCCACAGCACACCACTCCCATCGGGAAGCAATAAGTCACCTCTGTTGAGAGTTTCCTCTAGGGCATGCTCTTTTCTACTCATCACAACCGTATGAGCGTTGACGAAGTAGACACGATTGGAAGAGCGCTTCAAACAACGCTCTAGCAACACCTTGACAGCCTCTGGTTGAGGTAGACGCTGCAAAGGCAATCGCAGGAATTCAACAACACCGCTCGTTGAAGACTCGCCCACAATTTGACGAGCCTGTGATGTCAAGACAGCCCGACGAAAAGCTAAATACTGGCGATTTTTGGCAGTTAACGGCTCTAACGGCTTCATTTAAATACTCCTTTTGTAAGTATGCTAAAAATGCGAGAAATACGTGCAAACACCTATGCAAAAAGCTTTCAAAAATCGGAATATTTTTGGATGGCTGTATAAGAATCAGAGAATTCTGCACGGCTCCATATACTTTCGAGCTATGTAGAGCAGATATTCGCGAAGAAAAATCAGCCGAGTTTCTTGCCTCGACGAGGATATAAATCCTCTCAAAAAAGCTAATTCAATGAAATTGTCGTCAACAAAAAACAATCGATCTTGCGTCTAAAACACTATTTCTGACATGAAAACGCTCGAAAAATTCAAGCACCCAAAAGCCTTTTGGATGACATCTCTGTAGTCAGCTCCTAGGGGCTAACTCCGCAAAAGCCAATTTCGTGGATACTCACGAAGTCATAGAGCTATCTAGCAATTCTTGTCTCTTAACCAGCTCAATGTCTTCGTTGTCTATACCTTAACTTCAAATTAACGTAAGTGATTACACTCAATTGCACTTGAAGTCAGTGTCAAACATTTTTTATTATTAGAGTACGGGCTTTACTGTTTCTTTATGCAATTTCTCCATGCCATGAAGAAACAGTAAAGTTGCCCCTGTCCGACTCAGTAATAATACTGGATATTAGCTATTTATATTAAGTAGCCCTGAAGCAATCATGGGGGTGTCCATTATCGAGAAAAACTAGCTCGCCACCGTGTTTCTCCCATACGGAAAGAAGCTGGTTGAAACTGAGACTCCTGCCTGGAAAGAATATGAAGGGTATATTTCAAGCTCGTGAAAACTGCGATCGCCAAGTTGAGGCTATAGAAGCACAACTCTGTAGAAATTCTTGCGCAGAGGAAAATTTCAACATTATTTTGCCAATCTAAAGTGAGACATAGACATGCCTGCCGTTTCTATTGATCCGATGAGTGCTAATCCTATGAAGTTTTCTGTTATTGTGCCGACTTATTGTGATGCTGAACAACTTGAGCTATGCCTAAAGGCGCTAGAGCATCAAACATTAGCTAGCCAAAACTATGAGGTCGTTGTTGTTAATAACAACGTCAATGACAACTTAGAGCCGTTGATTGAGCGATTCTCAAAAGCTATTTTGGTCGTTGAGCCTCAGCCTGGCTCTTACTCCGCTAGAAATGCGGGTCTTGATATTGCCAGTGGCGAAATCATCGCATTCACAGATGCTGACTGTATCCCTGAGCCAGACTGGCTCGAAAAGGGCGGCGATCGCCTCGTTGCAACACCAAATTGCGGTTTGGTTGCCGGTAACATTCGTCTCTTCTATCGTGACCCCAACGCTCCTAACCCTTGCGAATTGTACGAGCAACTCTTTGCCTTTCCTCAAAAGCGGTTTCTTGAGCAAGATCACTATGGTGCGACGGCTAATGTATTTACTTACCGTCAGGTGATCGATGATGTCGGGGGGTTCGATTCAGAGCTGAAATCTGGAGGAGATTTACATTGGGGCCAAAAGGTTTATGCAGCCGGATATGCCATGGTCTATGCGCCTGAAGTTTGCATTAATCATCCTGCCCGCAGCAGCATCCAGGAGCTGCACAAAAAGCTCAGGCGGGTAGTGAAGGGGCACTTCAGTTTGATCCATGAAACCAGCGCGTTGCCTAACGACGGGGTATATACACCTTGGCGCTTCTACGGCGGGTTGGTGGGAGATCTGTTTTTCCCCTTTCGCTCAGTGCCGATGATTGTGACTGATGCGCGCTTAGAGTCTTTTTCTCAACGGTTGATAGTGATCGGCATGAGCATATTCATACGCTATCTCAAGGCTTTTGAGCGGATTGTGCAAACACTGGCTCAGACCAGAGCATCTCTCTCAGGTTGAAGTTCTGCGAGTTGTTTCCGGCAGAGGCATTGACGCCTGGCAGGTGATTGAACGAGCTGCGAGATCGCGCTAGCGCCGCCTCACTCCCAAATTCGAACCCATTTCTCTGAGGCAAATCGGCAACCTTTACGGAGCAGAAGCCAGTTGCCTTCTATGAACCTAGAGGAAAGCTATCCACCGCTTGAAAACATAAATTTGAGCAGTCAGAACGCATCAATATTGATTGATGAATATTCGTAAGCCTTACATCATGTGCAGGAACTACTGACTGTCAAAGATTACGTTTACTATTGAACGGGCCTGACGAGATTCGAACTCGCAACTTCCGCCGTGACAGGGCGGTGCTCTAACCAATTGAACTACAGGCCCTTA
>CALCCA010000188.1 GCA_937899725.1 uncultured Halomicronema sp.
CCTATCTACACCCTCGCCCCCCTCCCATCTCTACCCTCTACTCCCCCACCCCTCTGCCCGCCTATTCTCCCCCCCCAAAACCGTGTCCTCCTTCCCATCGGCTAAATTAGACCTAAGCTCAGGAACTCAAGCGATGAGTGCAGAAGCCGTTCTCGAACTCGCAGATTCCCTCGTTTTCCGCGCTACCGGCAAACATCTCAACGATTTGCAGCGCAAAATCTTGCAGGCGGTCTGGCGACGACAAACCTACAGCGAAATCGCCCGACGGCTGCGATATACCGAAGGTCATGTCAAAGACGTGGCGTCGCAAATCTGGCAGGCCCTGTCTCAATCGCTCGATGAACGGGTCACCAAAAGCAATAGCCTGACCGTGTTAGAACGTTCGTTAAAACAGGCCAAGGGAGCGTTACCGCCCACCCTGCCGTCGCCCGTTGCTGAAGCAGCTCACTTTGTCGGACGAGAAACGGCGATCGCTGATCTGACGCAACTGATCGCCCAGGGCCATCGGGCGATCGTGCTGCAGGGAGAAGGCGGCATTGGCAAAACCACCCTGGCCCAGCAGTTTTTAGAATGTCAGCCCTGGGATGTGGTGTTAGAACTGCTGATGGCCAAGGAAACCGCCAATATTACCCCCGTTGAGCAGGTGGTAGAAGAATGGCTGCGGCAAGATTTTCAGATTGAGCCGGGACAAGACTTTGGCGTCACGCTAGACCGGCTACGGCGACGGCTACGAGAGGTGCGGGTCGGCATTGTGATCGACAACCTCGAACCGGCCTTAAATGCCCAAGGTCGATTTTGGCCGCAGCATTCTCGCTATGGCGACCTGATGCGGGTGTTATGTGACCCCAAGGGGCAAACTGTGACGCTGCTGACGAGCCGCGATCGCCTCTGCGAACCGGGCGTCACCGTTACCCATTACCGCTTGCCAGGGCTCAGCCCAGAGACGTGGCAGCAGTTTTTTGAATCTCGGGCGATCGCCCTCTCACCCGAGACGTTGACGGCGATGCACCGCGCCTACGGGGGCAATGCCAAAGCGATGAACATTCTCACCGGGGCGATCGGCGGTGATTTTGACGCCGATGGTGATGCCTACTGGCAAGCGATCGGCGCTGACCCGTTGACGGCACTCGATCTGAAAAATCTTGTCACCAGTCAGGCCAATCGACTGCAGGGGTTAGACGCCGATGCCTATCGACTGTTTTGTCGTCTGGGGGCCTATCGCTATCAAGATGTGCCCCGCGTGCCTGTAGAGGGACTGCTGACCCTGATGTGGGATATTGATCCGGCGCGACATCGGCAGGTCATCACGTCGCTGCGCAATCGCTCCCTCGTAGAAAGCTACAAAGGCCACTATTGGCTGCATCCCGTTGTGCAGGCAGAGGCGTCAGAGCGGCTGCGGCAGAGTGGCGAAGCCACCCAGACCCACACCCAAGCGCGGCAGTTTTGGACCCAGCATGTCACCACTATTCACACAATTGCCGAAGCCACTCAAGCCTGTGAAGCGTACTACCACGCTTTAGCGATCGCCGACTATGGCGGGGCCGCCGAGGTGTTGCTCAACAGTCGCCATAACCAGTGGGGCCAACATTTGACGCTGGGCAGTACCCTCTATCGCATGGGGTTACTGCAGCCCGCGATGACGGCGATCTCGACGCTGCTGCCGCATCTGCCAGCCGATCAGCGAGCCAGCGAGTTGCGCAACATTCTGGCTGACGTGTATTGGATTTCCGGTAAGATTCACGCCGCGATTTCAATGCAGAAGCAGGCCCAGGCAATTGCCCGCCAAGGACTAGACGCCGCCACCGCCACCACTGCCGATGATCATGCCATCTACTGCTGGCGCATGTTGGAAGTGGACGCGCTGCTCAGTCTTGGCCTCTACCATCTCGATTTGTGGGAACTAGCCGACGCTGCCGGCTATTTTCGCGCGGTGATTACCGCCGCCAAAGACACGCCCCAGCAAAGCTGGGCTGACAAAGCCGCCCTCTGCTTAGCCTTAGTGGCTTCCCATCGCCTGCATGACAACGACCTCACCTGGGGCGATTCACCCCAGGCAATCGCCATGCCGCTGGCTGAGCAGGCCTATGGCACGATCGCCGATACTACGCGCCCTGAATATACGGGGCGATTTGCCTTTTTCATTCAGCTGTTAGCGCAGACCTATACCAACCTGGGCAATGTCGATCGCGCTGCCGAGCTTTATCAACGGGCGATCGCCTTTGCCGAAGAAAGTCATTACGTACAGGTCAAAGCGAAAGCGCTCGTGGGTCGGGGTAAACTGCGGCGACGACAGGGAGAATTGGCTGTCGCCATTCACGCGATTGAGGATGCCCTCGTGCTGCTTGAAGAATTGGGGGCGCAGGGGGACCTGGCGGAAGCCCACTATCAACTAGGCTTGGCCTATCAACAGGGGGGTGACCCCGATCAGGCCCAGGTGCATTTAATGAGTGCCATTCACCGGTTTGAAGCGATTCAAGCACCGCGCCAGGTAGCCAAAGTACGAGCCGTGTTATGAGTCAGCATCGGCCATGATTTTGGGGACTTTGATGAAATCGTCTTCGCGATCGGGCACGTTGCTGAGCAGACTTTCGCGATCGCCAAAGGTTTCTAGCTGATCCGGTCGGTTAATATTGCTGACTTCGATTGCGCGGGTGGTCGGTGCCACATCGGTGGTATCCAGCTCGTTCAACTGCTCAACGTAGTCCAAAATGCTGTTGAGCTGAGTGGTGAACTGTTCTTCTTCGCTGGTTTCTAGTTCTAGGCGAGCCAAATGAGCAACTTTTTGAACCTGTTCGAGATCAATCATGGTGAAGGTTATGCGAGTTAAGAAGCAAAAGAAGCGGTAGTGAAACGACGCGACCGGCGATTGAAGATTTGCAAGACAGTTCGCCTAGGACGTGTCATCAATTAAACTCGAAAGCCTGACGCTATGGACATTACCGCGCCCGTTCCGTAAACCTGGCTAGAGGCTGAACCGTTTTCAGCATCAGGACTCAGCTGCTAAATGATGACAGCCTCTAGGCAAATCGACCAGTTAGAAGAAGATGTCGGCCTTCATGCGACCCGTATTCTTCAGCCAGTTTTGCGCCTCAATGTAGTTGTTCGGCGCAATCCGAATCGCTTCCATCCAATAAGTCGCGGCTTGGTCAAATAGCTCGCTGGCGTCTTGGACGTTGCCCGCTGCTTCAGCCTGTTCACCCTTGTAGTGATAAATTACGGCCATATTGTTGAGGGCCTGACACAAGCGTGGGTTCAGCGCCAGGGCCTCTTCATAGCGCTCGAGGGCGATGGCATGCTCACCATTGCTCGCGTTAATCAACCCCATGTTGTAAAGAATGAAGCTCTTATCGTAGGGATTTTCTTCGAGCTGCAGAGCCTCTTCGTAGTTTTCCATGGCTTCGGCATACTCGCCATCGGCCTGGGCCGACATGCCGTCACGGTAATACGCAAAGGCCTCTTTGGCGCTTTGGTTCGTGGGCATCATCTTGAGGATCATGTCAGCCATGACCGTAAAAGTCTTATCGATGAAGTTATCGTTGCGCTGAGTTCTGGGCATGACGAGCAGCAAAGTGCAGTGAACGAGTGTGTAACTACTGTAGCGTTCACGGTCGCGATCGCAAGCATTCACCTCGGCGATCGCGGCTAGCCAGAGGTAACGGAATCGCTAGAGCGCAGCCGCTGATGCAAAAATCCGACTAAATCCTCTAAGGTTTCGAGTAAAGATTCGTCAAATTCTTCGCTAATATCAACTTGAAACACATCGTAAAAATCGGCGCAAAGCTGGTTGGGCCAATCAAACCAGCAAACCAGAGGCAATTGCAGATCTTCGATCAGGCGATCGCTAGGCCGCAGCCGACCGACCTTGAGTCCGGAATAGTCCGGCAGTTTTGTGTAAAGAAAGCTGAGGAGCAGTTGCGCCCGGTCTCCGGTGATGGCTTCAGCAAAAAGTTGCGACCAGTCTTCTAACGATAAAGACTGACGGTTACGTAGTTGCCCATTAACTTGATGGCGAATGCCCGCGTCAGGACTCAAATCGGCATAAGTTCTGAGGCTGCGAAGGTAGTTGATGGCTGATTGCCACATGTCTGTTTGGCCTGGCGGCTGCGTGTTCTGAGTGTTCCCAGGAAACATCTTGGGGCGCTACTGATTTGTGGAATTCAGTATATTTGTCTGACCTCAGAGAAACTGGGTAAACGCCAGTCATTACGGGCATTTCTCGCGATTCCTCGGTCGCGATTGCAACAGGGCTTTTAAGCCACCCGATTCGGTAATTACGGTCTGCAGTCCTGCCGCGAGCGGGCGGGCGATCGCGTGAAAACACGGGCTTTACAGACGCCATGGCCTAGTCCAGGGGAATCGACGAGGTGGCTCAGAAGCAGGCTGTTGAGAGGCGGGGTCACCGGTCTCGCGATCTTTCCGACCACCGAATTATGGCGTCCTCAAGTTACACCGATGCTCTGAAACCAGGCCACAGATTTAGCTCCCCGGCCCCTCCGCCCCCGGCGTTTTCAAGAGGGCATTGAGAGTTCGATCATTGAGAACTGGGATTAAAGTCCGGAGACAAAGATTGAGAGACACCGAGCTGGCAAATCTGATCTCTAGGGTGGGCATCACGAACCGTCATGATAGAGAAGCCCAGTCATGCGCTGTTCCCGGTTGAAACTTTGACCACTGGGTTGTGACCAACTGCTGAAACGCTTGACAAAAGCGTTCCTCAGAAAAACGCTCAGCGTGCTGGCGAATCAGGGGAGCCGCGATCGCCGTGGGGTGGCGCTCAAACTGCTCGACGGCGGCGACCATTGCCTCCACTGTTTGCGTAGCAAAGAGCAGACCCGTTTTGCCGTCAATCACGCTTTCGGTTACGCCGCCTCGCCCGTAGGCAATCACCGGCGCCCCAGCAGCTTGAGCTTCCACTGGGGTGATGCCAAAATCTTCTTCAGCCGGAAACACAAACGCTTTGCAGCGTTCCATATAATCCACCACCACGGCGTCTGATTGATGCCCTAAAAACTGAATGTTAGATGGCGCTGTGCGTTCTAAGCTGGCGCGCAAAGACCCGTCGCCAATCACCACCAGGGGCAGGCCGAGCTGACTGAAGGCGGCAATGGTTAAATCGACGCGTTTGTAGGGCACAAACCGCGACACCGTCAGATAAAATTCCCCGCGCGGGCGATCGGCCCGAAAGCGCTGCACCGCGACCGGTGGATAAACCACCTGGGCGGGGCGACGATAGGTTTTGTGAATGCGGCGCGCCACAAAGCGAGAATTTGCCACAAAACAATCGACCCGATGGGCGCTGGTGACATCCCACAATCGCAGGTAATGCAAAATCAACCGGGTGAGTAGACTTTTGACGCCCCTTTTGAGTCCTGCCTGCTCCAGATATTGCCACTGCAGGTCCCACGCGTAGCGAATGGGCGTATGCACATAGCTGATGTGGAGCTGGTCCGCCCGCGTCACCACGCCTTTGGCCACAGCATGATGGCTAGAAATAACGATGTCATAGGCTGACAGGTCAAACTGCTCGATCGCGAAGGGCATCAAGGGCAGATATTTGCGAAACTGTTGCCGCGCCCAGGGCAATCGTTGAATGAATGAGGTGGTGACGGGTTTGTGCTGAATGAACGATCGCAGCTCGTCGGGCAAAAAATCAACCAGACTAAATAGGTCAGCCTCGGGATACAGCTTGAGGATTTGCTCAACCACTCGTTCTGATCCGGCATAGGCGGCTAGCCACTCATGGGCGATCGCGATTTTCATAACATCTAGCTGCGACAAACGACCCGGCGACGGCGTACCGCTGCCTTAGGGTTAACGATACGGTGAGCTGGCAAACTCAGCCTAATATCGCAGCAATATTCTCTTAAGGCAGTCTGGGGTTGGCAGCTTAGCCTATCTGCTGTCGCCGGTTAGTCAGATGGCTTTCAAAATATCCAAAATATTCCCCCATAAAATTTGCGTAGCCATAACTACCCAGCAAGAAGACTCTTCATTGAAAGGGCAACAGCATTCCACCTAATCACTCCCCGAAAGACGTGATTGAAACCTAACGAAAGTTTTACAATACAGACATTTCCATAGGCTCATTATTCAATAGGATTATTTAGAAAGTTCCTCTCTAAATCAATTGTTAAGTGGTCTTCGAAATACTTAAAGGAGAAACGAATGGCAGATAAGCACCCATACCTTTCAGGAAGCGGGCCTTTGTTTCAAATCATAGACCAGCTGAGAAAGTCGTTCCCAGCCGGAGGCGTGACGGCCGATACACTGAAAAAGCTGGGCCTAGCCTCTAACAACGAAGGATATGTGATAAATATTCTGAAGTTTATCGATGTTATCGACGACGAAGGCAAGAAGACAGAAAAATCCAGTGCGGTTTTCAATCAGCATGACGACGAGAAATTTCGAGAGAGGTTTTCTGACTTAGTGAGAACGGCCTACTCGGATCTTTTCTCACTTCATGGTGAAGAAGCCTGGAAATTGGATCAAGATTCCTTGATTCAGTACTTTCGCTCGAGCGACGGTACAAGCGCGATTGTTGGGAAGCGGCAGACGACTGTGTTTCAGGCACTTTCCGCAATTAGCGGGTACGCGGAAGCCCCAATTGTAAAGGGAAAGGCCAAGAAAGATTCGTCCAAGAAGAAGACCGTGACCAGAGAAGAAGTTCCTAAGAAAACGACCTCAGCTACGCCACTGCAAGAGTCTGCTACACAATCCTCAAATGGATCAGTTGGGGTTAATCGCAGTCGGGATTTCGGGCTTACAGTGAGAGTAGAAATCAACCTTCCGGCAGACGGTAACCAAGAGACATACGACATGATTTTCAAAAGTATCCGAGAGAATTTGATCGATGCAGACTGAATTACCCAGATTCGAAAAAATCACGAGGCGAGCACGCCAATTTACAGATGCTCGGGAGGTGGCGACGGCGTTCCAACACCCATTTGATGAACGAAATCTGTCGTCCGCACTACCAAGCATTGTCAAACACCTTTTCGATGACGGTCATTGCGCACAGGCAACATTTGAGGCTTACAAGTTCGTAGACAAAGAAATTCAGAGGCATGCTAAGTCTTCGAAGTCCGGTTTCAAGCTTATGATGGACGCCTTAGGAGGTACAAATCCTGCTATTCGCTTGAATCCTATGCTTACTGGCTCACAGCAGGATGAACAGAAAGGGTTCCAGTTCCTTTTCGCAGGTTCTATCCTGGCCATACGAAATCCCAGAGGTCACGAACACTCTTTGATGGATGATCCCGATGATTGCCTTGACCATCTTTCCTTAGCATCACTATTGCTCCGGCGCCTCGCAGAAGCAGGTTACACGTGAAGCTGGGCAGCTTACTCCGAAGATCAGTTGCCAAAAAAACACTGGCGGTCCAAAAGATATTGACATGCTGATGTCTGTGGCAAAACTCCAGCGAGAATTCCCAAATCTCAAGTCAATTTTAGTCAGAGAAATTGAGTGTGAGGTTAGGGAGGGAGAAGGCCATACTAGTATGGTGTCTGTTGTTCAATACATTGCCAGAAAAGAAGCCTGACATTGCGATGAAGCGTGACCTTCGCTTCGCTCCGGCCGCTGATAGCAAGCGTTAGGTGATCTTCTTTTGGTCGGTGAATCGTCGCGGGACAGGATGGTGAACCGATGTCGATCGCGCTTGTCTGGTGCTCATCAGTGAAGAGGATAGCGGCCCGTAGTGCCCCTGGGGCAGGATGATTCTGCAGACTCAGCAGCCCAAATCTGACCACCGGATGTTGGCAAAAAGGAAGTTCCTGCACGTGATAGAGTTTGATGCAAAAGGCTGCGGCGTCGGTGAACGGCGGGTTTCTATCGCGGCTCTGTGGAAGCAAATGAGGCGGTTAGCGTGAGTCAAAGGGTTCCTATTCTCGACCTAAAGCCCCAATATCAGGTCATCAAGGCTGAGATTAAGGCAGCCATTGACCGCGTGTTAGAGTCTGGCCAGTTTATCTTGGGGCCGGAGGTGCAGCAGTTTGAGGCTGCCGCTGCCGACTACTTAGGCGTGAAGCACGCGATCGGCGTCAACTCGGGGACGGATGCGCTGATCATTAGCCTCAGAGCCCTGGGCGTCGAGCCGGGGGACGAGGTGATCACCACTCCCTTCAGCTTTTTTGCCACCGCAGAGTCGATTAGTAGCGTTGAGGCCAAGCCGGTTTTCGTGGATATCGAGGCGGCGTCTTTTAACCTCGATCCAGCTCAAATTCGCGCGCAAATTACTGACAAAACGAAAGCTATTTTGCCTGTCCATCTGTTTGGCAATCCGGCGGCAATGGCGCAAATTCAGGCGATCGCCGCCGAATATCACCTCAAGGTGTTAGAAGACTGCGCTCAATCGTTTGGGGCCGTCTACCAGGGCGACTGTATCGGCTGCCAGCAGCAGTGTGATGATGGTCTGAGATCGCGCCTCACCGGCCAGCGGATTGGGGCGATCGGCGATGCTGGGGCGTTTTCCTTCTTCCCTACTAAAAATCTGGGGGCCTATGGGGATGCTGGCCTGATCACGACGAACGACGATGCGGTGGCAGCGATGGCGCGTCAGCTCAGAGTCCACGGGGAGAAAAAGCGCTATCACAACGAAATGCTGGGCTATAACTCGCGGTTAGATGCTCTGCAAGCGGCCATTTTGGGCGTCAAACTGCCCTATATCGATCAGTGGAATCAGCAGCGGCGACAGGTAGCTGAGACCTATAACCGACTGCTAGAGCCGGTGCCGAATATTGTCGCGCCGACGATCACAGCGGGTCACGTCTTTCATCAGTACACAGTCAGAGTTCTGGGCCGTCAGCGGGACGCCGTCAAGGCTTATCTTGCTGACCACGGCATTGGGGCAATGATCTACTACCCGATTCCCCAAGACCGCTTGCCCGTCTACGATGGCCAGTTTGCCACTTGTGCCACGAGCGAACAGGTTGCCTCTGAAGTGCTCAGCCTGCCCATCTGGCCCGAGATTGACGAAGCGACCCAAGTCCGGGTGGTGAGCACACTGAAGGATGCGATCGCTCAGTCGCAGCCATGAGGCGCTGTGACGGGGATTCTTGGTTTGTCCCCTATTTCCTGCAGCTGTACCACTCATACCAACGCTCTGAAACAAGACGACAAATCGGGCTCCTTTGCCCCCTAGCTTCCCTGCTTTTCCGAAATTCTATGGGGAGTCCAATCACGAAGGATCACGCTTACGCTTGATCGACAACCACCTGCTGCTTTTGGGAGTCTTCCTCTAGAGGTTGAGGCGATCTCTGCCGAAACTCTTGTGCCAAGATGCCGTATTTGGGGGCGAAGATCATGGCCATCACAAATAGCAGCGTCAAAAGCACCACGATACTGCCGCCGGTGGAGACATCAAAGTGGTAGCTCAGATAAGTGCCCATCACACAAGAAAAAACGCTGCTCACCACCGAGATGATCAGCATGTGATCGAAGCGATCGCTGAGCAGATAGCCAATCGACCCCGGTGTCACTAGCATCGAAATGACCAGAATAATGCCTGCCGTCTGCAGAGCCGCCACAATCGTCAGGGCCAGCACCAACAGCAGCGTATAGTACATGACCGGCGTTCGCAGCCCAATCGCCTTGGCATGGTTGGGGTCAAAGCAAAATAGCAAGAGATCTTTGCGGCGTACTAAAATCACCACCAGCGTGATCACACCGGCAATTAAGGTTTGGATGATGTCTGGTTGAGAGATGCCCAACACATTGCCAAACAGGATGTGAAACAGATCGATGTTGCTAGGAATTTTGGTGACCAAGACTAGGCCAAAGGCAAAGAAGCCCGTGAAGACAATGCCGATGACAGCGTCTTCTTTGAGCCGGGTTCTGGATTTGATATAGCCGATCGCGACAGTCGCCCCAAAGCCAAACACAAAGGCCCCAATCGCAAAGGGAATGTTGAGCGCATAGGCAATGACCACTCCTGGCACCACGGCATGGGAGATAGCATCCCCCATCAGCGACCAGCCCTTTAGCGTGATGTAGCAAGAGAGCACAGCGCACACTAGGCCCACAAAGGCACTCACCCAAATCGCCCGGACTAAGAAACCGTATTGCAAGGGTTCTACAATCCAGTCCCATCCGGGCAAGGCGGCAATGACAGCGCTCATGAACTGACCTCTGCCGACGGCAGCATGTGCTCTAGACTCACCATGGGTAGGCCGCCAAAGGTGAGTTCTAAATTCTCTTTGGTGAAGGTTTCTTGGGTGTTGCCCTCAGCCAAAATTGTGCGGTTGAGCAAAATCGTGCGATCGCAAAACGTCGCGATGGAGGCCAGGTCGTGGGTTGACACTAAAATCGTGTGGCCTTCATCCCGTAACTGCAGCAGCAGATCAACGATGCCCTTCTCAGTTTTGACATCGACGCCGGTAAAGGGCTCATCTAGCAAAATCACCTTGCCCGCTTGGGCCAGCGCCCGCGCCAAAAAGGCGCGTTTCTTCTGACCGCCCGACAGCTCGCCAATTTGGCGATCGCGAAACTGCACCATGCCCACCCGCTCCAGGCTTTCCATGACTAGACGGCGATCTTTAGCACGGGGCATGCGCAGCAGATTCATATAGCCGTAGCGCCCCATCATCACCACGTCAAACACGCTCACCGGAAAGTTCCAGTCCACTTCATCGGATTGGGGAACATAGGCCATCAGCTGCTGCTTTTGCGCCTTGGGCACCGGCAAGCCACCAACGCGCACTTGGCCCTGACTCGGGCGCAAAAATCCCATGATCGACTTAAACAGGGTGGATTTACCACTGCCGTTAGGGCCCACCAGGGCGGTAATAGTACCGGGTTCCACAGTGCAGGTGGCGTTATACAGGGCAAGGCGAGCATTGTTGTAGGTGACGCTCACATTCTCGACCGCGATATCCAGACGGGGCAGGGTTGCTGGCATAGTTAAGGTCAAACCTAAAATCTAGGGCGGGGTTGCAGACGGTAGTTTTATGGGCTTAATTTGGCTGGATGAGCCAGGGATGAATGCCCCTCCAATTCGCAGTTTTCAGGGGCACACTATTCTCCTGACTGCGTATTTGCGCCAGCCAATAGGCCGTTGCTAATGACCCGAGCGTCATATTCCAACAGGTCGAGGAAGGTCGGCACCGGGCCTTCTTCGGTTGAGAGGGAATCGACATAGAGGTTGCCGCCAAAGCGCGAGCCCGTGGTCTCGGCGACCTGCTTTTGCCCCTCATCATTCACCGTGCTTTCGCAGAAAATTGTCGGCACGTCATTGGTTTCTACCTGTTCGACCACGCTCCGCACTTGCTTCGGGGTGAACTGCTGCTCGGCGTTGATGGGCCACATGTAAATCTCTTTCAGACCGTAGTCGCGAGCCAGGTAAGAAAAGGCCCCTTCACAGCTCACCAGAAAGCGCTGACCGTCTGGCACCTGCTCTAGATCAGCTGCTAACTGGGCATCAATGGCGCGTAGTTTTTCGCTATAGGCGGCCGCGTTGGCGTTGTAGATATCGGCATTCTCCGGGTCGAGTTCGACAAAGGCTTGGCGGATGTTTTCGACATACACCAGGGCATTGCGCGGTGACATCCAGGCGTGAGGGTTGGGCTTATCGGTGTACGGGCCGTCGGCAATGGGAATCGGCTCAATGCCTTCCGTCAGTAACACTGAGGGGACATCTTCGACATTGCCTAAAAATTGCTCAAACCAGCGCTCTAAATTCATGCCGTTGTAGAGCAGCAGATCCGCCTCCTGGGCTTTGACAATGTCACTGGGGGTCGGCTCGTAACCGTGGATCTCGGCACCCACCCGCGTAATCGATGCCACATTGAGCTGATCACCGGCCACGTTCTGGGCCATGTCAGCTAATACGGTAAACGTCGTCAAAACCGTTTTCTGGCCTTGGGTCTCTGAGTCAGTGGGGGCATCAGCCGCAACTTCTGTGGAGGCACCGTCACTAACGGGGTCGTTATCAGATGAGACTTCTGGGGTGGCGCAGCCCGTTAGCCAAACTCCTAACGTCAAGCCAGAGGCCAGGAAAAGTCCTCGGCGATAAAAAGGGTAAAAAGACATTGCGATAAAGTAGTGAAAAGGTTTTTCATAATCGTTTCATATTTCATTTTTACCTCATAATTGCAGCGTATTGCCACCCGTTACGTTTCTTCATGGTCTGAAAATGGCTAGTTGAGGCATCATGCTGACCATTTTGTTTGGGGTGCCTAGAAGCGCTCTGACACCAGTTCTACAAATGACAGCGACCCAGACAAACCGGCTTTCTCCCGGTAGGAGACTCTGCGTGTTGGCCTTGCCTGCCCGTCGGGCTGACGCCGCTGCTCAGCCGACGTTCCTTGAGCAGAGTCGAAAGGAAGATTTGTAGTCAAGTTTCAGAGAGTTGGTATGAGCCTCGGTGCAGCTCCGCAGTCTTGTCCCGGTCAGGCTGGCGGCTTTTGCGTCAGTTTTAAGACCGATGCTCTGAACAAGACGGTAAAGCGGCCTGGTCCACTCGGCTCCCTGGCGTGGCCAAAATTGCGGTGTAATACCAGTTCTACGAATTACAGCTACACAGACAAGTCGGCTTTCTCCCTCGGGGAGACGCGATGCGAACGACTCCGCTCAGCCGACGTTCCTTGAGCGGCGTCGAAAGGAAGATCTGTAGCCCAGTTTCAGAGAATTGGTATAAATGACCTGGATGCGGTGCCGCGCTGCGCCGATGACGCCCGACGGTTTTTAGGATTGGGAGCGTCGCGATCGCGCCCTGGGCTCTGGCCTGCGGATTTCGAATCTTAAGAAGGGGTAGCGGCGAGTGTTGCGTTCTCTTCAGGCGGCGGTGGCTTTACTTCAAGCAGGGCTGCGGCGGCAGCACCGTCTCCCGTGCTGCCTTGAGCAATCGGAGAAAGCGCCAGAGATAGCCGATCGCGGCAGTCGCTAATCCCAGGTAAGCGCCAATCCAGATACCGACCCCGCCCAAGCTAGTGTGAAATCCCAGCCCATAGCCGGACACAATGCCCACGCCCCAAAAGGCGAATGAGCTGATCAGCATCGGTACCCGCGTATCTTGTAAACCTTGCAAAACGCCATTCGCCGTCCGCTGGACGCCATCCACGACCTGGCCAAATCCGGCCACGGTGAGCATCGCCACCCCGATCACCACCACTGATTGATTAGCCGGGTCATCCACGTTGAGGTAGAGGCCGATTAACCCGGTGGGAAACAGGACGAACAGCACGCCAGAAGCCGTCATCACCGCGATCGTCAAGGCCATGCCAACGGCGGCGGCTCGTTTAACCCCGACCCAATCGCCCCGGCCATACCACTGCCCCACGCGCGCCGTGGCCGCGTAAGACAGGCCCAGCGGCACCATAAAGACCACCACGATGGTTTGCAGGGCTAGCTGCTGGGCGGCCAGCACGGCAGTGCCCAGCGCCCCGACCATCAGCGTCATTACCGTGAACAGCCCATTCTCAAGGATGGTGACGACGCCAATGGGCAACCCGAGGCTCAGCAAACGGCGTAAAGTCTGGGGCTGCCAGCGATACCAGCGATCGAACAGTCGATACGGGCGAAACAGTCCCCGGCGATGATAAACCACATAGCCCAGCAGCCCGGCCCCCATCAGCAGGTGCGACAGGGCACTGGCGATCGCCAGGCCAGCCAAGCCCATCGCGGGTACCCCCAACTTGCCAAACGCCAGTACATAATTGCCCACGACGTTGAATAGGTTTGCCCCCACCATGATGAACAAAATTGAGCGGGCCTGCGATAAAGCGGTAACCGTGCAGCGCAGCACCCCAAACCAGAGCGCGGGCAAAAATCCCCAGCGGGCAATGGTGAGATAGGTATGGGTGAGGGCAACCACCTCGGGGTCTTGTCCCAAGGCGGGCATCACCTGGCTGAAATTAGCGAGCAGCGGCCAAACCGGCACCGTAATTAACAGGGCTAGCCAGAGACCCTGACGGGTCACCTCACCCACTCGACGGGGACGGTTTGCGCCGTAGGCTTCCGCCGCCAAAGACGTGACGCTAGAGACAATTCCAAGGCCCGTCATTACACAGGCCATAAACACCATGACGGCCAAGCCCCCGGCTGCTAAAGACGTTTGGCCCAACCGGCCCATCATCAAGGTGTCGACAAATCCCGTCATGGCTTGGGCAACTTGGGCACTGGCGAGGGGAATGCCCAGTTTGAGAAATTCTTGAACTTCGGCTTTTAACGCGGGGGAGAGGGCGGCTAATTTCATATCCACAACTTACCTTGAACGCGATCGCCAAGGTGGGGATATTTTTTGATATCGGCGGGCACGGATCTGGTGGATGATCGGCTGGAGTCGTGGATTTTTCCGGCGATCGCCTTCACCCCCACGCCGGTTAAACCTCACCGCCTGCGGCACTTCAATCAGGAGAGGTTGGCTAGGCGGGCCAAAACTCAGATTTGCCAGGTCGATGTGGTTTAGATGAGTCGGTTACAGAGGCTCGGTCTGGTCAGTTTATGCTGGCGTTAACGAGGACGGACGCCCTAAGGCTTTAGAGTGACAGAGACGGTTTAGCAATCAAGACAATAGAGGCAAGGGCGTGACCGATATTCGACTGTTAGTGCTAGATATTGACGGCACGATCGCGGGCCATGCTAATGAAGTCACCGAGGGCGTTAAGGCCGCGATCGCCGAGGTGCAGGCTCAGGGCATCCAGGTGGCGATCGCGACTGGGCGCATGTATCGCTCAGCGGTGCGGTTTCATCAGGCCGTGCAGTCTCAGTTACCGCTGCTGTCTTATCAAGGGGCGCTAATTAAAGATCCAGTCTCTGGCCAGGTTTATCGCCATACGCCGCTGACGCGCGATTACACGCTGGCGTTACTCGCCGAACTCGCTACCCTCGAAGCCGCCGAACAGCTTTCCATTCACCTATACATTGACGATCAGCTGCATGTGCGGCAAATTTTACCCGATACGCGGGAGTATGCCGAGCGGTCAGGCGTTGACCCCATCGCCGTGGGCGATCTCGCAACGTATTTGCAGCAACAAGCCGCGATCGAAACCACCAAGCTACTGGCGCTCAGCCCCGATCCAACGGTCGTCACTGACCTGTTGACCCGCCTCAAGCAGCTGTACGCGCCCGAAGACCTCTATCTGACCCAATCCGTGGCCACCTTTTTTGAAGCCACCCACCCCCTCTCCAATAAAGGTGCTGGGGTGCAGTATCTGGCGGAGGAACTGCTGGACTTGAAGCCCGATCAGGTGATGACCGTCGGTGATAACTTCAATGACTATGAAATGATTCGCTATGCGGGCATTGGGGTAGCAATGGGAGATGCCCCGGCTGGCGTCAAAGCGATCGCCGACTGGGTGGCACCCAGTGTTGAATCAGATGGCGTAGCGGCTGCGATCGAACAATTTTTGCTGAGTGCGTAAGACCGATGAAACGAGTGTCTCACGCTTGACAGCGAAATGGCTGATGGCAAAGCGAATGGTTGAAAAAGTTATTTAAAAACAGAAAGAGCGCCGACGACTGGCCGTGTTTCGTCTCGGCGCTCTGACTGGTTCGCTCCTCACACTGCTACAACATAACGGAAAGTTGGGGAATTGTCACGGCTTTAGGCCGTCCTAACACTTCAGTTTTTCTTATTGCTCCTCAGGCTGTGATCGGTCAAAGGCTGAAAATGCTCTGCTGGTAAGGAATGTCGGTCGGTGAGTTGGGATTAGATGCCTCTGACTGCCGGGCTTATTGGGTTAAGTTTTTTGGGGAGACCAGTGGTAGAGCGCTCTTAGTAGAGTGCGGCAAAAATACACCCACTCATTAGCGATGACTGATTTGGGTTGAAGGTTCACGGTTTAGGGGGCAAGATGGGTAGCTCAAGGGGCGTTTTACTGCTGCCCCCGTTTCCCAAGTCACTGGCAATCGTCTCTGCATCAGCGCCGTAGTCGGTCAGGACGTTTTATCTGAACAGCTTTCTGATCGAATTGAGCCGAAGGGACAACTGTTTTTCTGTCCGCATCAGAGCTTAAAAGACGGCCATGCAGGTTTGATTAGATCTATCTCCTCGCCAGGACAATTCAGCAAGCCTCGCCATCCATCATGGCTGATTTCTCATTATGAAAGCCCTATCGTTTGCCTTCATGCTCACGGCCTACTGCAGTGTGAGCTTCGTTCTGTTTGCTATCATCTCTTTCACGCTTATCGGCTGGATTGTCTACTTATTTTTGTTCCTCCCCATCTACGGTCTGAGTGTAGTGGCTGGGTGGATTTTTGTCTGGCGGTATGGGGGCAAAACTGTACGGATTAAGAGAGGGTATTGGAGTGTGGTTTTAGCTTTGCAGACATTGACCTGCTTGACTTCGCCAGGCAATTGCTTTGGCGTAAAGCAGGGCGATCGCTGCTATTCTAATTTGCAAATTTTGGTCGGTCAGGCATCCAGAAGTGGTATGAATACAGTGCCTCATTGGCCGTTAGTGGAAGATGCTTTCTACGGTTTGGCGATCGCTTATAGTGTTGCCTTGATAGTGAGTTTAGTCAAAACATTAACTGCAAAAGCATAAACTCCAGGTGTTGCTGAATTTGCGGTATGAATGCGTCCCCCAGCCCCCAATTCTAGGGGAGCCGGATTTCTCAAAGTCCCCCAAAATTGGGGATTTAAGGATGCGAGAGCACTGGCAACTCAGACAGAGCCATACTTCAATTCAGCAACGCCAGATTTTAATGCCGCTGCTTAAAAGACCATCGGACTCAAGTTTCCGGCGTAAAACTTCCCGGTATAAGACGGCGCATTAGCCGCAGTCATGTCTTGATATACCTGCTGCGCCGAGGCATTGACCGCCACCGTTTTCACGTCATACATCTGCATCGCCAGCTTGGGATAAAAGCCGATCGCGATAATCAGCGAGATGAAACAGGCCGCAATCATAACCTCGCGGAAGGTCGCGTCCTCAAACTTGGCCTGGCCGGGGAGTTCACAGTTATTGCCAAAACACGACGGTTCTTCATTGCCTTGATTTTTGAGATCCAGATCATCCATATCGCAGGATGGGAGCACATCACAGACCGGCGGCGTAGCCGCACCATAAAACACCTGCTTCAGCATTGAGAGCAAATAGACCGGCGTGAGAATCAAGCCTACGGCAGAGAGAAACACCGTCACCGTGCGGAAGGTCTCGCTGTAAGCGCCGCTAGTGCTAAAGCCGACAAACACAGCCAACTCACTGGCAAAGCCACTCATGCCCGGCAACGCCAGGGAGGCCATCACGCCCATGGTGAAGAGTGTAAACACGCGCGGCAACGCCTGACCAATGTTGCTCATCTCGTTCATCATCATGGTGTGGGTGCGATCGTAGGTGACCCCCGCCAAGAAGAACAGCACCGACGCAATTAGCCCGTGGGAGAGCATTTGCAGGAGTGCCCCACTGATGCCCAAATCGGTAAACGAAGCAATGCCCAGCAACACAAAACCCATGTGCGACACCGATGAATAGGCGAGGCGGCGCTTCATATTGGTTTGAGCAAAGGAGTTCAGCGCTCCGTAGACAATGTTAATCACGCCCAGAACGGCCAAAATCGGCGCAAAGTAAACGTGAGCATGGGGCAACAGTTCCAGGTTGACGCGAATCAGCCCGTAGCCACCCATTTTCAGCAGCACGCCCGCTAACACCATCGATACCGGCGACGAAGCTTCCCCGTGGGCATCAGGTAGCCAGGTGTGGAAGGGGAAAATCGCTAGCTTGACGCCAAAGGCCACCAACAGTCCGGCATAGAGAAACAGTTCAAGCCCGAGGGGAAACGACTTGAGGTGCAGCTGGGCCATGTCAAACGTCACCCAATCGCCATAGAAGGCCATTGCCAACGCTGCTACCAGAATGAAGATGGACGCGGCGGCGGTGTACATCAAAAATTTCGTGGCCGCATAGCGCCGGTTTTGTCCACCCCAAATGCAGACCAGCAGGTAAACGGGGACCAGCTCGACTTCCCACATGATGAAGAACAGCATCAGATCTTGGGCGACAAAGACGCCGATCTGTGCGGCATAGAGCACCAGCATCAAGCTATAAAACAGCCGGGGCCGACGATTGACTCGCCAAGCCGACAGCATTGAGAGCGTGGTAACCAGACCGGCCAGCAGCACTAACGGCGCTGACAAACCATCGACAGAAACCGTCCAGTTCAGCCCGAGGGCCGGAATCCAGGCGAAGGTTTCGACGATTTGGAAGTTGGCCTGGGTGGGATCGTAGTGCGCCCAGAAGACGTAGCACATTAGCGCTAGCTCCAGCCAACCAACACTGACGGCATACCAGCGAATCAGGTCATTGTTGGTGCCGCGCACGACGGGCAAAAAAGGCATTGCCAGCGCTGCGACGAGCGGTAGCAGGATGAGAAGCGTGAGCCAGGGAAAGTGAGCGATCGTCATAGTGATTTAAGAATTGATACCTGAATGTACCTTGCGGGGTGTCCCTTGCCCTAAACTACCGATCGCTGCAAGCTGGGAAAAATCTCTCTAACGCTGGCTGAGAGAGCAGTTGAGCCAATCACTAGAGTCGCCGCTATTTGCCGCTGCCGGTTTTGGGCTTTGTCGGTAAATGAATGATCGTGCATCGAATAAAATCTATGCAAAACAATTCGCCATTTACTTTCTTCTATGATTTAAGCACTCCATAGGTATTTTTGCTAGCGCGATCACGTTTTATCTCTCGACCACTTTTTGCAACGCCTCTTCATCAGGGATAGTTGAGAGAGGCGATCGCTCATCTGCAGCAGCTAATATATCTGTATTGCTAATTTTGTTGGCTTGCTTTGAGCCTCTTGAGGTCGCTCTATGACCAATGCCCAGCCCAGTAACGACATCGAGCGACGCCTCAGTCGTCTAGAAAATCTGATGAGCAGTT
>CALCCA010000189.1 GCA_937899725.1 uncultured Halomicronema sp.
CCATCACCACTGGCGGAGGCCACTGTTTGCCCGTCGGGGCTAAAACTCACACTAACGACCCCATCCTCATGGTCGCTGAGAGTATTGCGTCCAATGAATCCCAGTTGATAAACAGCTGCTCGGAGCCATGAAATCGCTTTTAATCGGGTGCCTCCAGGAATCGGACTGTCGCGAGAACTCACATTTGCCGTGGCCACTGCCAGTGGCCTTAGATGGGCCAGCGGCGTTTGGGCTACCAGAGTTTCCGGCTGTTGTAACTGACGCCCCATCTTAGTCGCCGTTTGTAGCGCTTCAAAGTGCAAGCCCGATGCCATCAGCAGTTCCACTTTCACCGCCTCTCGCTGCACCTCCACATCCAGCTTTTGCCGTTCCGTTTCTAGGGTGGCATTCCTTGCCGCAATTAGCGTTTGCTGAGCCTCAGCCAGCTCCCCTTGGGCTTTGGCAAAGTCGGCTTCGGCCTGTTGGGCCTTGACTTCCGCCTGTTGGCGATCGCGCTCACTTGCCCCCGCTTGCTGCTGCACCTGAGCTAAATTTTGCTGAGCCTCGGTTAACGCTTGTTCCGCCTCAGTGGCCGCCCGTTGCTTGTCGGCTAGCTCGTCCCGTGATGCAATGAGATTCTCTTGTGCTTCCCGCTCAGCTATTTGAGCCACATCCAAATCTGTCTGCAAATCGTCTAACTCGGTCTGAGCTTGTTGGACTGCCTCATCCAAATTTGCAGCACGTTGGGTCTCTCTTTGAGCGAATCGATTCGCACCAATGCCAATCGTGGATGCCACAACCGCCACAATCACACTGGTAACCGCCAATGCTGTAAAAATTCCAGCGCGTTGACGGGCCTTTCCCACGACTTCATCCGCCTCTTCATTCGCTGCTGCCAACACCGCATTTGCTTCCGCCAACTTATCGCGCTCAAGCTCCGCTACCTCCTGAGCTGCTGCCGCCGCCGCCGCCGCTGCCCGCGCCGTTTCCAACTCCGCCATTAGCCCCGGCGTCTGCACATCACGCACATAGCGCACCAGGTAGTCGTGCACTAGCTGATAGCGCGTCTCCGGCTCCTCCGGAATCTCAAACACCAGCCCGGAGCCGACCAAAATCTCGATCGCCAACGTGAGCTGCGCCGAATCGAAGGGCATTTCTAGCAGCTGCAGCTCGTACTCAATTTCCTCGCGGGTTTTGAGGGGGCGATAGAGACGCTGCTCGCGATCTTCATCGGTGAGCAAATACAGCACCACCCAGGCCAGGCGCTCATTTGGTGGCCCGCAGTCGTGGACGACCGATGCCAGATAGTTTTGCACCAGCGTTTGTTTGGGCAGCTCGCCCAGCGCCTCATACTGCGCCAGGGTGGTGATGTCATCACGCTGCAGCTGCGCCCCTACCACCTGCAGCTCAATCGGGCGTACATCGCCGGTTTCTGCCGCCAGGTCAGAGACCAATCGCTGCACCAGCTCATCCCGCAGGGGATATTGGGCTGCCGCCGTCAGCTGCCGAATCACCTCTTCCGCTGCGGTGGGAGTAAAGTTGGCCAGGGCATAGCGGACGTCTTTGCTCAGCAGGTCCCAATCAGGGCTGGCCAGATTGATGATGCGCTCGGCTTCGAGCAGGTGGTGCAGGTAGTCTTCGCGCAGGGCCAGCACCACCTTAATTGAGGGCAAATCAATGCACTGCTGCAAAAAGTCGTAAAACAGGCGACGATCGCCCAGCGCCTCTTTGTCGAAAAAGAATTCCTCGAACTGATCAAAAATCAGCACGTAAAAGCGGTTTTGCTCAATGCCCTCACGCAAGCGTTCCATCAGCTCAGCGGGCGTGGGGGTGGGCAGGTCGCTGGGCTCCGGTTGCTCCTCATCAGCACCGACGGCAGCCAGGGCATCGTCCAGATTTTGGGCGATTGCCTGCTGCCAGTTGCCGTAGGTTTGCACCAAAATCGGTTCGGTAGTGCGCCCACGAGGGTAGAGGCTGCGCAGGCGCGGCAGCAGCCCCGCCGTCAAAATTGAACTTTTGCCGACGCCCGACGGTCCATGCACGATGATGATCGAGTGCTGGTTGCTCTGCAGGCGGCTGACCAACGCCTCCACATCTTGCAATCGACCCGAGGCGCGAATCTCGGCGGCGACAGCAGCCTGCGTGATCTCGTCAAACTGTTTCGCTGGGCTGGGGCGCTGGTGGGGCTGCACCGCTCCCGCGCCGATAAAAGCGCGCAGGCTGTAGCGATATTCCACCTGTCGCCGCTTTTGCTTGATCTCAAAGGCAGCCCCATAGGCCCCCATCTCAAAGTAATGGTGAATCAGCTCATTCAATACTTTGAGGTGCAGAGTGAGATCGACCTCGGGGTCAGTTTCCCGGCGAGCCGCCTCTAAATATTGCAGTGCCGCTTCCGGATCTGCGAGGTGCATCCGGGCTTCGCCCAGCAAAAAGCGATACCAGCCCCGCTGAAAGCTAGCGGCGATCGCCAGCGCGTTGGCCAAGTCCACGGCGGCGGGGGCAGCGGCGTGATCAACCGCTCGGCTATCGTCCAGCGCCGTCTGGGCCGCCTCTAGAATATCCAGCGCTTGCTGGGCTTCGCTTTGGGCCGTGAGCCAGTCTTCTTTAATCAGCGCCACTTCGGCGAGAAAGCCGTGATCGCGGGCCAGGCGCACCGGGTCTTGGGTTTCTTGGTGCAGGCGCACACCTTCGTTGGCGATCGCTGCCAGCGTTTCCCAGTCGCGCTGCTTTTGCAGCACTTCCGCTAAGACGTGAATGAATCGGGCCAGGTGCAGCGTCTGGTCGCGATCGCGAAAATGCGTCACCAGCTGCTCAAAATATCGCCGCGCCTGTCGCAGCGATGCCGTATAGGTGACGCGCTGCACCACGGCATTGCTGCGCCACCACAGCCCCAAATGCAGCCACAGCACTGCGCGCTTGTCGGCAGCGGTGAGCTGATCGGATTCCGCCAAAGAGGCCAATCCTGCTGAAGAGTCCTCTACCTCCACTTGGGCTTGCCAAAAGGCCAGACTGCGCTCATAGAGCGTTTGAGCCGTCGCCATTTCGAGCTGACTGTGGGCTTCGCGCCCCTGCAAAAAATCAAGGCTGGCCTGCAGGCTTGGCTCGGGCACCACATCATGGGCCACTAGGTCTTGCAGGGCAAATTCCAGCTCGCTGCGCAGGGCATCGCTGCCCATCAGACGAATCGAGCTGGTGTTCAATTCGCGATCGCCACCCCGCGCCAAAATGTTCAAAAACAGCTGGTCGGTGCCCGCTTTGAGTGCATGCACCAGCTCGCCCGCTGGTAGCGTGAAGGGAATCGCCGCCGGTGAAAAGCTGCGGAAGTCGGGCGCATAGCGAGCAAACTGCTGCTGCACGCGGCGATTCATCCACAGCACGAGGGGAAAGGGAAACTGCTGCCGAAAACCATCCCGCGAGAGGTTGGCCCCCTGCAGCACCGCCCGCTGCTGCGGTGCGCTCAAATAATCGAGCCCGACCACTAGCAGCGCCGCTGGCGTTTGCCCCTGTAGTTGACTATGAATCGTTTCGCGCAGGTTGGTAAAGTCGCGGGGCAGCTGCATCACGGTGGCGAACCCCGCTGGCGCCAGCTGCTGGTTTACCAAGTGGCGCAGACGGTGATAGCTGCAGGTCGCCAGCGTCAGCGAAAACTCCCCCGCCGACAGTCGCAGCACGGTTTGCAGCTCCTGCAGGCTGGCCTGATTGTGCTGCAGCAGTTCGTCATCGCTATGGGCTCGGCCTGAGTTGTCGCCTAAGTTCCCCGCCACTGTTGATAGACCTCAGTTTCTGCTAGCACGGGATTGATATCGACCCAACGCCCGCGATCGTCGCGATACTCGTAAAGAAAGAGGTTGCGTAACAAACTATTGTAATCATTGTCGCCCTGCAGGGTACGGTTCTTTACCGCCCGAAACAGCAGCTGCCATTCGTCAGTATCAATCAGCGCCAGCATGTCGTTGCGCTCATCGCGAATCACTTGCTCTAACGTGGCGCTCGACAGCGGCGGACTTTGCTTGCGTAGGCAACCGTAGATATAGCGCAACACGCTGCGCATGTGGCCGCCGCTCACCCTACAAAGCCGATCAAGGGTGGCCGGGGTGTCAAAAACTTGAGGAATTTGGGCCAGGCGATCGCTTGCCGACAGCTCCGGATACGCCCGCGCCAGCACCATTTGCCGCAGCTTGCCCAGACTCACGTCATTGATCTGCCCACTAATGTTGTGGGTCGGCACCATGGTCAACACCGACGGTCGCACCCCAAACCGATTGATCAAAATCGGCAAATCATTGGAAAACGCCAGCGATAGAGGAATGGTGTACAGCACGTGGCAGTTCAGCCGCTTCAACTGTTCGCCGCGATCGACGAACAAATGCTCCGGCTGAAACCGACCGCTCGGCTTCGGGTTCGGGAAGACGCGATCGAGATTGTCCACGATCGCCACCAGTCCAGCCTTGCCCTGAGCCTTCAGTTGAGCGATCGCCGGATCTAGCAGCTCCTGGTTGATCGCATCCAAAATATTCTTCGTGCGCGGCTCTAAATATTGATGGAGCTGACTGCGCAAGTCGGTGCTTTCCTTCGACTGGGCGGTGATGTTGGCAATCCCCACCGACAGGCTCACGTCCGAAATTTCCATCGGCATCCGCAGCGTATCCGAAATGCTTTGAAACAACCGTTGAAAGTAGCCCGGCTGCAGCGCAATACCCACCTTTTCTAGACTGGCGCTAATCTGTCGCGCAATCACCAGCAAAATGTCCGTCACCTCGACATCCGCCAATTCCAGATCCACATCCGATTCAAAATAGACGACGTGAAAGCCCGCCTGCTCTAGCTGATCTCGCAGGCGAAACAGTTCCGTCGATTTGCCCGAGCCTACATGCCCGGTCAAGAGCTGCGTGGTCGATTCATCCGGCGAAATCACGGTAATCGTGCGTGCCAGCTCCTCCACAATGTCGCCGCCCCGCACATCCGAAAAGTTGATGTAGTAGCGGGCGTCGGCGATCGGTCGGCTCGGATTTGATGCCTTATAAAACTGACTGACCTGCAGCTCCACGAATCACCCCAAACTCCTGATAGCACGCCCTTTATAGCACGCCCGCGATCGGCCTCCGTGACCCCAACCCCCTGTCGTGCAAAAAAGCCTCGCGCGTCTTTGAGCATAGGTGCGCGAGGCTCCAAAACGGTCATTGGCCAACAGCCATCTGTCCGTTGCTTAACGAGCCGCGTCGAGCACACCTTGATATTGAAAGCAGTTGAGTCGAACATCCAACTCAAAATCTTCGACTCCCGACTCTCGAATGTAGGACTCTAGATCTTTGCCATCACTTTCAATCACGGCCAATTTTTCACAAGGGGATTTGCGCTCAAACTCTGGATTGTAAAAGTCCAACGAAGTTTGCATCGGGTCATTAATCGCCGCCAAGATAACCACATAATCAGGGCAGTATTGCAGAATGCTATTGGCAAAGTGCTCAACGCCAGAGCGGCTGACCCAATCTTCAATCGGTTGCCTGAGTTCCTGTTTGCGCCTTAGCTGATCGCAAGGGTGCAGGATATCGAAGTCCAGAGATGCGTTGCGAGCCTTGGTGTTTTGCCAAAGCTGAGCTAATTCGGGCAAGAGAGTTTGACAATCCCGATAAACCCTGGTTGCTAGCCGCCTGAACCCTTGCTTATCCAAGTCAAACGAGACAGCGATCTCAGATCTTAGACTGTCGCAGGAATCATCTCTCGGAGCGGCATTGGTAATTCTGTTTGCCTCTTGTAGAGCACCTAAATGGGTGCGGCACTGAGTCGATATCGCCGAGGCAAACTGGTCATACCTCGAGCCAGCGTAGTATTCATTCACGAGATACGGCACGACTCTTGACTCGTTGAATTGTGCAATTTCGTCAAGCTCTTGGCAAAGGCGATTTGGCCTGTCCACTGGTTCGGGATCGTCAGCACTTGTCAGTGCTTGACCAACTAATAAAGCGGCCATCAAGCTGAGGGCGGCTCTCATGGTGAATGTCCGACGCATGGCAGAAACTCCTTTAGAGGGGAACAGCCGTCAGCGACTGTTCAAGACTGGGAAACGCATATAAAGCACGACAAAAACTGCTCGATTCTCTCTCATCAAAAAGTTTGAGAAAAAGCAAGCACAGCACCGTAGAACAACAGCAGTGCTTCCCTTTTCCGTACAATTCGATATCGTTTTCGACAACAGGCTCTGTTTTAGACGAATGATCATTTGCCCAGACAATAAACTTATCTAGGCAGACAAAATATTCCTTCAGACATCGAGTCCTGTTGGTTGAGCAGGCGCGCGATCGCCCGCAGAAAACTTTCCTCAAACCAATTGGGTTGATAAGAGGTTGGCAGCATGAAGTCCTTTACAGATTAGCTAGAGGGGAACTCTAGAAACCGGTCTGGCGACTCGCAACGAATTCATTTGATTAATAGATTGCCTGAACTTATTTGATGCGTCTATGGGGAAAAGTTCAGGCAAAGTTCATTTACCTATCCAGAAGTTCATTTATTTTCAGCTTGTCTGATCAGCTAGACGAGAGTGCTCATGTCTTTTTGACAGAGATTTTGTAGCCTGATTTACTTTTTCTATACTGAAGTTTTTCCGGAATCTTATTGCCAATATTCTGGGTTTCAAGCCCCATGAGGGTTTCACGATTTGCTCATGACTCCCAGCAATTTTGATGTGGAGATAATCGCCATTCTGAGCGATCGAAAGCCCAATACCCTTTCGGTAACGTTGGGGAGCCTGGGGCTGAAAAACGAGACTTGCAGAGAACCGGTATCAGGCGTCTCATGATACCTACCTAGCAGCCGTCTGCCTTCGTCGTCATTTAATACCAATTCTCTGAAACCGGACTACAGATCTTCCTTTCGACTCCGCTCAAGGAACGTCGGCTGAGCGTCGTCGTTCGCATCGCGTCTCCCCGAGGGAGAAAGCCGACTTATCTGTATAGCTGTAATTTGTAGAACTGGTATAACCAGCCTCTCAATTCCGCCTTCTACCTTCTGCTACATTGGCATCGCCCACGACTCGACCGGCATCCCGGCCAGCTCAAAGCGCCCTTTCACGAAGTAGGAAACGGCTTATACCAATTCTCTGAAACTGGGCTACAGATCTTCCTTTCGACTCCGCTCAAGGAACGTCGGCTGAGCGGCGGCGTCAGCCCGACGGGCAGGCCAGGCCAACACGTAGTGTCTCCGACTGGGAGAAAGCCGACTGATCTGTGTCGCTGTAATTCGTAGAACTGGTATTAATCCTTATCTTCTGGTGGGGCTTCCGGCGTTTCGGGGGTCGTGGTGACATTGTCGGCGCTGATATCAAGGGCATAATCCAGCGATCGCCCTTGAGTTGAGACCACCACAATTTCGTAATAGCCCGATTGGGGCAGTTGTCCGGCCCAGGTGCGATCGCCCGCATCTTCCAGCAAAAATGGCACCTCGGCATCCGGGCTCGGTACATAGAGCGAGAGTCGCGTGGTGTCGGCGGGAGCCTGCAGATTGAGCCGCAGCAGCTGCCCCGCCGCTAAATTCAGCGTGTAAATGCGCCCTTCACCCGGCGGTAAGCGATCGCGCAGCGACTGGCTAAACTCCCCCTGACCAAACTGAATTTCGGCCAGCCGCTCACCGTCTAAAATCGACTGCACCCGGTCAGCGGCGATGCCATGCCAGATTTGACCAATCGGCTGATTAATAAAGTCCTGCGCCGCCGCTTGCGGATACAGATAGGCAAACTTGGCATCCGTCAGGTCATACAGGGCACGACTGCTGACATAGCGCTGGTTAACCTGCTCGCGCCACTGCTCGCGATCGCTCTCGGTATAGCTGTCTAAGCGCTGGCGGGCGGCGGCACTCAGATTGTCTTCCAACACGTCTAGCACTTCGTTGGCAATCCCGTCCCACTCCGCTCGCAGCGGTTCATCAGCGGGACTGTTGCTCAACGGCTGCTGCTGCCGGTCAGGGTATTGGCTATAAAACAGCTGATCGGTGACGCGCACCAGGTATCGCTCCTCAACCTGCAGGGTGTCGCGCCGCTGCCTCAGCGCCGTCTTCCGCGCCTGCTCAGCCGCTGAAAATTCGGAGTTGGCCGGAGTGTCAGGTTGCGCTTCACCGGGGACGTCTCCCTCCGGCAACAAAATAGACTCGTTGGGATTCCAGCGACTGGCGATCCACCAGACGAGGCCCACTGAGCCGATTAGCAACAGCAACCCCAATAAGGCCTGCACACAGCCCCCCGTCACCGGCGACTTCGCCGACTGGCGCGGCTGACGGGGTTGACGGGCTGGCGGCGCCACCATCGTGCTTGGGGGTACGGTACCCGCCCCCGGCGCTACCGCCACAGTGCGTTCACTTTGGCCACTGCCTGCTGCATATTCAGACACGGCATAGGTATCGGGGTAGGTCAGCGCCTGAGTCACCGCCGCCGCTGACGAGTAGCGATCGCCCACGCGCGGGGCCAACATGCGATCGAGCACCTTTGTCAGCCGCGGACTGAGAGACACCGCCTCTTGCCAGCGCCAGCGTTTGTTGTAGCGATCGTATAAGTCGTCTGGCCCCTGCCCCGTCAACAGCACCAGCGCCGTCACCGCCAGCGCGTAGAGATCCGCACTGGGGGAAACCTGACCCGATTCGAGCTGTTCTTCGGGTGCGTAGCCGACCTTGCCCAACCGCGTAGGTGGCCCCCCAGCACCAACCTGCTGCTGTACCGCCGTCACTAGCTGCTTGACGCCGCCAAAGTCAATCAATACGGGCAACCCATCCAGATTGCGCAAAATTAGATTGTCGGGCGCGATATCGCGGTGAATGACGCCAATACCGTGCAAATAGGACAACACCGGCAGCAGCTTCTGCAGCAGCTGAATCACCTCCGGTTCTGCAAATCGATTGCCTGCCTGCAGGCGAGTTTCTAACAGCTCTTGATAGGTGGGGCCTTCAACATAGTCTTGCACTAAAAACAGTCGCCCGTGGCCCCGTGCCTGCACCCGCAGCAGCTCGCGAAAGCGGGGGATTTGGGGATGATTGAGCTGATAGAGCACGTCGGCTTCGCGCTCAAATAGCTGCTTGGCCTTTTGCAGCGCCCCGTCATCATTAACTTGCGGAAAAAACTCCTTCAGCACACACAGTTCGTTAAACCGATTCACATCTTCAGCTAAGTAGGTGTAGCCAAAGCCGCCCCGACCCAGCTCTCGCAAAATATGGTATCGACTGCCCAAGAGATTTTGGGGGCTGCCCATGCCGCCAATGGTCATCGTGCTGTCTCCCGACTTTGCTGTGTGAAATGCTGTGTGAAGCGTACCGCACCCCACGACCCTTGGCTCAGATTTTCAGTCGCGCCTAGAGCGATTCCTGGCAAATGAGGGGTGTTACCGCTCCTTCAGTCATATCCATTCAGCCAAACAGGCTGTAGATCGCCGCTCTCCCACACAAGCTATCCCTCATACACAACTTGCTCTACGATTTCCACGTAAGACTTTCAGAGGTCAGTTGTGATGGCTGTCGGGCTGCATCACCTCACCTAGCCCTTATGAAGGAGAGGAACCGGAATCCTGCTTCATTAAGGCCAAATCATTGGTTAGATTGTCCAATAAAACACTCCTTCACAAGGAGAGGTGCCACAGGCGGTGAGGTTTGCCTGCTCAAGCGTCGTCTCAGGTCCTTTACTGTCATCGCTTTGGCCGACTTTTGCCTAAAGGATAGCTCTTCAAGGGGGGGATCGCCACGGCAATTCTATGCATAGTCCAAAGTCAGAGAATTAGTCCAATCTCGCGATCGCCCTCCCTGTTTCAGCCCCTGCCATCCGTCGCATAGTCTCAGCGACAGGGGACTCAGCCGCTTGCCATCGCCTTAACCTGGGACCACATAAACACAGTTCAGAAGGTTGCTGGTAACCTGCTCTGTATAACCGTGCCTCAATGCTCTCACTCTCAACAGGCGAGACCATGGAACAACCGCCATTTCACAATCCCAATTCTCAACCGCTGCCTGATGCCAATGACGTAGAAGCTGAGTTTGCCAACCAGCGAGAACAGCGTCACGACTATGACGCCCGGCGATCAGCGGCCAGTCAGGCGCGGCTTGCCTCTGACAAACGACTGATGCGCAATTTTATTGTGGGGCTGCTGCTGTTTGGCCTGGTGGTGGGCGGTTTGCTGTCGATTGGTGTGGTGTGGAGCCTTAACCGGCTAGATTTGGTGAATCCTCAGCCGACCTTCAACCGCGAATAGTGCCTAGAGCGCCGGGCGTCATCAAGGCAAACCGTTGCTGACACCTGGCATCCGACTCCCATGAACAACCGTGCTACCGATCCACCGTGAGGCGATAGCGCGGTCGGGGGGGCGGCTCCACCACGGGCGGGGCCGATCGCAAAAAGATCACCATTTCATCGCCAATCACCGGGGTGCGGGCAATCAGATCGCCCGTGGCTGTTTGCAACTCTAGCGTGGCGAAAGCCAGATCGGCCGCTTGCGTCATCAACTGCTGGGCTAGCTGCGTCTGGTCATAATCCGAGAGGCGATACCAGTCGCCGTTAACAATGAGCGTGAGGCGGTTGGCCGTGAAGTCCGCCTGCACCGAATCGATCACGCGCTTGGCGTTGAGAATGGTGCTGTCGGTCAGCTGCGCCTGCAGAGGGGCAATGCGATCGCTCTGCAGCGCGGCGGCGGCAGTGTCCAAAGGCGAGCTGGCTGCGTCTGGCAAGGTCGGAGCCGACGGCAGCGATGCGGGCACCTCAGCCTTAGGGATGGCCGGTAGCTCCGGCGACGACATCGGTTCTGGGGCGGGCGGCGGCGCGGCCACGGCGGGCTGTCGCCCGCCATTGATTAGGGTCAGCAAGAGCACCAAGATGCCGATCAGCAGGCCGCTCAAGACGCCATCAGACAGGTTGGCAGCGGCAGGAATGCGACCGCGAATCCCCCTCAGTAGTCGCTGCCCAGCCGTGCGCGATCGCCGCCCCAGCGGTTTGAGCCAGGCTAAGGCGTCTTGAGTGGTGGGAGCCGCTGCCGCTAAAGGCGGGTCGGTGGGGTCTTCTAGCCAGTCAGAGGTGCCCGCATCCCAAACATCGGTCGCAACCTGAGCCTCAAGCGGGGGAGGCTCGGGAACCGGCACTGAGTCATGGAAGCCGCTTTCATCCGTCCACTCCGCGTCAGCGTCAGCAGCGTTCTCCGGTGCACCGGTCGTGGACTCCACTTTGAGGGGGGGCTTCGCAGCGGCAGGCATCGCCTCTTCGCCGCCACTTTCGTCAGTCCACTCGGCGTCGGGAACATCAGAGGCAGGGACATCAGAGGAGGGGTCGGGCAGGGGGGCCTCAGGCATGGCGCTCACGGTGCTTCGCTACTTGGCTGGTGCCATTGTCGCGCAAAATGTTAGGCGGCGGCGGGCGAAAATTTCCCTGGGGCGCTGTCGCCATACCCCCAGGCTCCAGCCGCTGATCTGCCGGGGCCGAGCCGGCGAGTCCCGATGATAAACCAGCAATTTTTGCCGCGATGCGTGGGCAAACCGCAAAAAACTTGAGATGATTTTTGGGAAGAGAGCAACGGTTCGCCCATGAAGATTCAAACCTGTCCTGTCTGTAGCGTCAAAATTATGGTGGGAGTCGTGGGGGGCGATCGCGTGCAGTTTGCCACTGGCCCCGCCGGTAACCGCGCCCGTCTCTGGGCCAGAGTGTGCAAATACGTCGATAAACCCGGCTGTATCAATTCTGACGGCGGCGGTCAAGAGCCGACCAAAGACGACTTCTATAAAGCCGATGCGCCCCGGTAAGCGATCACACTCGTAACTTTGCGTCTAATTTTGCTCGGGGTGATCGCTGCAAGCGCCCCAAGCTGAGCCATAATGGCACCGAAATCTTCCATTCGCATACCCTCCTATGAAGTTAACCCGCTCCGCTCGCTCACTGCTGTGGATGCCCCTGGCTCTGGCCGGCACCCTGAGTCTGGCCGCCGTTGAGGTACAGGCCCAAGACGCCATTTATACCCCGATTCCGATGCCGGCAGCGCGCGAGCTGACCGACACCCTGTCAGCAGATGATATTCCCACTGGGGTGGGCGGCTATGCCCGCGACTATACGGTGCAGCTAGAGGATGGCGACCAGGTGGCGATCGACTTGATTTCAGAAGAGTTTGACACGCTGGTTACGCTGCTCGGCCCGGATGGCACTACCGTCGGCGAAAATGACGACGGCCCCGACGGCACCACCAATTCGCTGCTGTTTGCCCGCATCACCCAATCGGGCATGTATACCGTTCGAGTACGTTCTTATGCGGGGCAGGGCAATGGGGAATTTGTGCTCAAGGTCGCGCGGCTGCGCCCGGTGGAATAGAACAAGCGGCTCAATGACTCCGCCGCATCAATGATTGGGGGCGGGCCGCGATCGCTCATGAGGAACCCGCCGCTCAGCGCTACACCTCGGCTGAGCGGGTCGCTGCAACTTCAATAAAAGCTTGCGATGGATTCATTGAGTCTGTTATCTTAATCAAGCGCTTAAATGACAGCGCTTTAGCCGGGATAGCTCAGCTGGTAGAGCAGAGGACTGAAAATCCTCGTGTCGGCGGTTCAAGCCCGCCTCCTGGCATCCAATAAAATCAGTCGAAAAGCCTGCCAACATAAGAGTTGGGGGCTTTTTTAGATGGGGCGATTGCGATCGCCCATTTGTTTTTTAGACATTTTTAGACAAGTTTGGGGGAATTTTGGGGGGATTCTCCTGGGCTTCATCAGTGCTACTTTAGGCTTATGAGCAGGGCTGATTCATTGTTGTCAGGATAAATCTGGAACTCTGTCTCTATCGTTGCTCGGCATGATGCCAGGTTAAAATTCTCGGTCGTGATTCAGAGAAGTGTGGGATAGGTTGCAATATTATTCCAAGACCAAG
>CALCCA010000190.1 GCA_937899725.1 uncultured Halomicronema sp.
AACACTGGTTCACAAATTGCTGTTACTGTACCTCGCCAGAGTGAGAAACGCTGTAACTAGCTTTTTAGGGAATCTGATGCTCTGCGTTGGTCTTGGGTTGGTAGCTCCTCATGCCGCATTGGCTGGTTATCAGCCTCAGGGAGGTACGCCACCGCTGGGGGGAAGTACCACTTCAGCTATGCGGACAAATGCAGAAGCTGAATAACTGTATCCGCAGTCATTTGTGTAAACTCCGGTGCCGTCGATCGCTCCGGAGCGATCGGTTGCTTATGTTTGCTATAGCGTGGGCTGATGTTTTCTCTACTAAATCAGAATCAAAACGCATTGCTGCTGTTTGAGTGGAATTACTAGGCTTAGGGTGGTTCTCGCGAAGGGAGATCGTCATGAGTTTAGTGAATACATTTTTCAGTCCTGAAGTGGGGGAAGCGAATTTCCTCAAGACTACTTATCCCTTAACGGATGACCTGTTTGGCGACGACTCTATTGCTTGGCACTCGGACGATGAGGCGATGGCGGTCGTTAAGACTGACATTGAGCCGGGTCAACTGGGCCGGGTAAAGTTTCAGGGTGTGCGTTGGCGAGCCTATTGCGATCGCGCCCTGACGATTCCGTTAGGCACAGAAGTGCGGGTTTTGGGGCGACGAGCCAACATCCTGGTCGTTGAGCCGCTGTCGGTCAGTGTAATCGCATAAGCTATCGACATTCACCAAGCGGCCTGGCTGTCATGACAGCCAGGCCGCTTGGTTTTGGAAGCCACTACTCAACCCCACCGCGACAACTGGTGTTTGCTGAACTGTCTGATGCGCAGGTCTTTTTCCCCGTCGATGTCGTTAAAAAGGCCGCTACTCGGCTGCTATAGCAGAAGGCGGAATGCAGAAGTCAGAATTGAAAAGCCTATTTGATGGTGCTTTCAGGCATTTGAGGTGACCTGATCAAACTGCGGCTTGCTATAGTACTCTACGGCAGAGATAAGACGACCATTCCAGTTTCTCGGCCCCCTTGCCCCCACGGTCCCCAGCCATCGGCAATGGTGGGTAAAGTTACGCCGTAGTCTACTAGTTGACTCTAACCAGTCGAATTTCGGTGCGCTGCTGTTGGGGATCAGCAGGATCAACGCCCGACAGCGGTAAATAGAAGCCCTTACCCTCGGCCACGATGTTGTGCTGCAAGCCCTGACTCCGCAGATAATCCACCACAACTTGAGCCCGTTCTTGGCTCAGCTGCTGGTTTAAATCCGCTGAGCCCGTTCTAGACGTGTGGCCAATCACGCGTACGGCCAACGTTTCTGGGTTGAATTCTTGAATTTCTTGCTTTAGCCCCTGCAGCGTCTGCTGGCCAGCGGCGGTTAACTGCGCAGAGCCCGTGCCAAACTCGACCTGCCCCTGCACGTTAAGGTTGCCGATATCAGGGGCCGCTTGCACTTCGGCCGCAGTCACCTGCGGCACTACCAAGGTTTGCTCAGTGCTGCCCGCTAGGCGTTCTGCCAGGTCAGGGTTATCGCTGCGGACCAGTTCGATCAGGGTTTGGGTATTTTGCGCGGCCTCTTGCAAATGCGCCTCAGTGAACAGCGTTTCTGGACTGCTGGGTAGATCGTTGATGCGCCCTGACAGTACGAGCACCGCCGCGATCGCCTCAATCCGGCGCTGCAGTGTGCCATCAGTCATCCAGGCTTGGGCTTCGGCAGCGGTAAAGAAGTCAATGCCCTGTAAGACGGCGCCCGCATCAGCCGGGGAGAGGGCGCCATCTTCAGCGATTTGGGTCTGCAGCTGTGAGGCATCGCGCACATTGGCATCAATGCGGCGGTAATAGTTTTTGAGAAAGGTGTTAATTACCTCAGGGCGCGATTGCACTAGCTGATCGGAGGCGACAATCACATCCACAATTGAGTTGGGGGCGTCATTGCTCGACAGGACGACGGTATACCCCTGCTGGCGTGCCTGGGTGACAAAGGGTTCCCACAGCACGGCGATCGCGACATTTTCTTGAGGGTCTTGCATGAGTGACCACGCTTCTGATGCATCGGCCACGCGCACAAGTTCAAAATCAGTCAGATTAAACGCATCAAACTTGGTATCGAGCACGAGGGCCAGATATTCGCTGGGGGTATCGCCGGCAAAGGCAATTTTGAGGGGCTGGCCCTGACTTTGCGCCTGCTGCAGGAGCGGCTCTAACTCTAATAAAGAGGTCAGCTCGGGGTACTTCAGCGTGTTCAACACGACCGCATCGGCCCCAATCGTGCGATCGATCAGGCCGACGATTTTGCCCTGGGGCTGTTGCTGCACGTATTGGTCTAACGTCGTGACGATAATATCGGCGTTGCCTTGGTTCAATGCTTCAGCGCGGGCCGTTTGATCAAATTCGTCGCCATAGGTCAGGGTCAAGCCTGTATCGGCCAACACCGTCTGAAAGGCCTCGTTGCGAAAGGTGCTGTAGCCGCTGAACGTGTCCCCTAGCAGGGTGATCTGGGTCGCATTGCGAGGTGTGATGCCAGTCTGCTGGCTGGAAGTGCCCCCTCGACCTAAGAGGTTGGGGGCGGTTTTGTTGATATACCAAGCGCCACCGCCCAAGAGCCCAGCGGTGATTGCTAGGGTGCCCAACAGGGCCGGATAGTTGGTTTTGGTCATTGCAATAATTGGGTGTCCACTTAGGACGTAACTACAGCTTGTATGCCCATAATTTCTGGAATTTTGATAGCATCCCGCGCCAGGGTTGTTGGTGCCCGGTCAGTGGCCAACTGACCATATGAGCGGTATTCAGCCAGATGTCTGTAGTGTACTTGTTGGGGCGATCGCCCTTCAATGCGGGCTAACCGGCGAGGCGGGGGGACGGCTATTGGTTGGGCGATTCTGCCCTCAGGTGGATCAACAAAACTTTTGCAATGCCAACCGCGCCGCGCCCGCTACCCCCGCCTGGTTACCCAGCTTGGCAATCAGCAGCTGCAGCCCCTCACGGGAGCTAGGGAGTACACGCTGCTCGATCTCTTGCCAGACGGTCGGTAAAAAGAGATCGGCCCCCGCACTGATGCCGCCGCCCAGAATAATCGCTTCTGGCGTTAAGACGTAAATTAAGCTGGCCAACCCGGCCCCTAAATAGCGACCGTATTGCTGCCAGTAGGCGATCGCGGTCGCATCGCCCGCTAGGGCTTGGGCTGCCAGTTTGCCGGGTTCGCAATCCATCTCACGCCGGATCGCTTGCACTGAGCAATGCTGCTCTAAAGAACCTTGGTTGCCGCTGTTGCAAGGTGGCCCCTGCGGATTGAGGGTGATTAAGCCCAACTCGCCGGCTGTCCCCATGTGGCCGACAAACAGGTTGCCATCCAAAATGATGGCTCCCCCCACGCCGGTACCCAGCGTCAGCACAATTAAGTTAGAGAAGTCGCAGCCTGAGCCCAGCCAAGCTTCGCCCAAGCCCGCACAGTTAGCATCGTTGGCTAAGACCGCTGGCAACCCCGTTTGGGTTTCGATCCACTCAGCAAGGGGCACCTCTTGCCACCCTGCCAGGTTGATTGCGACACGAGCAATGCGGCCAGTAGCGTCCGCCGGGCCGGGGGTGCCAATGCCGATTGCCCGCACCTGGCGATCAGGGTCGAGCTGATCAATGGCGGTGACCATCGCTGCTGCTACGGCTGGGGGCGTGGCCGGTTGGGGGGTAGCAATAGTGAGCGCCTCTAAACAGAGGCCGGTTTCGGCATAGCGGCCCAGCTTGATCGCGGTGCCGCCGAGGTCGATGCCAATGACTTGAGCAGGATTTGTCACAGTGTTCTATCACAACCGGGTATCGCCAGCATTGTCCCAGATTTGCGGCGCTGGTGAGTGTTGCTGTGACCGGCCCCCAGCGGGTGCTGCCAAATTCCCCAACCGGGCCTGATCAGACGGGGTGATGAGCAGTCCTGCAGTCGCCTAAACGAATCGTACTGATGGTTTGGCAGAGTACGATTCGTTTAGGGAGCGGTGGTTAATCAGCTGACTAACCACCGCCTGCGCTCACTCCTCACCAAGGCGATCGCTGCCCGATCGCACCGCACTACACCGTCACAAAGTCCTGCGCAATGATGACATCGGTGGTGTCTTGCACAACGCCAATGAGATCGTCCTGATAGTAAATCAGGGTGTCATCAGCGATATCGCCAGACCAACTTTGGAAACCCAGCGAATAGTCATTCACATCACCATGCACCTGGATTTTGTCACCTTCTGTCCAATCAAAGTCGGTAATTGTGGCATACCCGGCATCTTGGTAGAAGACCGCCAAGATGTCTCCCAGTGCAAAGGTATCAGCGCCGTCGTTGGGGGCAGCTGGTTCGAGCAAGGGATCAGTGCCGATATTGGGGTCAGACGGTTCGAGCGATGAGGCGGCGAGCGATACATCGCCGGTCAATTCGTCATATTCGTTGCTGGTATTACCGTAGCCATTGATCAGGTCATCACCCATGCCCCCAATCAGCGTGTCGTTACCGGCTTCACCGTGGAGAACGTCGTTGCCCTCGCCGCCGTCTAGGTAGTCATTGCCGGTGTAACCAAAGAGCACGTCGCTGCCCTCACCCCCAACCAGCGTGTCATCGCCATTCCAGCCGTCGAGGGTATCATCACCGGCTTCACCGGCAAGTGAGTCATTGCCCTCGCCCCCGTGGAGAATGTCATTGCCGGTATAGCCGAAGAGTGAGTCATCGCCCTCACCCCCCGATAGATAGTCATCACCATTCCAGCCGTCGAGGATATCATCACCCGCTTCGCCATAGAGTGAGTCGTTGCCATCACCGCCGTTGAGCAGGTCATCGCCTTCACCCCCATAGAGAGAGTCGTCTCCCGCTTCACCGTAGAGCAAGTCATTATCCAACTCGCCGTAGAGTGCATCGTTATCTAAACCGCCATAAATCGTGTCACCGGCGTCTCCACCTTTTAAGGTGTCGTCGCCGGCGTAGCCATACATGATGTCAACGATGCCGTCGTTATCCCAATCTTGGATGTCGTTGCCGTCGGTACCGAAATATGTTTGAGCCATGATGGTTTCCTGATTGTTTTGAGAGAACTATTGAACTGTCGACAGACTGCAGAGAGGACAAAACTGATTAGGCGTTGGCGTTCTTGCGGCCTGTCTATGGGTCTAAGTTAGAGTTCTGAAATCCTTGCTTCACCAGGCTTTCGTGCCATCTCTCTGACACAAAGGGCGGATGCCGGTGACACAAAAATGAAAGGCCGCACAGCGCTGAGATTGCCGTCTACGGCTGGGGTCACCGGGGCCTCGCCACCGCTGATCGACCTGCTGGTGGTGATCGAGACGTGAGTTAGATGGCACAACAGGGGGCCTCATCCGGCCAATTTTCTCCTGAAGAAGCGGCCAAGCTCCGAAGGAATATAGGACTAGCAGCCTTCTTGCCTCGGTCGCGAGGTGTTGAGAGCATCTCGTGCAGCCGTTTGGGTGCCACGGTAGGCAGAAGAACGGCAGCGATTTATAGTGACGAAGAATTTATCGCCAACCGGTCTATGGGGAGAAACTAATATGCGTATTGTGCGTTCGAGACAACGGCGTCAGCTGCCCAGGCGCTTAGCGATCGTGGGAGCGGCTTTGCTCACCGCCCTGTGGACTCCAGCCATTGCCCGTGCCGCGATCGCGACCGACTCACCCGCGACGGTGAACGCTGAGATCAGTCAGGTCCCACAACAGTTGGGCGAGGCGCAGTTTTGTGCTGAAGATCTGCCGCGCGCGATCGATGCGGTAGTTGGTCGCCCCCAGTTCAATACAGCCAACTGGGGCATTGTCGTGTATCCCCTCAACGATGGCCGAACGCTCTACAGCCGTAACGCCAACACGATGCTGATTCCTGCCTCTAATACCAAGCTCTTCACGACAGCAGCGACGATTCGCATCCTGTTGGAGCGGGCTCCTGATGCGCTGTGGGAGATGACAGACGACCTCAATCTAGTCAACCGCAACAGCAACAACGCCCGCGCCGATGACCTGTTGCGCCGCATCGGGGGGCAATATCAGGTGCAGGCGGCGCTAGAGCCACTGGGCGTCAGTCCTGATGGCTATGTGCAGGCTGACGGCTCGGGCTTGTCTCGGGCTAATCGGGCCCAACCGGCGACTCTGGTGAGTCTGCTCAAAGGCATGCACGAAGCTGACAGCAGTGGTCTGTTCTATAGCTCTTTACCGGTGGGTGGGGTCAACGGCACGTTGCGTAACCGTTTTCAAGGGACGGCGGCTCAGGGTAAGCTGCATGCCAAAACGGGAACCCTGCGCGGCGTCAGAGCCCTATCAGGCTATTTAGAAACCGATGATTACGGCACGGTGATCTTTAGCGTTTTAGTCAACCAGTCTGGCCAATCGGGGCGAGTAATGTTAGACGCGATCGATGAGCTGGTGCTGCTGATGGCCAAACTCGAAGCGTGCGGCTAGACCCTGTTGGAACTGGCACGACAATCCAGCGCTAATCTTTGCCGCTGGATTCCTTGGGGCTCCGTTCGGCAGAGGCGCGTTTCGACGTTGTCCCAGTCTGCGGCGATCGCGCTATTCGTTCATGTTTTTATAGGTCGCCACCGAAGAGGGCGAGATGCGGTTGAGGTAGCGAAAAATCCAATATTTAAAGACCGTGTCGAGAATCACTGGGAAGGTGGCAATAAAGAGAAAGATGAACTCGCGATTGGCGGCAAAGCCCAAGTGACGCGAGAGCCCTTCCATCAGCACTTCCCAACCATGGGGGGAGTGAAACCCGACGAACATATCGGTGAACAAGATGATGATGAAAGCCTTGGCACTGTCGCTCAGACCATAGACGATTTCATCTAAAAATCCTTTTAGGGTGAGAATGCCCTGCTTCTGATTGACCAGCAGCAGGATAAAGGCCCCCACCGCCAACATGTCAGCAAAAACGTTTTTGACGGAGTCAGCACTACGCTGGCGATAGGCTTCCTCAATTTCGGTCGCTTTTTCGACCACGCGCTCCTCAATTTCGGCCTCTCGAATCGGCGCGACCTTGCCGATTAAAACCTCAAAACGTAGGCGTTCTTCATATTGCTGCAGCTCGTGCAGGGCTTCTTCCTCCATCTCCATATTGAGGAAGACATCGGCTTCTTGCTGCTCACGGGTGTAGTCAACGATAGGGCCAACGACGTAGTTTTTGGCAAACTGCTGGGTGAGAAGCGGCACAATGACCAGCAACAGTAAGAATTTAATGGCGGTCGTCGTCCGTCCCCGTGACGAGCGAAAGTTACTGACGACCTGCTCTTCGGCATTGGGGTCTAAGTCTTGGCGGATGCGGTCAACAGTGCGCAAAATAGAGCGGGGCAACACGCTGGCGCGATCGGACAACCCTGCTGATTTTTTGCCTTTAGGAGCCTCCGCCGAGACCGCTGCGGCAGCTAACGGTGAGATCGCGCCTGACGCGGCTCCATTCACCGTCTGACCGTTCATCAGTTGAGCCGACTGCGTCGCTCGCGGTTGAGTGGTAGCAGACTCTTTGACCATCACTACGGTCGCGGGCGGCTCGGGCTCCGGGCGACGATAGCGACTGCGCACTTCATCGACAAACTGGAGCTTGCGAAAAAAGATTGAAGGCTTGTCGATCACGTTGAGGGTATATCGCTGCTCAACGCGATCGCTCACCTGCACTTCCATAATTTTCGGATCCGAGACCCGCACGATGGCGCTGCTAGCGCGAAACTCAATCATTCTCACATTGATCAGATTGAGATACTTCTGCAGCTCACCTTTGAAATAGGTCATCGCGCTCTTGCCATAGTTGCCGTAGCCAGCGGCGATGGGATTGCCATCAAAATGCTCGTTTTCGATCGCCTCAATCATTTTGGCCGCTTCATAGGCCTGATCGAGAGAGCGTTCGGGCGTTTTAAAGAACCACTGTTGTGCCTTCCGAAATAGGGCAGGGATGGCCATCAGGAGTCACCTGTAATTGCGTTTGACGGGAGATTGAAAGTTCGGTACACAGCACAATCGAGCTTAGAAGTTTACCCAAGATGCCGGGCCGAGCCCTGGCAGCGCCCCAGGATAATTGTCAGCGCGCCTAGTAAAATGACATCGACGAAAACTTCAGAGCCATTGTAAGACAAAGCGATTTGGCTCGAAGGTAGTCGCTGCTTCACTTGACGAAGCTCAGGCCCCTTAAATGGGGGGCATCCCCGTCGTGAAATACCGGCCATCAAGGCGGGGCAATGCCGCCTGAAGCCGTCAGATTAACACTCACCCTTTACTAGACCACCTGCTGTTTGTTTAAATGCCTGTGTTAAAACCAAATTACGCCGATAGGCTATAGGACTTTTAGTTTGATCGAGCAGTGAGTTTTTCTAAACGGGGCTGAGACGATATGGGTGGCCAGATTTTAGGTGAACGTTATGAGGTCGAGCATCAGCTCGGCAAAAAGTCTGGCCGCTGGACCCTGCAGGCCCGAGATCTGCAAACAGAAGATCGCGTGATCTTAAAAGTGCTGTTTTTGGATGACAGTCTTAACGCGACCGATCTCAAGCTATTTAAGCGGGAAGCCGAAGCCCTCAAACTGATGAACCATGAGGCGACGCCTCACTATCGCGGCTATTTTGAGATGGCGCTGCCAACCCACGATCAAGCCATGGTGTTGGTGCAAACCTACATTGAAGGGGTCTCGCTGGAAACCTGCTTGGCAGAGTCAAAAATCTTTAGCCAAGCCGAAACGATGGCGATCGCCCACTCTGCCCTCAGCATCTTAGATAGCTTGCACAATCAAGAGCCGATCATCATTCATCGCGACCTGCGCCCCAGCAACATTTTGCTGCAGCCGGGGTTACCTGTCGAGTCAGCCAAGATTTTTCTGGTCGATTTTGGCACTGTCAAAGCGCTCAACAGCGGCAATACCGCCATCACCATGGTGGGCACCGACGGATATTTACCCCCCGAGCAAGCCGCCGGACGGGTGCTTGCGGTTTCTGATTTGTATAGCCTAGGAGCCACGCTGGCCGAATGTCTCACAGGTCTCTCGCCCACCCAGCTACAAAGCAAAAGTATGCGTATCCAGTTTCAAGACCAGGCTGAGATGACGCCCGACTTTGCCCAATGGCTCAAGCAACTCGTTTCCCCGAGTATTGATCGGCGTTGGCAGTCAGCCCGCGAGGCGTTGACAGCCCTGGAAGCCATCAGCTGAAGGACTGGTCGAAAAACCGGGGGCGATCGCCGCAGATTCAACAGCCTACCCGCTGACCGCACGCCTTTTGCGAATAGAGGCATGCCGCCAACTCTGCGCACTGCAGTGTTCTGCCAAGCAGCGCTACTGAAACTCCAGCAAGAACTTTTGCTCACGCACCTTCGTACCCCACTGCGTTCCCATCGTCTGGTCAACCAGCTGAAATCCGTACTGCTCATACAAGTGTCTGGCTGCAGTCAAACCCTCAAACGTATGCAGATACACGCCCCCATAATCCCGTTCTCTACAGTGCTCAATCGCCGTATTCAGCAGCCTGCGGCCTAGACCAGTGCCCTGTAGCACTTCCGAGACGATGAACCAGCGCAGATGCACTCCGGCGGTTTTGGCGTTGAGCCCATCGATCGCAATAGCCCCCTCGACAATTCCGTCGAGAGCGGCAGTCCAGAATCCGTCTCTGACAGGGTCATAGCGCTCTAGAAACGCGGCCAAATCTTTCGCGACGCGCGCTTCAAAGTATGTGCCAAAGCCCCAGTGCTGGCCGTAATACTGGCCATGCAACTCGGTCACGCGACCCAGCACGCCTGGAAAATAATCTCGAATGATCTCAATACTCGCCATCGGTGGATGCCTCCCACCTCGTCACACCGCTATGCTGCTGTCAAAACTTTCGCCGCTTCATCCACCGGCTCAACCGGGGCCGTTTCGACGCGATCTTGAGCCAGGGTACGCATGGCCCCCCGCCGCTCAATCAAGTTACCGACCATCGCCATCAACGCATCGACTTTGCGCGATCGCCAGTCGTTGATCAAAGAGTCCGTCGCGATATAGCCATAGCGGCGCTGCATCGCCATTTTGAGATAGCCTGCGTGACGGGCTTCATCTACTGACACGCTGAGAATACCCGCCTGAATTTTTTCCATCTCAGGCACGCCATCTAGTGCCTGTGCCATGCGGCGAAAATCGTGGCAAGCATCGGCTTCGAGAATATGGGTGCTCCCCAAAAAGACGTGCCAGTCGATGACGTCTGGCTTCAACTCTGCCTGGCTATAGTCGCGATAGTAAGCGTCAAAAAACGGGCTTTTTTGTTCTGACTGATCGGCCTTGCCCGTGGTGCCATCAGCCCGATTCTCTGGCGTAATCGCTTCTTTGCCCAACTGCTTCAGCGCATTGGCAAAAATTTGGCCGTGGCGACGTTCATCATTAGCATGTTGAGTCAACTGCTCTGCCAGCCACCGGTCGCCTTCCGCCTGAGCGCGATCGCGTAGCTTGGTCAAAAAGGGCACCGAACCTGACTCAGCAAAATAAAAGCCCGCGAGGACGTTGGGACGAGTTTGAGCATCGCGAATCTGGCTGGCCAGCAGGTAAGCTGTCGCACCAGAACCAATGAGGTGAAGCAGGGGAGTAAGAGGATTCATAGACACTTGAGGAGAAGAGCAACCGGTAACGTAGCCTGCTGTGACTTGACCGAGCAGAGGCAGTAAGACTCGCCGTCGTGTTCTTCGTAGTGTAATGAAACTCCTTCAATCTGACAGCCGACATGATGAGGTTCGGTGGCGCCAGGCTAGCGTACAGACTGTGAAGTGCGGAATTTGACATCAAGGGGCTTCACCGAGCTGGCTGCTCAAATAAAGTGGGAGAAGGGAACGGGTCAATGATTAGAGTTATCAATGCATGGCGTAAAATTCTCGATGAAGAATTACCCATTTTGGTATCAACGGTCAGCTTTTTTGAGAAATAAAGTATCAACGGTTAGCTTTTTGAGAAAATTGCTTAAAAACGGTTTTCTGGAAAAACCAATCGCTTTCTGAGCTTCGGATTTAAACTGCGATCAGCTATATAGTGACGGCATGAGTTCGCGCATTTGAATGCACTAACCTGCTAGTGCATTCATTGGGTTTCAGTCAATTAGATGCCGTTAATTTTAAAGGCCTCGACTTTTACTTGTATCAGTTGCTGTTTGCTCTACTTCAGCGATGAATTTAGACGTGGTTTCAATAGCTTTAGAAGCTGTTTGAGTTATCTTAAACTTCTAAAGAGCTTCATGCCTTGACTGCAAATTATTTGATTTTTTGATATTAGCAAAAGGATAAGTTCACCGCATAATAATTTGCTTGATGGCTCTAGGAAGCGCTGTCGTCGTGTGCTTCTTAAGGCTGGCTAGTTGACCTGCGATCGCTCCGCTCTCTGTACTTTAAGGAACTATTCATCATGACTGATTCTGTATCTTTGGCACCGAGCTTTTTGAGAGATGCTTTTGAATCGCACGCTTCGTTTAGCAGTCAGCAGCAGCAAACCATTCAAAAGCAGGCTTTGCAGTGGCTACAACGGCATATTAGTAACGATTTAGAAGACAAAACTATTCTGGAAAAGTTTGCTCAAAAATGGCGCTTGGGCGCACAAGCCTCTGCCAGCACTGGACAATCGCCGCTATATCTAGAAAACCTGCCACGCTCTTATAAAGGTGAAAAGTCCATCAATCCTCATCAGGAAGAGGCGCTGGCTTTTATCCAAGCAGCGGTGCCTTTGCAATTGCAAGAGGATTTTAAGCAACGATGGGCTGCCAAGACGAAATTGGTGGTGTCGAACGAAGCAGGGGCGGCTTTTAAGGTTGATGATCGCGAAATCGCACTTTTGCAAGCGGCAGACCCTGATGGCACTGGTACCGGCTGGTACTTAGTGGAAGATAAGACCACTTATTATGTGCTCTCTTCGGAAGCCAAAGGCGACGATTATTTGGTGGAGTTGAGTGAGGAGATCAGTCCAGCCCATCTGAGCACTTGGTTTGTTAGCCAAGCCGACGTCCAGATCTCTAAGGTTTAGCACCTCTGACCTGACGATTGGGCAAATGGGTGTCCAATCGTTTTACTGAGCTTGGGTGACAGCACGCTTTGCCTGGTGAGGCGTGTCCATTGGCCTGAAAACAAGGGTTTCAGAGTGATGCTTGTCCCTCACTGACTGTCGAAGTGTCTAAACGTCGATGAGCCGCTTTGACTTGGCCCAGCGATGACGACTGCCTGCAACGAGCAAAACTGCGCTCAGCTACCGGGTATGGTGGAACGATGACCTCCTTGGAGAGAGTGACTCCCTCGATATGGCAGGCGTTAGGTTTTTCATCGTATTAAACGCCAGCTTTTGGGCCAGGGTGGGCGTCACGGCGGCGGTTTATCTGGCGGTACAGTGGGTGATTTTGCTCTTGCATCCAGCCGGCTGGGCAAAGTATTGGGTCTTACAGTCTCCTGACACCAGACAGTATTGGGATGCGGGGATTTATGCCCAGCTCGCCTTAACCCCTGCCTGCACGGCGTTTTATCCCCTCTGGCCGCGCCTGATTCACTGGCTGAGTCTGTCTACAGCGTTGGTGCCGACGCTGCGATGGGCTCAGCTCACATCGGCCAGTTTATTTTTGCTCTCACTGCCGCTCGCCCTCTTCACCTTTGAGCAACTCCTTAAAAATCGTCAGATTGCCTTCCTCTCGTTTTTTCTGTATGCGGTGGGGCCGAACGCGATTTTTCACAGCATCGGCTACACCGAGAGCTTGTTTAGTCTGTTGAGTCTGCTGTTTTTGCTCACCCTGACTGCGATCGAAGCACCATCAGTGGGCAGCAGCACAGCCTATGGGTGGTATGGGATGTTGTTTGGGCTGACCGTCGGGCTCAGCCTCACCCGACCGATTTTGCTGCAGTCAGGGTTTGCGATCGCCTTTACCCTTAGCGTTCTACTCGGTCTGCGATTGATCCTGGTAAAGTCCAGTCGTACTCTGACCAGTATTGGACTGGTGCCGACCCAGTTTCTCAGCTTGGCAGTCGTGATTGGCGCCGGTAGTTTGGTGGGCTACGGCCTGTATGGCTTCAGCTGTTGGCAAACAGTGGGTGATTTTTGGGCTCCGTTTCATGCACAGGTTGACTGGGGGCGCACTGTGGGACTGCGGCCCTGGTTGCTTCTACTGCCGCGATCGCTGCTGATCGATCTGCATGGCCTCTATCTGCCTGCTCTGATGAGTGTTGCAGTTGTGGGAATGCTGTCTGTCGCCGCTCGTCAGCGGCAATATCTGGTCGTGATTTTGCCGCGTCAGGTGGGGTGGTATCTGCTGCTGCTGCATCCGCTCGCGTTTACTGGGCTGCTGATGGGGCTTGCTCGTTTTCGCCAGGCTTGGGTCAAGGTCATTAAGGTGAGCCATCTCGCTGACTGGCCCCGGTATTTAGGACGATTTTCTGTGCTGTATGCGATCGCTTTTGCTGGCGTACATTCGCTGATTAATCTACTGGCTAACTCCGGCAATCTCTACAGTACGTCGCGTCATTTTTTTGGCACGCCTTTTGCCTTTGTCGGCATCGGGGCCATTTTGAGCGCTTTGTCGATCCCCCAACTGACGCGTTTAGGCTGGGGCCTTGCGGTGGTGGGTGTGGGACTTTTGGCCCAGCAGTGGGTGAGCTATGCCACCGATGGCTGGCTTGGCTAACCGGCTCAGCTTCAGGTTTTTCATTGAACTGTGAAATTTCTGTGGCTGTTCTCAACGGCTAGGGAATCTTGATGGACGCCGCTGGAGCTTGATTCAGCTTGCCTCAAGCCGCTGCCCATTCCCAGGAGAAAACTCACTATGAAAGTTAAAACACGAATAATTCTAGGATTAGCGACAGTGACGCTGTTGTGGGGCGGCGGTCAAGGAATGCATACCGCAGTGACGAACTTAGAACCCGCCAGCTACTCCATCGATGAGTATTTGAGCGATCGCCCGGACGATAAATGGTTGACCCTGAGTAATACCGAACTCAGCCTACCCCAAGCGTCTTATGCGCAAACTCGCTTCATTGGCAAGGTCAATGAACTCTACATTCCGGTGTTCAGCACTGCAGACGAAGCGCAAGGGTTTATTCAGGTGGTTTTAGCCACAAAGGATAAGACTCAGTTGCAGACTCTGCAAGACCTGCAGGCTGCGGTAGAGCAGAGAGAGGAGACCGTCGTCGAATATGCTGCGGCTAATCAAGACAAGCTCTTTCCCCAAGGTGAGGTTTCTGGCTTAGTGCAGTATGGCATTGAGGCCGATGAAGACACTCGCCTCAAACTCCAAGACCTCTACGGCAACCAACTGGCGGAAGACTTTATCGTTCTCAAAGATGGCGCTAAGCCAAATTTTCTATTGGCGGGATTACCTTTGATGGTCGGGCTACTTTTGGGGGGCGTACTGCTGAAGTCGTTTGTGCCCAAACGAACGGCAGCAACTGTCAAAGAGCCGGTGTAATCTGGTTCACCAGACGCTGGTCAACTGAACCTGGTGACATTATCCGTAGGCCATTTGCCGCCTGAGAGTGCTTCAAGAAAGCATCTATTCCCACTGCTGGGGCGCTATTCAGGGGAGACGGCAGCGCGATCGCAGTTCATCCGCAGATTTAAGACAGAATTTTCCAGAGCATTGACTGACTGAAGCCCCCTTACTGTCTCGAGGTTGCTAAGTTAGCTTGACTGCGCATCAATGCACTGATATATTACATTTCACTTATCTTGATATGTAATATATCACTTATGCCTATTCCTAAAGTCGAGACGCTTAGCCGTACGTTCATTCGCAACGATGTTTATCGGTCGCTCCTTGAGTGGATTGTGGCGGGTGAGCTTGTTCCAGGAGAAAAGTTAAAAGACCAAGAGCTAGCGACGCAGCTAGGTGTGAGCCGTACGCCAGTCAGAGAAGCCTTACGCAAGCTGGAAGACGAAGGCCTCGTGGAAACTTCGGCCAATCGTTGGACAAGGGTTGCGCCGATTGATATTCAAGACGCTGAAAGTATCTATCCCATTATTCAAAAGCTAGAAGAACTAGCGCTGGTGCTGGCATTTTCTCGACTGTCAGTGCAGCACATTCGAGAGATGAAAAGTGCTAACAAATCGCTTAAGCAAGCTCTAAAAAACCAGGATTCTCGTGCCGCTGTATTGGCTGATTCTGCTTTCCACCGAGTCATCATTGAGACGGCAGACAATGACGAACTCAGCAGCATGCTGGAGCAGATAAAAATCAAATACAACCGCATAGAGCTTGCTTATTTTAGTCAAGCTGATTTGCTGATGGCCTCTTTTGAAGAGCATCAGAGTCTAATCTCAGCTTTAGAAGTAAAAGACCTGGAGATGGCCAGCAGTGCCTTAGCCAGTAACTGGCAGGCATCTATCGAAAGATTGAGAGATGCGGGAGAGCAACCATGACCGTTCAAGACTTATTGCTTCTAGGTAACCCTCAGCTTTATCAAAGCAGTAAAGCGGTATATGAATATGAACTGAAATCGCTGATGAGTACGGCTGCAGACTTGCACGACACGATGATGGATTTTCGCCAAAAGTGGGGAGCCGGAAGAGCGATCTCAGCACCTCAAATTGGCGTTATGAAGCGATTAATATATATGCATATTGATAGACCTATTGTCTTTGTAAACCCATCTCTTGAAGACAGAAGTGATGAAATGTTCGAGGTCTGGGATGATTGCATGTGCTTTCCAGAACTGCTAGTGAAAGTAAGCCGGCACCGCTCTTGTCGTATCGTTTATCGCAATATGGACTGGCAGCAACAGAGTATGTCTCTAGAAGGTGATCTCTGTGAGCTTTTACAGCACGAGTTTGATCACTTAGACGGCATTCTCAGTATCTCTAAGGCAACGGGTAGCACAGCTTTTGCCTTACGCAGCCAAAAAGAGTTTACAAACTACAGCCGCTCCACATTTGATTTATAAAAAGAAGAATCCTCGTGAAACAGCGCAACATAGCAGTATTGATTTTCAACGATGTAGAAGTCCTCGACTTCTGCGGGCCTTTTGAAGTTTTTTCAGTGACGGGTCAGCAGGACAAATCAAGCCCTTTTAACGTTTACACAGTCGCCGAATACTCCCCTATTTCCGCTAGAAACAAGCTGAGCATCAATCCGCACTACATCCTTGAGAATTGTCCGAAGCCTGACATCTTGGTTATTCCAGGCGGTGGCGGCAGGCGAGCTGATGGCACCGGCTATGGCACCCGCAAGGAAATGAACAATCAGCTTTTGCTCGATTGGATAAACCAACGTTGCCCCGATGTGGAATGTATTCTGTCCGTCTGTACAGGAGCGCTTGTTCTGGCAAAGGTAGGGCTAGTCGATGGCATTGCTGCCACAACCCATCATGGTGCTTTCGATGAGCTTCGTCAGCTAGCGCCCAGTGCTGAAGTTAAGGAAGATGAGCGCGTTGTGGATAGTGGGAAAATAGTCTTCTCAGGGGGGATTTCAGCAGGCATTGATGCCGCCTTCTATCTTGTCGCTAAACTTTTAGGAAAAGAAACCGCATTAGAAACTGCAGCTTATATGGAATACCACTGGATGGGAGCTGTAGATGTCCAAAACTGATCTATCCCAAGGCACAATCATTCATGCTCATGAGCATATCGATCCGGTTTTTCTCAATACGCCTCAGTTTGAACTGGAAGCGCTTAACAGGGCTCTTGGTATACGAACAGTGCTTAAAGTAGAAACGCTCAATCCTATTCGGTCATTCAAAGGACGTGGCACAGATTACTTTGTTCAAAACAGTTCTCAAGAATCGACTTTTGTGTGTGCTTCAGCGGGTAACTTTGGCCAGGGAATGGCCTATGCTTGCCGAAAAAACCAGATTTCTCTCGTTGTTTTTGCCGCCACAACAGCTAATCCGTTGAAAATCGAACAAATGAGACGTTTAGGTGCTGATATTCATCTGGCAGGTGCTGATTTTGACGGCGCAAAAGATGCTGGTAAAGCCTATGCCGCTGAAAACGGTGGTGTTTTTGTAGAGGATGGCAAAGTGGCTGAAGTCTCTATTGGTGCTGGAACCATTGGGCTTGAGTTGAGTCAGTACCCAGACCCGATTGATACGCTCTTGATTCCGTTGGGTAACGGCGCGTTGATCAATGGTGTAGGCACTTGGTTCAAAGCTAGTTTCCCAAAAACTAAAGTTATTGGTGTAGTTGCAGAAAACGCCCCCTCTATGCAGCTATCCTGGTGCCGCGATCTTGTCGTTACGACTGAAACTGCAGAAACGATTTCGGATGGTATTGCTGTTCGTCATCCTGTCCCCGAAGCACTTCAGATCATGAAAACCACGGTTGATGACATTGTTCAAGTCTCTGACGAGGCCACGATAAAAGCTATGAGACTTGTGTATAACTTCGCCGGAATTGTAATAGAACCGGCAGGAGCAGTAGGCCTTGCTGCAGCAATGATGTTCAAGAAACGATTATTGGGACAGATAATCGCAACACCTTTATGCGGGAGTAATATGACTGTAGAGCAAATAGCCGGTTGGCTGTGACCTCGCCGTGAGTTTGAAGGCTCACTAGACCTTTTTCATGAACCGAGAAAGTAGCTTCTAATAAGTGTATTTAGGCTGTGTCCCGTGTTGTACGAAGATCTCGTGGAGTTCCCCATTTGGTCAGTCCAAACATACTGGTAGCGTTGAGCGTCAAACTTTTGCAAGCATGGTCGTTGTCTGCAACCGCATCTTGACCGCAGTGGCCAGTCGGGTTGTCCAGAAACCTCAGTTCTGACCAAGCCAAACAAGCGGGTTTGCTTGGGCGCTATTCAGCGAATGTCCGATCGCCGATCGCTCAAGACGCTTCGCTGATGCGGCGAATCGAGAGGACATCGGTCATTTTGCGCAGCTGAGTAAAGGTTTGCTCGAGATGCGAGTGATCGCGGACATCGAGGCCCAGCTCAATTTCAGCGGTTTGAGCCGGGAAGGTCTTGACTTGAGCCTTGTGGACGTTGATATCCAGATCCGAGAGGTGACTGAGAATATCTTTGAGCACGCCCACGCGATCGATCACCTGAATGCTCACCTGTACGGGATAGGTAGACGATCGCTTCGCTGTGGCTTCACCCTGGTTCCAACTGACGGGGATCAGGCGATCACCGGGAATGCGCTCGACATTGGGGCAGCGCTGACGATGAATCGCAATACCCCGTGCCCCCATCGAGACAGCCCCAATAATCGATTCACCCGGCAGGGGGTTACAGCAGCCTGCAATGTGATACAGCAACCCTTCCACCCCCAAAATCGGTGAGTTGGAGTGTGGTTTTAGCGGGCGAGCGGGGCTGCTGATCGCCTCTGCCAAGATGGTTTCGGCATCTTCTTCTTGGGTGGTGGTGGCCGCCATGGGCTGTTGCGCCTTCACCGCTTCTCGCAGCCGATTAACGACGAGATTGAGGGTGACTTCGCCGTAGCCCAGCCCTGCCAGCAAGTCTTCAGCGTTGGGGTAGTTGCAGCGTTCGGCGACGGCCTGGGCGGGTTCAGACTTCAGCATGGCGTCTAAGCCACTTTTGCCCATCTCTTTTTCCAGCATCTCGCGACCGCGAGCCACATTTTCGTCGCGATGCGATCGCTTATACCACTGACGAATGCGGTTGCGAGCCCCGGCTGTCACCACATAGTTCAGCCAGTCAAGGCTGGGGTGACTGTTCTTTTGGGTGATGATCTCCACAATATCGCCGTTTTCGAGCGGCGTATCGAGGGGTACGATGCGGCCATTCACTCGCGCTCCGGCACAGTGGTTACCGACTTCGGTGTGAATGCGATAGGCAAAATCAATTGGTGAAGCGCCCCGCGTTAGCGAAATCACGTCGCCATCGGGCGTAAACACATAGACATCTTCGTCAAAGAGATTGCCCTTGACGTTGTCCATAAATTCTTGGGCGTCTTTGAGATCGCTCTGCCATTCCAGCAGCTGCCGCAGCCAGGTAAAGCGCTCTTCGTCTGTCGTGATGGGCGCATTGCTAGAGCCGCCAGATTCTTTGTACTTCCAGTGAGCCGCGATGCCGTATTCAGCAATGTGGTGCATCTCTAGGGTGCGAATCTGCACCTCAATGGGCCGACCATAGTTGCCAATAACCACGGTGTGTAGCGACTGATAACGGTTGGGTTTGGGTAAGCCAATGTAGTCTTTAAACCGACCGGGGATCGGGCGAAAAGCATCGTGGGCGATCGCCAAGGCTCGGTAACATTCTTCATTGGTATTGACAATCAGGCGAATCGCTGCAACATCAAAGATTTCGTTGAAGTCTTTTTGCTGCTGCTCCATTTTGCGAAAAATGCCGTAGAGGTGTTTGGGACGACTGCTGACATCCACGATCCCCATACCTGCTTGTTCCATGCGTTCGCGTAGGGTGATCGCGGCAGACTGTAGACGGGCCTCGCGATCGGTGCGTTTGTCAGTCACATAGGTTTGCATTACCCGATAAGACTCAGGCTCTAAATACTTAAAAGACAGGTCTTCAAGCTCCCACTTAAAGCGACCGATCCCCAGTCGGTTGGCCAAGGGGGCAAAAATTTCCAACGTTTCAGCAGCGATGCGGCGCTGCTTTTCGCTTTTGAGATGCTCTAGCGTGCGCATGTTGTGCAGGCGATCGGCCAGCTTCACCACAATCACCCGCACGTCTTGGGCCATGGCTAAAAACATGCGGCGAAAGTTTTCCGCTTGGCGCTCGGTTTTGCTGTGAAAATTGAACTTTGACAGCTTTGTGACGCCCTCAACCAGCTGGCGCACCTCTTCACCAAAGTGCGCTGCAATTTCTTCAGGAGTGACGTCGGTGTCTTCGACCACATCATGAAGAAAGCCTGCGGCAATCATGGCGCTGTCGCCACCCAGCTCTTTGAGCAGGCCCGCGACCGCCACCGGATGGCAGATGTAGGCTTCGCCTGAGGCTCGTTTTTGCCCTTTGTGTAGAGTATAGGCAAACTCAAAAGCGCGACCCATCAGACTTTGTTCATCGGCACTGAAGCTCGACAAGCTGTCGACTTTAGCGGCCAGACCATCGCTGTTGCTAGAGCCGTTGCCATTGCTAGAACCATTGCCGTTGCTGTGATGACCGTTGCCGTCGTGGCTGCTGGCGCGATCTTCGGTGGCGCGCAAACAGGTCGCTAGCCACTGAGGCACAGTGCAGTCATCGGGCAGTAAAACCGTCGGGTTGGGCATCACGTAAACCAAAAACTAAACGACACGATCGCGAGCGGTGAGCTAGCGGCAAAATACAGAGAAATTCTAGGGAGCCATCGATGAAATCGGAGATCGCGCCTAGCGATCACCAACTGGATGACCGCTATCAAAGCATGATTTGAGGAACAAACAAAACCGGTGGGATCGTTAATCAAAACTGACCTAGCAGGCAAAATCACCCCTAGGTCGCTGTGATTGTTGAGTGTCGCTGCAAACCTCTATCTTAGAAAATACCTAAAAATATCACGAGTTTATCTATCAACTATAGATGTCAACGATAGATAAAGCTGGGGCATTCATTACCAAATGGTTCACTGGGATCGTTGTTTGAGGGCGGCAAAGCCCGCCACGGACCCAGCGCAGCGACGTTAGTCTATAGGGTACCCACGACATGTCTACGCTTGATCCCCCAGCATCACTGATCGCTCTAACCACACGGCTAATTGCGCAACTCCAGCAGCTGCAGGCTGATGCTGGTGTAACCAATATTGCGGAACGATCGCTACAGCTGCAGGTAACGGCCCTGCAGCAGCTTTATCAACAGCAGTTGTTGCCAGCTCTCATCGCGTCGCCCGCTGCCAGCACCTTGACGACCTATCAGACTGAAATTAATCGAGCCTTGCGCCTGCTGGGCCTGGACGCCACCTTTTTGCGATCGGCCAAAACGCCACAGACCCAGGCAAAGCGCTTGGCTCAACTGCAAGATCGTCTACGAATTTTGCTGGAGTTTAGTCAGGGCTTGCAGGCTGAACTAGGCGGTGGAGCATGAGGGCGATCGCCGCGATCAAAAAGCCACAGTCTTAACTAGGACTGCGGGGAAACATGGCTAAAAATAATCGGCCCGATCATCTATAAAAAATCCCCCAGCGCTCACTGGGGGATTTCATAAACCACAAACCTCATCTTAAAACTGGCTCAAGCTGCCTCTGCCAGAAAGACGGCTTTGCTCTAGTCGGTAGGCAAAGACGCATTGCCATAAGCATCTAAACCATATGCAGGAACACGTTGGTTGTTATCGGTTTCATGGCCAGTGATGCTGCGAGCCAGCTTTTCGAAATTCTCCGAACGCCAGTTGCGCTCATGAATTGGCTTAGTTTGCTCACCCCGGAAGTAAGCCTGAGAACCAATGAGAGCCGCAGCAACCCAACCGACAACGACAAAAATAGTGAGTAACGCAATCATGGGGAGTCCTCCTCCAAAATACGATCAGAACAGCAGCTTAGCCTTTGAGCTCGCATTGATTTCAAAGCTCTCTGACGCCAGAGACGCCTCTGACTTGCAGCAAGGACTGATCAGTACAGGCCCAGCGGCAAGCAATCGCTTTAGGATGGCTGCCTTGTTGTTAAACAATGTAACGAATAATATTAAGAAATGTCAATTAAACTTTACAAATTATTGTCTATCTGAATTTTTGAGGATAAAAGGCCGTCAGTGCAGCACTGCACTGACGGCCTTTTCCGGCTTCTGATGCCCTCTTCTCGACATCGCCGTCTTCTGCTGTTGGCGTACAGCATAGGGATGGTCATCGCAAAAGTGCCGGTAAAGGGGCTCCTAGGTTTGTCGTCTGGTGTCAAAGCAGCGGTATTTGGTCAGCGATCGCCGTGACAAAAAGCCCTGGTCTCAATCGAGACCAGGGCTGTGGGGGAGTGTCGCTAAACTTTCAAGCTCGGGCCTCACCCGACTAGAGCTGGGCTCACACCAAGTTGACTGCAGTGATTGCGCCGCTGCCGCCGAGGTTCACCACCATTTTGCTGATATCGGTCTGGTCAATTTCAACCAAGCCCGAGCCACCATTATTGGTCATCACGATGTCGAGACTCCCTAAGAAGGCACTGTCAGCGCCGTAGAGATCGATAGAACCTGCTTCCTCAGTGTCCAGGAAGCCGACGCTAGCGATATCTACCAGTTCGTCCCAGGTGAACTCTAAGGTGCCGCCACCGGCGTTATCATCAGGGTTCGAGCGATCGCCATCTTCCGAGAGAATCAAGACCAAGCCAGCCGTATCGCTGCCTAAATCGTCGTCGCCCCCGGTGGGATTCGCCGAGTCAAACAGCATGGCGGCTAGACCATCGGTCGTAATGGTTAAGCCCGAGAACTGGTCGCTCACTACGGTGCCAGCAGTCAGACCGGGGCCTTCAAAATCGAGGCTGGTCGGGGTCGCCACCGTCAATTCAGGGGCGACTTCAAACTGGCTGACGATGCGGGGCGTCAAATCGAGCACAGCTTGAGGATCGGCCAGCAACTCCGCTTCGCTGTAAGCGTCAATGCCGTAGGTCGTCACGGTCAGCTTTTGAGTGTCAGCATCAATGTCCAGCTCAGTCCAGCTGTAGGTGTGGGCGGATACGTAGTCGCCCTGCAGCAGCGTGGCGTTGACCAGGCCATCGGCGATCGCCAGGTTATTGTCCAAACCGACTGGGTCGTAACCCAACACATCGGTTTGCGCAATCAACAGCTGCTCCACAAAGTCATCCTTATCGTTGGGAATATCATCCAGGTCAGGGGCGACCGGCAGCGCGTCGTAAAAAGCCTGCTGCTCTGGGGTAATCAAGCCAAACGCAGTGGCGAGAGCAACCACGTTAGGGCCAAACCGACCGTCAAAAAAGGCAACCGGGCCAGTGACAATCTCAAAGGCACTAGTGGCGATTTGCGCTTGCCCCGGCCCCGTTTGATAGGTCAGGTTGTTGACAATCGTGCCGTGGAAGTCGCCAGCCATAAACACCACATTGTCGATGTCGTTTTCGTCAATGAAGCTCAGCAGTTCTGTCCGCTCAGCGGCATAGCCCTCAAAGCGGTCTTCCGCATTGGCGACGCCAAAGTTCTGAATGGGTTCGGGGATAACGACGAACTTCCAGGTGGTACCGTCTTCCTCGGCGGCTAGCAAATCAGCTTTCAATAGATCAAGCTGAGCCCGACCTAGCAGAGTGCGGCTGGGGTCAAAGGCCTGGACGAGAAACTCGGTCGGGTCGGCAATATTCGCCGGGTCTAACTGCGCATCGCGGAAGGAGCGACTGTCGGTCACAAAGAGCGCCGCGTCGCTGCCAAAGGACTGCGATCGATAAAGCTGGCGTTCGCCATCGGTGCGGGCATCGTCTGGCGTATCGTAAAACTGCTCTCGAATTGGCTGATACTCTTGGTACGCCTGCAGCGCATCTTCGTAAGCCTGAGTATCGTTGACGAACTCGACATCATCGGTGAATAGCGGATCGGGGGAGGAGCCGATATCCGGCGCATCGGGAGATTCGCCTGGTGCGGCACCCCCCGCAAAGTTATCCACCAGTTCGTGATCGTCAATGGTGGTGAACATGGCCGTGGTGGCTTGCAGATCAGCGGTGGCGCTCAGGCCAAAGCGGGGACTCAGCACTTCGCTGTGCTTGATGCGAAACTCTTCCAAGGTGCGGGCTTGGCTGACGCCAGGGAGGGCCGGTGTTTCGATGTCGGCGTAGATGGTGTCGCCCAACTTGACGAACACATCCAGATTGCTCTCGGCGGCTGAACTCAGAATGGGATAGGGCGGTGCCTGCTGCCAGTCACCGGCAATGCCAAAGGTGAGCCCCGCAAATTCGCCCGGCTCAGCGGCGGTTACGAAGCGGCCCGTTTCGGAGTTCCCCACAGCATCGATGACACGGAAGAAATATTCGGTGCCTGCTTCCAAGCCGTCTACCTCAACCTGGACAGGCACATCGGCATCGGCCACCGTGGCGATTGCACTGCCCGCAATGGACGAGAAATCAGCGGTTGTGGAATATTCAAATGTGACGTCACCCAGGGCCGTGCTGCGGGTCCACAGCACGACGGCATCTTGACTCACATCACCACTGGCAACACCGTTAGGCAGAGTGTCGGTCACATCCACATACACCAAGCGGTGATCAGAGGTCGGAAATTCCGCCAGGGGAAACAGCGGGTCATCGCTCGCCTGCCAGAAAACGCCCGCATCGGTAATTTCTAAGTTGTTGGAGGGCAACACATAGTCAACCCGCAGGTTGCCGGGTGTGCTATCGGTGCCTGGATTATCAGGATTGAAGCCAAAGTCAGCGGTATCAAACGCCGGATTGCCGGTGTGAGTCGCATTCGCGCCCGCCTGCCGAATCGCCGCATCCACACCCCCTTCACTACTCGGCGTCACCGAAGTATTCACTAGGGGATTTTCGAGAATCTGCTGAGCGGCACCGGGGTGGCTGTCGCCATCAAAGGGGTCAGAGTTTTGGTCGCCCGCGATGACGAACTTGGCCCCAGCTTCTAGACCGCCGAAGGCGCCATCGTCGTCGTAGATGTAGTCTTCGCCGTTGACATAGTCAGACCAAAAGCGGATTTCGTCATAGTTGCGGCGACCGTTCAAATCTTCTGGCCCGTCGAATACTGGCGGGGTTGGGTGGCTTGCTAGCAGGTGGATGATGTCGCCATCGACCTCAATGGGCAAGTCCACATGGTTCTTGGAAGAGAGACGGTATGCGGCTAACTCTTCAGCAGTGAACCAGCTGGCGGTGTCGCCGTTGCCGTCAGTATCTTGCGGGTCGGGCGGCAACAGCGCCCCCGGCATATCGGCCCAGAGAAATTCCTGAAAAGTTCGAACCTCGTCTTCCACAATGGGGTACTTGGAGAAGATGGCAAACCCAAACTGCCCCTCAAAGAAGCCGAAGCCAAAGGCATCGCCCGGGCCGCCGATGTCGCCATCATTATTGAAGTCGAGGCCAGCCGGCACGCCCGTGTTGGAGGGCGCGACGTAAACGTAGGGATAATCGACCGGGTCTACCCCGTTTTGCGAAACCGACAGATAGTTTTCCTGAAAGAGGGCTGCCGCTGCACCACCGGCGTCAAAGTCGAATTCATTCACCAAAAGCACGTCAGGATTATTGCGCTGAATAATTTCGGCTACTGACTGGGCTTGGCTGTCGTCGGGGGTGGAGAGGTCGGTAATCAGCTGTCCCGATTCGGAGCGATTGAGCGAGGCGTTGTAGCTGGCAAAACGAATAGACATAGGGTTGCGTGCCTGTTTGGGGGTGAAGGGAGAAGCCGTCTATAGCGGCCTCAAGACGCAGCAAAAAAGAGTGAGATCGCGCTGCCACTGGCCCATCTACGTCGGTGTAATGAATTCTGAGGGCTGGTGAGAACGTCAGCGACGGTATCACACCAACGCTGACAATATCTGTGAGAATTCAAGAGCAGGTTATGGCGACTTTAATCTTCGGTTCCGTACTTTCACTGAACGGTTCCCGAGGCGACCATAAAGCCTTGAACAATAAGGCCTCAGTCGCTCAGCAAAGCGTTGACCCAGACTGGAATCGAACCCAACTGAAGTAACATTTGTTCGCACTTTCGCCCAACAGACATCTCACTTATCGATAACGTTAGGTACTCAGTCATGAATGTGGAAACTAAGATTAAAGTGAGCCGCGAATTCCGTCGTGGGTCGAGCCGCGAGTTTGTCATAGACGGTTCATCATGACTTTAACTGCCCTAGTTACCAAACCCATTAGTCAACTCCAGTTGGCACCCGGTAGCCTGCTCACAGTGCCGGATGTAAGTTGGAGTGAATTTGAAGCGATTTTGGGGGAATGGGGGCACCGTCGAGCAGCACGAGTAGCGTACTTTCACAACGTGTTAGAAATTATGGTGCCGCTGCCAGAGCATGAAAAACCGAAGGAACTAATCTCTGACATCGTGAAGACATTGCTCAAAGCGTCTCAGCGCCGTTATGAAGCTTTTGGATCAACGACCTTTCGTAAGCCGGGGATCGCGGGGGTGGAGCCGGATGCCTGCTTTTATATTGCGAACTATCAGGCCATGATTAGCCGCCGTCGCCTAGAAGCCGATGATCCGCCACCCGATTTAGCGATCGAAACAGACGTCACTTCAAAAACGACGCTCGGAGCCTACCAAGCGATCGCCGTGCCCGAGTTGTGGATTTATGCCAATCGCCAACTAACGATTTATCTTCTGGAAAACGACCAATATGTCACGGTTTCTGAAAGCCCAACCTTTCCGGCTCTACCCCTGCGACGCTGGATTCCCCAAACTGTAGCGCGCTCTTGGCAGGTGGGCAGTTGCCAAGCTTTGGAAGAACTGGAGGTAGAATACCTCGCTTTCACCAGTGAGCAAATATGAGGGTGGGGCTTCCGAGATTTGGCTGGGAGCGATCGCCCCACACAAAAAGCCCTGGCCGCGATCGCGGGTTTCATCGACAGTGCAATCGTTGAGCCCTCAACCAGTTGCAAATGAACGGTGGAAAGCTAGGGTTTCTGGCCGCAATTTACGATGGTGGCAAGGGGCAATCTCGGCCCCAACCAAACGTAAACGAGCCCGCGATCGCCCGCACAAAGAGTATCATCATCGCCAATCACACAGGCATGCCCAGCTTCCAGCGCTTGGCTGTGCGGCTAAATTTTCATTCTCTGAATGGATTAAGTATCTGCACACTACAGTTCTGAAAGTTGCGAGTGTTGCGGGTAACTAAGGTGAGGTGATGAACCTGAGCAGTAGCGGCGATTATTATATCGGCTGGAGAACAGGTGATTCCTTGGGTTCGCAGGTTCCCTAGCAGTTCACCAGCACATTCAGCAATCTCTAGTGTGATTGGCAGTATCTGACAGTAGGTGCTTAAAAACGCCTGAAACCACTTCTGTATTCGAGTGTTTGGTTTAGCACTCAGACCATAGCCAATTTCTTCCAGAGTGATAACGCTGATGGCAAGGAGGGTAACTTCTGCACTCCAGGCAATGACGCCCTGATTGGGCTGGGGCTTGCATAGTTCACTGATAATGTTCGTATCACAGAGCAAGGTCATTGCCCTGCTTCCACGAATGGATTGGGGGCGATCGCTACGCGGTGATAGTTCAAAGGTATAGTCTTCTTCAGTACAAAGCTGGCGCATCTCAGCAAATGTCTGTGCTAGAGACTGGGGCTGTTGTTGTGCTTTCCACGACAAAAACTCTTGCCACAGATCAGCTCGAATAACTGCAGCAACTGGGTGATTGTGTTGATAGATAACTTGGGGATTTTGCACAGCAGCGTCAAGAAGTTCAGGAAAACGCTGCTGTGCCTCGTCAATGTTCCAGGTCATCGGTTTCAGCCTCATCGTGATGATTGATGATGATCTAATTCTGCCAAATGCTTCACCAAAGGGAGCAACTCAAGTGAGTAGAGGGCCGTTGCAAGGTATGGGCAAGCCCTCTATTCTTCACAGACAAATCTATTGCAATAGAACCTACGAGATTTGGCTCAGAGAGATCGCCCCACACAAAAAGCCCTGGCCGCGATCGCGGCCAGGGCTATGAGCAATATCGGGAGCTAGCTTACCGGTACTAGCCAATCAGAGGTCTGGAGCACCGGTAGGCACTATGGGCGGCGAAGGGATTGAGTTCTTAAGCCGCTGGCACTAAGCCGCGATGGCGGAGCAAAGCCTGGGTGCTCGGTTCTCGTCCGCGGAAGGATTTGAACACCTCCATGGGGTGGCGACTGCCGCCTAAGGAAAGCACGGTATCGCGAAACCGGCGGCCAGTCTCAGCGATCGCGGTGTCGTTTTCTAACCCGGCTTCTTCGAAGGCGGCAAAGGCATCGGCGCTCAACACCTCAGCCCAAAAGTAGCTGTAGTAGCCTGCCGCATACCCGCCCGCAAAGATATGCCCAAACGCACAGAGAAAGGCATCTTCAGGCAATGGTGGCAAGATCGTGGTGGTTTCAGCCAGACGATTGCGCACGTCCCAAATGGTTTCGTCACCGCTGGGCTGATAGCGATGATGCAGCTCGATGTCGAGCCAGCCCATGCTCACCTGCCGCAAGATCGCACTGCCCGTCATAAAGTTGCGGGCGGCCAAAATCTTTTGGAACAGCTCATCGGGGAGTGGTTCTCCCGTTTCATAGTGGCGCGCTAGCTGTAGTAGCGTCTCCCGGTGATAGCACCAGTTTTCCATAAACTGGCTGGGCAGTTCGACCGCATCCCATTCCACATTGTTGATGCCCGCCGCGCCAGAATAGTCAACCGTCGTCAGCATATGTTGCAGACCATGACCAAACTCATGGAAGAGCGTCTCGACCTCGCGGAAGTTCATCAGGCTTGGCTTGCCATCAACCGGTGACGACTGGTTACACACCAGGTAAGCTACCGGTAGCCGGATTTGGTCCTTGATCTTGCCGCGATTGACGCAGAAATCCATCCAAGCGCCGCCTCGTTTTTCTGCTGGGCGGCTGTACGGATCGAGATAGAAGTGGGCGATCGCCTCACCACTTTCACCCTGCACCTGGAAGTACCGCACATCGGGGTGCCAGACCGGCGCCTCACCATCAACAGCGGCGATCGTCACGCCAAACAAGCGATGCGCCAGCGTGAATAGACCGTCTAACACCTGCGGCAGCGGAAAGTAAGGGCGCAGCTCTTCATCATTCAGGCCGTACTGTTCTTCGCGCATCCGCTCGGCCCAAAAAGGCACATCCCACTGTTTGGGGTCTGCCTCAAAGCCGCGATCGCGGGCAAAGTCGGTCAGCTCGGCCAATTCCACCGTGGCGGTCTCGTAGCTGGCGCTGCGCAACTCTTCCATCAGTTGTTCCACAGCCGCCACCGACGGAGCCATCTTGCGGGCAATGCTCAATTCCGCATAGGTGTCGTAGCTCAAAATTTCGGCCATCTGCTGCCGCAGCACCAACGTCCGCTCGATAATGGGTTGGTTATCGAGTTCGCCCGCAGCGGCACGGGTCACAAACGCGCGATAGACCTGTTCGCGCAGATCACGGCGACGGCTATGCTGCAAAAAAGGCACATAGCTCGGTGCATCGAGGGTAATCAGCCAGGGCCCTTGAGTCGCTGTCGCTTCGTCATGACCAGCAGCTTTAGCCGCCTGAGCCGCTTGAGCCAACAAGCTTTGGGGTAGTCCCTCCCGCTCCTCAGCGGTGGTTAGCTGCAAGCCAAAAGCTTTAGTCGCATCCAGAACGTGGTTCGAAAACTGGGTCGAAAGTTCCGCCAATTCTTGCTGAATTTGGTTGAAGGTCGCTTTGACTTCACCCGTCAATCCCACGCCTGACAACTCGGCATCGCGGATGGCTGCTTCGACAATCCGCTGCTGGGCTGCAGTCAGCTCGTCCCACTGATGGCTAGCGCGCATCTCCTTATAGGCCGCATACAACGGCTGACTCTGCCCTAATCGATTCGCAAATTGCACCAGCGGCGATTGAATCGCTTCATAGGCGGCCCGCAGTTCAGGGCTGTTTTTTACCCCCATTAGGTGACCCACGATGCCCCAACTCCAGGTCAGACGCTCTTCGATCTGGGTGAGCGGCTCGACTAACCCTGACCAAGTCGGCTCAACCGTCGTTTCTAGCTGCTCTAGGTCGGCGTTTAAGGCGGCTAAGAGCGCCTCAACTCCTGGCACAATCTGCTCAGGTTGAATCTGATCAAAGGGCGGCAGCCCTTGACCAATCAGCATGGGATTAATTTGTACAGTTGCACTCATAGCGTTCTCAAGTAGCGTGGATACGATCAGACAAAATCGGGATGTTTTTAAGCACAATGACTTCAGGCTTGATGCGTTGACGCAGCGGTTCGCCAATGTCATTGCTGTATGCTCTCAAGGTGTTTTCACCTTAACTCATGGGTCTACAACCCTATACCAGTAGGGGATCGTGCTTGCTAAAGCGAATTCGTTATGGGTTTACTTTAGCGCACCTTGACTGCGGTGTGGGCGTTATAAGATGGCAATACGTTCTTTCACTAATGAGTCTCTATGGTCTTGACTGCTGGCGATGCTGCGCCACCGTTTGAACTGCCCGATGCTGATGGCCAGAGTGTTCAGCTGGCTGATTTTCAGGGCAAGTGGGTGGTGCTCTATTTTTACCCCCGTGACAACACGCCAGGCTGCACCAAAGAAGCCTGTGGCTTTAGAGACGCCTATGCGGAGTATCAAAATAGTGATGTCGTCGTGTTGGGTGTCAGCACCGATGATGCAAAATCCCACACCAAATTTGCGACGAAGTACGAGCTGCCGTTTCCCCTGTTAGTTGACGAGGGGGGCGCGATCGCTGAGCAATACGGTAGCTACGGGCTTAAAAAGTTTATGGGTAAAGAATACATGGGCATCACCCGCAGCACCTTTATCATTGCGCCCGATGGCAAACTCGCCAAGGTTTATCGCAAGGTTAAGCCCGAACCCCACGCCCAAGAAGTGCTCAAAGATATTGCTGAGCTCGCTGCCGATGCTTAACGGGGTATTCAGCGGCCTCATTTGGTTCGAGTCACTGCAGCGGGCCGCCCGAGTTTTGCTGGGTCTGCTGTTGCGGCGTCCAATTCTGGGGGTCTGTGTGATTCCCATTATGCCCGATGGCCGTGTGGTGCTGATGCAGCGCCGCGATTCTGGGCTTTGGGGGCTACCGGGGGGCTTGATTGACTGGGGTGAGACCATTACAGCGTCAGCTCGTCGCGAACTGGCAGAAGAAACGGGTCTGCAAATTTCTCAAGTGGGGCGGCTAGTGGGCATATATTCTTCGCCCCAACGTGATAGCCGTTTTCACTCAGTCTGCGTCGCAATCGAGGTATTTGCCACGGGCACTCCTTGCATCAACGACCCGGCTGAAGTTCTCGCAGTTAATACCTTTCACTGGACAGATTTAGCCGCACTCAGTCTGGCCCACGATCACGCTCAACACATTGACGATTATTTGGCTCAGCGAACCGTAGTGGATTGAGCGTCCAGCAGTTCTTGTTTCGATTCAGGGAGATTTGTGAGAAGAGTAAATCTAAAACCAGGCTTTACTCTACGTTCAAGTTAACTTTTTACAACCCCCAAATCGCCATCGCCAGAACAGGCATGAACTCAGCGCCAGAGTGAACAAAGTTGCGGCAGTCCAGCCGCCGAACACCCCGACCCCGAACTGTGGCAATCCATCAACCAACCCTTCCCCCTGGGCGAAAGTCAGAATATGGGTCAACGGCACAAAACCCAACCAGCTTAAGAAGACAGCAATGAGACTCGGCATTCTGACATCTCCAGTGCCTTGAAGGCAAAAGGCACTGCCAATATTCAATGCATTAAACTCAGATCTTGCACCAGTCTCAAGTGAGACGGTAGTTCAAAAATATCCGGTTATC